>NZ_JBQFWY010000013.1:0-68595 GCF_056540565.1 Ruegeria sp. AM9
GCGCGCCTGTGGCGCGCTGCCGGGCCCAAAACCCAAGAAGGGTCGGCGAAGCCAGACCGCCGCGGGTGCGGGAGCCCCTGCCTGTCGTCTACGTCAGGTCTTTGTAGCTGATCTCGCGTGCATCCGCGCCGGGGCCGGTTTTCTCGCGGCGGACGATCAGGCGGTTCAAGGCGTGGATATAAGCCTTGGCCGAAGCAACTACCGTATCTGTATTGGCGGATTGGCCGGTGGCGATCATGCCATCCTCTTCCAACCGCACCGAAACTGTGGCCTGTGCATCGGTGCCTTCGGTCACTGCGTGCACCTGATAAAGCTGCAGGCGGGCGGTGTTCGGATGGATCGCGCGGATCGCCTTGAAGGTGGCATCCACCGGGCCGTCGCCATGTTCCGTTGCGATCCTGTCCTGGCCGTCCACTTCCAGTTCGACTGTCGATTCCGCCTGACCGCCGGTGCCGCAGGTGACCTTCATCGACACCAGTTGCAGGTGGTCATTGCCCTCATCATCATCCAACGTCATCAACGCGATGAGGTCGTCGTCGAACACCTCTTTCTTGCGGTCGGCCAGATCCTTGAAGCGAACGAAGATATCCTTGAGCTGGTTGTCCCCGACCTCATAGCCCAACGTCTCGAGCTTATCGCGCAACGCCGCGCGGCCCGAGTGTTTGCCCAACGGCAAGGATGTCCCCGACAGCCCGATATCTTCGGGGCGCATGATCTCGAAGTTCTCTCGGTTCTTCAGCATCCCGTCCTGGTGGATACCGCTTTCATGGGCAAAGGCGTTCTTGCCGACGATGGCCTTGTTGAATTGCACGTTGAAGCCCGACACCGTCGCCACCCGGCGCGAGATATGCATGATCTTGGTGGTGTCGATGCCCGTTTTCCAGGGCATGATGTCGTTGCGGGTGCGCAGCGCCATGACGACCTCTTCCAAGGCGGTGTTGCCCGCACGTTCGCCCAAACCGTTGATGGTGCATTCGATCTGGCGTGCACCGCCCGCCACAGCAGCCAGCGAGTTCGCGGTCGCCATGCCAAGGTCGTTGTGACAATGGGTGGCAAAGACAACTTCATCCGCGCCGGGTACCGTCTCGATCAGACGCTTGATCAAATCCGCCGATTCCAGCGGCGCTGTATAGCCGACGGTATCTGGAATGTTGATCGTGGTCGCCCCGGCCTTGATTGCAATCTCGATCACGCGGCAAAGGTAATCCCATTCCGTCCGGGTCGCATCCATCGGCGACCACTGCACGTTTTCACAAAGGTTGCGGGCGTGGCTGACCGTTTCGTGGATCTTCTCGGCCATCTCGTCCTGGGTCAGGTTCGGAATGGCGCGGTGCAGCGGAGAGGTGCCGATGAAGGTATGGATACGGTTCTTTCCGGCGTGCTTCACCGCCTCCCAACACCGGTCGATATCGGCAAAGTTGGCGCGGGCCAGACCGCAGATGCGGCTATTTTTCGACCGCTGCGCGATTTCGGAAACCGCCTTGAAGTCACCTTCGGATGCGATGGGGAAACCGGCTTCGATGATGTCGACGCCCATATCGTCCAGCAGCTCGGCGATTTCGAGCTTTTCGTCATGGGTCATGGTTGCGCCGGGGCTCTGCTCGCCGTCGCGCAAAGTGGTATCGAAGATCAAGACGCGGTCTTGGTCGGTCACGTTGGTCATGGGATTCTCTTTCTTCTTCTGTCCTAAAGCCTATGGCGCGCGGGCGTCCTCCTCTGAGCGGGCGCGCCGGATGGCACGCTCAGAGGCGGATTAGGATCAGTAGGCCACGCAGAGACGCACCGCTAAGGGCGGTGTCAGCAACAAGGATATCTGCGCGGTTGATCATGGGATTGAGGTTATACAGAGCCGCCCCGGAATGAAAAGACCAATTTGCGGCGTGGCTTCAGATGAGCGGTTTCTTTTCCGCGCTGTATTGATCCGGCGCGGCGTGCGGCTAGGTGGTTTGCCATGAAAAAAGCACTGATCATTGGCGCTTCGGGGGGCATCGGACAGGCGGTGTGTCAGTGCCTGCGCGGGCAGGGGGTGGCGGTGACTGGTCTGTCACGTTCAGCCGACGGGTTTGACCTGACGGACCCTGACGGCGTGCACCGCGCGCTGGATGCTATCGGCGGGTCGTTCGACTTGATCCTTGTTGCGTCTGGCGCGTTAGAGATCAACGGCGCGGCGCCGGAAAAGACCGTCCGGGCCGCATCTGCGCAGGCGATGATGGATCAGTTCGCACTGAACGCCGTGGGGCCGGCGCTGATTCTGGGTCACGCGGCGCGTCTGTTGCCCCGCGAGCGGCGCGCAGTATTCGCTGTGCTGTCGGCGCGTGTGGGTTCGATCGGGGACAATCGCCTGGGTGGGTGGATCAGCTATCGGGCGGCAAAAGCGGCGGTGAATCAGATCGTGCACACGGCAGCCATCGAACTGACCCGCACCCACAAACAGGCGATCTGTGTCGCCCTGCATCCCGGGACGGTGAAAACCGAATTCACCCGGAAATACCTCGGGCGGCATCCTGCCGTTACCGCGGATGAGGCTGCCGCGAATCTGCTGGGCGTTATGGCGCATCTGACCCCGACCGATACCGGCGGGTTCTTTGACTGGGCGGGAAAGCCGGTGCCGTGGTAGCTGATTTGGCTTCAGCCGTCCGTGCTGTCCGAATCTGACGGGGGTGTTTCAGGCGCCGCTTCGGGGGCAGCATCGGTCGCCGTTGCCAGCTCACCGTTGTCCCAAACGCCGGTTGCCGTTTCACCATTGGCATAGCGCACGGTGCCCTGACCATGGCGCTTGGCGTCTACAAAACTACCTTCGTAGACATCGCCGCTTGGATAGGTCGCGACGCCGTCGCCGGTGATCTTGCCTTCGGTCCACGCGCCGGAATAGCTGAAGCCGTTGGCCATCACGATCTCACCCTGACCGTGGCGTCTGCCCGCGTCGAAATCGCCGGAATAGGTGGTGCCGTCGGGGTAGGTGGACAGCCCGTTGCCCTGACGCAGACCGTCCACCCAATCTCCGTCATAGCTGGACCCGTCGGCAGAGGTCAGAATGCCTTTGCCATGCGGCTTGGCATTCTTGAACTGGCCCTTGTAGACCGTGCCATTGGGATAGGTCGAAACGCCCTGGCCCTCGATCACGCCGGCGATCCAGTCACCATCATAGGTCGAACCGTCCGTATAGGTGATGCGGCCTTTGCCTTCGGCCAGATCGGCCTTGAAATCGCCGACATAAATCGAGCCGTCGGGATAGGTCACTTCGCCCAGCCCCTCGATCAACCCGGTAGTCCATTGGCCGGTGTAAACATACCCGTCGGTTCCGGTATAGATCCCCTGGCCATGACGCAGATCGTCGGCATAGTCGCCTTCGTAGACATCGCCATTGGCATAGACCACCTTGCCCTTGCCCAGACGCCGCCCGTCAACCACCTCGCCCTCGTAGACGTCCCCGTTGACATAAGACAGCCGCCCGGTTCCGGTGATGCGATCCTCGGCCCAATCTCCGGTATAGGTCATCCCGTCGGGCAGGGTCAGGCTGCCCTGACCGTGGCGCTGGCCGTCCTTGACGTCGCCTTCATAGACACCGCCTTCGGCATAGGTGATCTTGCCCTTGCCCTGTTTGACGCCGTCCACCCACTCGCCATCAAAGCTATAGCCGCTGGGGTCGGTCATCACGCCCGTGCCGTGATACCGCGCGTTCTGGAAGCCTCCTTCATAGCGCGCGCCATTGGCATAGATCGCAACGCCGGTGCCGTTGATCGACCCGTTGGACCATTCGCCATCGTAACTGCCGCCATCGGCATAAACGATCTTGCCGCGTCCCTCGGGCTGACCCTTGGCGAACATCCCTTCATAGACCGAGCCATTGACATAGCGGGCGACGCCCGTGCCCTGGATCTCGCCCTCGACCCATTCGCCGCTGTATTCGAACCCGTTGGGCAAGCGGTAGGTGCCGGTGCCGTGTCGCAGGCCTTTTTCAAAGGTGCCTTCGTAGACGCCCCCGACCTCGTCATCCTTGGTGATCACCTGACCGTCCTGCGCGGTAGCGCCCACAGCGATCAGGGCCAGCGCGGATGCGGCAATGGAAATGCGGAAAGCGTTCATGATCGGTCCTGCCTGTCCGGTTTTAGTCCTTTTTCGCAAAACTACGGCACGCGCGGGGGCAGGGCAACGGGTTTTGCCGCATTTGCCTTTCACTCGCGCAATGATCTGCTAAATGGCAGTAAGACCGACGAGGGCAAGAGGGCAGCATGGCCGACCGTTTCCGCATCACTCTGGCGCAACTCAACCCCACCGTGGGGGATATCGAAGGCAATGCCGCCAAGGCGTTAACCGCGTGGGAACAGGCGCGCGAGGCTGGGGCCGATCTGGTGGCGTTCCCCGAGATGTTCATCACCGGCTACAATACGCAGGACCTGGTGATGAAGCCCGCCTTTCACCGGGCAGCGATGGCTGCGGTCGAAGAGCTGGCCGTGCAATGCGCCGAAGGTCCGGCGGTGGCGATTGGCGGTCCGTGGGTCGAAGGCGGCAACCTGTATAACGCCTACCTGATCCTCAAGGGGGGGCGGATCGGTAGCAAGGTGCTGAAACATCACCTGCCCAATGAGACTGTGTTCGACGAAGTGCGCCTGTACGATGCCGGCCCGCTGGGCGGGCCTTATGCGGTTGGCAACACACGCATCGGCAGCCCGATCTGCGAAGATGGCTGGCACGGGGACGTGGCGGAAACGCTCGAGGAAACCGGGGCCGAGTTCCTGCTGATTCCCAACGGCTCGCCCTATTTCCGCAACAAATATGACATTCGCCTGAACCACATGGTTGCCCGCGTGGTCGAAACCGGCCTGCCGCTGATATACCTGAACATGGTGGGCGGGCAGGACGACCAGGTGTTCGACGGGGCCACTTTCGGCCTGAACCCGGGCGGAGAGCTTGCGTTCCGGATGCCGGTTTTTGATGAGCTTGTTACCCATGTCGACCTTGAGCGCGGCGATGACGGCTGGCGCATCGTGCCGGGCGAGATCGTGCCGCAACCGGATGAATGGGAACAGGACTATCGCGCGATGGTGCAGTCCTTGCGCGACTATATCGGCAAGACCGGGTTCAAAAAGGTTCTGCTGGGTCTGTCGGGCGGCGTCGATTCGGCCTTGGTGGCTACAATCGCCGTGGATGCTGTCGGGGCCGGGAATGTGCGTTGCGTGATGCTGCCTTCGGAATACACCAGTCAGGCCTCACTGGACGATGCCGAGGCCGTGGCCAAGGCGCTGGGCGTGCACTACGACTATGTGCCGATTTCGGACAGCCGGGCAGCGGTGACCGAGACTCTGGCCCCGCTCTTTGCCGGTCGCGATGAGGATCTGACCGAAGAAAACATCCAGTCCCGCCTGCGCGGTTTGCTGCTGATGGCGATCTCGAACAAGTTCGGCGAGATGTTGCTGACCACCGGGAACAAATCCGAAGTCGCGGTGGGGTATGCCACGATCTACGGCGATATGAACGGCGGCTACAACCCGATCAAGGACCTGTACAAGACCCGCGTGTTCGAGACCTGCCGCTGGCGCAACGCCAATCACCGCGACTGGATGATGGGCCCGGCGGGCGAGGTGATCCGCCCCTCGGTCATCGACAAACCCCCCAGCGCCGAATTGCGCGAAGACCAAAAGGACAGCGACAGCCTGCCCGATTACCCGGTTCTGGACGCGATTCTGGATATTCTGGTCGATCAGGAGGGCTCGATCGCCGATTGCGTTGCCGCCGGTTTCGACGAGACCGAGGCGCGGCGGGTCGAGCATCTGATTTACATCAGCGAATACAAACGCTTTCAGTCCGCCCCGGGAACACGTCTGACCAGCCGGGCATTCTGGCTGGATCGCCGTTATCCGATTGTGAACCGCTGGCGGGATCGCGGCTGAACCGAACGGGAATCGTGCAAGTGGGTCAATAACGGGGTTTCGAAATTAGGCCCATTGTGCTCAGCGATCCGTATATTGTTTCCAAATGGCGGATAACATCTTAATTTTCCAGGCTCTCAGGGAACTGACTGCTTGAAATCGAGACATTTTTTTGCCACATTTTAGCTTAATTAAAGCCCCACATGGGGCGGTGTGACCTCAATTCGATGTGTGGAACTGTGGCGCACCTTATGTTGGATGTCTGAGTTAACGAGTTGGTGCTATTATGTATGAGGGATATGACAAGCCGCTTCACCCGCCTTTAAGGTACAAGTCGATGGAATCCGAAGCCCGGGTTCTGGACGAGGCCAAGCTGGATTCGGCAATTGCTGATCTTCTTCGTGAAGAAGAAATCGAAGACCCCGAGCCCGCTGCAGAGCTGGCAAAACCCCAGGCGATCTTTCCGATCCTGCCTCAACAGGCGGAAATGGACGAAGAGGTTCAGCCCCGCGATTCAGGCCTTGCCGCGACCCTGCGTCAGAAATGGGCCGAACTGAGCGGCGCAGCCTAGACTTCAGGTGATTTCAGTCGGGGCGGCGCGGGTTTTCCCGCGCCTGTTGGCGCGTTCGCCACAGCTGTCAAAAAACATCGACCCTGCGGCAGAAGACGTGTTGCCTGAGTGCCCGCCCCACGCCTTCATAGCGGCCAGAGCCATGAAGTAAGAGCGGTTGATGCCCGGCCCCAAACCAACCCCCGTTGAACCCGATCTGCACTTACCCAAAACCGTGGATGTCGTTGTCATTGGCGGCGGCATTATCGGTGCCTCGACCGCGTTGGAACTGGCCGAACGCGGTGCCTCGGTGCTGCTGTGCGAAAAGGGTCAGATCGCGGGCGAGCAAAGCTCTCGCAACTGGGGGTGGGTCCGTCTGGGGATGCGCGATCCGCGGGAAATTCCGCTGATGGTCGAGTCGCTGCATCTTTGGCAAGGGTTGGATCAGCGCATCGGTAGGGAAACCGGATATATGCGCGCGGGCATTCTGTTCGGCGCGTCGGGCAAGCGTGGCAGTGGCAATCTGGAACGGTGGCTGCGGCATGTGGACGGGCTGCAGACTGGTGCAAGGATCGTAGCCGGGGCCGAGTTGAAGGCTCTGCTGCCGGGCAGTCAGACCTCCTATGACTGCGCCCTTTTCATGCCGCAGGACGGTCGGGCCGAACCGCAACTGGCCGCGCCTGCAATTGCCGAGGCAGCGCGCGACCGCGGCGCTGTTCTGATGACCAATTGCGCCGTGCGCAGCGTCGATACCGGGGATGGTCGGATCACAGGGGTATTCACCGAACGTGGTCGCGTGGCCTGCGACTATGTTGTTCTGGCAGGTGGCGCCTGGTCGCGCCTGTTTGCCGGGAACGCGGGGATCGAGCTGCCGCAGCTCAAGGTTCTGAACACGGTCCTGAGGACCTCACCAGCCGAGGGGCCGGAAGCGGCGCTCTGGTCCGATGGTTTTGCCATGCGCAAACGAATGGATGGGGGCTATTCCATCGCGTCGGGGCATGAAAACACGGTGGATATCGTGCCTGACAGTTTCCGGCTGGCGCGGCAGTTCCTGCCGGCATTTACACAGGAATGGCGATCGCTGCGGTTTCGTTTGTCAAAGCGTTGGAGAATTGAGGCGCAACAGGACCGGACCTGGCTGCCCACCGATGTCACCCCGTTCGAACATTGCCGCGTGCTGGACCCCGAACCGTCTCCCAAAGCGCTGCGACAGGCCTGGGCTGCGGCGCGCCGCGCTTTCCCGGTGTTGGAACAGTCCGAGCTTGTCCAAAGTTGGGCGGGCATGATTGACGTCACGCCGGACGCTGTGCCGGTAATCTCGGGGGTCGATCACCTGCCGGGCATGTTCATAGCAACCGGGTTTTCGGGTCATGGATTTGGCATCGGTCCGGCGGCGGGTCGCCTTATGGCCGATCTCGTCGCCGGAACCACGCCCTGCGTTGATCCGACCGCCTTCCGCCTGTCCCGGTTCACGGATGGCTCAAAGGTGCGGCCGGACCCCGGATACTGAGGGCCTAACCCATCATCTGATAGCTGACTGGCACAAAGCGGAACCCGTCACCGCGGGTTTCGACAAAGCCAGCGGCAGGGAAAGGCATGTGATAGCCGATCATCGGCACCTTGTCGGCGGCCAGCATCCCCAGCACGTCGCGGCGTGAGGCGGTGGCGGCCGCCTTGTCCATGTCAAAGCGCACCTCCCATTCCGGGTGGGCAAAGGACCAGACATAGTGATTGGCCAGATCGGCGGTTAGAACCAGCCGCTGACCGTTGCTCTCCAGATGGTAGACCGTGTGGCCGGGCGTGTGCCCATAGGCGGCGACAGCGGTGATGCCCGAAGCCACCGCGCCGCCGTCTTCGATAAAGGTCATCTTCTCGGCCAGCGGTGTCACCTTGGCGGCCACCAGATCACCGACCCGGTTTCCGGCCTCCTGCGCCGCCCAGAAATCATACTCGGGTGATGCGGTGACATAACGTGCATTTGGGAAGGTCGGCGCGTCATTCGTGGTCATACCACCGATATGGTCGGGGTGCATGTGGGTGATAACAACAACGTTGATCTGATCCGGCGTGACACCCGCATCCGCCAAGGCAGCCTGAATGCCACCTTTCCCAAGGCCAGTGTCGAACAGCACCAGCTCTGACCCGGTATTGACCAGCGTCGGGGTAAAGAAGAACTGCGCCACGTCCGGCGAGATGAAGTTTTCGGCCGACACCTTGGCGAAATCCTCATCCGAGGCACCGCCACCGAAAATTTCTTTGGCGCCATCGCGGGGCAGGCTGCCATCCAGCAGCGTGGTGACGGTGAAATCACCCAGCGTGAACGACTTGGCGATGGTCGTGTTTGCCTTGGCGTCGGCTCCGGCAGCCAATAGCGGGGTCGCGGCGGCAGCAAATGGCAAAGCAGCCGCAGAACCCAATGCGGCGCGGCGTGTGAGTTTGATGGTCATTGTGGTTCTCCCTGTCAGAACACCTGTGGATGAGGTAGGTCGGCACGAGTCTCTTGCCAGACTATACCCCCATGAAGTGGGCTGCATGGATGAACATGTCGTGTTAATTCTTGTTCATGCCCCGATCAGAAAACAAAACCGTCCCGACCAAAGCAAGCGTCGCCCGCTTTTTGTCGGCCGTTCAACCGGCGTCAAAGGCCGGGGACGCGAAGGTCCTGGATGCGCTCTTTCGCGAAACAACCGGGTTCGAACCGGTCATGTGGGGCCCGTCGATCATTGGCTATGGCCGCTATCACTATCGCTACAAATCCGGGCGTGAGGGCGATTTTCTGGCCACCGGTTTTTCCCCGCGCAAGGCGGCGCTGTCGATCTATATCATGCCCGGTTATGCGGATTTCGGGGATATTCTGTCCCGGCTGGGCAAGCACAAGCTGGGCAAGTCCTGCCTCTATGTGAACAAGCTGGCCGATATTGATCCGGACATCCTGTCCGAACTGATCCGCGCCGGGCTTGCGGACCTTGAGCGGCATTGGCCGGTTCACCCAGCCTGATCCGCTTCATCTTTTCTCAAATACTAGCGCCGAAGGCACGCGCCGCCAGGCGCGTTTCCCGCATCCGCTGGACAAAACGCCCATCCTGTGACATGAGCCGCGCCAACAGGAGAACTCCATGACCACCACCCGTTTTGCCCCGTCGCCCACCGGTTACATCCATGTGGGCAACCTGCGTACCGCCCTGATGAACTATCTGATAGCCCGCAAGGCTGGCGGTACGTTCATTCTGCGCATCGACGACACCGATCCCGAGCGGTCGAAAGAAGAATATGTCGACGCCATCAAGCAGGATATGGAATGGCTGGGTCTGCATTGGGACCGGGTCGAGCGCCAGTCCGAGCGTCTGGACCGCTATGCCGAGGCCGCCGACAAGCTGCGCGCGATGGACCGGTTCTATGAGGCGTTCGAGACGCCCACCGAGTTGGACCTGAAGCGCAAGAAACAGCTGAACATGGGCAAGCCGCCGGTCTATGACCGCGCGGCGCTGAATCTCAGTAACGCCGAGAAAGAAGCCCTGCGCGCCGAGCGTGGAAATGGCGTCTGGCGCTTTAAGCTGGATCACGAGCGGATCGAGTGGAATGACGGTATTCTGGGCGACATCTCCATCGATGCGGCCTCGGTGTCTGATCCGGTGCTGATCCGCGGCGACGGTCAGGTTCTCTATACGATTGCATCGGTGGTGGATGACACCGAGATGGGCGTGACCGATGTGGTGCGCGGCTCGGACCACGTCACCAACACCGCGACGCAGATTCAGATCATCGAGGCGCTGGGCGGCACCTGCCCGCGTTTCGCGCACCATTCATTGCTGACCGGCCCGCAGGGTGAGGCGCTGTCGAAACGTCTGGGTACTCTGGCGCTGCGCGATCTGCGCGAGCAAGGCGTGCAGCCGATGGCCCTGCTGAGCCTGATGGCGCGCCTGGGCTCGTCCGATCCAGTCGAACTGCGCTCGGATATGGCGGAGCTGATCGAAGGGTTCGACGTCAACCGTTTTGGCGCGGCGCCGACCAAGTTCGACGTGCAGGACCTGTTCCCGCTGACCGCCAAGCACCTGCAATCGCTGCCGCTAGCTGACGTGGCGGATGCGGTTTCAGCGGTTGGTGTTCCCGGGGCGCTGGCAGAGGATTTCTGGGCGATGGCGCGCGAGAACATCACGACTCTGGGTGATCTAAAAGGCTGGTGGGACCTTTGCCGTGACGGGGCCGAACCTCTGATCGCAGACGAAGACCGCGACTTCATCGCTGAGGCCGTCGCTTTGCTGCCCGAAGGACCGTTCGATGGTGAAACCTGGGGCGCTTGGACCAAAGCCGTGAAAGAGGCCACCGGCCGCAAGGGCAAAGGTCTGTTCATGCCGCTGCGCAAAGCGCTGACAGGTATGGAGCGCGGGCCTGAAATGGCAGCCCTGCTGCCGCTGCTGCAGGTAATCCGCGCCCGCGGCTAACCGAAACAGAACAGATTTCCGAAAGGCGGGGTCCATTGGCCCCGCCTTTTTCTATGCGGTCTGTACGATCGAAGCCGACAAACGATTTAGGCGGTCATCGACGAATTCCGTCTCGGCCGGTTTCAACTGCTGGTGCCGGGGATAGCGGGGTTCCGCCCGGTCGTTCAGAATCGGCGCGTCCCACCCGTCGGTCGTGGCAAAAAACCGATCCGCACCGTCCTCGCCGAAGGTGCGCAGATACCCCTGCACAACCACGTCGATATAGCTGAGCAACAGCGGATGGCGATTGCTGGGCTGGGTGTGGCGTCCTTGCGGCACTGCGTAAACGGCGATTTCAACATCATGGGTCAGGGGGTGTGTGACGGCGCGGGTCGTCGGAACCCGGTCATAGGCCCATTCCCGTTCGTCCAGTGCCGCCCAGTCGTTTTTCGGGACATGGGCGATCATCCCCTCGATCTGGGACCCGGGGTCCGGGATTGCGGTCAGAAAAGCCACAGGGCGCAGATCGGTATGCCGCCAGGCGCGTCGCCACCCCTGCAGCTGCGCCGGATGGGGGTCGGGAAAATCGTGGGTCGCAAGGTTCACCAAGCTGCCATAGCCAAAGAAATAAGGGTCCGCCATGCGCCGTCAGGTCCTTTTTGAACGATTGATGTATGTCAAACCGCTTTTTTGCCGGACATGCAATAAGATCGCATCTTGAAATTTGGGAGGTCTCGATGAGGATTACCAAACGGACAAATATCGCAGTGCGCTTGCTGATGTATTGCGCGGCGCACCAGGATCGGCTGGTGACTAAGGCCGAGATCGCCGATGTATGCAACATCTCGGAAAACCATCTGGCGCAGGTGATCAACCAGCTGAGCCAGCTGAACTACCTGAGCACGCAACGCGGCCGCAATGGCGGCATGGCACTGGCGCGCCCGGCGGATCAGATTCGTATCGGCTCGGTATTCCGCCATGTCGAAGGCAGCCTGCCGATTGCCGAATGTTTCGCCGATGCCGACAATACCTGCCCCCTGACGGATGCCTGCCGGCTGCGGCTGGCCCTGCAAGACGCCGCCGAGGTGTTTTATGCCTCGCTGGACGAAATCACGTTGGATGCGCTTGTGTGTGACAACGACCAGTTGCTGCAAATCCTGCAACCGGTCGCCTGCGTGCGCTGAGATCAGTCAGTGGCCCGCAGGATGCGGGCCGGACGTACGGCCAGAGGGCGCAGGGCAAAGGCAAGGCCCGCGCCCAACGTCACCAGGATGCCAGCCAGAACGATGCTCAGCGCTGGGGTCCAGATGACCGAGAATCCGGTGTTGAAGATGTAAGTGGCGACGGCCCAGCCGCCCAAAATACCGGTCAGCAGGGCAACACTCCCGGCTGCCGCGCCCAGAAGGACCGAGCGCAGGGCAAAGCTGAGTAATATCCGCCGACGGTCCGCGCCCAGTGTCTTGAGTATCGCTGATTCATAGCGCCGCGCGGTTTCACCGGCGGCGGCTGCTCCGATCAGAACCAGAAAGCCGGTCAGCAAGGATATTCCTGCCCCGTACGAAGTCGCCGCCGCCAGCCCGGCCAGCAGGCCCGAGACGCGGTCAATCGCATCGCGTACCCTTATCGCGGTAATATTGGGAAACTGGCCCGCCAGATCGCGCAGGATGGCGGCTTCGGCCTGTTCCTCGGCATAGACGGTGGCGATGAAGCTGTGCGGTGCTCCGGCAAGGGCCGAAGGGTTCATCGACATGATGAAGCCAATGCCTGCGGTCGAAAAATCAACCTCGCGCAGAGAGGTGATTTCGGCGGTGATGTCGCGGCCCAGAATGTTTACGGTCAGTTTGTCGCCCAGGGACAGCCCCATCTCCTCGGCCTCTTCAGCGGCGAAACTGACTTGCGGCGTGCCTGCGTAGTCTTCGGGCCACCAGGTCCCTGCGGTGACGCGGGTGTTTTGGGGCGGGGTGGCGGAATAGGTCACGCCCCGATCCCCGTCCAGAACCCAGTGATCGCCTGCTACATCACGCGCTGGTTTCCCGTTGATCCGGGTGATGATCCCGCGCAGCATCGGAGCGCTTTCGATGCGGCTGACGGCGGGGTCGGTTTCCAGCCGTTCGGTAAAGCCGGGCATTTGGTCTTTTTGAATATCGACAAAGAAGTATGACGGGGCCACATCGGGCAGGTTGCTCGAGATTGCATTGCGCAGAGTCCCGTCGATCTGGCCAACGGCGGCAAGGACTGAAAGACCCAGCCCCAGAGACAGCACAACCGAGGCGGCCCCCTCGCGCGGGTCCGAGACCGCCGACAAGGCCCACCGCAGGGCGGGGCGGCCACGGACGGCTGTGGTGCTGATGCGAGCCAGTTTGCGGATCGCAAGGGCCGAAAGGGACAGCAGCGCCAGCGCGCCGACCAGCCCGGCGGCGGTCCAGAGCGTCAGGCGTACCGAACCGCTGAACCACGCGGCCGACAGGATCAGCAGGGCCAGCCCGATGACGGTTGCCACAACGAAAACTGCACGCGGCACGGCGCGCGCCGAAGACAGCGCGTCGCGGAACAGCGTTGCGGCGCGAACCTCGTCGGTTCGGGCGAGGGGCCAGAGGGTAAACAGGTACGCGGTCAGGGCGCCGTACAGCGCAGCCTCGGCCAGAGGGCGGGGGTAAAGCGTGAAAACAGCAGGGACGGGCAGGCGGGCCTCGATCAGTGGGGCCAGCAACAGGGGCAAAACCGCGCCCAGAGTAACCCCCAACGCAATACCGATCCCTGTCAGGACCCCGATCTGGATCAAGTAGGTTTGAAAGATCGTCGCGCGATCCGCGCCCAGCGTCCGCAGCGTGGCGATGGTTTTGGTCTTTTGCGCCAGATAGGCGCGAACAGCGGCTGACACGCCGACGCCTCCGACAGCCAGACCGGACAGGCCGACCAGAACCAGAAACGCACTCAGGCGCGCGACAAACTCGGCAATCCCGGGTGCCCCGTTACGGGCATCGGTCCAGCGCATTCCGGTGCCGCCGAAGCTTTGCCTGGCTTCGGCAGACAGGGTTTCGAGATTGGTCTCGGGTGGCAGGCTCAGCCGGTATTTGGTGGAAAACAGCGTTCCCGGTGCCAACAGGCCGGATGCCTGCAGATCCTCGGTCCGGACCAGAGTCCGCGGCCCCAGCCCGAAGCCGTCCGCGGCGCCGTCCGGTTCGTGGATCAACGCGGCCGTCAGCACGAAATCCTGCGTTCCAAGCGCAAAACGATCTCCGACGGACAGGCCGAGCCGGTCCATCAGCACCGAATCCATCACCGCTCCGGGCAGGTCCTGCTGGCCGTCCAGCGCGACCGAGAGCGGTTGGTCGGGTTCCAGCTTTGGCGTTCCAATCAACGGATAGGCCGCATCCACGGCCTTTACCTGTGTCAGGGCGCGCTGGGTTTCGCCCCCCTGCCGCACAACGGCCATCGAGCGGAAATCCACAACCTCGGACACTTCGGTCGCGGCCTGTCGCATCCACGCGCGCTCGTCGTCGCTGGCGAAGCGGTAGGTGAATTCCAGCTGCGCGTTCCCACCCAGCAGTGCCGCGCCTTCCTGCGTCAGTCCGGCCTGGATCGCGGACCGGACAGAGCCGATGGCGGCAATGGCAGCAACTCCTAGCGCCAGACAGGCCAGAAACACGCGAAAACCGCGTACACCGCCGCGCAACTCCCGGCGCGCCAGGCGACCGGCAAGGCGCAGGCTCATTCCGCAGCCTCTTGTTGCGTGTCTTCTGCGATGGTGCCATCCCGCAACCGGACGACCCGGTCGCATTTGCGCGCCAGGCTGTGGCTATGGGTGACCAGAACCAGCGTGGCACCATGCCTGTCCCGTAATCCGAACAACAGGTCGACAATTGCAGCGCCCGTGGTTTCGTCCAGATTGCCGGTCGGCTCGTCCGCCAGCAGGATTTGAGGGCGCGGGGCGGAGGCGCGCGCCAAGGCAACCCGTTGCTGCTCACCCCCCGATAATTGCGCCGGGTAGTGGTCGCGGCGATGCGACAGACCCACCGCGTCCAGTTCCGCCTCGGCACGGGCAAACGCATCCTTGTGCCCGGCCAGCTCCAGCGGTGTGGCCACATTCTCAAGCGCCGTCATGGTCGGGATCAGGTGAAAGTTCTGAAACACCACCCCCATCGCACCGCGCCTGAACCGGGCCAAGGCGTCCTCATCCATTCCGGTCAGATCGTGGCCAAGGGCAGTGATCATGCCCCCTGTGGCTTGCTCCAGCCCGCCCATCAGCATCAGCAGCGAAGATTTGCCGGACCCCGACGGCCCCACCAGCCCCAGCGTTTCGCCTTGGGCGACGGTCAGCGAGATATCATGCAGGATATTCACCCGACCGGCATTGCCATCCAGCGACAAAGCGGCATTTTGGAGCGAAAGAACGGGTGTCGTCATGGGCCTTTCCGGATTGGGACGGTCAATTGGGATATGGAGCGGTTCAGATGTTGCGCAAGGCTTTGATGTCGACGCTGTTTGTGTGCTGCGGCTTTGCGGTCACAGCCGAGCAGGTTGTGATCGCTGCTTTAGGGGATTCGCTGACCCAGGGCTATGGGTTGCCCGAACAGGACGGCTTTGTGCCTCAGCTGGATCGGTGGCTAAAGGCGCAGGGTGTGGATGTGCGCCTGATCAATGCCGGTGTATCCGGCGACACCACGGCAGGTGGTGCGGCACGAGTGGACTGGACCCTGACGCCAGAGGTGGACGGGATGATCGTGACGCTGGGTGGCAACGACATGTTGCGGGGGATCGACCCGGCAGTGTCGCGCAGCAATCTTGAGGCGATTGTCAAAACGGCAAGCGCAGCGGATGTTGAAATCCTGCTGGTTGGGATGCAGGTGCCCGGCAATTACGGGGCCGATTACAAACAGGCATTTGATGCCATCTATCCTGATCTGGCAGATCAGTACGAAACCGGCTACGCCCCTAGCTTTTTCACCGGGTTGACCGCCGAGGGTGATCCGGACGCCGCCCGCCGCTATATGCAGCCGGACGGCATTCATCCAAATGCCGAAGGGGTCGCCTTGATCGTTGAAAACCTTGGCCCCTATGTGCTGGAACTTGCCGCCGCGGCCCGGCAGTGATCAAACGACGGTCACGACGGTCCCGATCGGCACACGCTCATAGAGGTCGATCACGTGTTCGTTCATCATTCGGATACAGCCATTTGAGACCGCATGACCGATGGTTTGCGGTTGCGTGGTGCCGTGAATGCGGAAATAGGTGTCGACGCCATTCTGGAACAGGTAAAGCGCCCGCGCGCCCAAAGGATTGTCGCCGCCGCCGGGCTGGACATAGTCATTGTCCTTGAACCGGGCATAGGTGACGGGTTCGCGCTCGATCATCTCGTCGGTCGGGCGCCAGGTCGGCCATTCTTTCTTGACGTCGATGGTGGCGGTGCCGGTGAATTCCAGCCCGGCCTTGCCGACCCCGCAGCCATAGCGGACCGCCTTACGCGGCTCGGTCACGTAATACAGGTAGAAGGACCGCGGCGCGACCAGCAATTGACCCGGCTGGAATTGCTTTTTGATGCGCACAAATTGCGGTGTGGGATCGTATTCGACAGCTTTCTTCTTGGCCGCCGCAACGCCGGGCACAAGGCTGGCGGCTGCGGTCGCAGTCAGAAAGGTACGGCGCGTGAACATGGCAGCTCTCTATAAAACAACAGACAAATCTTGACCCTAATCTCGGAAGGATAACCGATCTGGTCAATCGTTGGAGAGAAGTAACCCTATTGTGATGTCGTAGTGGGGACACACAATCAGGCAGCAACACGAGCGCAAGCGTACACCCGGAAAAGAGAAAGGGCAGAGAATATTCTGCCCTTCCAATACCTTATGCAAGTACGATATTGTCGGCGCTTTCGCGGCCGTCACGGCCGGCGCGCAGCTCGTACGTGACCTTCTGGTTGTCGGCCAGACCGGTCAGGCCCGAGCGTTCCACGGCCGAGATGTGAACGAAGATGTCTTTGCCGCCATCTTCGGGTGCGATAAAGCCGTAGCCTTTGGTGGTGTTGAACCATTTTACGGTGCCTGCAGGCATATCCGTTGTCTCCTGTTTAGTGCTGCCCACGGAGTTGCGGCAGCCTGGCGTCGTTGTCTGGATCGATAGACTGAGCGCCGTAGAAGGAGACAGTAGGTCGAAATAGAAAAACGTTAGCCCTTTAGATATGGCATCGGCAACGGCGCGGGGCAAGGGAGGAGTCCTGTTCTGCAAGAAACAAAACCCCCTAGAAGTCCAAAGTGGGTGGCCACTCCGGCCTGCTCATGGTCGCCCGGCACGTTACGATAACCGGTCCGGGGAACCGGAAAATCCGGTTCAGATTTTGTACATTTCGCTTTCAGCGGGAAACATCATCCGGATCGCTTTCAGGCTTTTGTCAGACAGGGCAATGGGCTTGTCCCCACCTTTGGCGTGATCGCCCGCCTCTGCCTGATTGATATGTGGAATAATGTTTCCGCGCTGTGAAAAAGCCGAAAACCAGGGTTTCGGCAGCCTGCCGGAAAGCCAGTCATTCAGCTCGTTTATGTTTTCGAGCCGAAACAGGTGATCGACGTGGTTAACGCCCGCGCGGTCAATGGAATAGGCCTCAAGGCTGAGGGGCGACAGGTTTTGCGTGGAGATCCAACTGGGGGCCAGTTCCTTCCACCCATCCTTCATGCCCAGTTTGCCATGCTGGACCCAGTCTTCGAACTCCATCGTCGTAGTTTCGTCCCAACCGGGTTCAAAGTTGTAGCGGCACTCGGCATCGGGTTTGAAATACCGGTAGCAGGACCAAAGTAAATTAACCGGGTTTCTTGTCGTCATGAAGTACGAAAGCCCAGCGTGTTCGGGATAAAGCTCCGCCAGCTTTGCCTTGACGTATGGGGCGGTATCGTGGGGGTGAAAATGCTCGGACTCATGCGCGTAGTCGACAGCAAAATCTCCGGATTTTTTCGACAGGTGCCGCGTCAGATACTTGCGGACCGATGTAGAGCCACAGCGTGGCTTGGATATGAATACAAGCCCCTTTGAGAAAAGCACTCTCACTAAATTGATCCTTTGTCACTTGACGCCCGCATAAGGCGGTCCGGTGCCAGATTGAACCAGGTTCGACCGGTTGCCAAGTTGACCGGGTGATATTTGCGCATGTGGACGCTGGATGCGGACGGCCTGACAGGGCGCCGCGTACGCAGGTTTCGAAGGATTCCGTCGCGATTCACCCAAGGGCGTGGCTCAGTCGGTGGCGGGCAGTTTATTCACGACGCTGCTGTATTGGGCCGAGGCTATGAAGCATTCCGGCAATTGATCGATCACCTCATCAATCGGGTCATACAGCTGATCGGCGCTGGCCTTGAACTCTTCAGGGATGTCTTTCGGGGTCCGCTCGCGCCGTTTGGGCGGGGTGAAATCCAACCCGGTAAACCGCGAAATCGTATCCTGATGGTCCCAAAGCGCATCATAGCGAACGCACAGAACGGGGACATCTTCAAACGTGACCCACTCCCTGATCTGCCGTGCCTGCTGCAGCACGTCGCGTTCGAACAACTCATCAAACGTGCCGGTGGCGTGCAGGTGATAGAAGTGCTGGTCGATCCAGTCTGCGCCGTATCTTTCCATTGCGGAATACACGGAAAACGCTGAATCCTTGGTCGGACCGAAGCAAAAAACGACGCGGGTATTTTCGGGCCATGTGGACAGCGGCTGAGGAAAGTCGTGAGTCTTATACACGCACGGAGTGTAAAACTCGGTATCACTCAGCCGGGCTACAAAATCCACCCGCTTTGCCGATAGCGGATCGATCTCTTTCAACGTATCAGCAAGGGCCAGAAAGGTCAGCGTGCTGCCGGACCGGCCATTGCTTGCCACAATGACACAGTTTTTGGGTGCGTTTTGCGGAATCCGCTGCAAACGCCGAATAGCAACCCGCTTGCGGACGCTGCGCTTCCATTTGTCGATGCGTTTCTCGATAAAGCCGATCATCGTGCAAACTTTTTGTGCTTTAGGCGCTTGGGCTCCAGCGCGTCCGGTCCCAGACGACGCTTTTTGTCCTCTTCGTAATCTTCGAAGTTGCCTTCGAACCATTCCACGTGGGCATCGCCCTCGAAGGCCAGAATATGGGTGCAAATCCGGTCGAGGAAGAAACGGTCGTGCGAGATGACCACAGCGCAGCCGGCGAAATCAACCAGCGCGTCTTCCAGTGCGCGCAGGGTTTCGACGTCAAGGTCGTTGGTCGGTTCGTCGAGCAGCAGGACGTTGCCGCCCTCTTTCAACAGGCGGGCCATGTGGACGCGGTTGCGCTCACCACCAGATAGCAGCGAAACCTTTTTCTGCTGATCGCCGCCCTTGAAGTTGAAGGACGAGCAATAGGCGCGCGAATTGACCTGTGCGTCGCCCAGCTGGATGATCTCGGCGCCGCCGGTGATCGCCTCCCAAACGGTGTCGTTGTCTTTCAGGTCATCGCGGGACTGGTCGACATAGGACAGTTCGACCGTGTCGCCCAGCGTGATGGTGCCTGCGTCGGGTTGTTCCTGACCGGTCAGCATTTTGAACAGGGTCGATTTACCGGCGCCGTTGGGGCCGATGACGCCGACGATGCCGCCGGGGGGCAGAGCGAAATCCAGCTTTTCAATCAACTGCTTGTCGCCCATGTGCTTGGCCAACCCTTCGACCTCGATCACCTTGCCGCCGAGGCGCTGGCCGTTGGGGATGACGATCTGGGCGCGGGTCAGCTTTTCGCGCTCGGACTGTTCGGCCAGTTCGTTATAGGCGTTGATCCGGGCCTTGGATTTGGCCTGACGGGCCTTCTGACCCTGACGCATCCATTCCAATTCGCGCTGCAGGGTTTTCTGCTTGGATTTGTCCTCGCGGGCTTCCTGCTCCAGCCGTTTGGCCTTTTGTTCCAGCCATGCAGAGTAGTTGCCCTCGTAAGGAATGCCGCGGCCACGGTCGAGCTCCAGAATCCAGCCTGTGATGTCATCCAGAAAATAGCGGTCGTGAGTGACGATCAGGATGGTGCCCTTGTAGTCGATCAGGTGCTGTTGCAGCCAGGCAATCGTTTCAGCGTCCAGGTGGTTGGTCGGCTCATCAAGCAGCAGCATGTCGGGCGCTTCCAGCAGCAGCTTGCACAGCGCCACACGGCGTTTCTCACCGCCTGAGAGGTTGGCGATGTTGGCATCGTCCGGCGGGCAGCGCAGCGCCTCCATCGAGACGTCGATCTGGCTGTCCAGATCCCACAGGTTTTCCGCGTCGATCGCGTCCTGCAGGGTGGTCATCTCTTCCATCAGCTCGTCCGAGTAGTTCTCGGCGATTTCCATGGCAATCTCGTTGAACCGGTCGACCTTGGCCTTTTTCGCGGCGACGCCCAGCATGACGTTTTCGCGCACGGTCAGGGATTCATCCAGCTTCGGTTCCTGCGGCAGATAGCCGACCTTGGCGCCTTCGGCGGCCCATGCCTCACCGGTGAAATCGGTATCGAGGCCTGCCATGATCTTCATCAGCGTCGATTTACCCGCGCCGTTGACGCCGACGACACCGATTTTCACACCGGGCAGAAAGCTCAGGTGGATGTTTTCAAAGCACTTCTTGCCACCGGGATAGGTCTTTGAGACACCCTGCATGTGGTAGACATATTGATAGGCGGCCATGTCGCGTCCTTTGGGTCGGGGAAATCAGGTTAAACCGCTAGATATCCAAGCCGGGCGGGCGGGGCAAGCTGGTGGTTTTGTGAATTTCGTATCGATGCGGCCTCGGTTAGATTGGCGCGGCTGAACGCGGGGGACGGTTTGTCGAAACTGGCAGAGTTGATAGCGGGCTGGACACGGCCCGGTCGGGTGGACTGGATTGGCCTTCGGCCCGAGCGTCGGGCGCCATTGGTTGCCGTGGACGCGGCTATGGTGACGGCCGATGGGCTTTCAGGTGACCGAGGTCGCGCGGGCAAGCGGGCGGTGACTCTGATCCAGCAAGAGCATCTTGCGGCGATTGGGTCATATCTGGGGCAGGGGCCGGTCGCACCGGACATCTTGCGGCGCAATCTGGTGGTTTCGGGGATCAATCTGGCCGCGCTCAAGGGGCGCGAGGTGCGGGTGGGCGAGGCTATTTTTCGTTTCACACTCATTTGCGCGCCTTGCAGCCGGATGGAGGAGGCGTTGGGCAAAGGTGGCTATTCCGCCGTGCGCGGCCATGGGGGTTGGTGTGCCGAAGTGGTGCAGTCCGGGCGGGTCCGGCTGGGTGACCCTGTGCAACCTGTTGATTGACAAGCCGCTTGAGTTCTGAACATCAGCAAGGAATGTTGCGCAGCGTCCTTCCATATGCACGTCCGGGGCAGGTTATCGGTCTGTTCGGCGGGTCCTTCGATCCGCCGCATCGGGGGCACGTGCACGTCACACTTGAGGCGATGAAGGCCTTCGGGCTGGATCGGGTGTGGTGGCTGGTATCGCCGGGCAACCCTTTAAAAGAACGCGGACCTGCGCCGTTGCAGCGGCGGGTTCGGGCGGCGCAGGCTGTGATGCAGCATCCGCGCGTTGAAGTAACGGATATCGAGGCGCTGACCGGAACGCGGGCGACGGCAGACACCTTGGTGGCGTTGCAGCGGCTTTATCCGCAGGTGAAGTTTGTCTGGCTGATGGGCGCCGACAACCTCGCGCAGTTCCACCGCTGGAAGGACTGGCGCCAGATCATGGATAGCGTGCCGGTCGGCGTGGTGGCGCGACCGGGGGACCGGATCTCGGCCCGCATGTCGCCTGCGGCCCGACTGTATGCGCGCTATCGCATCGACGGTCAGGCGCGGCATCTGCTGGGCCGCGCGCAGGCTCCGGCGTGGTGTTTCGTCAATGTGCCGATGGTCGATGTCAGCTCGACCGAGCTGCGCACGCGTGGCGAATGGGACGGCGGGGTGTTGCCTGAATAGCCACGATGGGCGCATAATCCCATTCAGTGGTTGTTTGCCTTTGATCTCTGGGATTTTAATTGACCCATGGTTGATCGTTTTTCACGTCGTTTGTTTCTTGCCGGGCTGGGGGCTTCGGTCGTTTCCGGTCCGGCTCTGGCCGATGCCCCTGTCCGATCCTTGCGGCCTCTGCTTCGGAAGGACCTGTCCGGCGGGGCCGAGCGGCTTGTCCGGGCTGCGGGGTTGCGGGGCGAGGTGGTCTTTGCTGTCTCGGATGTGGAAACGGGTACTCAGCTTGAGGCGTTTGGCGGCGATCAGGGCTTGCCCCCTGCCAGTGTCGCCAAGGCGTTGACAGCGCTATATGCGCTGGACGTGCTGGGGGCGGATTACCGGTTTGAAACCGCATTGATCGCCGATGGCCTGATCGAGAATGGCGTGCTCAAGGGCGACCTGATCCTTGTGGGCGGCGGAGACCCTCTGCTGGATACTGACGATCTGGCTGCAATGGCCGCCAATCTGCGCGAGGCCGGGATCACCGAGGTGCAGGGCGCGTTCAAGGTCTATGACGGGGCGCTGCCGTACGTGTTCAGCATTGACCCCGGGCAGCCCGATCATCTGGGATACAGCCCGGCCATCAGTGGCATCTCTCTCAACTTCAACCGCGTTCATTTCGAATGGAAGCGCGACGGCACTGGTTACGATGTGACCATGGACGCCCGCACGGCCCGCTACAGGCCGTCCGTGGATATGGCGTCGATGCAGGTCGAAAAGCGCAGTTTGCCGATCTACACCTATCAGCCAAGCGCCCGGCAGGATCGTTGGACAGTGGCCAAAGGCGCGCTGGGCAATGGCGGCGCGCGTTGGTTGCCGGTGCGCAAGCCTGCGCTTTATACGGGCGATGTGTTCCGCACATTGGCGCGGGTGAATGGAATAGTTCTGGGCCGCGTGCAGATCACGCGCGAGGCTCCGCAGGGCTCAGTTCTGGTGGTGCATCAAAGCGATCCATTGGAGAGTATCCTGCGGGGTATGCTGAAATACTCGACCAATATCACAGCTGAAATGGTTGGAATGGCGGCTTCGAAAGCACGGGGCGCCGAATTGCAGAGTCTGGCTGATTCCGCTGAGGAAATGAACCGCTGGGCCTATGAGTCCTACGGTGTGCGTGGCATCGCGATGGTGGATCACTCGGGGCTGGGCGATGCGTCACGCGTCGCGCCCGCAGATCTGGTGACAGCGTTGGTCAAGGCTCATAAAGACGGGGCACTTCAGCCGCTGCTCAAGAAATTCAAGCTTTTGGACAGTCAGGGGCGGCCGGTCAAGGATCATCCGATCAGAGTGGATGCCAAGACAGGAACGCTGAATTTCGTGTCGGGGCTGGGCGGGTTCATCACGGCGCCGGATGGATCAGAGCTGGCCTTTGCCATCTTCACCGCAGATGTCGACCATCGCGCGACCATCCCCCGCGCGTTGCGTGAACGCCCCGACGGTGCGCGCAGCTGGAACAACAGGTCGCGCAAGCTGCAACGTGCTCTGATCGAACGCTGGGGGATGCTGGCGGGCAGCTGAGGTCAGGTGGTGTGACGCGCCCGCGCGCCACGCTCGATCGCGGCGGCGTGCAGCCGGTCGATATTCAGCTCGTACCGGATTTCTTCCAGCAGGCGCAGCTCGGTTTCGGCAAGCGACCCGTCTGCTGCGGCCACATCGCAGGCCAGCGCGTAGGCGGTTTCGTGCAACCGCTCGGGCAGGTTGTCGCGGATCAGGCCGAACAGGGCGTCCAGCCCGTCTTCCTGTTCGAACAGGTCGAACACGGTCTGGGACACACGGCGGGTGCGGTCGATGTCATATTCCGCGAAAACCGGCAGCATGTTGACCGCGCCTTCGATCTTGACCAGCTCGGCGGTGCGGATGGTCTCATCCGAGGCAGAGACCGCAACCATGATCGCGACAAGGCAATCCTGTGGGGACATCGGGTGGGGTACTTGTTCGGTCATGGTGTCGTCCTGATTGGGCTTTCTGCGCCCGCACGATAGGAGGGCTGGCGCGCAGGTTCAACGGATTTTGCCGGATTGGGTCACAGAATGGGCAGCGGCCCTCGCGTTTTAGTCTGCCGCAGCACGAAATTGCTGCGGGTGTCACGCACCAAACCGGACTTCAGCAGCCGCTGCATGATGAAATGCTCAAGGTCTTCGGGTGTTTTGGCATAGACCTTCAGGATAAAGTCATGATCCCCGGTGATCGAGGCGCATTCGACGATCTGCGGTTCGGTTTCGACCAGCCGCAGGAATGCGGTGATGCTATCCTCTTGGTGGTCGCGCAGGGCGATGTGGACATAGGCGATGGCATCCAGCCCCACGGACTTGGCCCGCACCTGTGCGATATAGCCGGAGATCACGCCGGACGCCTCCAACTCGCGCACGCGCCGCCAGCATTGCGAGGCCGAAAGGCCGGTGCGGTCGGCAAGGTCCTGCATCGACAGGCGGCCATCGGTCTGCAGCTCTTGCAGAATGGCAATATCAGCAGGTTGAAGCATTTGTTTCACAATTGATGCCTTGGCGATATGTATTTGCCAAAATACCGATAAAACCACTGTTTACCAAACCAAAATCACCAGGAAGCGCGGCTATACTTTTCTCAAGGAGGAAAAGTGATGCCAAAATCGACCAAATACGTCGCCAAGGTGGCCGATGCGCGCGGCCATATTGCCTATACGTCCGAGGAAGACGCGGTTTGGGCCGATCTCTATGCCGCACAAGAAGAGAACGTACAGCGCTACATGGCCCGCGATTACCTTGCGGGGCTGGAGCGTCTTGAGCTGCCGAAAACCAGCGTGCCGTCCTGCGCCGATATCTCGGAGCGCCTGATGGACATGACCGGGTGGCGGGTGCAGCCGGTGCCTGCGCTGATCGGGTTCAAAACCTTCTTTGGTATGTTGGCAGACCGGGTCTTTCCCGCCGCATCCTTTATCCGCTCGCGCGAGGATTTCGATTACATCGAAGAACCCGACATCTTTCATGAGATCTTCGGCCATACCCCTTTGCTGAGCGATCCGCGCTTTGCTGCCTTCAGTCATGCTATCGGCAAAGCCGGGGCGAAGGCGCGCGACAAGGATTATTCCTGGCTGATCCGGCTCTACTGGTTCTCCATCGAGTTCGGCCTGCGTCGGCAGGACGGAGAGATCAAGGCGCTCGGGTCCGGGCTTGCGTCGTCTCCGACCGAGCTGCTCTATTCCGTAGAAAGCGACATTCCTGATCGCGATCCGTTCGATGTCCTGACGATCCTGCGCACGCCCTATCGGATCGACATGCACCAGATGGGCTATTTCGTGTTAAACTCGCCTGAGGACCTGTTCGCAGCTGCGGATCGTGATCTGCTTGCAGATGTGCGTCAGGCGCAGTCCCTTGGGTTGCTGCCGAACAAGTTCCCGGAAAAAGCAACCGCAGCGGAGTGAACGGATCATGACCACATCAGGACAAACCTGCAGCCTTTCGGACCGAACCTGCGTACCCTGTTCCGGAGGTGTCCCGGCTTTGACGCGGGATGAGGCAAACACGCATATGGCCGAGCTGTCCTCGGACTGGAAGCTGGATGCTGATGCCAAACAACTCAGCCGCCACTACACGTTCAAGGGATTTGCCAAGGCGACTTACCTAGCCAATCTCTGCGCTTGGCTGGCCGATCAACAGGGGCATCACCCGGATGTCAGCTTTGGCTGGGGCTATGTGGACGTCAAACTGACCACCCATGAAATCGGAGGCCTCAGCGAGAATGACTTCATCTGGGCTGCCAAACTGGACCAGCTGACTGCGTAAATCAGCAATCTCATCAGGAAAAAAACCGCAGTTTATTGACTCATGCTGCACCGGCACAATAGGAGGGGCCGGTCGGTTGCACAGGGCGACCGACGCTGTTTTCCCGATGGAGCAAATCTGATGTCTGAACTGCGTGAAACCGCGATGTCGTCCAAGGCCTGGCCTTTTGAAGAGGCGCGCCGGTTACTCAAACGCTATCAGAAAGGCGCTCCGGAAAAGGGGTACGTGCTGTTCGAAACCGGCTATGGCCCCTCGGGCCTGCCGCATATCGGCACCTTTGGCGAGGTCGCGCGGACCACGATGGTCAAGCGCGCGTTCGAGGCATTGTCGGACATCCCGACCAAGCTGATCTGTTTCTCGGACGACCTGGACGGGATGCGCAAGGTGCCAAGCAATGTGCCGAACCCGGAAAAGCTGCAGGGTTATCTGCAGTGCCCACTGACCTCGGTACCCGACCCGTTCGGCGAGTACCCCAGCTTTGGCGAGTATAACAACGCCATGCTGCGCCGCTTCCTCGACACCTTCGGGTTCGAGTACGAATTCTATTCGGCGCGTGACTTCTATCGCTCGGGCCAATTTGACGAGATCCTGAAGCGTGCGGTTGAACGCTATGGCGACATCATGGCGATCATGCTGAAAAGCCTGCGCGAAGAGCGTCAGCAAACCTATTCGATCTTCCTGCCGATCCATCCCGAGACCGGTCGGGTTCTGTATGTGCCGATGAAAAAGGTGTGTGCAGAAACCTATACGGTCACCTTCGATGATGAGGACGGCAAAGAATGGACGTTGCCCGTCACCGGCGGCAACGTCAAGCTGCAGTGGAAGCCGGATTTCGGCGCGCGCTGGGCCGCGCTGGGCGTTGACTTCGAGATGTATGGCAAGGAACACGCGACCAACGAGAAAATCTATGACGCGATCTGCCGTGCGCTGGGTGGCCGAGCGCCGGAACACTTCTCGTACGAGCTGTTCCTGGATGAGAATGGTCAGAAAATTTCGAAATCGTCCGGCAATGGCGTGTCGATTGACGAGTGGCTGACCTATGCGCCGACCGAGTCGCTGGCCTATTTCATGTATCAGAAGCCCAAAACCGCCAAGCGGATGCATTTCGACGTCATCCCCAAGGCGTATGATGAGTATCACCAGCAGTTGCGGGCCTATCCGGGGCAGGACCTGAAGGCGCAGTTGAACAATCCTGTCTGGCACATCCACGGAGGCAGTGTCCCCGAGTCCACGCTGATGGTGCCGTTTGCGATGCTGCTGAACCTGGCCTCGGTTTCGGGGGCCGAGGACAAAGAGGCATTGTGGGGCTTCATCCGCCGTTACGCGCCCGACGCCACAGCCGAAACGCATCCCGACCTGGATCAGGCGGCGGGCTTTGCGGTGCGTTACTTCAACGATTTCGTGAAACCGACCCGCCAGCACCGCGCGCCAACCGATCAGGAACGCGAGGCGCTGGAGGCGTTGAAAGCCGCGCTCGAGGCTTATGATGGCCCCGCTGAAGACGAAGCGCTGCAATCGGTTGTCTACTCCATCGGACGCGAGCGGTTCGACCCTATGCGCGGCTGGTTCACCGCGCTTTACGAGGTGCTTCTGGGCGCCTCGCAAGGTCCGCGTTTCGGCGGTTTCATTGCACTCTACGGTGTGCCGGAAACCATCGCGCTGATCGACAAGGCACTGGCCGGCGAGCTGGTCTGATTTGACCTGATACCGCGTGGGGCTATCCTCTGATCAGGAGGTGGCTCCATGCGTCGTCTATTGCTTGCTGTATTTTTAAGCGCCGGTTTGACCTCGGGTGCGCTTGCCCAGAGTGACGAGATCGAGGCCAATATCGCGGCGCAGATACAGGCCTTCAAGGCGGATGATTTCGCCACCGCTTTCACCTTTGCCAGCCCCAACATCCAACGTCTTTTCCAGACGCCCGAGAACTTTGGGGTGATGGTCAAACGCGGCTATCCGATGGTCTGGCGGCCTGCGGATGTGCGGTTTCTGGAACTGCGCGAAGTCGCCGGTTCACTGTGGCAGAAAGTCATGATCACCGATGGCGCGGGCCGGGTGCATATCCTCGACTATCAGATGGTGCCGCTTGAAAACGGCTGGAAGATCAACGGCGTGCAGCTGCTGGGCGACGCTGATCCGGCCGCCTGACGCAACACCACCGTTACGGTGACATGAGCGGTAGTTAATTCCTTTTCGGTACTCAGGCTTTTGCGTTCGGGGCGCGCGATCCCGGGCACTGGGTTTATGCGCGTGGCGGGTCGCCGCCAGCGCGATTGGGAAAGGGATTTCTATGAATAAGGCAATCACCGACGGCATCGTGTTCATGCCGCCTGCATTCGCAAACGGTCTGAATGTGTGGTCCAGCGGCGACGGCACACCTGGCTCGCCCACCTATGACGGGTCGGGCACCGGTGCGTTTGTCCCGGCCGATGCGGATTTCGGCGGCTGCCTTGAAATCCTGAAGGTCAGCGCCACCCAACGTCTGCGCTATATGGGCCAAACGCCGCTATTGCCGGGGTGCTACCTGCAGATCAAGGCGCGGGTCAAAGCGATCAGCGGCCCGCTGCCCGAAGTGCGCATCGCCGGTTGGGCTGGTGGTGCCGGGGACGTGCAGGTCACCGGCGTGGCTGAACAGGGCCCGGCGACGCAGCTGTCGGGCTATGGCACGGTGCATGAGATCACCGCCATTGTCGGCACCGGCCAGCGCCCCGGCGTGGATATGCCCTGGGGTGTTCAGGCGCTTTACGGGCATTTCGGGCTGGATATCGATGGTGCAAACGGGGCCGTCATCCGGGTCGACGATATCGAGATCACGGATATCACCGGGGTGTTCCTGCGCAACCTGATCAGCCTTGTCGACGTACGCGATTTCGGAGCTATCGGCGACGGCGTCGCGGACGACTCGGTGGCCTTCGAGGCGGCAGATCAGGCTGCGAATGGGCGCACGGTGTTCGTGCCCGAAGGCACCTATCTGTTGGCACAGAACACGTCGATGGCATCCGAGATCGACTTTGAGGGCACGGTCACGATGCCCGACGACAAGATGCTGCTACTGACCAAAAATTTCGACCTGCCGACCTATATCAACGCCTTTGGCAATGAAACGCTGGCTTTCAAAAAGGCGTTTCAGGCATTGCTGAACAACTCGGATCATGAATCGCTTGATCTGGGGGGGCGTAAGATTTCGGTCAGTGAACCCATCGACATGGCCGCCGCGGTGCCGAACCGGCAAAGCGGTTTCTCGACGCGCTGTGTAATCCGCAATGGCCAGTTCGACGTCCAGAACAGCTCTGCCTGGGATACCGAAACCTTCACCTCGGTCGCGACCTACAACCCGAACGATCCCACCCGCCTGATCAACGTGGCCAACGTAGCCAATATTCCGGTTGGCGCACTGGTACAGGGCAGCGGGGTCGGGCGTGAAATCTAAGTCCGTTCCAAGAACGAGGGTGCGGGTGAGATCACGCTGAACGCACCGTTGTTTGATGCGGCCGGCACGCAGACCTTCACCTTTCAATCTTTCAAGTACCTGCTGGATTTCAGCGGCTTCAGCACGCTGCGCAAATTCGGCATGGAAGAGGTCGAGTTCCAGTGCAATGGCCGCAGCAGCGCGATCCGTCTGGCCCCCTCGGGCAGCACTTTCGCGGTGGCGAACAGTTTCATCAGCCGTCCCAAGGATCGAGGTATCACCTCGATCGGAACGGGGTGTCAAGGGATGCTGATCGACAATTGCCAGTTCCTGTCCACCGAAGAATCCTTCAATGTGCAGGATCGAAAATCGATCGCTCTGAACTCTACCGCCAATGACGTCAAACTGCGCCACAACCGGGCGGTGCGGTTCCGGCACTTTGCCGTTTTGGGCGGCACCAACAACATGATCCTGGGCAATCACTTCTTCCAGGGCGACAGCATTCCGCAAGGTGTCCGCAGCGCCGGTCTGGTCATGATCGGCACCTATAACAGCTCGACCATCTCAGGGAACTATGTTGACAACTGCTCGATCCAGTGGACCAACGAACGGGATGCAAATCCCGTTTACGCCGCCGGGTATTCGTTCAGTTCGATGGCCATCACCGACAATATCTTCTACTCCAGCGAAGTTGCGTCCTGGTTCACCTATCTTGTCATTCGGCCCTATGGTGCGGGGCATTTCCTGAATGGTGTCATCGTGACCGGGAACAAGTTCCGTTCATCAAGTGGCAATATCACCCGGGTGGAACGGGTGGACACCACCTATGCCGATCTGAACAAATACGCGCACCGGGGTGTGACGTTCGAGAACAATACCGTTCACGGGGTGGACCAGAAAGTGTCGAACCCTCTGCGGGTCAGGTATGCACAAGGTTCCGCATCGCAAGCCTGGACCGTCCAGACTTCGGGTCGGCTGCCGTTTGGCGGTCTTGCCCGCAGCTGTGATGCGGTCACGGTTTTGGGACCTTTGAGAACAACTTTCGGATCGCTGACCTTTGCCAACCCTTATGTCGAGCTGGAGCAGGGCGTATCGAATGACGCGATCAACCTGCGTTGGCCCGAGGCTCTGAGCGGTGAGGTTTCCGCGACCGTGCGAATGGAGCGCTGATATTTCGGCTGGCCGTCCCGTTGCGGGGCGGCCAGTTCGCGGCCTTCAAAACTCATTCCAAATCGCCAATTTCAACCCCGTATCGCTGCGCGCGTCATCGCGTTCAAGGCCCAGCACCCACGTGGCCGAACTGTTCCTAGTCCGGATCATGACCGAGGGGCGGGCTCTCCAATACAATGAATGATCCGGGGTATAGGCTGTCTCAATCTGTATCAGCGGGTTCAGCAAGCGGTCCCCGGACAGGCCTGCGGTGATATCCAGTTTGCGGTATAGGGCATCATGCGTGCGCAATTCCAAAGCGGTATCGATAGCCACCCAGCCATTCCCCCAGCCGGTCTGGAACCCATTGCCATAAGAGAGGGTCAGCTTATACATGGCCCAGGCGTCCCGGTGCCGATGATGGGCGCCCGCCCCGATCTCGGCCGCAAAACGTCCCCATTTGTCGAAATCGGCAACCGGAAGCCGCGCAAACATTAGTGCGTGGCCGTAAAGGTCTCGGTTCTCCTCGAAATCCAGCCCGATTGTCAGGTTCGGTCGGTATCCGAATTCCGCATAAAGCCCGGTTTTATAGTCATAAGAACCGCCGGGGTCCTTGAACGCGGTTACTGAGGCCGCGGTGAAGGCCGAGCCCTTTTCCCGCAGCCATGCCCCCGACCACGCCGGTACCGCAGCAAGCAACAGAGACAAAAGAAGGACGATCCGGCACATGCGCGCAGAATCCGTCAGCATGGTTAACGGATGGTTAGTAATTTGTTCATTTTTTGAAAACCGACAAAGAGGTCTCACCCGCAAAGGAAACAAGAGACCTTTGCAATTCCTGTGTTAAGCTTGTGAAACGATAAGGAGAATCCAGATGCCGAAGATTTCCAAGAGCGCGAGCGTCCAGACAGTTATCACCACCTTTGAAATGACGCCGGGCACCTGCCACGATCTGTTGGAGGCGCTGACCGACGCCTATGCCGAGTTCATCTCGAAACAGCCGGGTTTCGTGTCGGCAGGGCTGCATGTGAACGATGCCCAGACCCGGATTGCCAATTATTCACAATGGGAACGCCGCGAGGATTTTCTGGCCATGCTGCGCACTCCGGAAATGCGCGACCGCAACCGCAAGATCAACGAGCTGTGCAAGAGCTTTGAGCCGGTGATGTATGACGTGGCCGAAACTTTTGGCAGCTCCTGATTTGGATCAAAGCCTTAACACCCAAATTCGCTCAAGGTGGGTGTAGGAAAGCGGAGGTGCGCGCCATGTATCGCAACATTCTTGTTCCCATTTCTTTCGATGCCGAACGGGATATTTCCGGCCCGTTGAAATTGGCCGGGATTTTGTCGGCACCGGACGCCCAGGTGACCTTGCTGCATGTGGTCGAGCACATCCCGAACTATGCAATTTCGTACATGCCGCCCGAATACCTGACCGAAGCCCGCAGGGCGATCCAGACCGAACTGGACGAGTTGGCAGCGAAACTGCCCAACGCGGTGGGCGTGGTGATCGAAGGGCATTCCGGGCGCACCATTCTGGACTGGGCGGAATCCCATAAACCGGACCTGATCATCATGGCATCGCATCGGCCGGGGATGCAGGATCTTCTGCTGGGCTCAACTGCGAACCATGTGGTTCGCCACGCCGCCTGCGCGGTTCACGTGGTGCGCTGACCGGGTGTAAGATCGGCCGGGGCAAGGCGCCACGCCTTGCCAAAGCCACCGTTCAGCAAAGCATCTGAAGTCTCGAACCGGACAAAGCCGAAATCGGTGAAATCGACATAAAGCTTCGCTTTTGGGCGCAAGGCCAAGTACCGCGCGCGCAGGTGGCCGTGCTCTGCGCTGTCACGCGCGACGAACCGGGCCTCGGCGTGCAGGGTCAAACGCGGGTGGGTCAGCGGATCACCGGTCTCGCCCGGCTCTCCGATCAACAGCGCGCAGGCCGGATTGGCGTGCAAAGCCCGCGTATGATCCGCCAAGGTCGAGATCAGGGTCACCAGACCGCCAGCCTCATCCGTTGCCAGTGAGATACGCGACACCGAAGGCACCGCCTTACCTGGCTGCAAAGTGGCGAGGGCGCCAAAGGTTGCACCCTCGATCAGGTCGCGGGCCAAACCGCGGGCCGTGTCATCGACCGGGCGAAAAGGGTTGGCTTCAGCCATGGCTTATATGTCCCAGAGTGTCTGCAACGGGCCAAACATAGCTGCTTCACCGGCCCGGCGCGAGGCCTTGATGCCGGTTGTGCCTGGGCCTCGGTTTCGCCACAAATCCGGGTTAGGGGAAGGATATGCCAGACAACATGCTCAAGCCCGAAACGGAACTGAAAACGCCTAAGGTATCGAGGCGCCAGAAACGCGCGGACGCCTTGCGCAAACGCGCCCTGTCTCCGGTTCGGATATTGATCATGGTTCTCATGCTGCCATTGACGATCCTGAGTATTGTCGTGGCTGTTTACCTGCGCACATCCGACTTTGAGCGCGAACAGGCCCTGATCCATTTGATTGCCCTGGCGGGGTGTGACGCGGTTGAAACGGTCGTGCCGGGGCCGTTCTTGGCTGGAGGGCCGGGATACCACCCGCGTAACGATCCCGATGGCGATGGCGTTGCCTGCGAAACCATCGCGCCCACCCCGGTTTCCGGCGCGGTCCCGCAGCAGACCGGCATGCGCCCATCCCGGACGGTCGGAACCGCCAAGTTCGTGCGGCCCTGATTGGCCCTTGCGCGGGTTCTGCGCGATTCACCGATGCTGTGTTACACTGCGCCGGACGTGCCGCTTAGGGCCGTCTTTGGGGGATTTCGCCCTGAAAGGGAGGAAAGAAATGTTTGCACGTATTACTCAGTTCAAAATGAAGCCCGGCATGCGGGATGCCGCCGAGGCGAAAATGAATGAGCTTAAAGATCAGATTATGGGCATGAACGGGATGCACAGCTTTACCAATGCCATGAACGAGGACGGCACCGGTTACGTTGTTGCGGTTGTCGAAAGTGAGGAGACATCGAACGCGAACGCGCCCAAAGTGGCCGAGTTGTGGGGGAATTTCGCGGAATTCCTCGAAGGCCCGCCATCCCCTGCCGGGTTTGACGTGGTCGTTCACTGGGATAAAGCCCTTTAAACGCTTGCATATTTCCGGGTGATCGCCGAGGTTCGGGCGATGACCCGCGACGAATTCAACACCTTCTGCGCCAGCCTCAAAGCCACCAGTCATGTGGTGCAATGGGGCAATGCGGATGTGTGGAAAGTGGGCGGCAAGGTCTTTGCGATCTGCGGCTGGAACGATGGCAAGGACGCCTTCACCTTCAAGGCCACCGATCTGGCGTTTGAGGTGCTGGGCGATGAACCCGGCATCCGCCCAGCGCCCTATCTGGCGTCGCGCGGGATGAAATGGCTGCAGGTCTATGAAGAACGCGGCATGTCCGACGCCTCACTACGCGAACATATCATGACGTCTTATGATCTGGTTTTGGCCAAGCTGACAAAGAAGATGCGGGCCGAGTTGGGTGTTTAACCCTTCATCGCCTGCAGCAGCTCCAGCAGGCCTTTGCGGTCGTCATCATCGGCATAATCTCCGCTCGCCAGACGCTGGGCGATGTTCAGGCGCAGGCGTTCGTGCTGAGTGCGGACCTCTTCGCCTGCGGTTTCCGCCAGGGTCTTCATGATCACCGCCACCGCCTGTTGCCGTTTGGTGGTGGGGTTGGCGATGTAGTCGACAAGGCTCTGCTGGCCCGAGTCCAGAATGTTCTCGGCCAGATCACGCAACTGCTCACCATTGGGCAGCAGCGGGGTGGGGGCGTCCTCGGGTGGCAGGATTTCCGGCACGCTGCGCGGGGTCTCGGCCAGCGCGTTTGCGCCATCGACAAAGGCCTCGGTGATCATTCGGGTGATCCTGATCGCGCGCGGGTCCTTGAACAGGGCCGAGGCGATGGCCACGCCGTAATCGGTATAGACCCAAGGATTGACCCGCCGCCCGCCGCGGCCTTTGGGTTTTGAGATCACATTCTGTGATTGCAAATCGGCGACCTCGGCATCGGTTAGCTGAAAGCGGTAGCCTTCGAACAGGTCCTTGTTGCGTGACACGGCCTGATTGAACGCGCTGACGGATTTTCCATAGAACTGCGCCAGATCCTCGGCCAGCACCACGCGGGCGCCCCGCACCCGGTGAATGGCGCTTTGGACCTCATGTGCGCTGGGCAGTTTCTTGGGGTTCGTCATGGCAACCGTTTGGAATCACAATTTGTGATTTCAAAGGTGAAGGAGGACGCGCCGGGCTGCAAGGTTGAAGTGCGGGTGGCCAGGCATCATCGACCGCAACCGAGCAGGAATGATGGCATCTTCTGTCACTAAATCGGTGCAGACGAGTGCAAGCATTCATCCGGTGCGCGCGCTTCCGAAAAGCTCAAACTTTGATGCAATACCCGAATATGCGCCCTCATTTTTTTTAAACGCTCATTCTATGATATTATAATGCCTCCTCTTCTTTGGGAGATTGTTATGACCAATTTGATTACCCCAAATGTCGCCGCAGAACTCATTTCACACGAAGGTATAGTCAGAGAAGCCTACCGGGACTCTGTCGGGGTCTGGACCTGGAGTATTGGTATTACCTCCTCTTCGGGTCACAAAGTTTGGCCGCGATACGTTGATAACCCGCAATCACTCAAAAGGTGTTTTGAGGTGTTTGAGTGGGTGGTTCGAAACAATTACTTACCTGCCGTGCAGCAAGCATTCGCCGGGCACTCACTGACCGAAGCGCAGCTGGGGGCGGCTTTGTCTTTTCACTACAATACAGGCGGCATAAAAAAGGCGACCTGGGTCAAGAAATGGAAAGCCGGAGATGTCTCCGGTGCAAAAAAAGCGATCATGAACTGGAAGAAACCAGAGGAAATAATCCCTCGGCGCAAGAAGGAGCAGGCACTGTTTTTCGATGGTGTCTGGTCCAACAACGGCACGGGAACCGAGTATAAAGTTCGAAAGCCATCGTATTTGCCAGACTGGTCCAGCGCCACCAGCGTTTCGACGAAAGCCATACTCGATGATCTCTTTGGTTAATTCAGTGACCTTTCTTTCGCCGCTTCACATTCCCGCCGCGCTGCCCCGGCCTGCCGGCCGTTGACCGCCCGCGCGATTTCACCGCGTCTTCCGAGGCTTTCTCGACCGCCCATTGCCGCGCCATGGGGTCGTCGGCCACCGCCAGATCGACCGCTTCCAGACGTTTGATTTCATCCCGGATATTGGCGGCCTCTTCGAATTCCAGGTTTTCGGCGGCCTTGCGCATCTGCTCGCGCAACCCGTCCAGATGGGCCTCGAGGTTGGCGCCGTGCATCGGTTTGTCGATGGTGGCGGTGACGCGGTTCATGTCGACATCGCCTTCGTAAAGACCGGCCAGAACGTCCTCGACATTCTTCTTCACCGTCTCGGGGGTGATGCCGTGTTCCTCGTTATAGGCGAGCTGCTTGGCGCGGCGGCGGTTGGTTTCCTCCAGCGCGCGTTCCATGCTGCCGGTGATCTTGTCGGCATACATGATCACGCGGCCATCCGCGTTCCGCGCGGCGCGGCCGATGGTCTGGATCAGCGAGGTTTCCGAGCGCAGGAAACCTTCCTTGTCCGCGTCCAGAATAGCGACCAGCCCGCATTCGGGGATGTCGAGCCCTTCGCGCAGAAGGTTGATGCCGACCAGCACGTCGAACGCGCCTAGTCGCAGATCGCGCAGGATTTCGATCCGTTCCAGCGTGTCGATATCCGAGTGCATGTAGCGGACCTTGATGCCCTGTTCGTGCAGGTATTCGGTCAGGTCCTCGGCCATGCGTTTGGTTAGTGTCGTGACCAGCGTGCGGAAACCGTTGGCGGCGACCTTGCGCACCTCGTCCAGCAGGTCGTCCACCTGCATCGAGACAGGGCGGATTTCGACCTCGGGGTCCAAGAGGCCCGTGGGGCGGATCACCTGTTCGGTGAAAACGCCGCCGGTCTGTTCGATCTCCCACTTCGCAGGCGTGGCCGAGACAAAGACGGATTGCGGGCGCATGGCGTCCCACTCCTCGAACTTGAGGGGGCGGTTGTCCATGCAGGACGGCAGGCGGAACCCGTGTTCGGCCAGTGTGAATTTGCGGCGGTAGTCGCCCCGGTACATGCCGCCGATCTGCGGGACAGAGACGTGGGATTCGTCGGCGAAGACGATCGCGTTGTCGGGGATAAACTCGAACAAGGTCGGAGGCGGTTCGCCCGGCGCGCGGCCTGTGAGGTAGCGCGAATAGTTCTCGATCCCGTTGCAGACGCCGGTGGCCTCAAGCATTTCCAGATCGAAATTGGTGCGCTGTTCAAGGCGCTGCGCCTCCAGCAGTTTGCCCTCACCGACCAGTTGGTCCAGCCGGATGCGCAGTTCTTTCTTAATTCCGATGATCGCCTGCTGCATCGTTGGCTTCGGCGTCACATAGTGCGAGTTCGCATAGACCCGAATCTGCTCCATCGTATCGGTTTTCTCACCGGTCAACGGGTCGAATTCGGTGATCTGTTCTAGCTCTTCGCCGAAGAAGGACAGCTTCCACGCGCGGTCCTCAAGGTGGGCGGGCCAGATTTCGAGGCTGTCACCCCGCACCCGGAAGGACCCGCGCTGAAACGCCTGATCGTTGCGGCGGTATTGCTGGGCGACCAGATCGGCCATCACCTGCCGCTGGTCGTATTCGCTGCCAACCTTGAGGTCCTGCGTCATCGCGCCATAGGTCTCGACCGAGCCGATGCCGTAGATGCACGAAACCGAGGCCACGATAATCACATCGTCCCGCTCCAACAGCGCGCGGGTGGCTGAATGGCGCATCCGGTCAATCTGTTCGTTGATCTGGGATTCTTTCTCGATATAGGTGTCGCTGCGCGGCACATAGGCCTCGGGCTGGTAATAGTCGTAGTAGGACACGAAATACTCGACCGAGTTTTCGGGAAAGAAGCCTTTGAATTCTCCGTATAGCTGCGCCGCCAATGTCTTGTTGGGGGCCAGAATGATGGCGGGGCGCTGGGTTTCCTCGATCACCTTGGCCATGGTGAACGTCTTGCCCGTCCCGGTCGCACCCAGCAGAACCTGATCGCGCTCGCCGTCTGACACGCCTCCGGCCAGTTCCTTGATCGCGGTTGGCTGGTCGCCTGCCGGGTTGAAGTCGGTATGCATCACGAATTGCTTGCCGCCTTCCAGTTTCAGGCGGGCGCGGACGTCGTCGGCGGTCAGCTGTGTCTTGTCGGAATGAGCGTAAGCCATCAGGGGAGATTCCTTTCGCGCCTGATTTTGATCTGTTTTTGTTCTTGTTCAAGGGGGCATTTCCAAACCCTTGAATTGCGACAATTGCGGACTTGTCCATGCCGCGCGTCTGGCGCATAAACATGCCCAGCCAAGTGAGTACGGAGAGGCGACATGCGCGCACGGATTTACCAGCCTGCAAGGAATGCGATGACCTCGGGGATGGCCAAGACCCGCAAGTGGATTCTGGAATATGCCCCTGCCTCGTCGCGCGAGGTTGATCCGCTGATGGGCTGGACCTCGTCGAACGACACGCAGACCCAGGTGCGGCTGAAGTTCGACACCAAGGAAGAGGCGCTGGATTACGCCAAGGACAACGGGATCGACGCGCAGGTCAGCGAGCCGCACAAGCGTAAACCCAATTTGCGCGCCCGTGGCTATGGCGAAAACTTCGCCACCGACCGGCGCGCGCCCTGGACCCACTGAATTTGATCGACATCCGCGAGGCTGATCCGACCTCGGACGCGCTGCGCCCGGTGGTCGAGGCGCATTTTGCCCATAGCGAAACCGCTGGCCCCGCGGAAAGCAACCACACAATGGATGCCAAGGCGCTGGCCGGGCCGGGGATTCGATTCTGGGCCATGTATGACGCGGGTCAGCCTGTCGGGTGTGGTGCGCTCAAGGCGCTGCCGGATGGCACGGCCGAGGTGAAATCGGTGCATATTCTGGAGCAGGCGCGCGGGCGTGGTCTGGCGCGCAAGATGATGATCCATCTGGCGGATCTGGCCCGATCCGAGGAGATTTCAGCCTTGGTTCTGGAAACCGGCGCGGCGCATCTGCCGGAATATGACGCGGCCCGCAAACTCTATGAGGCGCTGGGATATTCCTATTGTGGGCCAATCTACGGATACGCGGTCGACCCAAACAGCGCATTCATGCGCTTGGGTCTTGAACCCCGCCCGTAAAAACCGCAAGAAGGGCGCAGCGGTCCCGTAGCTCAACTGGATAGAGCAGCTGACTTCTAATCAGCAGGTTGAGGGTTCGAGTCCTTCCGGGATCGCCAGTTACCTTTTTCACAGCCCGCCACGACACCGCGCAATTTTGCGCTGTGGCATCGTCGCGTCCAAAAAAATATTGCAACCGGTTGCAAAAAGAAACATTGTATCGCCAAATTGGAGATTCGGGAGAACCGTATGCTGAGAATCGGATTGCTTGGCGCCGGGCGCATTGGCCGGGTACATGCACAGGCCATTGCCGCGCATCCTCAAAGTCAGCTTTGCGCGGTTTCCGACGCGATTTCCGATGCGGCTGAAAGCCTTGCTGCGGAGCAGGGGGCAACGGTCCGCGAGTCCCACGACATCATCGCCGACCTGTCTATCGATGCGGTGCTGATCGCGACGCCGACGGATACCCATTCTGACCTGATCGAGGCCGCCACGCAGGCCGGCAAGGCGGTTCTGTGCGAAAAACCCGTTGACCTCAGCCTTGAGCGCGCGCTGGCGTGTCAGGCGGTTGCAGCGGAAACCGGCCAGCCGGTCATGGTCGGTTTCAACCGCCGGTTTGACCCCAGTTTCTCGACCCTGAAGTCGGCCGCCGACAATGGTGAGATCGGTACGACCGAGATGCTGTCGATCACCTCTTTCGACCCGGCCCCGCCGCCGATCAGTTATGTCAAGGTTTCCGGCGGTCTGTTCCGGGACATGATGATCCATGATTTCGACATGGCGAATTACCTGATGGGCCAGTTGCCCGAACGGATTACCGCCGTTGGCTCCTCGATCGTCGACCCCGAGATCGGGCGTGCAGGGGATGTGGATACCGCTGTGGTCACAATGACTTATACCGATGGCAAAATCGTGGTGATCAAGAATTCGCGGCGGGCCGTATACGGCTACGACCAGCGGATCGAGATGCTGGGCTCTGGCGGGTTGCTGCAAGCCCATAACGTTCTGGAAAACGCCGTTGTCAAATCGACCGCCGATGGTGTCACCGGCGCCAAGCCGACTTATTTTTTCCTGGAACGCTACATGCCCGCCTATCGCGCGGAATGGGATGCGTTTGTTCAGGCCGTGCTGACCGGATCATCGATGCCGGTGACGCTGGAGGATGGCGTTGCCGCGCTGGCAATGGCCGAGGCCGCGACCCGTTCGGCGCAGACCGGGCAACCGGTCGCAATGGCTGACGTTTTGAAACCGGTTGCAAAATGAGCTGATATCCGGAAACTGGAGGCAGCTCCGCCAAAGCCCGGAGCGGAAGAGATTCGGTCAATCCGAATGATTGGGGCTGACGCCCCGGCATAAGACAGACTGTTTTTATGGGAGGAAACCAAATGAACAAGTTCGTTAAAGGCGCGCTGGCTGCCGGTGCTCTGGCCTTGGCCGCACCTGCATTTGCACAGGAAATCGTGGTTGTGTCGCACGGTCAGGCGAATGACGCGTTCTGGAACGTCGTCAAGAACGGCGTCGAACAGGCGGGCAAGGATGTCGGCGTCAACGTGGAATACCGCGCGCCCGAAACTTTCGACATGGTGGCCATGTCGCAGCTGATCGACGCCGCCGTCAACCAGGAGCCTGACGGGTTGATCGTTTCGATCCCCGACGCGGACGCGCTTGGCCCGTCGATCGAACGCGCGGTTGCGGCCGGTATCCCGGTGATCTCGATCAACTCGGGCGCCGAAGTTGCAAAAGACCTGGGTGCCCTGCTGCATGTCGGTCAGGATGAGTATGATGCTGGCAAGGCCGCAGGCGAAGCGCTGGCGTCGATGGGCGGCAGCAACGCGATCTGTGTGAACCACGAAGTGGGCAACGTGTCGCTGGACCTGCGCTGCGAGGGCTTTGCCGAGGGCTTTGGCGGCAATGTCACCGTTCTGCCGACCTCGAACGATCCATCCGAGATCGAATCGAAAGTGGCCGCTGCGCTGGCCGCAGATGAAAGCGTCGACACCGTCATGGCGCTGGGTGCCAGCTCGGCGGGTGAGCCTGCCGTTGCGGCTTCCAAGGCCTCGGGGCGGGACGTGAACGTTGCCTCTTTCGACCTGTCGGCCAACTTCCTGCAGTCGGTTGTTGATGGCGATGCTGCCTTTGCCATCGATCAGCAGCAATACCTGCAGGGCTATTTGGCGGTGAACTTCATGGGTCTGCACGCCAAATACGGTCTGATGCCGGGCGGCGATGTACCCTCGGGTCCGAACCTGGTGACCGCCGAAAAGGCTGGTCAAGTGATCGAACTGTCGTCGCAGGGCATCCGCTAAGCCTACCGGACTCTGACAATAGAAGCGGCGCCATCGCGCCGTTTCCATCGAATTGGGAGGAAAACATGAGCCAGTCAGCGCCCGTCGCAGCCGACGAAAGGGTCAAGAACGAACCGTTTCTGACCAAGTTAATGAAACGCCCGGAACTTGGCGCCATGGCCGGTGTCATTCTGGTGTTCATCTTCTTCGCGATCACCGCCGACAGCTCGATGTTCACCCTGGCTGGGGTGATGAACTTCATGACGCCTGCGGCCCAGTTGGGTATCCTGGCCATCGGCGCGGCATTGCTGATGATTGGCGGGGAATTCGACCTATCGATCGGTTCGATGGTGGCCTTTTCCGGCTTGTTCTTCGGTGTCTGCGTGGTCACCTGGCAGCTGCCGCTGATTGCCGCGATCCCGATGACGTTTGTTTTTGCGGCCATGGTCGGCGCGATCAACGGCAATATCGTGATCCGCTCGGGCCTGCCGTCCTTTATCGTGACGCTGGCGTTTCTGTTCATCCTGCGGGGGTTGTCTCTGGTCGGGTTGAAAATGGCCACCGGAGGGTCGACCCAGCTGCGCGGTGTGCGTGACGCGACCGAAAATGATTGGTTGGCGCCGTTCTTCTCGGGCGAGGCATTTGGCAGCCTGTTTAGCTGGATGGCCGCCAATGGCATTGTTGACACATTCAAAAGCGGTGCGCCAAAAGTGCCGGGAATCCCGGTTGAAATCCTGTGGTTCATCGTGATGGCGCTGGCCGCGACCTATGTGCTGCTGCGCACCCCGGCGGGGAACTGGATTTTCGCGTCGGGTGGCGACAAGACTGCGGCGTCCAACTCGGGTGTGCCGGTGAACCGCGTGAAGGTTTCGCTGTTCATGCTGACGGCCTGCTGCGCCGCTTTGGTGGCGATCATCACCGTGATGGACGCGGGTTCGACCGATGCGCGCCGCGGCTTCCAGAAGGAATTCGAGGCGATCATCGCGGCCGTGATCGGGGGCTGTCTGCTGACCGGCGGCTATGGCTCGGCCATCGGGGCGTTCTTCGGCTCGATCATCTTTGGCATGGTTGTCATCGGCCTGACCTATACCGACTTTGATCAGGACTGGTTCCAGGTCTTTCTGGGCGCCATGCTGCTGATCGCCGTTCTGTTCAACAACGCGATCCGCAAACGCGTAACCGGGGAGCGCTGATATGACCGAAGATACCAAGTTCCACCACGGCGATGCGACCGATGCGGCGCCTATCGTTGAAATGAAAGACATCGAAAAGCACTTTGGCAACATCATCGCTCTGGCCGGTGTCAGCTTTGACGTCAAACCGGGTGAGTGTCATTGCTTGCTGGGCGATAACGGTGCGGGCAAGTCAACCTTCATCAAGACCATGTCCGGGGTGCACAAACCCACAAAGGGCGAGATCTATTTCGAAGGCAAACCACTGCATTTCGACACCCCACGTGATGCGATGGAGGCGGGCATTGCGACCGTTTTCCAGGACCTTGCGATGATCCCGCTGATGAGCGTGACGCGCAACTTTTTCATGGGGCGCGAGCCGACCAAGGGGAAGGGGTTGCTGAAACGCTTTGACGTGGACACCGCCAACGACGTCTGCATGGAAGAGATGCGCAAGATGGGCATCAACCTGCGCGGGCCGGATCAGGCCGTCGGCACGCTTTCCGGTGGCGAGCGGCAGACCGTCGCGATTGCGCGCGCGGTTTATTTTGGTGCCAAAATCCTGATCCTGGACGAACCGACCTCGGCTCTGGGTGTGCGCCAGACGTCGAATGTTCTGGCGACCATTGACCGAGTACGCAGTCAGGGCGTGGGCGTTGTCTTCATCAGCCACAACGTGCGCCATGCACTGGCGGTGGGTGACCGGTTTACAGTACTGAACCGGGGCAAGACATTGGGGACTGCGAAACGCGGCGAGATCACGCCTGAACAGTTGCAGGACCTCATGGCCGGCGGTCAGGAAATGGCCGAGCTGGAGGGCTCGCTGGGTGGAACGGTTTAACACCGTTCCCCCTTTTTCGGGTCCGGGTGGCCCAACCTAACGAAATTGCGGAATTGGCCAAAACGGCCTTGTGTTGAAAGGGATCACAATGGGCAAGACAGTCCGACTGACCGCAGCGCAAGCTTTGGTGCGCTATCTGGGCGCGCAGATGAACGAGGCCGGAGAGCCGTTCATCGCAGGTGTCTGGGCCATTTTTGGCCATGGCAACGTAGCAGGGCTGGGTGAGGCATTGCACGCTGTCAAAGACAGCCTGCCGACCTATCGTGGCCATAACGAACAAACGATGGCGCATTGCGCGATTGCCTATGCCAAGCAGATGCGCCGCACGCGGGCGATGGCTGTAACGTCTTCGATCGGGCCGGGGGCCACGAACATGGTCACGGCGGCGGCGCTGGCGCATGTGAACCGCCTGCCGGTTCTGTTCCTGCCGGGTGATGTGTTTGCGACCCGCGGTCCCGACCCGGTGTTGCAGCAGATCGAAAGCTTTGGTGACGGCACGATCAGCGCCAACGATTGCTTCAAGCCGGTCAGCCGTTACTTTGACCGCATTTCCCGGCCCGAACACCTGCTGACTGCTTTGCCGCGCGCCTTCCGCACGATGACCGACCCGGCAGATTGCGGACCGGTGACGCTGGCCTTCTGTCAGGACGTGCAGGCCGAGGCCTATGACTATCCAGAAAGCTTCTTTGAGCCGCGCGTCTGGTATCAGCGCCGTATCCGCGCGGATGAGGGCGAGCTGGCCCGCGCGGTGGCCGCGATCCAGGCGGCCAAGCGCCCGGTCATCGTCGCCGGGGGTGGGGTGCACTATTCGGGCGCAACCGATGCGCTGCAGAGCTTTGTCGAAACGCACAACATCCCGATTACCGAGACACAGGCCGGCAAGTCCGCGCTGGCCTGGGATCATCCGTTGAACCTTGGTCCCATCGGCGTCACTGGCGGTGAACCGGCCAACGACGTCTGTGCCGAGGCCGATCTGGTGCTGGGCGTCGGTACGCGCTTTCAGGATTTCACCACCGGCTCATGGGGGCTGTTTTCGAACCCCGAGCGTGAGATGATCAGCCTGAATACCGCTGCCTATGATGCCGAGAAACACGGTGCCATGCCGCTGCAAGCCGATGCCCGCGTCGGGCTCGAGGAGTTGGGGACTGCCCTGCAGGGATATCGTGCGGACCCTGTGGCCGATACGTTGAAGGCCGATTGGTTCGGCAAGGTCGACACGCTGACCGATGCACCGGGCGATGGCAATGCGCTGCCCACCGATATGCAGGTGATCGGCGCGGTGCAGCGCGCCTCGCATGACGATACGGTGGTGATGTGCGCGGCAGGCACCATGCCCGGTGAACTGCACAAACTGTGGAAAGCGCCGCGCCCTGATGCCTATCACATGGAATACGGCTTTAGTTGCATGGGATATGAGATCGCGGGCGCCATGGGCATCAAGATGGCTCAGCCGGATCGTGATGTGATCTGCTTTACCGGCGATGGCACCTACATGATGGCGAATTCGGAAATGGCCTCGGCGGCGATGATGGGGATTTCGTTCACCGTGGTGATCACCGACAACCGGGGCTTTGGGTGTATCAATCGCCTGCAGATGGGAACCGGCGGGGCCGAGTTTAACAACCTGCTGGATCATGCAGTTCACGAAACGCCCTCGGCCATCGACTTCGCAGCCCATGCGGCGGCGATGGGCGCGACATCGGTCAAGGTCAGCTCGATTGCCGAGCTTGAAGATGCTCTGGCTAAGCGCGGCGACATCAAGGGGCCGTACGTGGTGGTCATCGACACCGATCCCTACCCGTCCACCGAATACGGCGGCACGTGGTGGGAAGTGGCCGTGCCCGAGGTCAGCATCCGCCCCGAAGTGAATGAAAAACGCGCGGCCTATGAGGTTGCACTCAGGGAAAGAAACACCAAATGAGCGTGAAAATCGGGATCTCTCCGATCGCATGGCAGAATGACGATCTGCCGGATCTGACGGCGGCCTATACCATGGAGCAGGCGCTGAAAGAGGCGCGGCAGATTGGCTATATCGGCGTTGAACGCGGCCAGCGGATGCCTGGCGACACCGAAGGTCTGCGCGCCTATCTGGACGGCAACGATATCGCGCTCTGCGGCGGCTGGTGTTCGGGCAACACGCTGGTGAATGACTTCGCGACCGAGCGTGAGTCTGTCCGCGCGCAGGTCGAGCAGTTCGCAGCGTTGAACAGCCCCTGCATCGTCTATGCCGAGTGCTCGAACACCGTGCAGGGTCAGATCGGAACGCCGGTCAATGACCGCCCCAAACTGTCCAAGGATCAGGTTCTGGCCTATGCGACCAAGCTGACCGAGCTGGCGAAATGGATGGCCGATCAGGGTATGTCGATGGCCTATCACCACCACATGGGCACGATCATCGAAAGCGAGGATGACGTGAACTGGCTGATGGAAGGATCGGGCTCCGAGGTGAAGCTGTGTTTCGACACCGGCCACCTGCTGTTTGGTGGCGGCGATGTCATGGCGACCCTGAACCGCTGGGGCGACCGGGTGCATCACGTGCATTTCAAGGATATCCGCCCGTCCATCGTGCAGGACACGCGCGAGAACAATCGCAGCTTTCTGGATGCGGTGATCGCCGGGGCCTTTACCGTGCCCAGCGATGGCTGCATCGATTTTCAGGCGGTCGCCAATGCGCTCAAGGCGATGGGCTATGAGGGCTGGATCGTGGTCGAGGCCGAACAGGACCCGGCCAAGGCGCCACCCTATGAGTATTCAAAGATGGGATATGATCACATCGTGGATGTTTGCGCGCAGGCGGGGTTGGAAATCGTCTAAGGCGGGGTTCGCAGAAGAGGTGGAAGCATGAGCGACAGGGTACGTCAATCCTTTGGGTTCTTTGGTCCCGAGTCCGTCAATCTCGAAACTTTCAAGAGGTTGACCGAGTCCACTGTTTCTACCGAGCACATGCCTTTCGCCGCGGGCATCGAAAAACATGTACCGATCTATGATGTGGCTGCGCTGGGTCCGGTTCTTGCGGACCCGGAAAAACGACTTGACCTGTTGTCCGAGTGGGCGCTGGTTCTTGGACGATTGGCGGGTGTGATCGTCCTGAGAGGGGCGTATCCGGAGAGTTCGATAATCGACCGGGCCACCGAAGTGTTCCGTCAGATCATTGACGAAGAACGTCAAAGCGATTCGGGCGAGGGCGATCACTTCGCTGCCTCGGGTGCGAATGACCGGATTTGGAATGCGCTGCAAAAGCAATGCCTGCGCGACCCGGAAGGCTTTGCGCTGTATTTTGGGAACACCGCGATTGCGGCCGCCTGCGAGGCATGGCTGGGCCCGAACTATCAGATGACCGCGCAGGTCAATCAGGTGCGTCCGGGGGGTAAAGCGCAGCAGGCGCATAGGGACTACCATCTGGGTTTCCAAAGCGCCGATAGCGCAGCCCGGTATCCCGCTCATGCCCATCACCTGACCGCTGCGCTGACCCTGCAGGGGGCAGTTGCCCATTGCGACATGCCGGTGGAAAGCGGCCCGACCAAGCTGCTGCCGTTCTCGCAGCTCTACCCGCCGGGCTATCTGGCCTTTCACGATCCCGCGCATCGGGACCATTTCGAGGACAATTTCATCCAACTGCCGCTGGCAAAAGGCGATGCCATATTCTTCAATCCCGCACTATTCCATGCTGCTGGTGAAAACAGCAGCGCCGATATCGACCGTATGGCAAATCTGCTGCAAATCTCGTCGGCCTTCGGGCGCGCGATGGAGGCGGTGGATCGTCGCGCCATGTCGCAGGCGGTGTTCCCCCAACTGATCGCGCTGAAACAGCATGGCGACCTGACCCAGTCAGAATTGGATGCGGCGATTGCGGCCACCGCCGAAGGCTATCCCTTCCCGACCAATCTGGATACGGACCCTCCGATCGCGGGCAATGCGCCGGAAAGTCAGGCGGACATCCTGCGCCGGGCGGTCACTGACGGCTGGGCAGAGGTGCAGCTGGCCGAGGCGCTCTCGGCGCTACAGGCAAGGCAAGCTGCCTGAATCAATTAAGGGTGCACCAAATGCACCCATCAAGGAGACGACACAATGGCAGACCTGCTCAGGAAACCGTTCGGAACTCGCGGCAAGGTCCACGACATCACTCCAGCCAGTGCAGGGTGGCGCTATGTCGGTTTCGGCCTCTATCACCTGCGTGCGGGGGACAAAGCCGCCGAGGCGACTGGTGACCGTGAAGTCATTCTGGTCATGGTCGAAGGCAAGGCGCAGATCAGCGGGGCCGGGCAGGATTGGGGTGTTCTGGGCGACCGGATGAATGTGTTCGAAAAGACACCGCCGCATTGCCTGTACCTGCCGAACGGAACTGAATGGGAAGCCGTCGCCGAAACCGATTGCGTCATCGCGGTGTGCTCGGCCCCCGGCAAAGGCGGGCATCAGGCGCGGCGCATCGGTCCCGACGGCATCACCCTCACCGAGCGCGGCAAGGGCGTGAACACGCGCTACATCAACAACATCGCGATGGAGGCCGAGGACTATGCAGATAGCCTGCTGGTGACCGAGGTGTTCACCCCGAACGGCCACTGGTCGTCTTATCCCAGCCACCGCCATGACGAGGACGACTATCCCCGGATCACCTATCTGGAGGAGACCTATTATCATCGCCTCAACCCGGCCAACGGGTTCGGTATACAGCGGGTCTATACCGATGACGGCCAGTTAGACGAGACGATGGCCGTGTCCGATGGCGATGTTGTGACAGTCCCGCGCGGTCATCATCCTTGCGGTGCGCCCTATGGATTTGAGATGTATTATCTGAACGTCATGGCCGGGCCTCTGCGGAAATGGCGCTTTGTTGCGGCCCCCGAGGTCGCGTGGATCATGGAGCGTGACGGATGACCCAGGACTTTGCCACCTATCCCAGCCTCAACGGTAAGACTGTCATAGTCACCGGCGGGGCAGGGGGTATCGGTGCGGAAACGGTCCGCGCTTTTGCGGCGCAGGGGGCCAAGGTCGGGTTTCTGGATATCAACGCCGACGCCGGGCACGCACTGTTGGCGGATCTGGATGGTGAACACGCCTTTGCCCAATGCGACCTGCGCGATATCGAGGCATTGCGTGAGGCCCTGTACCAGCTATCGGAAGAACTGGGCCCCCCGCATGTTCTGGTCAACAACGCGGCCCATGATGACCGGCACGACTGGCGCGAGGTGACACCCGAGTATTGGGACGAGCGTATGGCGACCAATATCCGCCACATGTTCTTTGCCATCCAGTCCGTCGCGCCTGCGATGATCGAGCGGGGCGGTGGGGCCATCGTCAACCTCGGGTCAAACTCGTGGTGGGAGGCCGGCGCGGGCTTTCCGGCCTATGCCACCGCAAAATCGGCTGTGCATGGCCTGACCCGCACCATGGCGCGTGAGTTGGGCGATCACCGCATCCGCGTGAACACGGTGGTGCCCGGCTGGATCATGACCGAGCGTCAGAAGGACCTCTGGGTCACGCCCGAGGCGCTGGCCAAACAGGTCAACCGCCAATGCCTGCCCGACCCGATTGACCCGGTCTACGTGGCGCGGATGGTAGTGTTTCTGGCCTCGGATGATGCCGCCATGTGCAGTGCGGGAAATTTTATGGTCGAAGGCGGGTCGATCTAAGGATCAAGGGGTTTTGATATGGTCTTGTCGGGCCTTGGCCTCTAACCATTTGATCAGGCGTTTTAGCAATGGCCTGAGAAACCAACCCACACAGCGACCGATACCGGTTAAGATCGGCCGCGCATTGCGCATCATCGCGCGGGCGTAGTTGTCCGCCTCTTGTTCCTGTTCTTCTACCTGACCACCTTCGCTGTGTTTGTGCACGTGGTGTCCGATTTCGTGGTAGAAGGTGATCTCGTCGTTCAGAGTTCCAAGCCACTTGATCAGGCCCTTGGGGCGGGTTGCAGGCGCCGTCAGCACTATGCCCGAGAAGAACAGGTTGTACTTGCCAAAGTAGTCAAGCTCGGGCCGCGCGGCGATTACGTCTATGCGGGTGACGTCCTCAAGAGACAGGCCTTTGGTTTTGCTCCAGCGCTGAAGGTTTCGAATGATGCGGAGCGGATCGGCGACGTCATCGGCAATAAACACCGGTATGTTCCCTGCCAATAAGGTCGACGGCGTGTCGCCCAGACGTTTTGCCATCAGGTCCAGTGTTCTGCGATGCACCGGGTGCAGTTTGAGTTTCCCAAGTCGGATAACTTCCTGTCGGAATGCGTCGGTATCCACTTCGCTCAGCAGTGCCAGCAGGACGCCAAGATACTTGGACAACGGACCCCGAGGGTTGTCCTGCCACGCCGAAGAGGCAAGCTTGTGCTGAATTTCCGGAACAGACGCCTTCGAATCCGCCAAAAGTGCGCGCCACGCGTTCCGCACAGTCTCGACATGGTCTGTCGAGATGCCCCGCAAAAGCCTGTTGATGTCGCGCGCAGCGTTTGTTTCCATGGATTTCGGTTATTCAGAGAATACGCCGAAATTATGGAAAACCTTTTGAAGGTATAGCGTTAGGTGTAACCGCGCTACCTCTGTGGTGGCGCGCCAAAGGCACGAATAACCGCGCGCGCAGCAGCTTCGACCGGGTCATGGGTCTCTTTCAGGATGGTGACGCGGTCGAACCTGTCAGGGTCACGGTTCACGGCCTCGCGCAGTGCGGCGCCGAAGGCCATGCGCAGCTCGGTCCCGATGTTGAACTTGCAGATCGAGGTCTCGCGGGCGAGGCGCTTGCGCTGCTCGACCGGCACGCCTGAGCCGCCATGGATCACCAGCGGCACATCGGTCATGGCGTCGATCTGGCGGATGCGGTCTTCGTCCAGACCCCCTTCCTTGTTCTGTTGCAGATGAACGTTGCCAACCGAAATCGCCATCGCGTCCACGCCGCTGTCCCGCGCGAATTGCGCGGCCTCGGCCGGATCGGTGCCGTTTGAACCCTCGCCACCGGAATAGCCGACAAAACCGATCTCACCCTCGCAGGAAATCCCGGCCGCGTGGGCCATCTCGGCAATTGCGGCGGTCTCATCGATGTTCTGCTGCAGCGGCTTGCGTGACCCGTCGAACATCAGCGACGTGAACCCGCTGTCGAGGGCAATCTTGCATTCCTCAAACGTATAGCCGTGGTCCAGATGGGCGACCACAGGGACCGAAGCGTTTTCGGCCAGATGGCGAAACATCTTGCCCAGAACGGGCAGCGGCGTGTGTTCGCGGCAGCTGGGGCCGGCCTGCAGGATCAGGGGTGCGTTTTCGGCCTCGGCCGCGGCCACATAGGCGCGCATGTCCTCCCAGCCCAATGTGACAAGGCCGCCAACGGCATAGCCTTGCTCATAAGCGGGGGTCAGGACGTCTTTCAGCGTGACGAGGGTCATTTGAATTTCGCGATCATGTCTTTGATGCCCGGAATGGTCTCGATCTGATAGGCATGGGTCGGTTGGAAATACTGCACCAGAGAGCGCTGGCTGAGACCGCCGAGGATGGTGAAATAGTACATCTCGTATCCCGGCAACACGCAGCAGGGGTGGTAGCCTTTGTCGATGCAGATCGTTGAGCCATCGACGATGTGATAGGCATCGCCCGGCTCATTATCCTCGCGCTGCAGCATCTGCAGACCCGACCCCCAGTTGGGTTTGAAACGGAAGTTGTAGGTCTCGTCGTGGCGGCTCTCATCCGGCAGGCGGTTGGTGTCGTGCTTGTGGCTGGGGAAGCCGGACCAGCCGCCCTGACCAACGGTGAACAGTTCACTCACCAGCAGGCGGCCGACCTTGTCGTGCTGTTTCTGGCCGAGGATGTGTTTGATTTTGCGATGGGTTTTGGTGTCGTCGCTGCCATATTGCACAAGGTCATGCTGGCGGACGTCAAAGGGTTCCAGCACCTTGTCGTACTTGGCGCCCGCGATGAACACCTCGGCCCCGTCCGAGACACAAACCATCCGCGCCTTGGCACCGACCGGGACGTAAGCACCTTCGGGTTCGCCATCCCAGACATCCTCGCTCCGGTTGCCCAGCTTGACGAATTGCACACCCTCGACGTCAATATCGACGCTGCCGGTGGCCGGAACGATGCAAGTTTCATAGCCCGGCACCTGATATTCGAACGCGTCACCGCGGCGCAGTTTGACGATGTTGAAATAGTTCAGCGGCACCGTGGGGTCGTCGGCATCGACGATGGGTTTGTTCTGATTGTCATAGGGCGCGATATGCATAAGAGCCTCCTATGTGGTCGGGCCGGGATGATCGGCAAGGAACGTGTCCAACTGCTGCGTCGTCGGCATCGCCTGGGCGCAGCCGGGTTGCGACACTACGATCGAGGCACAGGCCGAGCCGCGCATGACCGCGTCTTTTAGCGAATGCCCCGCGGCGATTGACGCCAGCAGACCGGCCATGAAACTGTCTCCGGCACCGTTGGGTTTAACGGCGGTGACAGGATAGATGCCGGTGTGGATCTCCTGACCGTCCACCAGCGTCACCGCACCCTGCTCACCTTTCTTGTAGATGACGATCCGGCCCGGCTTTTCGGCCAGTTCCCTGGCCTTGGCGAACCCCTTGTCGATGCCACCGGCCATGAAACCGAACTCTTCGTCATTGCCGACGATCAGGTCACTGGCTTCCCCGGCGCGCGACAGGACATCGGCGGCCACTTCGGGCGAAGGCCAGCTATAGGGGCGGTAATCGATGTCGAAGATTACGGGCAAACCGACTGCACGGGCATTGTCAAACGCGCGGAAGGTGGCGCTGCGTGAGGGTTCGGCAGCAAAGACGGTGCCCGCCGAGATCACGGCGGAGAAAGCCGAGTAATCGACCTTGTCCATGTCCTCTTCGGTGACCTGAAAGTCGACGGCTCCGTTGCGATAGATGACATTCTGGAAATTCTCGACCCGGCTTTCGTAGACGGCCAGCGACATGCGGTATTCGCCACCCACAACGCGGATATTGGACGTGTCGACACCATAGTGGCGCAGGCGATTCAGGCAGAATCGACCAATTGCATCATCCGAGACCGAGGTGACCAGAGACGCCTGGCTGCCCAGCTTGACCAATCCCGCGCATATATTGGCCGACGATCCGCCCAGATCGGCGTGGAACGTATCGGCATCTTCGCTTTTGACACCTATGGGATCGGCGAACATGTCCATGCCAGCGCGCCCGAACACGGCGAACCGGTTTCCTTTGATACCCTCTATCAAAGCGCTCACGTCATGTCCTCCGGCAAGCTGGGGTCGGCAAAGTTTGGACCTTGCGTTGAATCGATTCACACGATACTCATTTTGCAACCGGTTGCAAATAATATGTTCGGAGCCGCGACAGATGCCAGAAATCGGAATTGGAATCGTAGGCGGCGGCTATATGGGCAAGGCCCATTCGGTCGCCATGTCGGCAGTGGGGGCAGTGTTCAACACGGCGCTGCGCCCGCGTCTTGAGATGATCTGCGCCTCAAGCCTCGAAAGTGCCGAGCGGTATCGGGCGGCCTACGGGTTCCGCCGCGCGACCGAGGACTGGCGGGTGCTGATCAACGACCCGGCAGTCGAGGCCATCGTTATCGCCTCGCCCCAGAACACCCACCGCCAGATTGCGGAAGCGGCCTGTGCTCTGGGCAAGCCGGTGCTGTGCGAAAAACCGCTGGGCGCGTCGATGGCGGATGGTGCGGCGATGGTGGCAGCTGCCGAGGCGGCGGGTGTCACCAACATGGTCGGATTCAACTATGCCCGTACTCCCGCCACACAATATGCGCGCAAACTGATCGCCGAGGGTGAGTTGGGCGATATCACCTGGTTCCGGGGCGAGCACACCGAAGATTTCTATGCCGACCCCGAGGCCCCGGCCACATGGCGCACGACCGGAATGGCCAACGGCACCATGGGCGATCTGGCGCCGCATATGATCAACGGTGCGCTGGCGCTGATGGGGCCGATTGCTGAGGTCATGGCCGAGGTTGAAACCGTCCACCACACCCGCCCCGGTGGCACCGTGGACAATGACGATCAAGCGCAGATCATGTGCCGGTTCGAAAACGGAGCGATGGGCAATATCCATGTCAGCCGCGTCGCAACGGGCCGCAAGATGGGCTACGCCTACGAGATTTCGGGCACCAAAGGTGCGCTGCGATTTGATCAGGAAGACCAGAACGCCCTGTGGTTCTATCGCCACGAAGGCCCCGAGGCGCAGCGGGGCTTTACCAAGATCCTGACCGGCCCGGCGCATCCGGACTACGAACCCTTCTGTCAGGGTCCGGGCCACGGCACCGGATATCAGGACCAGATCATCATCGAGGCCAAGGATTTCCTGCAGGCGATCCATACCGGGCAGCCCATCTGGCCCACCTTCCACGATGGGCACGAGGTCAACCGTGTCGTCGCTGCAGCGCTGATGTCGTCACAGCAGCGGCAATGGCAAAATATCCGCGATTTCTGATCGCAAACGGCAAAACACGCAAGAGAGACAAATACCATGGCAAAGCTGAAATGGGGCATGATTGGTGGTGGCGAAGGCAGCCAGATCGGGCCTGCACACCGTCTGGGCGCGCAGGCGGACGGCATGTTCGAGTTTGCAGCCGGAGCCCTGGACCACCGCCCCGATGCGGGCCGGGACTACGCGCAGCGTCTGGGCGTCGCCGCCGACCGGGCCTATGGCGACTGGCAAGAGATGCTGGCCGGTGAAAAAGACCGCGCCGACCGGATTGATCTGGTGACGATTGCCACGCCGAACTCGACCCACTTCGAGATTGCCAAAGCGTTCCTTGAGGCCGGGTTCAACGTGCTCTGCGAAAAGCCGATGACCATGACTGTGGAAGAGGGCGAAGAGATCGTTCGCGTGGCCGAGGCCTCGGGCAAAATCTGCGCGGTGAACTACTGCTATTCCGCCTATCCGATGGTGCGGCAGGCCCGCGCGATGGTGCGGGCGGGCGATATTGGCAAGGTGCGTCTGGTCGTCACCAATTTCAGCCACGGCCACCACGGCGACGCCACCGACGCCGACAACCCGCGCGTGCGCTGGCGCTATGATCCGGCGATGGCGGGCGTCTCGGGCCAGTTCGCCGATTGCGGCATCCACGCACTGCACATGGCCAGCTTTATCTGTGATGACGAGGTCAAAACCCTGTCCGCCGACATGGCCTCGACCATTTCCAGCCGCGAGTTGGAAGACGACGCCATGATCAACTTCCGGATGGAGGGCGGCACGGTGGGTCGTCTGTGGACCTCATCGGTGGCCATCGGGCGGCAGCATGGTTTCGACATTCAGGTGTTTGGCGAAACCGGCGGTCTGCGTTGGGCTTCGGAACAGCCCAACCAACTGATCTACACCCCCGTTGGCGGCCGCACTCAGATCATCGAAAAAGGCGAGGGCGGCCTGCATGACGAGGTGCAGCGCCTGTCCCGCGTGGCCATTGCGCATCCCGAAGGGTTCCCGCTGGCCGTTGCGAACATTTATTGCGATCTGGCTGATGCGATCCGGGGTGAGGTCCGTGACGGTCTGCCCGGCGCGCCCGACGGAGTTCGCTCGATTGCTGCTGTGCACGCGGCCGTGGCGTCGGGCAAGGAAGATGGTGCTTGGAAAGACGCGCGTCCGCCGATGTTCCGTTGATCAGGGGCGGGTTCGCAGCGTGCCCCGCTCAATCACCCGGCAGGGGAATATCCGCGCCTCGGGATAGCGTTTGGGGTCTTTCAGCATCTCCTCGACCAGATCGACGGACGATGTGATGATCTGCTTGATTGGCTGATGAATGGTGGTCAGGTCGATGTTTTCCCACCGCGCCATCTCCATGTCGTTCAGACCAATGATGCCGACATCGGTGCCCGGTTTCAGCCCGTGATCGCGCAGGGCCGATAGTGCGCCGATGGAAAGAATATCGTCCCCGCAGAAATAACCTTCGGCCGGGGTTCCCGCCAGCAGGCGCAGCATCTCAGCGCGCCCGGCCTCAAAGGAATAGGCCCCGGCGAAAGAATGCGACACCTCAAGATCGGGGTGCTTATCAACCTCTTCCATGAAGCCGCGATATCGGTCCATGGCCGAGGTCGCGTCCTGCGGCCCGCCCAGATACCCCACCCGCCGATAGCCGCGCACCAGAAGTTCGCGCGCCGCCATGCGTCCGCATTCCACGTTGTCGATTCCCACCACATGCACCTCGGGCGAGGTGGCCGACCGGCCGAAGGTGTGTACCACCGGCACGCCTGCATCGTGAAACGCCTTGGCAAAGCTGGGCGGCAGGGTTGATGAGGCAACGATGGCTGCGTCCACCGAATACTGCCGCAACATCCGCACCGAATTGGCCGGTTCGGTTTCGTCCGTCAGGTTGACGATCAACGGCCGCAGCCCGCGTTCCTGCAGGGCGCGGGTAAATTGGTCGAATACTTCAAGGAAAATCGGGTTGTGAAAGTTGTTCGAGATCAGTCCGATCAGCTTGGTCCGCCCGGTGGTCAGCGACGAGGCCAGCGCATTGGGGCTATACCCCAGTTCTTTCGCGGCTTTTTCAACCTTGTTGCGGGTCTTGGCTGATACCGATGCACCCTCGGTGAAGGTGCGCGAAACGGCCGAGCGCGACACGCCCGCCAGGGCGGCGACGTCTTTCAGGGTGACACTCATGACTGGCGCCCGCAGATCGGGGAAAGGCTGACAAGCGAATTCATGGTGGAAATACTACGCGTCAACGGTCAAAACTTGCAATCGGTTGCAAGCGTCGGGTTCAAATTTCGCCGAGCCCGTGACATTTGCGCGATCTGAAAGGGGGATGGTGGGTGATGAGAGACTCGAACTCCCGACATCTTCGGTGTAAACGAAGCGCTCTACCAACTGAGCTAATCACCCGTGACGGTGCATGTAGCCAAGCCTGCGCGCGGGCGCAAGAGGGTCTGGCACAAATTCTTTGATGCAATGCCGGGTCAGGTGGATTTTGTTGATCCTGCCCCTCGTATATTGCGTTCCTTTTCCGCAGGCTGCGCCCTCGGCCATGGGAAAGGCGCTTGCGTGTCCTATGCGCCCTCAGATATCCCCGAAGGGACTGTAACCTTCCAGACGGGAGACCACATGATCCTGTCCCTTGCCCGCCGATGTGCAATCGCGGCCTTGGTGTTGGGCACTTTGACGCTGGCTCCGATCCGGGCCGGAGCGGGAGAGGTTTTGGTTTTCGCCGCCGCCAGCCTGAAAAACGCTCTGGATGAGATCGCGCCGATCTTCGAACAGCAAACGGGGCATGAGGTGACGGTGTCCTACGCGGCGTCATCCGTGCTGGCGCGGCAGATTCAGCTGGGGGCCCCTGCGGATCTGTTCATTTCGGCAAATGTGGACTGGATGGATGTTCTGCAGGATCAGAAAATGATCGATGCGGATTCGCGGGTGGATTTGCTGGGCAATGGGCTGGTTCTGATTGGGAATGCGGATCTGGATCAGATCGGTCGTATGCAGCCGGATGTTGATCTGTCTGCAATACTGGGCAGCGGTCATCTGGCGATGGCGCTGGTCGATGCGGTGCCGGCGGGGATTTACGGCAAGGCGGCGCTGCAGAAACTGGGGCTGTGGGAGGATGTGCAGACCAGGATCGCGCAAACCGACAATGTCCGCGCGGCGCTTGCGCTGGTTGCGGCAGGTGCCGCGCCGCTGGGGATCGTCTACCAGTCGGATGCGCAGGTCGAAAACCGGGTTCAGGTCGTGGCCTCGTTCCCGCCCGATCTGCATCCGCCGATCATTTACCCGGCAGCGGTGACCGCGTCCGGCACAGTCGAAGCACGGGCGTTTCTGGATCACCTGCAATCGGACGCGGCCCGGGAAGTTTTTACAGAACAGGGCTTTGCCCTGCCGGGGCGCTGACGGATGGGATGGTTAGGACCGGCAGAGCTTGAGGCGCTCAGACTGTCGTTGCGCGTGTCCTTCTGGGCGACGCTGGTAACCTTGCCGTTTGGCATTTTCGTGGCCTACGCGCTGGCCCGCTGGCGGTTTCCCGGTCGTCAGCTGCTGAACGGGCTGGTGCACCTGCCTCTGATTCTGCCGCCGGTGGTGACCGGGTATCTGCTGCTGCTGACCTTTGGCATCCAGGGGCCGCTGGGCAAGCTGCTGGCCGAGTTCGGCATCGTCGTGGCCTTTCGCTGGACCGGCGCGGCGCTGGCGGCGGGGATCATGGCCTTTCCGCTGATGGTGCGCGCCATTCGCCTGTCGATCGAGGCGGTAGACCCTAAGCTGGAGCAGGCCGGGGCAACTTTGGGCGCGTCGCGCCCCTTCGTCTTTGCCACCGTCACTTTGCCGATGATCCTGCCCGGTGTGATCGCCGGTGCCATCCTTGCCTTTGCCAAAGCGATGGGAGAGTTCGGGGCCACGATCACCTTCGTCTCGAACATCCCCGGCCAGACCCAGACCCTGCCCTCGGCGGTCTATGCTTTCCTGCAGGTGCCGGGAGGCGAAAGCGCGGCGACTCGGCTGGTGGTAGTCTCGATCATTATCGCGATGGGGGCACTGTTGCTGTCGGAATATGTTGGCCGCCGCGCCGCAGCCAGGGTGTCCGGGTCATGAGCCTGTCCGTCCGCCTGCAGCACGATCTGCCCGACCTCGCGCTAGACCTCAGCTTTGACGCGCCCTCGGGGGTGACGGTTCTGTTCGGGCGGTCCGGGTCGGGCAAGACCACCGTGGTCAACGCCGTGGCCGGGTTGCTGCGTCCCCAGGCCGGGCGTGTGGCCGTCGACGGGTGGGAGCTGTTCGACATCGAGCAGAACCACTGGCTGCCACCGCATCGCAGGCGCTTGGGTTATATCTTTCAGGAAGGCCGCCTGTTCCCGCATCTGACCGTGCGGCAGAACCTGTCCTATGGCCGCTGGTTCGCGCCGAAACGCGCGCGGCGCGAGGACCCGGATAAGGTGATCGAGATGCTGGGTATCGGCCATCTTCTGGAGCGCCGCCCTGCGGGCCTGTCGGGCGGGGAAAAGCAGCGTGTCGCCATTGGCCGCGCCCTGCTGGCCAGCCCGCGCCTCATTCTGGCCGATGAACCCTTGGCTGCGCTGGACGACGCGCGCAAGGCTGAGATCCTGCCCTATTTCGAACGGCTGCGGGATGAGGTCTCGGTGCCAATTCTCTACGTCACGCATTCCGCGGCCGAGGTCGCGCGGCTGGCGACCTCGGTGGTTGCGCTTCAGGACGGCAAGGCGGTGCGGCATGGCCCGGCGTCCGAGGTGATGGCCGATCCGTCGATCGCCCCGGCCGGGGTTCGCGCCGTGGGGGCGGTGCTGAATGTGCGGGTCCGGGATCATCACGCCGATGGGCTGACCGAACTGGATGCCGGCGGCGCGCGCCTGTTCCTGCCACGCATCCCGCATCAGGTGGGGGAAGAGCTGCGCATCCGCATTCCTGCGCAAGAGGTCATCCTGTCCAACAAACGGCCCGAGGGGCTTTCGGCCCTGAACATGCTGGAAGGCGCGGTCGATACGATCCGTGCGGGCGAGGGGCCGGGGGCGATCGTCTCGGTCCGTACCCCGGCTGGGCCGGTATTGGCCCGCGTCACCCGCCGCTCGGTCGAGGCGCTGGGACTGGAGCCGGGCAAGCCCTGTTATGCGGTGATCAAGACGGTTGCCCTGGCACCGCAGGACGTCGGCGGTCGGCTGAGCACCCGCTGAGCCCAAAACAAGGGGCAGAGTGCTCCGACTTTACTCATCCCCTGCGTCGGCTATCATCCTAGGCGAAAAGCGATTGCGTTTGAGGATAATAACCATGCGGTTTTTCAAGCTATTTGGCGCAGCGGCGTTGGTTCTGTTGCCGGGCATAGCCCAGGCTGTTGGGTTCGGTCTGCAGGTCAGGCCCCAGTTTCGAACGGAAATCACACCGGTGCAGAACGGCGTTTATGCGGTGAAAGCGATCGGGTCGTCAGCGCCGGTCAACTACTGGTGCGGGATCGGGGATTTCGCCATTCGGACCTTGGGAGTCCCCAACTCTCAGCGCATCTATATCTTCAAAGCCTACGAACCAGGTGTGCGGACGGTGCAGTTTTCCCTGACACCACCTCCGGGTGCCGACACCAAGCCGGGATATTCCGTAACGGTCAAACGGGTCGGAGCGAACATGTCAGCGGTTCAGGCTCAGAACTACTGCTACGACAACTTCATGGATTTCAATTTCTGAGCGCGCGTCAGACCCACTTTGCCATTGGCGGCAGGCTCATCAGCACCGCATCCGGATCGTGGCCGGTTTCCAGCCCGAACTTGGTGCCCCGGTCGTAAACCAGATTGTATTCGGCATACAGGCCGCGATGCACCAGTTGGGTGTTCTTGTCGTTGTCGTCAAAAGCCTGAACGCGGCGATTTTTGACCAAGGGCAGGAAGGCAGGCAGGAAGGCCCGGCCGATATCCTGCGTCAGCGCAAAATCTGCGGCCCAGTCGCCGGTACAGTAATCATCCATGAAAATGCCGCCGACCCCACGGGCGCGTTTGCGGTGCGGGATGAAGAAATACTCGTCAGCCCATTTCTTGAGGCGCGGATAATGCCCCGGCCCGTGCGGGTCCAGATGCGCCTTTTGCGTGGCGTGGAAATGGGCGGTGTCGTCATCATACTCGATACAGGGATTCAGGTCCGACCCACCGCCGAACCACCACGCGTGCGGGGTCCAGAACATGCGGGTGTTCATATGCACCGCCGGAACATGCGGGTTCTGCATATGCGCAACCAGCGAGATGCCCGAGGCCCAGAAACGCGGATCATCTGCCATGCCCGGAATACCCTTGCGCGCGGCCATGGCTTGCTGCGCGCGGGCGCCAAGCGTGCCGTAAACGGTCGAGATATTGACGCCGACCTTTTCGAACACGCGTCCGCCGCGCATCACCGACATCAACCCGCCGCCCGCGTCCGAGCCGTCTTCGGACTGGCGCGTGGTTTCCTTGACTTCGAACCGACCAGCAGGGGCATCCGAAAACGGTCCGGTGTCGTGGCTGTCTTCCAGCGCTTCGAACGCGGTGACGATTTCATCACGCAGTTGGCGGAACCAGGTAGAGGCGGTGGTTTTTTCGGTATCGAACATGGGGATCAGTGGGCCGGGGCTGCGACGGGGTCCAGCAGGGTGCGGCCGCCGTCAATGGTCAGGATTTGTCCGGTGATGAACCCGGCAGCGTCCGAGGCCAGATACTGCGCCGTCTCGGTCAGTTCGGTGGGTGCTGCGATCCGGGCCAGTGGGGTGTGCTTTTCGATATCGTCGCGGAAATCGCGGTTCTCTTTCAGAGTGGATTGCAGCGAGGCGCTCATCACTGACCCCAGCGCGATCGAGTTTACCCGGATACGGTTCGGGGCCAGCGCCACCGCCAGCGAGCGGGTCATCTGATCCAGTGCGGCGGTTGATACGGAATAGGCCATCAGGTCAGGGTGCGTGCGCCGGGCGGCAATCGAGGACAGGTTGATGATCGACCCGGCCGGGTTTTCGTTTTCGTCACCGGCCTGTTTGATCATCCGTTTGGCGACCAGTTGGCTCAGCCGCAGGGCGGGCATCAGGTTCTGGTTCAGCAGGGTGCGCACCGAGTCATCGTCGGTATCCAGCGGATCGGAGGGGATCACCTGCCGTGCGCCGTTGATCAGGATGTCCACCTGATCGAACGCGTCGATGGTGGCCGACAGCAGATTGGCGATGGTCAGTTTTTCGCGCAGGTCACCGGCGAAGAACCGGATGTTGCTGTCATCGGCCTGCTCGCCCAGTTCTTCTGTCAGCCGTTTTTCGTCCATATCGGCAAACATCACATTGGCGCCCGCATCGGCAAAGTGGCGCCCGATTGCCAAGCCAACGCCATTGGCCCCACCGGTCACGATTGCGGTTTTGCCAGCTATGGAAAAGGACATGCGTAAACTCCTGAGTTGCGGCGCAGGTTAGCCGGGATCACCGCCGAGGGCGAGAGGCATGAAAGACCTTGAACCGATTGTCGCCGGTCACTTCCTCAACATGGGCAAAAGCGCCAGTCAAAGCGGCCTCGTAGGGCAAATGACGGTTCGCTACCATCCACAGAGAACCGTTGCGGGTCAGGTTCTTGGCAGCCGACCGGATGAAGCCTTGCCCCAGCTCCGGTTCGGCGCTGCGGCCGGTGTGGAAGGGCGGGTTCATTACCACCGTGTCGATGGGCTCAGACGCACGCCAGGTCACCGCATCGGCCCAGTGAAACTGAGCACGCGGGTCGGCCACATTGGTGCGGGCACAGGTCAGGGCGGTGTGGTAGGCCTCGACCAGATGCAGGGATTTCAGGCCCGCAGCCTGCAGCAGCCCGGCAGAGAGGTATCCCCAACCCGCGCCAAGGTCTGCGACTCGGGCACCCAGCTTGCTGGGCAACGCCGTCAGCAACAGCGCCGAAGCCGGATCGATGCCATCCGCGGAGAACACCCCCGGCGCAGTCCGATAGCCGTCGGCTGTCTGGTGCTCGGGTGCGGCCCAATCCGCAAAGGCCTGCGGGTCCGACTGGAACCAGAAGATCTTGCCATGCGCCTTCGAGATCGGCCCCTCGATCGAAACGCGCTTGCGGATGTCTTTCAGCAGGCTGTCGACGCCATCGGTCTTGGCCCCGTCCACCACAACAACTCCGCTGGCGCGGGCGCAGGCCTGATGCACCATTGAACGGGCCAGCGCCTTGGCGCGGGGCAGGAACACGATGGCTTCCTGACAGGGCGTGTTCGCCTCTGCCACGACCGCGAACCCCTGATTGGCGAAGTGATCGTGAAACGGTTTGAACGGCTGCACCACCTGCGTTTCGCGCGGCAAGGCCGACAGGTCACTGGCTGTGGTCGGCCCAAACACCGTCAACGGTTGCGACAGCGAAAGGCCGCTTTGCAGGGCAAGATCAAGACGAGGGGACATGAGCGATATCGAAAGAGCAGCGCGGGCTTACTCTTCCCGCTCCATGGTGCATTGCAGGGGATGCTGATGCCGGCGGGCAAAATCCATGACCTGCCCCACTTTGGTTTCGGCGATCTCGTGGCTGAACACGCCCACGACCGCGACGCCTTTCTTGTGGACGGTCAGCATGATCTCGAACGCCTGTGCGTGGGTCATGCTGAAGAACCGCTCCAGCACATGCACCACGAATTCCATCGGGGTGTAGTCGTCATTCAGCAGCAGAACCTTGTACAGCGGTGGGCGCTTGGTCTTGGGGCGCGTCTGCACCAGGACAGACGAATCCGCATCATCGTCGTCCTCCGGTTTGTCAGACATGATCCATTGGTGTTCAAGCATCGCGTTCTACTGTCCGATTCAGGCTTCGGTTTATCTGTGCGCTTATATAACGTCGTACCGGCCAGAGAAAAGAGCCAGCAGGACGTATTCGACATGGGTCAAAACCTTACCACAATCGGCTTTGATGCGGATGATACTTTGTGGCACAACGAGCGTTTTTTTCAGCTCACGCAGTCTCATTTCACCGATTTGCTGGCCGATCATGCCGAAAAGGACCATCTGTTGGAGCGGCTTCTGGCGGCCGAAAAGCGCAATATCCGGCATTACGGATACGGCATCAAAGGCTTTACCCTGTCGATGATCGAAACCGCGATCGAGGTGACCGAGGACCGGGTTCCAGCCTCGGTCATTCGCCAATTGGTCGAAGCCGGTCAAGAAATGCTGGCCCATCCGATCGAGCTGCTGCCCCATGCGCGCGAGGCGATCGAGGGCGTGACGGCGACTCATCAGGTGGTGCTGATCACCAAGGGCGATCTGATCGATCAGGAACGCAAACTTGCGCAGTCCGGGTTGGGTGAGCTGTTCGACGGGGTCGAGATCGTATCCGAGAAGACGCCGCAGACATACCGGCAGATTTTCGACCAGTATGAGGGCGGACCTGCCTCGGCGATGATGGTCGGCAATTCGATGCGGTCCGATGTGGTGGCCCCGATTCAGGCCGGGTGCTGGGGCGTGTATGTGCCGCATGGGCTGGTCTGGGAGGTCGAACACGCCGAAACGCCGTCGGAAAACCCACGATACCGTGAGTTGCAGGACTTGGGTCAGCTCACGGGCCTTGTTCAGCAGCTTGGCTGATGTTGCCGAATGGTCTCAGTTTCGAAAATTCGGTACGGTGTGGCGGCATTTTCTGGTCATATTCATGGATGTGGTGGGGCAGGGCGCGTGTTCGGCCATATGTTGTATGCCATCCGAAGCGTAACCAAATAGCGATTTGACGAGCTTTTGGTTTATTTCATTGGGTCGCTGTGCTAGCCTCTAAAGCAATAAAATAATTACAAGCTGACCGGGAAAACCCGGCGGCCCGAGGTAGACAGAGGCAAAGATCGTGCAGGTTCGGCGGACAGTTCCGGCCCGAATGGGCTTATTCCTTATAGCATTCTTGTGGCTGCTCTCCTTTGCGCCGTTGCAAGGGGTGGCTGCGCCCTATGCGGCAATGGTGATTGATGCACGGACCGGAGAGGTGCTGCACTCGCGCAATGCCGACACACGGCTGCATCCGGCTTCGCTGACCAAGATGATGACGCTCTACATCGCGTTCGAGGCGGTGCGGAACGGTGAGATTGACTTGGATACGCAGGTTCGTATCACCAAGAAAGCCGCGTCCGAGCCGCCCTCGAAACTGGGTTTGCGCACGGGCCAGAGGATTGCCTTTCGCTATCTGATCCGCGCGGCTGCGGTGAAATCGGCCAATGATGCCGCCACCGCCATTGGCATCGCCATCAGCGGGTCCGAGGCCGCCTTTGCCCGCCGCATGACCCGCACAGCCAAGGCGATGGGCATGAGCCGCACCACGTTCAAGAACGCACACGGTCTGACAGAATCGGGGCACATGTCCACCGCACGGGACATGACCACGCTGGGCCGTCACCTGCTGTATGATTACCCGCAGTACTACAACCTGTTCTCGCGGCAATCGACCAATGCCGGGATCAAGACGGTTCCGAACACGAACCGTCGCCTGCTGGCCGCCTATAAAGGCGCGGATGGGATCAAAACCGGTTACACCCGCGCTGCGGGCTTCAACCTTGTGGCTTCGGCAAAGCGCAAGGATGAACGGATCATCGCCACAGTGTTTGGCGGCAAATCCGGTGCATCGCGCAACGCCAAAGTGGCCGAACTGCTGGACATGGGCTTCCGCCGTGCACCATCGCGGGCACCAATCCGCAAACCGGCCCGTCCGGCCTATGCCGGGAATGCTGGGCTGGGTGCAACGGTTGCGGCCGTGACAGGCGCGCCGAAAACCAGCCTGCGGCCGGTGCTGCGCCCCGGACCGGGCGCCGCCGTACAGGTGGCCGGCACCGTTGCCGCCACCGCCGCCGAGAACGGCGCGCGCATTCAGGACGGGATCGCGGCGGCCATCGCGGCTGCGGATATCCAGACTGCAACCGACGACACAACGCGGCCAGCCGCACGTCCGGAAAATCTGGTTCTGGCATCGACCGATCCGAACGTGCAGCCCGAGCCCGAACAGGAAATTGTTACCCGCCTGTCCACATCCGGCGGGCATTTGTGGGGCGTCAATGTGGGCCGCTATACCACCCGATACGAGGCCGAGAAGGTTTTGCTGAAAACCGCCCTGTCGGAAATGACCACTCTGGAAGGTACCCTGCGCAAGGTGAACCAAAGCTCGCGCGGGTTCGAGGCGACGTTTCAGGGCATGACCCGCGAACAGGCTGATCTGGCCTGTCGCAGGCTTCAGGCCCGCAATGTCACATGTTTCATGATCGGACCGTCATAAGATCCGACATATTCTCTCCTGAATGGGTCTGGGCTGCGAGGAAACTCGCAGCCTTTTTTGTCGGAACGCCTCAGTCGAACACATGCCCGTGCTGGTACTGTTCATCCTGCCCCGCAGCGGCGGTCAGCGCGGCCACGTTATCCTTGGTGAAGAAGCCGTCATAGTGGTGGCAGCGTTCGATATACTCGGTGATCAGCAACGTGTTCTTTGAGTGTTTCGAGAATATCTGTTTCAGGTTCGGGTCGTCTTTGCATTCACCCACCACATGCGCCAGGAACGGCACGCCCTTGTCCTTGAGCGTATTGACCACGAAATCGACATTCTTTTCGCCTGCGTTGTGATCGCCATCCTGAATCTCGACGGCCATGTGATGCAGGCGGCGGCCGAAGTTGCGGACAAAATCCTCGGTCGGCATCGGCAACTGCTCGAAGGAATTGACGAAAGAAGGCGTGTTGTTTGCGGTGAAGACCTTGGCGGGTGACTTCTTGTCATCATCCACATTGGCGTTGCGGTTCACATTGGTTGACGAGTTCATGTCGAAGATGTTGTACGCCCCCCAGAAATAATAAGGCACCATGGTCAGGAACTCTAGGATCGCATCCTCACGCTCACCGGCCAGAATGCGGGTGGCAAGGTGGTCGATGCCCAGCATCAGGGGTGAGATCTTGCTGTCCGATCCAAAAGCGGCGGCCTGATCCAGCTGCGCCTGTTCCGCATCGCTCAGCAAAACGCGATCCCCCAGCCCCAGGCTGTCGGAGTCGTTGAAATCCAGCGTGGAATACCCAACCCGGTTGCAGGTGAAATCCGACGGGGTGGTGAAACGGAACCCTTCCTGCGTGTAGAACGGATTCTCGGTATCGCCTTTATACTCAAAGCGGATGTTCTGGGCTTCGAGTGTCTTGGTCAGGGTCTTCAGATCGGTCGCCCCGTAAATCTCTCCGACATAGCGGGTCTGCGGCGTGTTGCGCGCCAGCGGGTACATGCGGTTGATGCGCGGGATGAAATCCTCAAAACCGGGGTTCAGCGGGGCCATCACGATCATGGCCGGGTAATCGGAATGCGAATGCAGGACCGAGAATTTGTGGGTCTGGCCCATATAGGTTGCCGTGTGACGATACGGGGTCATCACATAAAGCTCGATCAGCGTATCGAACAGCGCCGTGGTTTCCACCTGCATGACGATCGCCCGCATCGGTCCGACCTGATCGGCCACGCCCGAACTGGTGCGCCGTTCGTAGATCATTGGCAGGTACTCGTTGAAGAAGTCCGAGTTCTTCTTGTCCCCGCGGGGTTGGTAAGACATCAAATCGAAAGACATTAAGACACCTCCTTGCGCATACCCGGCGGCAGTCGGGCGTGGCCTTGCCTGGATTTCCAATAATCAGAACATGCACTTGCAGGCATGCTAGGGGCAGAAAACCAAGCGGGCAACAGTAAGAAGATGAGGTGCCGGTCTTACATCCGCATGGCTATCGGGTGAATTTCGCCACCTCAACGCCGCCGGCGATCAGGTTCTTACGCACCGACCGGGCGATTTCGACTGCCGTAGGGCCATCGCCGTGCAGACAGATCGTGTCGATCGAGGTCTCCAACCGTTTGCCGGATTCGGTAATGATCGCGCCCTCGCGGACCATGTTCAGGATGCGGGGCCCGGCCAGTTCAGGGTCGTGGATGACCGCGCCCGGCAGGCTGCGATCCACCAAGGTACCGTCATCATTATAGGCGCGGTCCGCAAATATCTCTCCGACCCATTTGCAGCCCAGCTCGCGTGCGGCCTCTTCCTGTTTGGTGACGGCCAGAACCATGACGATGATGTCCGGGTCCACGTCCAGCGCGCCCTGATAGCAAGCCCGCGCCATGCCGATATCGGCCGAGCACATGTTTGCCAGTGCGCCGTGCAGTTTCAGGTGCCGGACTTCGGTGCCGACCGCCTTGGCCATCCCAATCGCTGCGCCCAGTTGATAGCGCACCAGATTGCGCAGGTTGTCATGCGGCACTTTCATATTGCGTCGACCAAACCCTTGCAGGTCGGGAAAGCCGGGATGCGCGCCGATGCCCACCCCATTCTCGGCCGCCAGTGTCATCGTCTGTGCCATCACGTCCGGGTCGCCTGCGTGAAAACCGCAGGCTATGTTGGCCGAGGTGATGATCTTCAGCAGGCTCTCATCATCGCCCATCGTCCATGGGCCAAAGCTCTCCCCCATATCGGCATTCAGATCGACGCTGGGCATCGGCAACACTCCTTACTCGGTGGCAGAGATCATTCCGCCGATCAATTGGTAGGACAACAAGTCCGGTATGTCATGCGGGTCACGCACCAGAGGAGCGACCCGCGCCCGCAGCCGAGACAGATCGGCCAGATAGGCCGCGTGCAGGGCGACGGCTTCGTCCATCGTCACGAATTTGAACCGTATCTGACCGCTCGCCGGGGTCTGCGCCGCGCGGGGCAGGTCACAGGGCAGGACGGTGGCGATGCGGGGGTAGCCTCCGGTGGTCTGGCATTCGGGCAGAAGGATAAAGGGGTTGCCGGTGCCGGTCATCTGGATGTCGCCGGGAGTGATAACCTCGGACAGGATGTTCAACTGACCTTTGGCAGCAAAGCCTTCACCATCGCTGTCCAACTGCATTCCCATTCGGTTCGCCCGCGCCCCGCGCCGGAACACGGTCCGGGTAAACCGATCCAGCGTGTCCTGATCGAACAGGGGGGTCTGAAAGCTGGCGACCACGCGCAGGGTGCCTCCGGCGAACCGTTGATCGGGTTGCAGCTTCATGCCGACACTGCCCGAGTGTGGGTTGGTCGGCAGCATGTCACCCGCCTGCACCGCGCGCCCGACCTTTGCGGTCAGGTGGGTCGAGCGTGACCTCAGAAAAAGTGGCGCATCGATCCCGCCTTTGACATGCAGATAACCATAGGTTCCCTGCATCACCGCACCGATGGTCAGCCTCTGTCCGGCCTCCAGAGTATGAGACGCGTTCCAGACAATCGGACTACCGTCGATATTCGCCTGCATCGGCGCGCCGGTCAGGGCGATGCTGACCGGCTGAGTGGCCTCGAACGTGCCGCCCATGCCTGCCATTTCCAAGGCGGCGCAATCCGGGCCTTGTCCCAACAGTGCCGCACCTTCATGCAGGGCCAGCTGATCCGCCGCGCCGGACCGCGACAGGCCCTGATCCAGATACCCCGTGCGCCCCTGATCCTGTACCGTGCAGGCGGGGCCGATCTGATGCACCAGTAGGCTCATGTCGGAATCTCCGTACAGGTCGCCCCGCCTGTGCTGTCCCTGGTCGCGCGGATGGCTTCCAACTCGTCCCGGCTGATCGGGAGGAATTGCATTTCATCCCCGGGACGCAGAGCAAAGCTCTGTTCCGCTTCGGGACGGAAACACCGAAACGCGGTCTGGCCCACATGCCGCCACCCGGTGGGGGTCGGCCCCGAAAACAGCACGAATTGCGAGATCGCCAGAACCAGTGCCCCCTCGGGTACCATCGGGGTCAGTTCCTTGAGGCGCGGAATGTTGAACTCAGGCCCCAATGGGCCGAGATAGGGCTGGCCGGGCGCAAATCCGATGGTCAGGACACGTACGCGCGTGTTGCTCAGGCGTTTGATGGCCTCGGCGGGTGATAGCCCCGCTGCGGCGGCGGCCTCATCCAATTGCGGGGCAAGCGCGCCGCCATAGACGGTCGGCACCTGCCACAGACGCCGCCCGGCGGGCAGGGGGGCCTGATACCAATCATGCTCCTGCAGCATCTGTTCTAGGTTCGCTTGGATTTCCGCGTGTGGCAATCGAAGTGGATCAAATCGGACATAGGCCGAAGCAAGAGAGGCCGAAGTCTCAACCACGCCATCCCGGTTCTGAGAGTCGACAGCATTACGAAACGCAAGAGCGGCGCGATTGGAGGATTCCGCCATCGTATTACCAAACGAAATCAGCAGACCGTCCAGTCCAACGGTTCGTATACGCGGGAAAGGGGCAGCCTGCCTGGGTGTCATATCATAGTGCGTTTGGTCATTTCTTTGCGGCGAGGTGATCTTATCCCGGGCCAATGCGCAAGCCCCGGGTGCGGGTCCGGACCGCTTTCTAGCTCTTAAAAGCGACTCGAGTCGGGAAAAACGGTCGAAAAATGAATCGGTTTTGGGCGACCGAGTCGGGTTGGCCTTGTGGGTGGTGTGGAAGGACTCACTATATATGGGGTGAGTGTGGGTGCGACCGGGTCGTGGCTTTGTGGTGGATCACCGGATTTGGGGTATGTCGGCAGCGACCTTCCTGCTGGAGAAGCCGTCAAGGCATTGAAAAAAAATGAAAAATAATAAAACCGCAAAAAATTCGCGCAGGATGTGATTTTCTGCTTGCGGAGGTGTGTGGTTATACTTAGAACCCCCTTCACCGGCGCTGCTGAGGCGGTGCTGACGGGTCGGAGAGACGGCCTGAC
>NZ_JBQFWY010000014.1:0-65214 GCF_056540565.1 Ruegeria sp. AM9
TCCGCCAGATCGCCGACTGGATCATCGAAGTGGTCGATGGCCTGGCCGCCAATGGCGAGGACGGCAACGGCGAAGTCGAAGCCAAGGTCAAGGCCGAGGTCGCAGACCTCTGCGCAAAATTCCCGATCTATCCTAACCTGTAAGTTGAAGGACCCGAACCATGAGCTTTTATTCCATTGAACAAGCCCCTGCCCGCCTGAACCGCAGCGAACTGGCCGTTCCGGGCAGTCAGCCCGGTATGTTCGAAAAGGCCGCTGCATCTGACGTGGACGTCATTTTCCTTGATCTGGAAGATGCCGTTGCGCCGGACGAAAAGGAACAGGCGCGCAAGAACATCATCGAAGCGCTGAACGATATCGACTGGGGCAACAAGACCATGTCGGTGCGGATCAACGGCCTGGACACCCATTACATGTACCGCGACGTGGTGGATGTGGTCGAACAGGCCGGTACGCGGCTGGACCTGATCATGATTCCCAAAGTTGGCACCGCCGCTGACGTCTATGCCGTCGATATGCTTGTCACTCAGATCGAGGACGCCAAGGGTTACAAGAAACGGATCGGCTTCGAGCACATCATCGAAACCGCGCTGGGTATGCAGAATGTCAGCGAGATCGCAGCCGCGTCGAAGCGTAATGAAAGCCTGCATTTTGGCGTTGCGGACTATGCCGCCTCGACCCGTGCGCGGACCACGATCATCGGCGGTGTGAACCCGGATTATTCGGTGTTGACCGACGCGGATGCTGACGGTGGTCGCATGACCCATTGGGGCGACATGTGGCACTATGCGCTGGCGCGCATGGTCGTTGCGGCCCGCGCCAACGGTCTGCGCCCGATCGACGGGCCGTTCGGCGACTTCCAGGATCAGGACGGTTACCGCGCTGCGGCCAAACGTGCGGCGGTTCTGGGGTGCGAAGGCAAATGGGCGATCCATCCAAGTCAGATCACGCTGGCGAACGAGGTAATGTCCCCGTCCGACGCCGAGGTCAACAAGGCTCAGCGCATTCTCGTTGCCATGGCCGAGGCCGAAGCCGCAGGCAAAGGCGCGGTGTCGCTGGACGGCCGCCTGATCGATTATGCGTCGATCCGTCAAGCCGAAGTGCTGGTAGAGAAAGCAGGCCAGATCGCTGCGGCCTGACCCGTTTGAGATTGAAAAACAGAAACTGCGAGGGAATAGCCCTCGCAGTTTTTTGTGCGGGTGTCAGCAGAGCAGAGCTGGCCGACTCGAACGTCCAATTCACAACCTCGGAGTATTTTCCCCTCGGTGCCTCAACCTGCGGTACCGTTTTTCTATTAAGTGTATCACTTTGAAATCAATATATAATATAAGACTGAAACTTGCCGAGCTGCAACTGACACATCGCGTGTGAATTAAAAGTCCACATCCACTGAGCTTGCCACATTTAGGCCGGGTTTCGTTCTTAGGGAACGTCCAAGCAAACAAAAAAGTCCTTTGAGGGGAGACATCGGTGAATACAGGCGGTTTGGGGCGGTCCGTGCAGGCGCGCGCGGCCAGGGGTGGTCGAGTTGTCAAATGGAAAGGCAAAATTGCCAGCATTGCTCCTTCGGTGTTTCTGGCCTCGGCATCCATAGGGACAGTGTCGTCGGGGATGGCCGTAGCTGAGGTGATTTCCAAGCCCCAAACCTCTCTAGTGGTCTTCTTGAATGACGAGGATAACAGCATCACGTCCACAGGATCGGTGAGTGTTTCCACGGCTACGGCCCCTGCCGTGACGCTAGACCCGGTTTATTCCAGCACCCTGATCAACGATGGCACCGTGTCGGCAACGGCCAATGCAACGGCTATTGGTTTGCTGGTGGACACTCAGGTACTGCCCTCCGGCCAGATCGTGAACAATGGCGCGATCAGCGCAACGGTTGCCGGTGCGACCAGCAACGCCACGGCCATGAGCTTTTTGACCAACGGCGATTTCGGCGGGACGTTCCAGAATACCGGAACCCTGTCGGCCAATGCCGCGACTATTGCTGACAATGCAGTCGCCGTCGGCGCCGGGTTCGAGGACGGCGTTCAGGCAACCGGAACGGTCCAAAACGGGGGAACAATTTCTGCTGTGGCCGCAGCCGGGTCCTCGAACGCGACAGCGGCGGCATTACTGTTTGGCGATGACGTCAACACCACCATCAGCAACACCGGGACCCTGAGCGCGACGACGACCGGCGGCGCCAGTGTTTCGGCGATCGGTGTCGATGTGGAGGGCGCAGTAAACGGAAATCTGGTCAATTCGAACACCATCACCGTTCAGACCAATTCCGGAGCTGAAACAGCACAGGCCACAGGCGTCCAGGTTGACAATGGCCTGACCGGCAATGTGTTGAATTCAGGCAGCATCACGGTTCAGGCGCTTAACAGCCAAACCAGTTCAAATGTCGACGGGGTGCGCGTCAACAACGGTTTGCAGGGGAATGTGACCAACGCGGGGACGATGACAATCACCGCTTCGGGGTCTTCATCCGTGGACGCGGATGGGTACTACGTCAGCAGCGGCCTGACGGGTAGCTTTCTGAACTCAGGCAGCATTCAGATCAACGCGCAGGGCGGCTTCAACCAAACCGACGCCGATGCGTTCTATGTCAGCGGCGGCATGACCGGTGACATCACCAACGCCAGCACGGTAACTGTCAACGCGGCGGGGTCTTCGTCAGTCGATGCGGACGCGTTTTATGTCAGCAGCGGTCTGACCGGCAATTTCCTGAATTCCGGGACGATTTCGGTCAACGCCAACAGCGGCTTTAGCGAAGCGGATGCCGACGCGTTCTACGTCAGCAGCGGCATGACCGGGAACATCACGAACACAGGAACAGTCACCGTCGTTTCCAACAGTACCTCGGCCGCTGATGGAGACGCTTTCAATGTCTCCAGCGGTTTTGACGGAAACTTCCTGAATTCCGGAACAATTTCGGTCAAAGCGGATGGTGGTTTCAGCCGTGTTGTGGCAGAGGCCCTGCATGTTGCCGGTGGGATGACCGGAGACCTCACAAACTCTGGCACCGTCACGGTGACCGCGTCCGGATCGACTGAGGTACGCGCGGACGGGTTTGATGTCAGCGGTGGTCTGACTGGGATGATCTCGAATACCGGCACGATTACTGTCAATGCCTCGGGTTCTGACGAGATTTCCGTCAACGGTATCGACATTGCTGGCGGTCTGACCGGGGATCTCAACAATGGCGGCGACATCACGGTCAAGGCTGATGCCAGCGGCTCAAGCGCGCGGGCCAGCGGCGTCGACGTTACAAGCGGTCTGACAGGTAGCATTACAAACTCGGGCAGTGTTACGGCTGTTGCACATGCGGGATCCGAAACAGCAGACGCCGCCGGTCTGCGCATTGGCGGAGGCCTGGACGGGAACATACTCAATATAGGCACTATCCGCGCCGAGGCTGTCGCGGCTTCATCGGGTGCTTTGGCCTATGGGTTGGTGTCCTACGGCGACATGACCAGAAACATCGTGAACGACGGGTCGGTTTCCGTTTCGGCAGCAGGTGTAGACACGGCCACCGCGTCGGGTTTCCAGATCAATGGCGATCTGATGGGCGTCTTTTCAAACACAGGCAGCCTGACTGTTGCAGCCACAGCTTCGAACGCCAATCATGAGGACGTCTTGGCGATGGGTCTGGATGTCACAGGTCACGTTCAGGGCGGTGTCAGCAACGCCGGAACCCTGTCGGTGAAAGGGACCGCAGAGGACAAGCAGGCCTATGCCTATGGTCTGTTCGTCCATGATGGCGTGACCGGGAACGTCGAAAACAGCGGCATTATCCGCAGTGAAGTCGACAGCGCCACCTCGGCCGATGTGTACGGCATCCGGATCGACGGCGGTCTGGACGGGGCATTTTCCAACACGGGCACGATTCAGGTTATTGGCCACACGGATGAGGATGATCTGGACGCCTATGGCGTCAGCATCCGCGACGGTGTCACTGAGGATATCAGCAACAGTGGCTTGATCACCCTACAGGCAAATTCCGGGGGTGAGGCCGAGGCGATCGGGCTGAGAGTGTCCGGTGAGGCTGAGGCAGACATCCTGAACTCTGGCACGATTTCGATTGTCGCTCAAAGCCATACCGATGATGCGCTGGGGTATGGCATCTCGGTGGTTTCGGGTCTGGATGGCGCAATCGTCAACTCGGGTGTGATCTCGGTTCAGGGGATTGGTGCCACCGAAGCCACGGTTGCCGGTGTTTACGTCAACCGGGACTGGACCGGCGCGCTGAACAACTCGGGCACTATTCTTGCCGTGGCGGATGCGGGTGAGGAAGAGGCGCAGGCCTATGGTCTTCTGACCCGAAATGACGCGGTGGACGTGGATATCAACAACTCTGGCACTTTTGCAGTACAGGCCAGTTCGGATGATGAATATGCCAACGCCTATGCAATCTACTTTGATCATCACGCACCCGACAGCAATGTGACGAACACAGGATCAATGGTCGTTCAGGCTGAAGCCCAGCAACAGGCGCTTGCATCGGGGGTCTACTCGCAACACGGAATGACGGGCGACTTCAACAACCAAAGCGCTATCACCGTCAGCGCGAGTTCATCGAACAATATTGCCATCTCTAACGGATTTTATGTCGGTGGCGATGGCAGCGTCGATGACTTCGACGGCAGTATTACAAATGCGGGTTCGGTATCCGTGCAATCCTCGGCACAAGACGAAGCTGAGGCCCACGGGTTTTATGTCGAAGAAACCGTCAATGGAGACTTTTCGAATTCGGGTTCGGTAACAGCACACGCAACGTCTCAGGACACCGAGGCGCAGGCCTATGGCTTTTACACCGGAGCAGGGGTCAACGGTAACGTCAGCAACAGCGGTGCAATCGCGGTTCAAGCGCAGGGTCACAGCGCCTATGTGGCAGGTGTGTTTATCCGCGACGGTCTGGACGGTTCGCTGACCAATTCGGGCACGATCACCGCACAAAGCCTGTCACCGACCGAGGATTCCAGCGCCCGCGGCATTTACATACGCGGCGGCACCAGCGGTTTGGTCCAGAACAGCGGCAACATCACTGTTTTTGCCCAAGGGGCCGAGAGCGCACGGGCGCAGGCTGTTCTGCTGTACGACACGATGGCGGGGGATGTGTCCAACTCGGGGACCGTGACGGCGACGGCTACTTTGGTCAATGGCACGGCCAGCGCTGATGGCACCGCCGCAGGGTTCTATATCGAAGACATGCAGGGCAGTTTCTCGAACAGCGGGGTCATTCAGGCGACGGCCTCGGGCGGCGATATGGTCAACGCTTATGGCCTCTACTTCGAAAACTTTGACGGCGAAATCGCGGCCGTGGGCGATATCTCGGCATCGTCCGAGGCCGGCGATGCCTATGCGATCTATCTGGGAACCGGCACCGGGACCCTGAATCTGATCAGCACCGACATGGTGGGCGGTGTGATCCGGGTGCAGGATCACGACGTTAATCTGGATGCCAATGGCGGCAGTTCGGTGTTCCGGTTCGAGGACGCTGCTGCGGGATCCGGTGTGTTTACCGCCACGGTTTCGGACGGACGCTCGGGCTGGTTCGTGCAGGATGAAGGCGGTGCGGCGCCAGTTTACGCCAGTGTCGATTCCTCGGACCTGCTTACGTCGGCCGATGTGACGGCCTTCTACGGTGGTGCGGTCAACGGGTCGGTGAACGCGCTGAACTATGGGGGGCAGGCGCAGGTCACGCGCAATTCGACCACCGGTCGGGTGTCGGGCATCAGCTTTGGCCCCTTCCGCCCCTATGCGATGATCGACGCCACGTCGCGCCAGTTCGAAAACGCGGGGATGGATACCGATGTCACGGTGTTCAACGGCAGTGTCGGGTATTCCGGTCAACTGGACAATGGTCTGGCGCTGGCTTTGGGGCTGGGCGTATTCCGCTCGGACGGGGATACGGATACGACGGATTTCGACACCGACGGCGTGTATCTGGACGCCTCTGTGGGCCGTCAGTTCGGCTTGTACACGGTTGAGGCCGGGCTGGGCTTCGGCTGGCTATCCACCGATCGGTCCCGCCAAATTACCGGCAGCGCCGATGCGAATGCCCAGTATGACAGCACGCTTGTGACCGCCTATCTGGGGGCCGAACGGCCGTTCGACGTCAGCAACGCGTTCTCGCTGATGGGCTTTGGCGATGTGCGCTATACCCGCCAGAAGGATGACGGCTACACCGAGACCGGCTCTTCGGCCAATGCCACGGTCGGGGACAGCACCACCGAAGTGATCGAGGCCCGCTTGGGTGTCGATGTGGAAAGGGCGCTGAACAGTGGCGGCACTCTGGTTGGTCAGCTGTCGGGCGTGTTGCGCCGTGATCTGGGTGATACCGATGCGTCCGTGACGGTGTTCTCAACCACGCAGAGCCTGTCCTTTGCGTCGAACGATTTCACCGGCGGCAGCGTTCTGATCGGGTACGAGCACGAGTTTGTCCCCAACATGCAGTTCGAAGCCAATGCAGAACAGGAAATCGGCAGCGACGCGCAGGGGCCGAACTTCCGGGCCGGACTGCGGTGGTCCTTCTGACCGGCACCTCACCGGGCACACCATGAGTTTTCGGGTAGGGCGGAGTATCTGCCCTACCTTTGGTCGCGCAGGCTCAACACTCAGAAATCTATCGAAAGATCGCCAATCGTTTCGACCAGTGGTTTCAGTTGATCCTCATAGTTCAGCCATTTGGCCTTGGAGGACCGGTAGAGCGGTTGGCGCACCTGTTGCACACTGGCGGTTCTCACGCGCCGTTTGCGGGCGTGGAAATCCAGGCAGTTGCTGTCCCAGTCCAATCCGCAAAACTCCAGCAATCGTCTGGTCTGGGCCTCGATATCATCGACCAACGCTTCATAGTGAACCGTCAGGAACGCGCCTTCGGGCAGTGTGTCGTGCCAGTGGTTCATGAGGCGCACATAGTTGGCGTAGTAGCCGCCCAATTCGACCAGATCATAGCTGTGCAACTGGCTACGCTCGAACAGGCGCGTGTAACAGGACAGGCAGGTGTCAAACGGGTTGCGGGCGACGTGGATGATTTTCGCGTTGGGAAACAGACCGTGGATCAAGCCCAGCAGCTGAAAATTCGCGGGCATCTTGTCCACGATGCGGGGCATTGCGGGCGCGTGCCCGGTCAGCGTTTCGATATAATCCTCGGCGCGTTGGTTCAGCCGGTCGTCCGAAAGCGCCCTGACGGTTTCCGGCACCGTGGCCGGGGTGCCATCCAAGCGGCTGAACAGGTTTTGCATGTCATTCAGCTCACCTGCACCAAAGACATTGCTGTGCGCGTCCAGAATGGACTCGGTCAGCGTTGTGCCCGATCGCGGCATCCCCAGCACAAAGATCGGCCGGTCACTGTCCAGGGCACAACCGCGCAGCCTGTCGATCATCTTGCTGTCGAAGGTGGTAATCAGATCGTCCGTCAACCGATCCGTTTCAGCCGCGACATAGTCGACCAAGCCACGCTTTAGCCGGGCACCGGTATCAAATTGCCGGAACGCCTCATCGTACCGCTTCAACTGCTCGTAACATTCGCCCATCGCATAGTGATAGGCCGCCGCTTTCTGGGGCAGCATGTCGGCGGCGGTGGGCAGAGCCGCTTCCATCTGGTGAAAGATCGGGCTATCCGGGGTGGTCTTGTCCACCTTTGACAGAGCAAGCAACGCGCCCAGCTTGTCTTCCGCGGTCTCAGCGGCCTGTTCAAACCGGGCGCGGGCGGTATCAGCGTCACCTTGTTCCAGCGCAAGATGCCCCAGCGCCAGCAGGCTGGCCGCCATGTCCGGCTTCAGCTCCAGCCCTTTCTCATAGTTGGCAATGGCGCTGGCCAGATCGTCCAGATGAGCCTTGGCCATGGCCACATAGTGGAAGGCCACGGCGCAGTTCGGATCAAGGCGCACAGCGTTTTCGGCTTCGATCAAGGCCAATTTGGGGTGGTTCTTTTCGAACAAAACCTGCGCCAGCCCCACATAGCTTTCGGGCTTTTGCCCGTTGATCGCAATCGCATTGCGAAAGGCGGTCTCTGCTTTGTCCAGATCGTTTTCCAGCAGGAATATCCTGCCGAAATTCCGGTGCAATTCCGCATCCTGCGGGGTGCGCTGCATCTGCGCCTCGGCCACGGCGCGGGCCTCTGAAGGGTTCTCGGACTCGACCAGAACGGAAATCAGATTGTTGGTGGTCTCGGACGAGGTCGGGTTAATCCGCAGCGCCTTGCGGTAATGCTCTGCCGCCTTTGCGCGGTCGCCATTGTCGCGGGCAATGCTGCCGAGGTTGTTGATGGCACGGTCAAAATCGGGGTCCAGCGCGAGCGCGCGCTGTTGCGAGGCTTCGGCCTCTGTCAGGTTGCCCCGATCATAGTAGACAAGGCCGAGGTTCGAATGCGCCGCGGCACTTCCCGGCGCCAGGCGGATCGCGCGCAGTCCGATGTCTACGGCTTCGTCCAACTCAGCGGCTGAGCGCAGGATTTCGACGAAATTTGCCAGAAACACGGCATCGTTCGGCTGCAGTCGGACCGCTTCGCGCATGGCTTTGACCGCAACGTCCCCCTGCCCTGCCAGAAACGCGGTGAGGCCGACCATCTGATGCGCGTGCGCATGGGCCGGTGCGGCTTTGACAATCTCGGAGAACAACGTGGCCGCCGGTTTCAGCTCGCCGTTCTGATAATGCGACATCGCCAGTTTGAAGGCATCCTGAATAGAAATCGTTTGGCCTTGGGCCATGTTGTATGCTCCGGTCTCTGATACCTCTGCACGGGCGATAGGCGCGTGCTTATTCTGTTCTGGTGATAGGTAATGAGAACACCGGACCCCGTCCATCCAAACTTCGCAGGTTCAGCAGCGTTTTGCGCCGGATGACCAAAGGCCATAGGCCCGTTGATATCGCTTTGGCAGAGGGTCTGGTCACGCGCTTTGGAAATCCGGCAGCTTAGTCCAGCGCCTCCTCGGGTACCGGAAGGGACTGACCGCAGGTTTTGCACCGGCCTGCCTCTGATTGTGTCTCGGAGTGGATTTGGTCGCGAATGTGATTGGCAGCGCGGTGCGACAGGCCCAGACTTTTTCTCAGAGCTTCGATATCCTTTTCATCCGCCTCGCAGATATCGCCATCTTCCAGCGCGGCGCGGAATTCGCGCTCCATTCTGGCGCGGCGCCGATGCAGCTGGTCGTTGAGGCCGCTGGCAAGGATCCCCGCAGGCAACGCCGCCATGCCGATACCGATCACGGTAATCAAAGCACCAAACACTTTGCCCGCCACGGTGACCGGCGTCACATCGCCATAGCCCACGGTCGTCAATGTGGCCATGGCCCACCACATGGCTGCAGGGATCGAGCCAAAGGCTTCGGGCTGCGCCTCGTGTTCGGCAATCCAGGCACCGCTGGCAGCGAAAATCAGCATCACCAGCAGAATGAAGAACCCGGCAAAGAAAGACCCGGCCTCTTCCTCGAACACGGCAAACAGCATCCCCAGGGCCGGAGAATACCGGGTCAACTTGAGCAGCCGCAGCATCCGGAACGTTCGCAGGATGCGCAGATCCATCGGGAAAAACAGGTAGAGCAGTGCCGGCAATATCGCCAGCAGGTCAATCACGGCCAGTGGAGACCGGACCCAGGCCAGACGGGATTTGCAATCCGGGTCTTCCGGCGCAACCCAGAGACGCCCGGCGTACTCGGCCACAAAAACAAGCAAGGAAAGCCCTTCGAACAGGTCCAGCGCGACGTGCCAGCGCGTGTAGATGGGTCCGACCGTCTCAAGGATCACGGCAGTGACATTGAGCGAAATCAGAACGATCAAAGCGATCTCAAGCAGCCATGGCCCGATTGCGGTGCGGTCTGGCCGCTCCAGCCACCAGTAGAGTTTCGCACGCAGGCTTTTGTGCTCCGATATAGTGTCACTCATAGCGATACGTCATCCAGGCCCGGGTCACGGGGAATGCGGGTGCTGAGACGGCGCCCTCCCCAAGATCAAGTTACCTATCCAAGAAGGCACATGCGGCATGATAATGAAACAGGCAATGGTTGTAACGTCACCGAACTACGCATATCCCGCCGTGGTCGTCAGGACCAATGACAGTTCCGAAATCAATCCTTCCTGACATCCCCGGCAAACCGGGCTGCATTTTCCTTGGCAAAAGCGCTGGCATCGGCCTCTGTGTCCCAAAAATGCGGGTTTGCCTTGGGAATGGTCAGGGCCTTTTGCACCGCCGGGCGGGCATCAATCCGGTCGAACCAGGCTTCAAGGTGCGGCAGGCCTTCAACGCTGGCGCGGGCCCAGACATAGGCGCGCGCCCAGGGATAGACCATCATGTCTGCGATGGTGTATTCCCCGGCCGCAAGCCATTCCTTGCCCTCAAGATGGGCGTCAAGAACCTCAAGCAACCGGCGGGATTCGTCGATATAGCGTTTGATCGAAAACGGTTCCTCATGACCGTTTGGGGCGGCAATGTGTTGGAAATACATCGCCTGTCCCATCATCGGGCCGACATGGCCGACCTGAAAGAACATCCATTGCATCACCTCGGACCGTTTGACCGGATCGGCGGGCAGGAATTGCCCGTATTTCTCGGCCAGATGCCATAGGATGGCCCCGCTTTCGAAAATCGCCCGCCCCTCGGCCCGGTCTTCGATCGTCGGGATTTTGCCGTTGGGGTTGAGCTTCAGAAACTCCGGTGTTTTCTGCTCCTGTTTCGAGAAATCGATCGCCGTGAGGTCATAGGGAACGGCTGCTTCCTCCAAGAAGATCACCGGTTTGTAACCGTTCATGGTGGCCGCGGTATAGAGATGGATATCAGGCCGCGACATGTTCGACCTCGGCAAATACGGTGGTCAGATGGGCGTCAAAACGTTTGAAATCGGCCTCGATCCCCGGGTTTTTCATGACGTCATACGCGGCAAAGGTCGGCAGCTGTTCCATGCCAAGGAATTTGGCGGTCAAGTGGATCGGGCGCATCAGGTCATCGACGCTGTCGCCTGCAAAGAAGGGCTCTGACGGGTTGTCGAACGCCTCTTGCGGCGCGTTGAAGGTCACGGACAGCATGTATTTCGTGGTCTGCAGCCCTCCGCCCATACCGTAGTTGGCTTTCGGCGCTTCGGTGGTGCGGCCATCCCCGATGCTCAGACGCCCGTCCATTCCGGCAGTGTACACTTCGTCCATGTATTTCTTGAACACCCAGGGCGTTCCCATCCAGTTCACCGGGAATTGCATGATGACCACATCGGCCCAGACATGCGCGTCCACCTCGGCGTCGATGTCGTAGCCATCCGCAATGGTCGTCAGGCGCACCGTATGACCTTTGGCTGCCAGCGTCTCCTGCGCTTTTTGCGCCAGGCTTGCGTTCAAACGTCCCGGGGCGAACTCATAGGGCTGCGTGCCGTTGATGATCAGGATGTTGCTCATGTCTGGTTCCTTGTTCCATGACTCTGCGGTCGCTTGACTTTGCGCGCCGTCGTGATGAAGTTGTGTACCCAATGAAAGAAATGCAACCAGTATACTTTTAGTAACCTAGTTCTTGAACGGCGGAGGTGCAGAATGCGGGCGCGGATCGAAGACGATGCCAAGGGGCGGCGGCAGGTTCATGACGCCTGTTCAGAGCCTTGCCCGATCGAACGCGGCATGCGGATCATCGGCGGGAAATGGACGGGGTCCATCCTGTGGCACCTCAAGGACGGTCCTGTGCGCTTTAACGATCTGTCCCGCCTGATTGGCGGCGCCAGCAAAAAGATGATCACCGAGCGGCTGCGCCAGCTTGAGGCTCGGGGCCTGGTCCGGCGCGAAGTGATGGACACCGCGCCGGTTTCGGTACAGTACGAGATCACCGAATTGGGTTGCACCGCGCTGGGGTTTCTGGACGCGCTGCGGAAATGGAGCGAGAGCCTGCCTCAGAGTAGCGCAGATACCTGAACGCGCGCCCGAGAGGCCCTGCCTTCAGGTCAAGCCCTTTCGGTATGATGCCGATGTAGGGACCGGCGGAGGTGGGCGGACCCGCTGGCCCATCCGAGGGCAATCCTTGGCAATCGGTTATCGATACGTTTTTCCACCCACAAGATTGCGCTCTTCTGCAAACAGGGTTCCGGTGTCCACGCCGCTCAGGGCCGCGCCAATTGTCCCCGACCGCTGACGGTTCTGCCAATTGGCATCCACCAGCACCGGCGCCGGATCGGCAGCGGGCAAGCTGGTGCTTCTGATCAGATCAGCGGCGCGTTCCGCCAGCATCAGCGTCGGCACGTTGAGGTCCCCAGCCGTGGCCTGCGGCATGACCGAAGCGTCAACGACGCGCAACCCCTCCATCCCGTGCACGCGCATCGTTTTGGGGTCGATGACAGCCTGCGCGTCCCCACCCATCCGGCAGGTTCCACAAGGGTGATAGGCGCTTTCGACCTTGTCCTTGATGAACTGATCGATCTGCGCGTCGCTTTTGCAATCCGGTCCCGGGGCAAGTTCACGACCGGCGAAAGGGGCCAAGGCGGGTTGCTGAAAAATCTCGCGCGCCAGGTGGACGCAGGCACGCATTTCCGTCCAGTCGTCTTCGTGGCTCATATAGTTGAACCGCACGCTAGGAGGTTCCAGCGAGTTCGATGCGTTCAGCCGCACGCTGCCTCGGCTTTTCGATCGCTTCGTGCCCACGTGCACCTGAAACCCGTGCCCCTTAGCCAGCGCTTTCCCGTCATAGGAAATGGCCAGCGGCAGGAAGTGAAACTGTATATCCGGGTAAAGGATACCGGCGCGGCTGCGGATATGGGCCCCAGCCTCGAAATGATTGGTGGCCCCCAACCCGTCGCGGCGCAGCAGCCAGCGCAACCCGATCCGGGCTTTGCCCAAAAGGCTCATATGCGGGTAAAGTGTCACCGGCTGCGTGCATTCCTGCTGCACGTAAAGTTCCAGATGATCCATCAGATTGCCGCCGACACCGGGCAGGTCATGGACAACGTCGATCCCGGTCTGCTTAAGGTCACCGCCCGGGCCGATGCCCGACCGCTGCAGAATGACGGGGGACATGATCGAACCTGCGGACAGGATTACCTCTGAGGCGCGCGCCTGAACGCGCTTTCCCTTGTGGTCGTATTCAACGCCGACCGCTTTGCGCCCCTCAGTCACAATGCGCGTTGTGTGGGCGTGGGTCACGACCCGGACATTGCCCCGCGCCATAGCCGGGCGCAGATAGGCGACGGCGGCACTGCATCGCTCACCCGCGTCCACGTTCATTTCCATTGGACCGAAGCCCTCATGCTGGAGGTCGTTCATATTGGCGCTGCGGGCGTATCCGGCCTGAACACCCGCCTCGATGAACGCCGGATACAGCGGGTTGGTTTCCACCCCCCGTGTCACTTTGATCGGGCCACTGCGCCCCCGAAACGCGCCCGTGTCCGAGGCGTTTTCCAATCGCCTGAAATAGGGCAGCACGTTGGCCCAGTTCCACCCCGCCGCCCCATGATCCGCCCAAAGTTCGTAATCCATCGGGTTGCCACGCACATAGCACATGCCATTGATCGAGCTTGATCCCCCCAGCCCCTTGCCACGCGGCAGGTTCATGACGCGCCCGTCCAGATACGGCTCGGGTTCGGTTACGAACCCCCAGTTGAAGCGTCTGGTATTCATTGGGATCGACAGGGCCGAGGGCATCCGCACGATCATGGCATTGTCGCTGCCCCCGGCCTCGAGCACCAAAATGCGCTTGCGGGTGTCTTCACCCAACCGGTTCGCCAGCACACAACCCGCAGAGCCAGCACCCACAATGATATAATCGTAATGCTCCACCCGGTTCAGCGGATCATTGCCATGAATTTGACAACCGTTTCGGGCTGTTTCCACGTACCGGTGAACCCCTTGGGCAACACGAATGCCTGCCCCGGTCCAAACCTGTCAGAGCTGCCGTCGGGATAAATCAACTCGACCGTTCCGGCGATCATGAACATGAACTCGTCATAGGCATAATCGACGATCTCGTCGGTGTAGGGCTCGCATTTCCAGGTGCCGACACGCACCTCGTCCGAGGCGCGATCAATCACGAGGTTTTCCCATTCCAGCGGCGCGGCCACTTCAGGCGAGCTCATGATCATCTGGCGGGGAGCAGCCATCAGGGCATGTGCCCCAGCATCGGTCAGATTGATTGCTCGGATCATTTGGGCCTCCGGACCTGTGTTGCGGAACGGCTAGCATTGATTGAACCGCTGTTCAATAAAATGCTGAACAGCGGCTCAATGATGTGACTGGCGTTCAACCTATGTGCCGCATACAAAGGCCCGAAGTCAGCAGAGGTCACTCCGTGTCACGATTGTCAGACATCGAAATCCGCAAGCTCCAGATTATCGAGGCCACCATGGACGTGCTGAATGATCAGGGGTTCTGTGCGCTGAAGATCCGGGATGTGGCGCATCAGGCGGGTGTTTCTGCCGGGTTGGTCTGCCACTATTACGATACCAAACAGGGGCTGCTGCTGGCAGCGATCCGCCATGCGGTGACCTCCTATGGCGAGCAGCTGGACCTGATCGCGGAACAGGACACCCCGCCGCGGGACAAGGTGCTGGCGCTGGTGCGTATGGCGCTGGCGCCCGAACAATCGAACAAACGGCTGTCGTCGGTGTGGCTGACGCTCTATTGCCTTGCAGGATCAGACGCCGACTATCATCAGGAACTGCTGCGCTATCAGCAGCGGAACCTCGACGTTGTCCGCTCGGCCATTGCTCCGCTTTATTCCGACAAGGAGGGCGGACACATTGCGCGCATGATTGTTGCGCTGATCGACGGGGTGTGGCTGCAACACGCAACGCGCGTCGAACCCGTCGACCTGACAGCAGCGCAGAATCTGGTAACCACCCTGACGGAACAGGCGCTGTCAGCGCACCGCTGAGACGGACCGTAGACTACCCGCGCGACGCGATCGAAGAACCGGGGTCGAAGGTTACCCACCGACCGAAGACAACCTCGTCGCGCGCCCCGCACTGGTTTCGCTTTGGGCAAGGCTTGACCAGGCATCATATTGCGACAGAAACACCTGCCCGTTCAGCTTATCGGGAAACTGCGTGCGGTTCAGCCTGTCCATGACCGGACCCTTGACCTCGGACAGGTGCAGACCGACGCCCATGTCGATCAGCCGGTGATTTATCGCCTCAAGGCTTTCGAGGGCTGAAAAGTCCACCTCATTCACCGCCGAGAACATCAGCACCACATTCCGAACCGCGCTCCCTTCGGTCACGCGGGTTTGGATCAGCGTTTCCAGAAATCGTGCGTTCACGAAATACAGGCTCTCATCCACGCGCAGTGTCACCAGCGAGGGCACGGTTTCCACATCATGGCGCAGGATGTTCCGGAAATGCTGGGTTCCGGGAACAAGGCCAACCTCGGCCACATGCGGGCGCGAGGTCTTGTAGAGGTGCAGCAGCACCGAGAGCGCCACACCGGAGGCCACCCCAACCTCAACCCCCAGTCCCAGCGTCAGCAGAATGGTTGCGGTCACGGCGATAAAATCGGCGCGGGAATAGCGCCATGTTTTTTTCAGGATGGACAGATCCACAAGGCTGAGCACGGCAACGATGATGGTCGCCGCCAGCGTGGCCTTGGGCAGGTAGAAAACCAAAGGTGTCAACGCCACCGCCGCGATGGCCAGACCGATGGCGGTGAATGCACCCGCTGCGGGCGTTTCCGCGCCAGCATCAAAATTGACAACCGAGCGGGCAAAGCCGCCGGTCACCGGATACCCCCCGGTAAAGGCGGCGCCCAGATTTGCGGCCCCCAGACCAATCAGCTCCTGATCCGGATTGATCCGCTGACGTTTCTTGGCCGCCAGTGTCTGTGCGACCGAGACGCTTTCGACAAAACCGATGATCGAAATCAGAATGGCTGGAATTGCAAGCGCCCTGATCAGATCCGGGGAAAATCCCGGCAGGGTCAGGGGCGGCAGGCTTTGAGGCACGCGCCCGACGGTCTGCACACCCTCGGCGGCCAGATCGAACCGCCAGACGGCGACGGTCGTGGCGACCACGGCTGCGACCGGACCGGCTTTGGTCAGGATATCTGCCAACACCGGCGACACTCCCAACCGGTTCAGAAATGGTCTGAGGTTCTTTCGCACCCAGAACAGAAACCCGGTCGCCAGAGTTCCGATCGCCACGGTCACCCAGTTGATCTCGGGCAGGTGTTGAAAGATCGAACCCAGCATTTCCGGCAGCGTATGACCATGCGCGCTGACCCCCAGTATGTGCTTGACCTGGCTGGTCGCGATCAGAATGCCCGAGGCCGTGATGAACCCGGCAATGACCGGATGGCTAAGGAAATTGGCAAGAAACCCAAGGCGCAGAACGCCCATGAGCACCAGAAACCCACCGGACAGAAAGGCCAGCGTCAGCGCCGCAACGGCATAGCCCGCCGTCCCCTGTTCGGCCACCTGCCCAATGGCCGTTGCGGTCAGCAGCGAAACCACCGCCACAGGTCCTACTGCCAGAGCCCGGCTGGTACCGAAGATCGAATACAGCACGATGGGCACGATTGATGCGTAAATCCCCGCCTCGGGGGGCAATCCGGCCAGCAAGGCATAGGCTAGTGATTGCGGGATCAGCATGATCGTCACGATCAGGGCCGCAATAAGGTCGTTTGAAAAGGCGCCGCGCGTATAGGTTCGGCCCCAGTCCAGAACGGGGACATATTGGCGGAGGTGTTCGATCATCTAGACTTTCCAGCGTTCAGAGCGGGCAGTGCTGCCGGCACCCCCCGCATGTCGCTGCGCACGAAAACGCAGGCAGATTCACTTGCTACTCTGGGGAGACCTTCAGTTTCTCGGGCCGTGCCATCCATTCCTTACCGCGCAGCATGGCCTTCCAGTAGATCGGCGGCAGCAGGCTTTCCTTCAAGAACCATGCCATGCGGCTTGGCTGTGTCCCGTCGATCAGGAAACGCGGGAAACTGGGTTTCAGTGCACCGCCATAGCCGAATTCGGCCAGCACGATCTTGCCGCGCTCAACCGTCAGCGGGCAGGACCCGTAGCCGTCATATTGCGCCACAGCCGAGCGACCGGCGATGTCAGCCACAATATTACCCGCCACGGTCGGCGCCTGTTTGCGGGCCGCAGCGGCGGTTTTTGCATTGGGCGCATTCATCACGTCACCCAGCGACCAGATATTGTCGTAGGTTTTGTGGCGCAGCGTCGACTGATCCACATCGACCCAGCCTGCCGCGTCGGCCAGAGGTGAGACACGCACGAAATCTGGCGCCGTCTGGGGCGGGCAGACATGGATCATGTCAAACTCGACCTCGACCCTGCCCGGATCGCTATCCGGTTTGATCACTTCGAAAACCGCCTTTTTGGCCGGCCCATCGATCGACACCAAATTGTGGAAGAAATTCAGCGTGGCGCCGTATTTCTCGACATAGCGCTCCAGCGCCGGGACATAGTCCTTAACCCCGAACAGCACGCCGCCCGCGTTCATGAACTGGATGTCGATATCCTTCAGCGCGCCGCTCCGAAACCAGGCATCGCCCGAAAGGTACATGGCCTTTTGCGGCGCCCCGGCGCATTTGATCGGCATCGGCGGCTGAGTAAACAGCGCTTTGCCCTCTTTCATCTCCTGCACCAGTTGCCAGGTGTAGGGCGCAAGATCATAGCGGTAGTTCGACGTCACACCATTGCGGCCCAAGGTCTCTTCCAGACCCTCGACCTTGCCCCAATCCAGCTTCAGCCCGGGGCATACGACAAGGCGGTCGTATTTCACCACCCGGCACCCGTCCAGAACAACGGCATTGTTCTGCGGCTCGAACGCGGCGACCGCGGCCTTGATCCAGTGCACCCCTTTCGGGATCAGGCTGCCCATGGTTTTGGCCGTTGTCTGGGCGTCAAAGATGCCGCCGCCCACCATGGTCCAGCCGGGCTGATAATAGTGGATATCAGCGGGGTCGATGACCGCGATGTCCAGATCAGGTTGCCGTGACTTCAGGCTGGCAGCGACCGAGATACCGCCCGCACCGGCACCGACAATCACCACCTGGAAATGCGCGTCGCCTGTGTCGGTTGGGGTTTTGCCGCCATTAGCGATGCGGCGGGCAACGCCGTTCATGTCATAGCCTGCCGCCTTGGTAGCCATCAGGATTTCGGACATCGGACGTTTCCTGGCCTCGTGAAACGACCACAGCGTGGCCGAACGTGTTCCGGTCCGGCAATAGGCCAGCACCGGGCGCTGAACGTCCTCCAACGCCTCGCCAAAAGCGGAAACATCCTGATCTTTCACCATGCCGGACTGCACCGGGACATAGCGCGCCTCGATCCCTGCGGTTTCGGCGGCGGCGGCTATTTCCTTGAACGATGGCTGGTCGGCGCCTTCGCCATCCGGCCGGTTGCAGATGATCGCGCGAAATCCCTGTGCTGCGATGGTCTGAACGTCGTCAACCGTGATCTGCGGGCTGACCGTGAACTTGGACGATATGGTACGCAGTTCCATGACTCTCCTCCCTTATTCGGCTTAGAGCCCGTTGACCGGCACTTTGAGCATCGGGTTGCCATCCGTGTCGGTCGGCACCTCTCCGGCCCGCATGTTGACCTGCAGGGAGGGGATGATGAGGTTGGGCATGGCAAGCGTGGCATCGCGTTCGGTGCGGAACCTGACGAACTCTTCCTTCGTCTTGCCGCCACCGACATGGATGTTGTGCGCTTTTTCCTCGGCCACGCTGGTTTCCCAGGCGATATCGCGCCCGTTGGGCCCGTAGTCGTGGCACATGAACAGCCTTGTTTCATCTGGCAGGGCCAGAACCTTCTGGATCGAGTCGTAGAGAACCCCGGCATCCCCACCCGGGAAATCAGCACGGGCCGAGCCTCCGTCCGGCATGAACAAGGTGTCGCCAACAAAGGCCGCGTTACCCATCACATGAACCATGCAGGCCGGGGTGTGACCGGGCGTATACATGGCAAAGGCCTGCATGGTGCCGATCATGTAGGTGTCGCCATCCTCGAACAGGGCATCGAATTGCGACCCGTCGCGCTGAAACTCGGTGCCTTCGTTGAAGACCCTGCCGAATGTATCCTGCACTACGGTGATCTTGGCGCCGACCCCGATCTTGCCGCCAAGCTTTTCCTGAATATACGGCGCGGCCGACAGGTGATCGGCGTGGACATGGGTTTCGATGATCCACTCCAGCTTCAGCCCTTTTTCCGTGATCACGCGGATCAGTTCGTCCGCGTGATCAAAGGTGATGCGGCCCGCCGCGTAATCGATATCCATGACGCTGTCGACGATGGCGCAGGCGTTCGAACCCGGGTCCTTGACGATATAGCTGATGGTATTCGTGGCCTCGTCAAAAAACGCGAAAACGTCAGGTTTTACGGCCATGTTTACGGGATAGGTCGTCATGTGATGTCTCCTCCGGGTCGTATTCAGGGTGTGGCAACCGTTTCGGTCAGCCGCAATTACTGCAGGTTTTCAGGCCGATGATGCGGTAAAGCGGGCAGTTCCCCACAAAGGCCGTCAGCGTGAAGACCGCCGCGACGATCAATGCCACCCAAAACAGGCCACCGGTGCCAAGCACGGTTGTTCCAAGGGCGGCATAGGCCAGGGCTGCGGCAATCACGATGCGCAAGGCGCGGTCAATTTTTCCCATATTTGTGGTCATGTCTCACTCCATCGAGAATCGATGGGCTTTCAATCGCACAGCCGCGACCGAACCTTTGGTGACTTGGTCACCAAAGCCGCGAATTTTGGAAAATCGGACGATTTCAGGCGGCGCTGGCCGCTTTGACCATATGCTCCAGCCCTTCGCGTTCGGTCAGACGAACCTCACCTCGGGCTTGCTCGACCCAGCCGCGGCGCTGGAATTCCGAGAGGGTACGCGAGACCACCTCGCGCGCGGTTCCCAGCTCGGTTCCAAGAATGGCGTGGGTTGCGTGCACGACGTTGTGGTCGTCCGCAAGCTCTAGCAATCGCGCGGCCAGACGGACATCCATGCGTTGAAAAACGATGTCGTCGATCAGCGTGAACAGATCGGTGATCCGCCGGGAATAAGCAGTGAAGACAAATTCGCGAAACACCGTCGATTTCGCGACGAGGCCGTCAAAGGTACCCCGAGGGATGGCAACGGCGGTGATGTCGGTTTCGGCGATCCCGTCGGCCGAGTAATCCTCGAACGCCAACATGCAGGCGGTGGTCAAAACGCAGCTTTCACCGGCATGAACCCGGTACAGAAAGACCTCTCGGCCGGTGTCCGATTTCTGCTGCACCCGTACGGTGCCGTCCAGCAACAGCAAAAGATTGTCCGCCGTCTGGCCCGGCGCAAAGACCTGAGTGCCTGCGGGCAGAGAGATGACCTGACTGCCTGCCACAAGCTCTGCCCGAATATCTTCGGGCAGACGGCTCAGACCTTTGAACTTGTCAATCCACGTGTGATCCATGGCGTCCCGCTCGGTTAAGGCGCGTTGGGGCGTTCCCCAACAAACACATTCATTAAGGTGAAAGCGTATCTGCCGCCTGTTGTAAACCTTTCAGACTAGACTCAGGGGCCAACAGCGCAGATGGCCGGGCGGCCTAGGCCCGGTGCCGTGTCTGCCAGCCAACCAGGCTGAAGCAGCCAAACAGGATCGCGGCAACGCAGACGATCGACGGGCCTGCGGGCGTGTCGAACACGTAAGCAGCCCTCAGCCCCGCAACGGCGGAAAACGCACCGATCACGGCAGCGATCAAAGCCATCGTTTCCGGGGACTTTGCCAGACTGCGCGCGGCAGCTGCCGGAATGATCAGCATGGCCGCAATCAGCAGAACACCCACCACCTTGATTGCAACCGCGACGGTTACGGCCAAGGAAAGCGTCAGGATCAACTGCTCGCGTTTGGGATCGAACCCGCTGGCATAGGCCAGTTCTTCGTTCAGCGTCGCGGTCAGCAGTTGCGACCATCGCCACGCGATCAGCGCCACGACAAGCGCGGCCCCGCCCCAGATCACCAGCAGATCAGAGCGTGACACTGCAAGAATATCGCCAAAGAGATACGCCATCAGGTCAATACGAACACCCGACAAAAACGACACCGCAACAAGACCAAAAGCAAGTGCGGAATGCGCCAGAACCCCCAACAGCGTGTCCATCGCATAGCCACGCCCGGCCAGCAAGGTGACGGTCAGTGCCATGATCAAAGCAACCGCCAATGCGCCGGTGAAGACAGACATTTGAAAGGTCAGTGAAAGCGCAACGCCAAGGATGGCTGCGTGCGCCGTCGCGTCCCCGAAATACGCCATTCGGCGCCAGACGACGAAACACCCAAGGGGGGCGGCGGCGAATGCAACGCCGACACCCGCAAGCGTGGCACGGGTCATGAAATCATCAAGCATTATTCTGCTGCTTCCTGAGAATGGTCACAGTGGTCGTGATCGTGGTCATGATCATGACGGTAAAGCGCCAGCGCGCCGCCGGTGCCGGTGCCGAACAGCGCCCGGTATTCCGGGGCCGAGGCGACAACGGCTGGCGACCCTTCGCAGCACACATGCCCGTTCAGACAGATCACCCGGTCCGAAGCGCTCATGACCACATGCAATTCATGGCTGATCATCAGAATGGCGCAGCCGGTTTCGCGGCGCACATCTTCGATCTGGCGATAGAATGCGGCCGATCCCGGTTGGTCCAGCCCCTGAGTCGCCTCATCCAAAAGCAGGATATCCGGCCGATTGATCAGAGCGCGGGCCAGCAACACCCTCTGAAACTGCCCGCCGGACAATTGCGACATCTGGCGCTGCAAAAGATCAGGCACGCCCGCCGTCTCAAGCGCCTTTTCGCAGCTTTTGCGTGAAACACGGTGGGTCAGACCCATGAAACGCTCAACCGAGATTGGCAGGGTCGGATCGATGTGCAGTTTTTGCGGGACATATCCGATCTTCAGACCGGGCTTGCGGGTAACCTTGCCCGCAGATGGCCTGGTGGCACCGATGACAGCCCGCAACAGGCTGGTCTTGCCCGACCCGTTCGGACCGACAATGGTGACGATCTCTCCGGGCTCGATCGCCATGTCCACATGACGCAAAATGGTATTGGCGCCATAGCGCACGCTGAGGTTTTCAACGGTGATCAGGGTCATCTCTACGCCTTTTTGGTGCAGTCGGGGCAGATTCCCTCGGCTTCTACAACCGTTCGCTCGATCTCGAAACCCGCCGCACGCGCCGCCGCGCCCAAAACACCTTTGGCCGGGGCAGACTGCGCCTCGGCCACGGCGTCGCATTTTCTGCAGATCATGAAAGCCGGAGAATGCGCAGCGCCGGGATGCGAACAGGCGACAAACGCGTTCAACCGTTCGATCTTGTGCACGAACCCGTTCTGGACAAGGAAATCAAGCGCGCGATAGGCCACCGGCGGCTGAGATCCAAACCCTTCGTCACGCAAACGATCAAGGATGGCATAGGCACCCAGCGCCCGATGTTCCTGCAGCAACATATCCAGAACCTTGCGCCGAACCGGGGTCAGGCGCAGACCTTCCTCTTTGCATCGCGCTTCTGCCGTGGCCAGCGCAGTTTCGACGCAATGCTCGTGGTCATGTTTCTGGAACCCAACCGGGGCCGTCCCCTCGACCGGTATGGGATGCGTGTCACTTGTCATGTTATTCCATATCATGTATGCGGCTCGTAACGTTATAAAATCACATAGAGGGTCTGATGTCCAGAAAGCTTCTCCCGGTATCGATCTTGGCTGCACTTATGGGTGGAACGGCCATGGCGGATGTTCCGAACGTCGCGGCCGATATCGCACCGATTCATTCGCTGGTGGCCCGGGTCATGGAGGGTGTTGGAACGCCGAATCTGATTGTTCCGCCCGGCGCATCGCCGCATGAATACAACCTGCGCCCCTCGGAAGCTGCTGCATTGCAAGAGGCCGATCTGGTGTTCTGGATCGGGCAAGACCTGACACCCTGGATGGAAGGTGCAGTGGGAACGCTGGCCGGTGCCGCAACCGTCACATCGTTGCTGAACTCGGACGGCACGGTTCGTCTGGATTTCCGTGAAAGCGCCCTGTTCGAGGCGCATGAACATGGGGAAAGCGAGGATCATGACGACCACGATCACGAGGAGCATGCCGAAGACAAGGATCATGATGACCACGGTCATGACGAAGAGCACGCGCATGACGACGAGGATCACGAAAAGCATGACGATCATGACCACGAAGATCATGACGGGCATGATGACCACGAAGGGCACGGACATGGTGACCATGATCCCCATGCCTGGCTGTCTCCGGCAAATGCAGAAACCTGGCTGAACCTGATCGCGGCGCAACTGTCGGCTGCCGACCCTGACAATGCGGGCGCCTATTTTGCAAACGCTGCGGCCGCACGCGAAGAAATGGCCGCGCTGTCTGCCGAGGTCGCCAAGACACTGGAACCGGTCCGCGGCGGCAGTTTTGTCGTGTTCCACGACGCCTACCAGTATTTCGAGGACGCGTTCGACTTCCCCGCCTCGGGCGCAATTTCGATCGGTGACGCAGCCGACCCAAGCCCGGCGCGCATCGCCGAAATCCAGGACCGCATCCGCGAAGAGGGCGTCGATTGCGTGTTGGCAGAACCGCAGTTCAATCCGGGGATTGTCGAGACAGTGCTGGACGGGACCGAAGCCAAAACCGGTGTGATCGATCCGCTCGGGTCCGATCTTGAGCCCGGTGCGGCGCTGTACCCGCAAGTCATCCGCAACATGGCCAAGACACTGGCCGATTGCCTTTAGTGCAGGCGAAATGCCCGGTCGAAAATGTAACATCGACCGGGCCAACCTCTGCTTGAGACGGGTACGTCTCTGGCAAGCTCAGCGGTGACTTCCCACGCAGTCCACGAATTTGCTGGGACTACGACTCGCCCGATCGCGATGCACTGGCCAATCCGAAACGAATATCGCGCCGGAAAGACTGTGGAAACGGGATCATTCTGTTTGCGTCTTCATCCCAAAGCCGCCACCGCAAGCATTCGACGGACTCCTTGAGCCCGATGGCCGCGCTATTCCAGTCCCGGGCTATTGCAGCATTGCATTCCTTCAGGCGATAGCAGGGGATTTTCGCGTTGTAGTGATGCAGATCGTGAAACCCGAAATTCAACAGAACAAAATCGACAAGAACTCCCAATCGCAGTGAACTTGCCCCGTTCAATGCCGCAGCATGAGCGTTTTTGTTGCCCGTGTCCCGCCAGTAGGTTTCCTCGAAATTGTGGCCGACATAGACGACAAATATGCCAAAACTGCCTGCAAGGATGCTTCCTAGGATCAAGGCATAAAAAGCCCACCACCCCAGGAATGTGACCACCAGGAACCAGAACCCGAACATTGCGAAATTCTGCAGCAGCACGTCCCGAACACTGACTTTCAACGTGTTTCTGGGCCAGCGGTATTGCACAAAATAGACCAGCAGCGGCCCAAGAAGAAACAAGGTAACCGGGTGCCTGTAGACGCGGTAAAACAGCTTTTTGGAAACCGGCGCCGCCTCATATTCGCGCCGTGTCATCACGTAAACCTCGTGGACATCCCGGTGTTCCAGATTACCCAGATGCAAGTGGTGCAGATTGTGATTGTACCTCAGGACGCTGTGCGCAATGCCCGAAAAAATCGAAAGACAGTTGCCGAGAAGATCGTTCAGCTTTCGATCCGGAAAATAGCTGTAATGCCCGCAATCATGCTGAATCGAATAAAGCCTCAGAATCCCCGCGCCAAAAAGCAACGCACCGCCCAGCAGCGACAGCCAGGATCCGGGAAAGGCTGCGGGAACGCCCAGCCCAAGCGCGACAACGATCACACTGATCGCCAGGGCTTTGCAGGCGGACCAATTGTCTGCTCGTGCAAACTGGCGCGGAACTTTGATCGAGTTCATTCTTTGTCGTTGGGCAAAATCTACTAATCTGCAAGCACTGTGCCACCAACAGCCTGATCTTAGCAAGGGTCGGTCAACCCATCGATTGCCCGAAGAGATACCCTGTGTTGGTGCAGTGGTCGCGGTCATGATCAATTTTCACTCGGACACGCGGGAAAACTCCAAAAACATGTAAGGCTGAATGTTTTCACAAGGCCCAAGGCGAAGCACTTTCGTCACGCCAAGGGCCTTTGCGGTCCGTCCAACCGTGTTGAACACTCCGATATGCTTCTGGAATACGGGATCGGTGTTGAACCTGTCGATCATCCGGTCCGTTATCTCGTGCCGCACACGGAGTTTCAGCTGCGACCCCGACAGATGCCGCTTGATCTGAGACAGGCGAACAAAGTTCAGACTGTTCCAAAGGCCGTGCACGTTGTAGGTGTTTTCGACCCAGTCAATGCGCCGCCGGAACATGCGCCCGGTCGTTGCCTTTGACCCGACGACGGGGATGTTGAAGTGGGGCTCATAGGGAAACCCGTAATTGGGGCACAGCACCAGGCACCGCCCTTTGGGTTTCAGGAACCGCGGCAACGTATCCAGAAAGTGCCGCCAATCGGGAAGATGCTCCAGCACATTGACCAGATAGACCAGATCATAGGCTTGTGACGCGTCATACTCCTCGTAAGCCGACCGGTGAATCTGCGCCCCCAACCGCTGGGCGTGTTGCAATACACCTTCCATTGTCTCGAACCCTTCGGCAAAAGGTTCGATCCCTTCCAGAACGATGCCGGGGTTCTTTTGCCCCAGCAACGTCAACAGTATTCCGGCCCCGCAGCCGATCTCAAGCGCGCGGGCACCCGGCGGCAGGGTTGAAACCTCAGGGTCCAGGTTCTGAAAATGGAACCGGGCGGCGCTGAGCCAGATGTCTTTCAGCGGGAAATCGAACCTTGCGAAATCGTCCAGAACCTCATCGATCAAAAAAGGCCTTTCTCGGTGGTTCAACGAATGCATACTGACCCTGACATGGTAAGTTTCGGAAATTGATAGAACAATGTGTTGGAGTGGACCAGCTTCTTATACGATCGCCGCCGTCGGGGTCGTCGCCACCGTAAAAGCAATTCGTCAGGGCGACAGCGCCTTGCTCTGGTCTCCGCTGGTGTATTTCACCGCCATCGAAGTGCTGCAGGGATACTCCTACTCGGTCGAAGGCCAATGTGCCCTGCCCCAGAACCAGGTCGCAACCCTGCTGGCCTATGTGCACATCGCGTTCCAGCCGTTGTTCACCTGCATCCTTGCGCTTTACTTCATCCCCAGCGATGTGCGCCGGATGATCATGCCGGTGGTGCTGGGCGTCGGCGCGCTGACCGGGGCGTATCTGTTGATACAAATTTATCCCTTCGAATGGGCCGGCGCGTGCAGGCCCGGTCGGCTGTTGTGCAGCGACCATCTGTGCGTCAAGCAGGAAAGCTGGCATATCGGCTGGCACTTGCCGCTGAATGACCTGGGCGAACGGCTGCCCGCCACGATATTCGGCCGACAATACGATCTGAATTTCCCAGTCTACTTCACCGTGATGTTCATACTTCCGGCCCTGTTCGGAGCCTGGAAAGTTGCCGGTTTTCAGCTGATGATCGGACCGACGCTGGCCTGGGCCACGGCATCCAGCCCCACGGAAATGCCTGCGATCTGGTGCCTGTTTTCGCTGGGGATCGTGATGACAATTGTCTTCACGCCATTGCGGGAGTTTCTGTTCGTGAAGTCCTGGCCTTTGTGGGATGTGCTGCGCAGGGTGAACGGTAGATATAAAAGAACACTCTAGAAACCGAACAACCCGTTCACCCGCGCATCACCATTTCTCCTCTCACTCGTGCTTGCGATCTGAATGCGTTCAATACTGAACATTCTGACCCCCCTCGCGCATTTGAGAGTCGAAAACCCGAACCGACACCGGCCTACGCCGTGTCTTCCTCAGCCAGTTGATAAAGGACCCACTCTTCCGACAGCCCCTTCAATGTCTTCGGCCCCACCTTGGAGAAATCCAGACCTGATCCAAGAACCAGATCTCGGACGGTGCTGGACACCCAGACATGTCCACCCGGCGTGAGGCTGAGAACACGGGCCGTAATTGCAATCGCGATCCCGGTCACGTCGTTCACGGTGCGCAGACACTCGCCCGCGTGAATCCCGGTGCGGATCTTGAGGCCGGACTTACTTGCCTCGGCCTGAAACTCACGGGCACATGCAATCGCGGCGCTGGGTCTTGGGAAGGCGGCCAGCAGCCCATCGCCCATCAGCTTGATCAGCGTGCCATCGTGCCGGGCAACAGTCCGAATTGCGGCCGCATCAAGGCAATCCATGATGTCCCGCCATTTCGCGTCGCCAAGGCGTGCGATTATTTCGGTCGAGTTCACAACGTCAGTCATCATGATCGTGATCAGAAGACTGTCGTTTTCACTGTCGTCTGCGTTACGCGAAATATTCTCTTGGAAAGTTTGGTCGATCAGGTTGCCCTGATCCGACTGGGCCTTGCCGGGCCGGGTCGGGAATCTCTTTACAACCGCCGGATCGTCTCTGGTCATGTCGAGAACACCCATAGAACCAAGGTTCTTCCAGGGGCTCAGCGGTTCAGGCATTTCGGGATAATCAACAGGTTCAATTATTGAAAACGATGTGTTCAGCATTTGTGCACCACCAAATAAGGTATTTGCACCGCAGGCTACTTGCATATTGTCAACAAGCCGCGATGCAAATGTTAATGAAGTGTTAACAGCGGCTGGTTTAGCGCACGCTAGGCTTGTGCTTCACGGGATACATATTCCAAAAAGAGGTTAGAGCACAGCGGGCCGCGACGTCCATCCATGTGAAATCGCGTATCGAAACAGAGTGTTGGGGACTGAACTTTGAAAAAGCTGAATGTACTGTTGGTAGAAGATGATCCGTCACTGCTTGCTTTGACGTCCGCACTTCTCAAGCCTCATTTCAGCGTCCTGCAGGCCTCGAACGTGGCAGATGCCCGCGCGATCCTGGCCTCAAAACCGGTGGATATCGCCCTGCTTGATCTTGGGCTGCCGGACGAAGACGGCCTGGTGCTGGCACGTTCGATGCGGGCGAAATCGGCGCAGCCCCCCATCATTTTCGTGTCCTCTCGGGACAGTGCCAGCGACAAGATCAGCGGGCTGGACATCGGGGGTGACGACTACCTGACCAAACCCTTTGATCCGGACGAGCTTTTGTCGCGCATCAACGCAGTTCTGCGGCGGACGAACGCCCATGCATCGGCACCGCGCCGGGAAACCCGCGTGCGTCTGGGGGACGTTGAAATTGACCTCGACACACGACAAGTGTGGAACGAGAGGCTGGAAACGACCCCGTTCACCCGCGCTGAATTTGATGTGCTGATGGCGATCGTCAACGCAAACGGGCGGGTGTTGTCCCGCGCGGTCCTGTTGGATGCTGTTGCCCTGTCGCCGGATCATGATGCCGGAGAGCGTACAATCGACGCGCTGGTCGCCAAAATCCGGAAAAAGCTGTCCAGCGGGCGCGACGGACCCAAAATCATCTCAACCGTTCATGGCGTCGGCTATCGGCTGGGGCTGGTGCGAAGTTGAAACCGCGCGCCTACATATACGACGAACCTATCAACGCGGTTACCCAGAATTTCGTAGATAAGACCGTCGAGGGCAAATACCGCGAGTGGTATTTCGAATCCACGCGTGGCCAATTCCGGACGGCCTTGTTGTTCGGGGCGTCGTTCTACGTCGTTTACGCTATTCTTGAAGTCTTCGTTCTGAATGGGCGTTCATTCTCGGGACAGGATCTGGCGGTCTGGGGCGCCAGACTGTTCATCATCTCGTTTATCTTTGGACTTTTCTTTTTCTCTCACAAGCTGCCGGCGCGTACGCTGCCCATCATCATTTCGGTCGGCTGGACCATGATGTATCTGGCGATCTGGGCTGCGTTTGCGTTTTCCGGCGACCATGCGTCCAAAGACTTCCTGTACCGTTTTGCTCTGATTAGCTTGGCGGGAACGGTCTTTCTGCCCTTTGTCTTTTCACATTCGGCCGCACTGCAACTTATGCTTTTTATCCCGGTCTCCTACTATCTGGTGTTTGATAACTCCGGCAGCGGCATCGATACCTGGATCGGGCCATCTTTTGTCTTGTGCTCGACTGTTCTGATTGGCCTTTATGCCAAGTTCTTCTCGGAAAGGACGTTGCGGGCGAACTTTGTTCAAAGCGTCTATCTTGAAAAGGCGCGCAACGACGCGGAAAAGGCGAATGAAGCAAAATCGCAGTTTCTGGCGACCGCAAGCCATGAACTTCGCACGCCGCTGAACGGCATCGTCGGGAATATCCGGCTGATCAAACTGACGCCGCAAGACCGCGCGTCGCTGGATCAGAGGCTGGACGAAATCGAACGGTCCAGCCTGGCGATGAGAAACCTCATCGATGACGTTCTGAACATCGCAAGGCTTGAGGAAAAAGCCGAAGACCACGAATTTCAGACCTTTAACCTGTCTGAAATCCTTCAGGATCTTGAGGCCGTACTGCGCCCGCTGGCCCGTTCGAAAAATCTGCAATTGATCATCCCTCAGTTCGACGATGGGGTTTACCTGAGCGGCAACAGCGGACATCTGAGGCACATCTTGCTGAACTTGCTCGGCAATGCGGTGAAATTCACCCACGAGGGTTCGGTGACATTGTCGTTCGAGCAATCGAAACAGTCCGTGGCCTTCACGGTCAGCGACACCGGGATCGGTGTCCCCGAAGATCAGGTTGCCAGTATTTTTGAACCCTTCACGCAGGCGTCAAACATAGATTCCCGCAAAATTGGCGGAACCGGGCTGGGGCTTTCCATCGTGCGCGGGCTTGTGACCTCGCTGGAAGGGCAGGTTTCCGTGAAAAGCAGCCTGGGCGAAGGCACGGTTTTCCGGGTGAAAGTCCCGTTTCAGGCCGCCCCGGCTCCCTCGCCGCAATCCGAGGCATCAGGCATGGCCATCACCGTGGGAACACAGCAGAACGTCCTGATTGTCGAAGACGATCCCACCAGCATGGAAATCCTCAAAAGCCTGCTGGAGCGAGATGGCCATGAGGTCACTGCGGCCGCAAATGGCCGTGACGCAAAAGAGCTGTTTCGGCCAGACGACGTTGATTGCATCCTGACCGATATCCGCCTTCCCGATACAACAGGTGTGCAACTGGCGCGCGACCTCAAAAGGATTGCCAAGGCCAAGCAGCCCGAAAAGACGATAGCGACCATAGCCGTCACTGCAAACGTGATGCCCGAAGACCTAGATGAATATACGGCAGCGGGGTTCGACGCCGTCGTCTCCAAGCCGCTGGACGAACGTGTTCTGTACGGCGCGATCCGGGCGTCGATAGGCAAACACCCCTCGGACAGGCCATACGTGTCCAAGGGGTCAGAAGCCACCAAAGCGCGCCTCAGCAAATTCCTGAGCGGTGAAGAAATGGAACAGGTCTTTCTGGCGTTCAGAGAGTCATTGGAAGATTGCCACTCGCAGCTTGAAAAAGCTCAGAAACAGGGTGATCGGGATCGGATAGAGTTTCTGGTTCACCGGGTATATGGCAGCGTATCGAGCTTTGGTGAAACCGAGCTTGCAAACATGGCAAAATCGGTCGAGACGCTTTTGCAAAGTGGCACGGAAAACTATGGCGTCGAGTTGAAAGAGCTGATCGATTCATGTGGGGCCGTGTTGAAAGGCCTCAAAAAACGAACGGCTTAACGGGTCGCGCTCTTCCATTCGGGACTTGAGCACAACAGACAAATTCGGCGGCGGATCTGCCGAAATTGGCAACCCGGATTATTCAATCGCTTCAAAACAGTTTTCTACTCAGGATGAAGGCGCTGCACGCATCCGCCAGCTCCTGAAACCGTGGTTTTTCCTTGACGTACAGATAGACCTGCCGTTTGTCCGGCAGGTCCGACAGGGCGCGAAATGCAGTGGTTTCGGGAAGAAAACGCGCGACTGTCTGGGGGAGCACGGTCACCCACTTGCCGGTTCTGACCATGGTAATCAGCGAATGCGTGTTGTGAATGGTAACGTCGGCATCTGCGATTGCCTGCACGAATTTCGGTGTCTGGATAAGATCACACAAGGCATTCCGAACAAATGCGGCGGCCATCACATCATCCAGAGTCGGCGGCGTTGGTCGTGTGATAAGCGGATGGTCAGACGCGCATACAAGCCCGAACTGATCCTCGAACAGGGGCACGGCCTTGATACCTTTCAACGGATGAAAACCCGAGGCAATTCCGATATCCGCTTTGCCGTCCACAAGCGAATCCAGCACCTGTTGCGTATCCGTGTCCCGCAATTCGACCTTCAAGCCTGGAAAACGATGGGTCAGATATTCCAGAACCGAGGGAAAAACCAACGCGGCGACCGAGGGAACCGACACGATGCGCATCAGGCCGTGGGCGGCATCCGCCGCCGCTTCGATGGACTGCACTGTCTGATCAAACTGACGAACCTGTTTCAGGGACATTTCAAACACCTGCTCTCCCAGGGCAGACAGATGCGTTTTTCGCTCGCCTGCAAACAGCTTTTTGCCCAAGTGGGTCTCGAACTGCTTCAGCATCATCGAAACGGCCGATTGTGTGCGCCCCAAGCGATCGGCCGCCTCGGTCAGGTTGCCTGTTTGTGCGACCGTGCAAAAGCAGCGCAGCATTTCGATCTTAATTGCCATCCTTCAATTTTCCTGAAGTTTTGTTCAATTATTTGAGTTTGACTGATGCCGATTGCAAAGTCCATTCTCTGCCAGACTAATTTTGATGTGGGGCCTGTTGTGACCAATCTGAACCTGATCGCTGGCGAATGGCTGGCTGGCGAAAGCGAGATCGAAAACCGCAATCCGTCGGATCTGAGCGACCTGATCGGCCAATTCGCTCAGGCCAGTGCGGATCAGCTTGAGGCGACTTTGGATCAGGCGCGTATCGCGCAGGCTGAATGGGCGGCATACGGGCTTGAGCGCAAGCAGGCGGTACTGATGAACATCGGCACCGAACTGATGGCCCGCGCCGAAGAGCTTGGCACCCTGCTCAGCCGGGAAGAGGGTAAACCGCTGGCCGAAGGCAAAGGCGAAGTCTACCGCGCCGGGCAGTTCTTCACCTATTACGCTGCCGAATGCCTGCGCCAGATCGGTGAAAACGCCGACTCGGTGCGTCCGGATATCGAAATCGACGTGCGCCGCGAGGCTGTTGGGGTGGTTGCCGTCATCAGCCCGTGGAACTTTCCAACCGCCACGGCGTCGTGGAAGATTGCTCCGGCGCTGTGCTACGGCAATGCGGTGGTCTGGAAACCCGCCAACATCACGCCGGCTTCGGCTGTCGCCCTGACCGAGATCATCAGCCGTCAGGACATCCCCAAAGGCCTGTTCAGCCTTGTCATGGGATCGGGCCGCTCCATCGGGCAGCGGCTGGTGGAAAGCCCCAAGGTCAACGCCATCTCGTTCACCGGTTCGGTGCCGGTCGGCAAGGGCATTGCTGCGGCCGCCATTCAGAACCTGACCAAGGTGCAGATGGAGATGGGATCGAAAAACGCGCTGGCCGTGATGGACGACGCCGATCTGGACCTTGCTGTCTCGCTGGCGCTGGGGGGTGCATTCGGGGGGACCGGTCAGAAATGTACCGCGTCATCACGGCTGGTGGTTCATGCCGCCGTTCACGATGCCTTTGTTGAAAAACTGGTGGCCGGTACTCAAGCGATGAAGGTCGGCCACGCGCTGGCCGAGGGTACCCAGATGGGGCCGGTAGTCAGCGCACAGCAGCTGGCCGAAAATCTGGCCTATGTCGATCTGGGCAAGTCCGAAGGGGCGGAACTGGCCTGCGGCGGCCTGCGATTGGACATGCCTCAGGATGGGTATTACATGAGCCCCGGCGTGTTTCTGAACACAACCAACGACATGCGCATCAACCGCGAAGAGATGTTCGCGCCGCTGACCTCGGTCATCAAAGTCGGCAGCTATGATGAGGCGCTGGCAACGGTCAACGACACCAATTTCGGCCTGACCTCAGGCATCGTCACGCAAAGCCTGGCGCGCGCCACGCATTTCCGCCGCAACGCTCGCACCGGGGTCGTGACGGTGAACCTGCCCACCGCCGGCACCGACTATCACGTGCCCTTTGGCGGACGCGGCGACAGCTCTTACGGCCCGCGGGAACAGGGTAAGGCCGCGGCCGAGTTCTACACGACGGTCAAAACCGCCTACATCTCTGCCGGAAAGCCGATGTGATGCGGATTGACGGGCTGCAATATGCCAATTGGTCCGAAAATATCTTTCGGCAACTGCGCGAAGGGGGCGTCGACGCAATCCATGTCACCATCGCCTATCATGAGAACTTCCGCGAAACGGTCCTAAACTTTGAAAAGTGGAACCGCTGGTTCGAGCAATACCCCGATCTGATTATGAAAGGCCAATGGGCCAGCGACATCGACAAGGCGCGCGAAACCGGGCGCACGGCTGTTTTCTTCGGCTTCCAGAACCCCTCGCCCATCGAGGATGATATCGGGTTGATCGAAATCGTGCACACGTTGGGCGCACGGTTCATGCAACTGACCTATAACAATCAATCCCTGCTGGCCACGGGCTGCTATGAGGCCGAAGATACCGGCATCACCCGCATGGGCCGTCAGGTGATCAGGGAGATGAACCGGGTCGGTCTGGTCGTGGACATGAGCCACTCGGCCGACCGGTCCACCATCGAAGCGGCTGAACTGTCCGAACGCCCGATCGCCATCACCCACGCGAACCCGTACGAATGGTCGCCCGCCCTGCGCAACAAGCGGGATGCGGTGATCCGGGCGGTGACCGAAAACGGTGGGATGTTAGGCTTTTCGGTCTATCCTCATCACCTGAAAGACAAGTCGGACTGCACCTTGGACAGCTTTTGCGAGATGATCGCCCGCACGGCCGAGAAGTACGGCGCAGAGCATCTCGGGATTGGCACGGATTTGTGTCAGGATCAGCCCGACAGCGTTGTCGAATGGATGCGGGTGGGGCGTTGGTCCAAACAGATCGACTATGGCGAGGGATCGGCCAGCAACCCGGGCTTCCCTGCGATGCCGTCCTGGTTCCGGGACAACCGCGACTTTGGGAACATCGAACAAGGGTTGCGCGCGACCGGTCTGAATGATGACGAAGTGGCCGGGATCATGGGAGGAAACTGGTACAGGTTCTTTGCCGAAAACTTCGTTGCCCGGGGGTAACCGAATGGAAACACAGGCGCAGATTCACATCGACCGACGCGACCCGGCCACTGTCATGCGGCTGTCGCGGCTGGGGTCCTTGCACCAGTGTCGGCTAAGCTTCATGCGGCAGCTGACCCGCCGCATGGCGCGGGAAAACTGGTCCTTTTCACGCCCGGTATTTGACATTGACGCCCAAGGCGTCGGGACAGCGGTCTATACCGCCCACGGCCCGGACAGGGCGTATTCGCTGGTTGCCTTCGCCCACGACCTGCCATCCGAAAAACGCTCGGACCGGGTGATTGCCGACGCCTGGGACGCCACCTTCGCCTTGTTTGACGGTATCCCGACCGAGGCTGATATCCAGCGTCTTTCCAAGAACGTCCCCCTGCAGGAAGCCGGGCGCGTCAGTGAATCCGAGCTGTCCCTGTCCCGCGCCAACCGTTCGGTCAGGTTGTGGGAACATGTCGTTGAGGCGCTGGCCTCAGGGCAGCAACCGGATGTGCAGCAAATCTATCAGGTCGGCTACCTGATGCGTACGACCGCCGTTTACGGTTCGGGCAAGTTCGGTGCAGCGGATCGAGAGAAAATCGCGAACCGTCCGGAAACCAGTGCCCCCTTTCAGGCCGAGATGCTGTCGGTGTTTCTCACCCGCGCCTTCGTCCGAGATCTGGTGCAGCATATGGCCAACGCCAAGGGCGGCGATCAGGCCGCAAAACTGGACCCCGACATTGCCCATTGGCTGGGCATCGGCAACTCCACCGGCCTCGGTATGGCACCCTTCATCGTCAACCACCCCATTCTGTTCAACAACTGGGTCATGGCGCGGGAAGAGGCGATCTTGCGCGTCCGCGCGGTTGAAACCGCAACTGCGGCTGAGGTCGATCACTTCCGGCAGGTATCTGAACGCAGCCAGCTTTCGATAACGTGGTGGCGGTCCGAACATCCCATACAAATCGAAAAACTGGCGGCTTTGAACGCTGACCTGCAGGCGATCTCGGACTATGTGGATCAGGGCGGTTTGACCGGCAGCCATCCCTGGAACCGGCTGGTGTCCTGGTCGCAAACCGCGCTCAGCGAGGAAGGGCAGGAATATCTCGCCTCGCTGATCCTTGAACCCTACGCTGATCTCGTGGATGGGCTGGCCTCGTGCATGGCCGATGGCAATGCCCGGGCATTTGTGATCGACGGGGCGATGCCGATCAGCGACGTCCGCGACCTGATCCGGAGCGCGTTTGGCTGGGCGCTGGAGATGGATTGGGCATCCCGAGAAAACTGCGCCCGCGCGTGGTATGTGTCCGAAGAGAAACTGGAACCCCGCATGGGCGAACGGTTCGAAGAACCCATCGCGGATTATGAGCAGCCTCTGGCCCCGGCACGGGACGCGGCGGCAGCCCATGCGGAGTTGAGCGGATGGGACGGTGTCCTGCCCATTGCAGAATTCCTGCTGCGTCATCCCGAACACCGCCACACCGTCCGGCGCGCGCAGATGACCCGCACCGCGCCTTATGGCGAAATCCGGGACAATACGATTGGCGCAACGGTTGTGCCTCTGGATATGTTGCGGGCAAAGCTGTCGTTCTTCGGCGCCACTCATTTTGACCCGCGTTCGGATCGATGGGTCCGTATCTGCATGTATGCCGGAGCGCCCTACCCCGAGGAGCTGACATCTGAGAACGCCGATCTTTGGGTCTATCCAGAGGTGCCGGCATGAGTTTCTCACTGAACGAAATGGAGGCAACGGCCAAACGCGCCACCCGCGGGGCCGGATATTCCTGGGGACAAGCAGAAGAGGCGTCAAAAGCGGCGCGATGGCTGTGCGCCCAAGGCTTGGATGGCGCCGGGGCTCTGGCCCGGTTGTTGAAGCTCGGGCTGGCCTCGGACCTTGCCGCACACCGTTCCCGGCAGGTTGATGGCCCTTGGCGGGGCGACGGCGACCTGTGCCCGCTGTCGGCGGGTCCTCTCTTGTCCGACTGCGCCCATCTGCTGAAGACCGGCCCGGTCGAGCTGCAAGCGGTTGTGTCTCCCGCTCTGCTGTTGCCCTTTGCCGCCAATGCGGCACGTATTCTGAAATGCTGCATAAGCATTGAAATCGACGGGGCGCATGCAGTCACAGATGGCGACCATCTGGCAGCCCCCGACACTTTGCCGATCACAGCCCGACGGGTCATCGTTTCGCAGGGCGGTGCGCCCGATGTTCCGCGCAAGCGGTACACACGCGCACGCCCCGCGCCGGATGATTGGGATGTTCTGAACCGTTTTGCCCATCGCACCTATGCCCCCGCAACCGAGGAATCCCGCCTGCTGGGCGCAGGGGCCGGGCTTTCCGACAACGACTGAAAAGAGACCAAAGTGACCGAAACACGGACCCTGACCCTCGCCGAAATAGAAGACTTGTCCTTCCGCGCTCTGGTGGCGGCCGGCACATCCGAAGGCAACGCCCGCCCGCTGGCGCAAGCAACCGCTGCGACCGAGGCGGACGGCGTCGCCAGCCACGGCTTGGCCTATATCCCGATCTATTGTGAGCATGTGCAATGCGGCAAGGTCGACGGGGTCGCAAAACCTGTACTGTCACACCCCCGGCCGGGCGTAGTGAACGTTGATGCCGCAACCGGCTTTGCCCATTCCGCCATTGATCTGGGATTTGACACTCTGATCCCGGCCGCGCGGGAACAAGGCGTCGCGGTTCTTGCCATCAAAAACAGCTACAATTGCGGTGTTCTGGGCTATCATACCTACAGGCTTGCCCAAGCCGGACTGGTCGCGATGGGGTTTACCAACGCGCCGGCCTCGATTGCCCCGTCCGGTGGCTCGAAACCCGTCGTGGGCACCAATCCATTCTCTGTCGCAGTCCCCGGAACCGATGGTCAGCCCGCCTTGCTGATCGATCAAAGCGCCAGCACGATTGCCAAGAGCGAGGTCATGAAACATGCACGCGAAGGCAAGCCGATCCCGGTTGGCTGGGCGTTGGACGCAGACGGCAACCCGACCACCGATCCCGAGGTCGGCCTTAAGGGATCAATGGCCCCATCGGGCGGATATAAAGGCGTCGGCGTCGCGCTGCTGGTCGAGGTTTTGGCCGCCGCGCTGACCGGGGCCACGTTGGGCATCAATGCCTCGCCGTTTTCGGGCACTGCAGGCGGCCCGCCGAAAACCGGCCAGTTCTTCATAGCCATAGATCCCGAGGCAACCGCCAGCGGATCGTTCGAGACGGGCATCGCCAGCCTGATCGAGGCCATCCGTTTTCAGGACGGGGCGCATCTGCCCGGCGATGGTCGCCGGGACAAACGTCTGGCAGCCCGCAAAAGTGGTGTGGCGGTGAACACGGCGACGCTGTCCAGGATTGACGCGCTCTTGGGCTAGATGATTGATGCGGTCCTAAGCCTGCAACAGTTTTCGCATAGGGCGCTAAAAACGGAGCTTTACCTTGTCTTTAAACGTCAACGTGGCACCATTTGCAGCCAACACCAACCCAAACGCCCCGCAGCGGTTTGGTCAGCGATACAACGCTGAGGAATTTCTGCCAGAGGCGGGCAATACCGTTGTCCGCCATCTTGATTTCGATGCCCCAGCTCACGAGGCCGTGCTGGACGCGCGCAGAAGAATGATGGCACTGCCGGAAGCCAAACGCTTTCTTTTCACCCCTGTCGAGAGCCTGCACATGACGGTGTTCGAAGGCGTTATCGAAACCCGCCGCACAGCGGACACCTGGCCCCGTGATCTTGACCGCAATGCCTCTGTGGTCAGCGTCACCGACGCCATGATCGATCGGCTCGCTGATTTTCCAGCGCCACCGGGCTTTGCCGTGCGTGTGGCGGGCATAAGCCCTACGGGTCTTGCACTCAAAGGTGCCACCGAAGAAGACGAGGCAAAGATGCGGGTCTGGCGCGAGGCGCTGACCAAACCATTTGCCTATCGTCACGACGACCACGACGCGTATCAGCACCACATGACCTTTGCCTACCCGATCAACTGGTTACCCGATACCATGCTGCCCGTCTGGCAAGCTGAACTTGGTGCAATCCTTGCAGACCTTGCAGACCTTGCAGATGCCGCGCCTGTCATTCCACTTACCGCCCCTGCCTTTTGTCAGTTTGCCGACATGACACGGTTCGAAGAAATCCGAGTGCTGGAAAGCTGAGCAGCCCATTCGACGGCACACGGACAAAAAGCGTTAGCTTCCTGCCGCTTGCGTCAATCGGCTGTCCACACAGCCAAATGCGCGGGCGCCTGTCGTCAAAGAACATCAGGCCGAACTGGCAAAGAACAACATCAAAAGACCCGTCCGCGAACGGCAGCGCTTAGGCGCGGCCCTCGGTCCAATCGACATCCGGGGTCCGCCTGCGCGCCACGTCGAGCATATCCGGGTTTCGGTCCAGGCCAACGACGCGCCCTGCAGAACCCGCCCTTGTGTGGGCGCCGCGCGTTGTGGCACCGGTGCCGCAGGCAACATCCAGCACGGCACGTTCAGGGGTAATTCTGGCGCGCTCACATAGCCGCCCCGCCCATTCGCCAAACAGGGCCGGTACAAAGAACTCATCGTATATTTCAGCTGCGGATTTCGATACCTGACCCGCAGAAGTGAACCTCTCCAACTGAACTGGTCCATCGTATGTTTAGGAAACGGAGGACCAAGAATGGCGAACAAGCGACCGACGACACCAGCTTCACCTCTAAGCCGGAGACGGCGTTTTTTGCCCGGAACCGAGATCAAAACTTCATGGCGGGTCTTTGCGATATCAATCGCAACCAAAACAGGCCCGCCCTGTGCAATACTAGCATCGGTCATAGTCGATCTCCCTTGCGGTGTGGTTTGTGCAAAACCACTGCAGGGACCTGAGATCCAGCTATGATCACTTGGCGCGCGCCTTTTGGGGACTGCGCAGGCCATCAGGGATTGGATTGCTGCTGTCGGGACTAAGACAGCCTACATCAAACCAGGGAGCCCGTGGGGGAACGGATACTGTGAAAGCTTCAATGGTAGGTTCAGAGACGAGCTGCTCAACGGCGAAATCTTCAATAGCCTGCGCGAAGCACAAATTCTGATCGAACAATGGAGGAGACTACAACACAAAACGCTCCCACAGTGCACTGGCTATCGCCCGCCAGCACCCGAAACCATCATCCCGATGGATCAGAGGCCACGGAAGTACTAACAATCAACTTGAACCAGTCAGATGAGGCTGGTCACAATCATGCTGACCGTGGCCTTTGGCGCTGCAGCGGCGCGTGGGGCAGATGCGGTGGCGGCGCGAGGCCTTCCATCTGGCCGATGTCGAGGACCCAACCACATATGAAGATTCCGATTTCTGGGTCGCTGCCACGGCGCAGAAGGAAATCGCCTGATGTATCGGACCGTCAAAGAATTCCACTTTTCCGCCTCGCACCAGTTGGCCCATCTGCCCGATGATCACCAATGCGCGCGGATGCACGGGCACAACTATGTCGTCGAGGTCGAACTGGCCGCGCCCAACCTGGACGCCGACGGGTTCGCGCGGGATTATGGCGAGCTGAAACCGCTCAAGACCTATATCGACGAAACCTTCGATCATCACCACCTGAACGACGTGATGAACATCCTGACCAAGGCCGAAAACATGGCGCCATTTCTATAACTGGGGCGCCTTCTCGGCCTGTATCAAGGCCGCGCAAGATAGCCCGAAGGTGGTTATGAAAATCGTGATCTTTGACGACACCAATTATGCTTGGGCCCGCGCCGTGGCCGACCGCTATCCGGCGTTGCCTCTCTATCTGCAACCGGGCAATGCCGAGGTCGGCCCCGACCTGCCCGTCGATCCGCAAACCCTTTCGGACCGGTTGCTGTGGCTGGTGGAAAAGGTGGCCGCCGATGGCTGGTTCACGCCACGGGTTTTGCCACAACCACGGCACATTTCACGAGGATTGCACCGTGTCCATCGCCCGCCGCCTGGTTGAATTTCTGGACCCGCGCTGGCTGCGGATCGGCGGCTACTGGTATCCGCGCGGCGGCATTCCGATCGACGTATTCTGGCAGACCAGAGCCACACCCGATCACGTCTGGATTCCCGATCAGGGCGTGCCGCCCTTTCGTGGTCGCGGCTAGGCCGTTACAGAAGCTCCGCGATCGGGGCAGCGTTCCGGCAAATGAACTGGCGCAGCTTTGGAAGCGGGCCATACAACATGCCCAAGCAGGTTTCCGGTCGAGTTACATATCCTCTGCCGGTTGTGTTATTTTGTCACAGAATGATACTTGGCCCCAGATCTGTTCAAACTGAGATTGACGATATGGAACAGTATATTACACATGGTCCAATAGTTTGAGTTTTGGGGCTTAGGTTTTTTATGGACGGCATTTCGTCTTCGCTGGGCATACACCTTATAGCAGATTTTTTCGACTCAAGCGCGCTTTACGATCCCGTCCCCGCCGAAAAAGCCCTGAGACGCGCCGCAAGTGCTGCCAAAGCGCATGTTCTCAAGGTGAACACCCATGATTTCGGGCAACGGGCGGGGTTCACCGGGGTCGCATTGCTGGCCGAGTCGCATATCTCGGTCCACACCTGGCCCGAACACGGGTATGCCGCCGTCGATATCTTCATGTGCGGCGATGCAGAACCACAGCTCAGCCTGGACGTTCTGAAATCCTATTTCAGTCCGCAACGCGTCAATGTGCAATCCATACGTCGCGGCCTGATTGGCCACGCAGCGCATCAGTTCGCTGCGGCGGGTTTCTGAAAGGCGAATGGAAGAACTGCGCAGATGCCCGGTTACGATAGGCCTCATACTAAGCGCGATTGCGGGTTACGCATTGCTGGGTCCGGTCCGGTATTCCGGGCCGATCGTGGATTTTCCCGATCATCTGCTGTTCATGTTTCGGCATGGCAATCTCAGTCACCTGACGCTCAATTGCCTGCTGATCCTTATCGGCGGGAGCTTGACCGAACCCGTTCTGGGCTGGCTCCGGACATTGGCGCTGGCCGCTTTGTTCGCCCTTGCCGGAACAACCGCCGAGCTGTTGTTGGCCGGACCGGGGTTTGTCGGCCTGTCGGGTGTTGCATACGGCCTGGTTTCCTATGGCCTGATCGTCGCAAGCCCGCCGGAACGGCGCGGCTGGACGCTGGCCTTGATCTGCATCGTTCTTGCGGCCGAGTGGCTGTTTCTGCGCCCTCAGATCGCTGTTTTCACCCATATCGCAAGCGCCGTGATCGGCGGAGGACTGGCTATGTTTAGCGCCCTTTTCGGCTCAGGCGGGCCCAAACTCAAACCCATGGAGTGGCGTCACGTCTCGTCCGCCATCCAGATCATCGCGCAGACAGATGAGGATGACGCGACCGAGGCCGAAAGCAAGTTCGTGGACGACGGAACGGACAACATGTTCGTCCTGCAGGACAAGGGCAACGTGATTGGTCTGATCGGCTACTGCCTGGACGAGGATGTGCCGGATGTTGCCTGGCTGTCCTGGACCTATCTGGATCAGGCCCATACCGGAAAGGGCCTAGGCAACCTGATGCTGAACGACCTGCTGGGGAAGCTGGCGCAATTGCAGGTGCGCAAGATCTTCATCGAAACCAGCGACTATGAAGAGTTTGGCAAGAAACTCTATGCCGCCGCGCATAAACTTTATGAAGAGTTTGGTGCCTCGGTCGAATTGACCGTGCCCGGATATCACGGCCCGAACGAGGCCAAGATCGTCTATGGGCTGGAAAACCCCGAGGCGCCCGAAATCCTGCCTGCGGACCCTTCTCCGAATACCGGCCTGTCGATCTTTGAGGTTCACAAAGCCCCCGAAACCGACGACGTGGCGGGCCTGCGCTGGCGCGAAACCAACACCGGGCTGAGCGGTCTGGATCAACAGCTTTCGCTGGCACGCACTCAGAAATACCGCATGGCCGTTCTGGCCATCCCATCCGACCTGTCCGACGCCAATGCGGCGGGCCTGCAAGCGCAGGGTCTGCAAAAATGCGGTGAACTCAAAGAGTTCTACGGCAAAGGCCTGCATCAGACCTGGTGGCGATGCGGACTTGAAAAAACACAGTTTGAAAATCCATAGGAGTATTCAATGTTTGGCAAACTGAAAACGATCGTTATTTTGGGCGTTCTGGGCTTTGCGGCCTATTCGTATTTCCTTGCCCCGAAATCGGAACAGACTGCCGATCTCGGGCAGGTTCTGGACCGCACGGAATTCGCCATCATCCAATATCAAGAGTATCTCGAGGCCAACAGCATCGCCGAAGCCTCTGACGCGCAAGTGGATGAATTCACCGGCTATCTGACGCAGGTGATGAATTCGGAACCGCGTTTTTACGACACTCCTCTGGGTCTGGAAATTCTGTCAGACGCCAAGTTTTCGGGCTATGCCGATCCGAACGCAAACGGCGTCCGCGACACGGGTGAGGGTGAGATTTTCACCATCGAGATCGACGAGGCCAACAACCGCCTGATCGCCACCGACACCACCGGTCAGTCCGCTGGCCTGCGGTTCTCGGGTGCGGGCTTTCTGGCCGGTGCGCTGATTGGCAACCTGATCGGGCGCCAGCGTTCGGCCGGCATCAGCGCCGCCAGCTTCAACAACCGCACGGTGACTCCGCGCACCAGCTATTCGGCCCCGCGCAGTGCCCGCTCGGGCGGTCTGCGCGCCGGGAAGTAAGCGCTGCGCACGCATCACACCCCACTCAGGCCCGGCGCAATAATCGCGCCGGGCTTTCCAGTTTCCCGGATACTTGCATGACCGACACTTTGACACCGCGCTACTCAGACCTGCCGCGCCGGCAGGCCATGGTTCTGCTGGGCGCAATCCTGGTTGTTGCCCTGTGTGGCATTGTCTACGAACTGATCATCGGGACGGTGTCCAGCTACCTGCTGGGCAATTCGGTCTATCAGTTCTCACTGACCATCGGGTTTTTCATGTTCGCCATGGGGGTCGGGTCCTATGTATCCCGCTTTTTCCACGGCAACCTGATCCAGACATTCATCTGGGTCGAGCTGATCCTGGCGCTGATCGGCGGCCTGTGCAGCGTATCGCTGTTCATGCTGTTTCCTTATGCGCCGTGGTTCTACACGGTCGGCATGTTCACCTTCATCTCGTCGATCGGGTTTCTGGTCGGGCTGGAAATACCGCTGCTGATGCGGGTTTTGTCGGAAAGCAGCACCACGCGGGAATCCATCGCCGATGTGCTTTCGCTGGATTATATCGGCGCGCTTGGCGGATCGGTTCTGTTTCCCATCCTGCTGCTGCCGTCCCTTGGACTGATCTCATCCTCGTTCGCCATCGGCCTGACCAACGCCATGGTCGCCCTGCTCAGCGTTCTGTGTTTACGCGACCAGCTGGACGCGCCGAAACGGATGCTGGCCTGCGCAATTGGCACCATTGTCCTGCTGTTCGCGCTGACCTTGCTGGCCGGGCGGATCACCGCCTTTGCGCAGGACCATCTGTATTTTGACCGCATCGTCTGGCGCAAACAGTCGCAATACCAGTCACTTGTGGTCACCAATACATGGCAGAAGAACGACGTGCGCCTCTATATCGACGGCCACCTACAATTCGCCGAAGCGGATGAATACCGCTATCACGAAGCGCTGGTCCACCCCGTTCTGTCCTGGGGCGACAACGACCCGAAATCCGTTCTGGTGCTGGGCGGAGGCGACGGGCTCGCCGTGCGCGAGGTTCTGAAACACCCCAGCGTGGCACGCATCGATCTGGTCGACCTTGATCCCGCGATGACCGATCTGGGGCGCAATCTGGCCCCCATCGCACGCCTGAACGAACACAGCATGGAAGCGTCGGCGCTGAACATCCACAACACCGACGCGTTCAACTATGTCAAATCCACCGACCAGACCTATGACCGGATCATCATCGACTTCCCCGATCCCCATAACGAAGCGCTGTCGAAACTCTACTCGGTCGAGTTCTACGCCATGGTCCAGAGCATTCTGTCCGAGGATGGGGTGCTGGTCACGCAAAGCAGCTCGCCCTTCTTTTCGCCCCACACCTACTGGACGATTTCCGAGACCTTGTCCGAGATTTTCCCACAGGTCGTGAACTATCAGATGTCGATCCCTTCATTCGGGATCTGGGGATACAATCTTGCAGCCAATGATCCGGCCTCGACGCTGGGCGACCTGCCCGAAGGTCTGAAGTTCGTAACCCCTAAGGTCTTCGCAGCCGCCCAGGTGTTCTCCGAGGATTTGCGGCCCAAGCGTGAATTGACCGTCAACTCGATCTTTGATCCGGGCATCTATCACGAATATTCGCGCGACGTATCCGGCTATTGAGGTCAAACCGCGCCGCGCATCACACGGTTAGACCAATTGACCGCACCCCGGCCTCGGCGCACAAAATGTCGTCAGGACCAGCGGCGCCGGACACTCCGATCGCACCTATCAGTTGGCCGTCTTCCAGAATAGGCATCCCGCCATCCCAGGCACATAGGTTGGGACGGTTGGACAGACCCAGTTGCAACGCGGGCGCCGACAACATGCGTTCGGCAAAGGCGCGTGTGGTTTTGCCCAAAACGGCGGTTCTGGCCTTGTCGAGCGCAAAGTCGGACACCGCTGCCGGGGTACCATCCATGCGCCCCGCAGCAACCATGTGACCGCTGGGGTCAACAACAACGGCCGCAACCTGCCACCCGTTCTCAGCGGCATGAGCCAGGGCCTCCTGCACCGCCGCGTTTGCAGCACCCTGCGAGATGAAGCGTTTGGTGAATGAAACAGACATGTCTTTCCCTTGATCCTGGAGTTTTGCAGCTTTGGTCACAGGTCGAAGATCAAATCATTTGTGCCCTGCTGAACCCGTTGGCCTTCCTGATTGAAAACGTCGAACCGGAAGGCCACGATTCCGCGCCGACCGGATGAGGTTTCGCGTTTTGAAACGACATGCAGTTCAGCCCGGATCGTATCCCCTGCAAAAACCGGCTGTTCGAACCGCCAGTTCCATCCCAGCGATGCCAGCCCGTCAGGCCGTGCATCTGATTGGAACTTCAACCCATCCACCACCGACAGGACCAGCAGCCCATGCGCCACCCGCGCCTTGTAGCCAAGCTTGCGGGCCACGTCGTCATCCAGATGCAGCGGGTATTTGTCGCCGGTCAGGTCGGCAAAGTCCGAAATCAGGTCCGCCGTTATCTCGGCAGACCCGGTTTTCATCACATCCCCGATCTGCAGGTCGTGATAGCCATAGACGCCTGCAGTCAGAGGGTCAGCGGTCATTCCGGAACCGGAGCATCTTCGCGCAGCAGACCCTTGGTTTTCAGGTCCGCCCAGAACTCGGCCGGGATGTCATGGCTGAACCAGTTCAGGTTCTGATCCAACTGCTCGACCGTGCGGGTCCCCGCCATGAAGGTTGGTACCGCCGGATGCGCGACCACGAACTGCAGCGCAGCGGCGGGCAGGGGCACGTTGTATTCGGCGCAGACGGCTTCGATCTTGCTGACCTTGTCCATGATGTCGGCAGGGGCGGGAGCGTAGTTGTACTTGGCCCCTTCTTTCGCACCCGTCGCCAGAATGCCCGAGTTGAAGCCGCCGCCGACCACAACTGCGGCGCCGCGCTCTTCGCAGAGCGGCAGGAACTTGTCCAAAGCGTCCTGTTCCAGCAACGTATAGCGCCCGGCCAGAAGGAAGCAGTCAAAGTCTCGCTGCTCAAGTGCAGCGTGGCACACTTCCCATTCGTTCACGCCGACACCGATGGCCTTGACAACACCCTGATCACGCAGGCTCTCCAGCGCTTTCCAGGCTTCGTCCATGGCTTGCTTGAACACTTCGGGTTGCTCCGCGCCGCGCGTGAACACGTCGATATCGTGGATAAAGCAGATATCCATATGTTCCAGCGCCATACGTTGCAGGCTGTCTTCGAATGACCGCATGATCCCGTCATAGCTATAGTCGAAATGCATCGTGAAGGGTGCGGCATTGGTCCAGGGCTCAAAGTTGATGTCCTGACGTCGTGCGGGTTTCAGAACCCGGCCAACCTTGGACGACAGGATAAAATCCCCCCGGTCCTTCCAGCGCAGGCTGTGCCCTGTCCGCATTTCCGACAGGCCGTGCCCGTACATCGGGGCAGTGTCGAAATACCGAACACCCTTGTCCCAGGCGTGCTGGATCATCGCGTCGGACGTTGCCTCGTCAATCTCGCGGAAGATGTTGCCAATCGGCGCAGTGCCAAAGCCAAAGGCGGATACGTTCAGATCCACCCGGCCAAACTTGTTCAGTGTGTTCGGTTTCATGCAAGCCTCCCAAATGCAAACCGGATCGCCGATATTTGCGCAGTCATTAAGTAACTGATTAGTTATTTACAGCATATGCCGAAACCGATCAACCCACTTGACGAACCGCCCCGGCGACGCGTATTAGTAACTGATTAGTTACATTACGGGGCGCTACGATGTTTCTGACCGAAACCCACCTTCAGGTTCGCGATATGACCCGGCAGTTCGCCGAGGACGTCATTCGCCCTGCTGCCGAGGAACTGGATCGCGACTCGCGTTTTCCAACCGAAATCTATGACCAGATGGCCGAACTGGGCCTGTTCGGCATCGGCGTACCCGAGGAACTTGGCGGGCCCGGCTTCGACACGGTTACCTACGCGCTGGTGATGGAGGAGCTGTCGCGTGGCTATGCCTCGATTGCCGATCAATGCGGATTGCTGGAATTGGTCACGACCCTGCTGGTGCGCCACGGAACGCCGGAACAGCAAGGCAAGTGGCTGGGGAATCTTCTGGCCGCCAAGCTGCGCCCGGCCTATTGCATCACCGAACCCGAAGCTGGCACCGATGTGTCGGGCATTCGCACGACGGCGGTGCGTGACGGCGACGGCTGGGTGCTGAACGGTGGCAAGATCTGGATTCACAATGCCCCGGTCGCGGATGTGGGCTTTGTTCTGGCCCGCACCGACCCAGCGGCCGGGCATCGTGGCATGTCGATTTTCATGGTCGATCTGCACGCCGACGGCGTCACCCGCGGCCCCAAAGAGATCAAGATGGGCCAACGCGCCAGCCAGGTTGGCCCGCTGTCTTTCGATGACGTCCGCCTGCCGGCTGATGCCCTGCTGGGCACCGAAGGGCGCGGCTTTCACATGATGATGAGCGTTCTGGACAAGGGTCGCGTCGGTATCGCCGCACTGGCGGTTGGCATCGGTCAGGCAGGGCTTGAGGCCGCAACGGATTATGCCCAACAGCGCAAACAGTTCGGCAAGCCCATCGCGGATTTTCAGGGGGTCCAATGGCTGCTGGCCGACATTGCCAAGGATGTCGAGGCCGCCCGCCTTCTGGTCCATTCGGCCGCCTACAAGATCGACACCGGACAGGACGCCACCAAAGCCTGCTCGATGGCCAAGTGCTTTGCCGGGGACATGGCGGTGCAGCGATCCTCAGACGCGGTGCAGGTCTTTGGCGGATCGGGCTACATTCGCGGGTTCGAGGTCGAGCGCCTGTATCGCGACGCCAAGATCACCCAGATTTACGAAGGGACCAACCAGATTCAGCGCATGATCATTGCCCGTGAACTCTTGGCAAAAGGGGCTGCCGCATGAGCCGCCCCGCAGCACTTGTGACCGGGTCCTCTCGCGGGATCGGGCTGGCGGCAGCCGTGGCTCTGGCACGCGAAGGCTTTGCCATTGCCGTAAATGGCCCCCAGATGGACGATGAACTGCAGGGCGCGCTGGACACCATCCGCGCCCTAGGCGTTCCGGCGGTGGCGGCGGCCTTTGATGTCTCTGAAATCGACACGCATGACGCCCAACTGGCCGCGGTTGAAACCGACATCGGCCCGTTGACAACGCTGGTGAACAACGCAGGCGTGGGCGTGATGCAACGCGGCGATCTGCTGGACGTTACCGAGGCCAGCTATGACCGTTGCATGGCCGTCAACACCAAAGCGATGTTCTTTCTGTCGCAAGCCTTTGCCAAACGGCTTGTGGCCCGCGACCGCGATCCCGAGCTGTTTCACAGCATCGTCAACGTGACGTCGTCGAATGCGGTGGCGGTGGCCGTCCCCCGCGCCGAATATTGTGCCTCCAAGGCGGCGGCGGCGATGATCTCGAAAACCTTCGCGGTGCGGTTGGGGCAGGAAAACATCGCTGTCTATGATGTGCAGCCCGGCCTGATCGCCACCGACATGACCGCCCCGGTGATTGAAATGTACGACCAGCGCGCCAAGGACGGGCTGACGCTGTTCCCCCGCGTCGGCCAGCCCGAGGATATGGGCCGGATCATCGCATCGCTGGCCAGCGGCAAACTTCCCTACACAACCGGTCAGGCCATCTCGGCCGATGCCGGTATGCTTGTTCCCCGTTTCTGAGGTGTTTCGATGAAAATTCAGCTGCCCGATACCACCGGAAAACTGTATGACTATGCGCTGGTCGGCACCCCGGTCGCGCCGTCGAAACTGACGCCGAACTCGGCGCGGGTTCTCTATTCGGCCGCTCATGTTGTTGCGGACCCTTTGGGAGACCATGACCCGACCGGCCCAGCACATGTAGACTGGGCCAAGACCATGGAATTCCGCCACTATCTGGCCGGAATGGGCATGGGCATTGCCGAGGCAATGGACACGGCGCAGCGCGGCATGGGGCTGGACTGGAACGGCGCACTGGAACTGATCCGGCGCACCAAGGAAGAGCTGCCCGACGCGCTGGTCGGCAATGGCTGCGGCACGGATCATCTGGACCCGGCTGACGCAAAATCGCTGGACGACGTGCGCCGCGCCTATCTGGAACAGGTCGAGGCGATCCAGAAACTGGGCGGGCGGATAATCCTGATGGCCTCGCGCGCTTTGGCGAAGGTGGCGACCGGGTCGGATGATTATATCTCGGCCTACAACGACGTGCTGGCCGCCTGTGATGAACCCGTCATCCTGCACTGGCTGGGTGATATGTTTGACCCGCAGCTTGCCGGGTACTGGGGATCGGACAATTTCGAAGACGCGCTGGAAACCACGCTGTCGATCATCGGCGCCAATGCGGACAAGGTGGACGGGATCAAGATCTCACTGCTGGATGCCGAAAAAGAGATCATCATGCGTCGCCGTCTGCCCGAAGGCGTCCGCATGTATACGGGCGACGACTTCAATTATCCCGAGCTGATCGAAGGCGACGATCTGGGCCACTCACACGCGCTGCTGGGCATCTTTGACCCCCTCGCCCCGGCAGCGGCCTATGCGGTCAGCAAGCTGAGCGAAGGGGACGCCAAGACCTTCCGCGCAACGCTAGACCCGACGGTCCCGCTGGCCCGCCATATCTTCCGTACGCCAACGCAGTACTACAAAACCGGGGTGGTGTTTCTGGCCTGGCTGAACGGGTTTCAGGACCATTTCATCATGCTGAACGGCGCGCAGGCGGCCCGGTCCCTGCCCTATTTCACCGATTGTTTCAAAATGGCCGATGAATGCGGGCTGCTGCGCGATCCCGATCTGGCAGTTGAACGCATGGGGCGCATGCTGAAACTCTACGGGGTCTGAACGCGATGCGCGATTTCTCGAACGACCATTCCGCGCTGGCGCTGAACACGGCGACCTTGGGCCACAATCTTGATGGCAACGGCGCGGGGTGGAGCCCCGAGCAGGTGATCGACGCCTGCGCGGCACGTGGATATGGCGGGATCACCTTCTGGCGGCGCGAGCTGGACGGGCGCGCGGCGCAGATCGGCCAGCGCGTCCGCGCCGCCGGGATGCAGGTTGTGGGCCTGTGCCGCACGCCGTTCCTGACCGGGCCACTTGCCTTGCCGTCGGATCAAGCAATCATGGACGATTTTCACCTGTCCATCGACCAGACCGCCGCGCTGGAAACCGAGGTTCTGACCATCGTGACAGGCGGACCTGAACCGGGAACCAAAGGCGTTCTGGAAAGCCAGAAAATCCTCGCGGACCGCGTGGCGCGCGCGGCCCCGTACGCGGCTGAGCGCGGCGTGAAACTGGCCCTTGAGCCGCTGAACCCCGCGACCGCCGGTAACCGCACCTGCCTGATGACCGCCGCAGATGCGTTGAATGTCTGTGATGTGGTTGGCGCGGACAATGTGGGTGTCGCGATCGATGTCTACCATGTCTGGTGGGATACAACGCTGGCCGACACCCTTTCGACCCGAGCAAAGGGACGCGTTTATGGCTATCACCTGTGCGATTGGCTGGCTGATACGTCGGATATTCTGCTGGACCGAGGGATGATGGGCGACGGCGTTGCCGATCTGCATGCTCTGCGCGCAGCCGTGGAAGATGCCGGTTACGATGGCTTGTGCGAGGTCGAAATCTTCTCGGCCGAGAACTGGTGGAAACGGGACCCGAATGAGGTTCTCGACGTCATCGTGGATCGCTTCAGAACCTGTTGTTAGACCCCACGATCAGACCTCGATATCGCAGACAAACACGCCATCCACACCGCCCACGGTCTTCGCAACGATCCGGCCGCCGATCTCCTGATGGGTCGGATCGACCAGATAGGCATCGCGCACCGCCGCGTCGCGGAAATCGAACCAGAACATGTCATTGAAATCCCGTACAAGATCGGTTTCGACGGACACGTTCCTGCGACTCTGGAAATCGAGAATGCCGCCGATATGTCCTTTCAGACCTTCCAGATCCTTGAATAGCGCGGACTTCTCAGCCTCGGAAACATCGCTTTCAAAGCGCAGATGCACCAGATGACGTATCATTTCATTCTTCCTTCCCAGAGACGTTTACCAGAAATCTGCCTTTTTGCGGTCTTTGAATGCGGCCAGACCGGCCTGTAGCTCGGGCTGCGCAGCGGCAACCCAGCCCGCCAGTGATTCAAACACTCGCTCACTCTCTTCGCCTTCGGCGGCATTGATCAGCATTTTCACCAGCTCGGTCGCGACCGGCCCGCGATGGCGCATCCGCTTGGCCAGTTCCGTTGCCGCCGCAAGGCCCTGCCCTTTTTCAGTGACCTGATCGACCAGACCTGCGGCCAGCGCATCGCTTGCGGAAAACTCCTCGCCAAATATTGCCATACGCCGCACCAGTTGCGAGCCGAAACGGCGCACTGTGCGCTGTGTCCCGGACCAGCCGGGGATGATCCCGAGCGCAGGCTCCGGCTGCCCGATACGGATATGCGATTCCGCAATGCGGTAATCGGCACAGGCCGCCAGTTCCAGCCCGCCGCCCAGAACATGGCCGTTCAATACCGCGATCATCGGCTGACGCAGACGGGCCAGCGCATCCAATGCCTGATGCCCATCGCGCAGCCAGTGACGCCCGAAGCCGTCTGCCGACCGTGCGGCCCAGGCATCAATATCGCCACCGGCGCAAAAGGCTTTGCCAGCCCCCGTCAGGATCACCACATGCGCCTCTTCGGCATGTTCGATCTGGCGGCACAGCGCAATCAGATCGTCCATCATCTTCTCGGTCAGCGCGTTCAGCCGCTCGGGACGGTCAAGCGTCAGGCGGGCAATCCCGTCGCTGATATCCAGCTGGAAATGGTCCATCACGCGGCAGACAGGTCCAGACCCATAAGCACCGGATCAAACAGGGCCGCATCCATGGTTTTCAGATCATCCGACACCAGCAAAGGCGTTGCCGCCTGATCCAGAACGTCCCGCTGCACGTCCAGGCCGGGCGCAATTTCGGTGACCATCAACCCTTGATCCGTCAACTTGATCACGCAGCGCTCGGTCACATAGGTTACATCCTGCCCTTGCGCCTTTGCGCGCTTGCCCGAGAAGGAAATCTGATCGACCTCATCGACGAATTTGGCAACCTTGCCCTCTTGCAGGATTTTCACTTGCCCATTTTCAATCGTCATCTTGGCCCCGGCGTTGAAATTGCCCGAAAACACGATCTTGCGGGCTCGCGCCGTGATATCGACAAAACCGCCCGCCCCCGCCGTGCGGTGCGGAATGGCCGACAGGCGCGAGACATTGACCGACCCGTTCTTGTCAACTTCGAGGAAGGACAAGAGCGAGGCATCAAACCCGCCCGCCTGGAAATAGCAAAACTGGTGCGGCGAGGGTACGAAAGCCTCGGCATTGGCGGAACAACCGAACTTGAAGTCCAACAGCGGCACGCCGCCCACGGCCCCCTGTTCGATCATCCATGTGACCGAACCATGAAGCCCCTCCTCGACCAGAATGCGGGGCACATTGGCCGAGATGCCAAAGCCGATATTGACCGCCCAGCCGTCCTTCAGTTCCATGGCGACACGGCGCGCGATCACCTTACCGACATTGAATTCCGCCGTACGGAAGCTTTCGATCGGGCGTGTCAGCTCACCCGAAATCGCCGGGTCATATTCGGTGGCCGTGGTTTGCAACTGGTCCGGCGCCTCAACGATGGCATCAACCAGAATGCCCGGCACATGCACGTCATGCGGACGGATGCTGCCCGCTGCGGCAACACGCTTGGCCTGTGCGATGACCACCCCGCCGTTGTTTCGCGCCGCCAGCGCCATTTCCATCGCACCAAGGTAGGCGCCTTCGTGCTCGAAGCTCAGGTTGCCTTTTTCGTCAGCCGTGGTCGCACGGATGATCGCTACATTGGGGGCCATGGACTTGAAATACAGCCAATCGTCGCCCTCGAACTCCATGCGTTTGACGATGGGTTCGGCGCGCGCGGCGTCATTCATGGCACAGCCCTCGATATCGGGATCTACAAAAGTATCCATGCCCACCTTTGTCAAAACGCCCGGCCGCTTGGCCGCCGCTTCGCGCAGCATGTCGAAGATAATTCCCGATGGCACGTTATAGGCGCGGACCTGTTCGGCGGTGATCATCTGCCACACCAATGGGGGTTCTGCCTTGCTGGGACCAGACGGGTACGATCCTCCGATGATCCGGGTCAGAAGCCCTGGCTTGGCGATATGATCCACCCCTTTGGTGCCGAACATGTCACCGGCTGCAATGGGGTGAATCGTCGTCAGGTCCTGCGGCGCTCCTTCGTCGTCAAAACGTTCACCAAGACCCCTGAGAACCGCGTCCGGACAGCACAGGCCGCTTGACGAATTCACCGCAACGGTCGCCCCGTCAGGAACAAGATTTGCTGCTTCGCGCGCCGTCATCTGCTTGGTCATGCGGTCCCCACAAAAGTAACTAACTGGTTATATCTTTATGCCGCGAGGGGCCGCGAAAATCAACAGGAATCCGCAGATCGCGGGAATTGACCTGAAACTAAGTAACCATTAAGTTACTTTAGGGATTGCTTCGGGAGGACTACCGTGAACATTTACTTTCAAAAAACCAATCAACGCACTTTCGGCACATTTCCCCTGACCGGGGACGAGCTTCGCGACGCGATGAAAGTTGCGGCCGAGGTTGGGTACCGTTCGTTCGATACCGCGCAAATGTATGAAAATGAAAAGGAAACCGGCGACGCCCTGGCCGAGATCGGTTTCGACCGGGATGAGATCTGCGTAACCACGAAGGTTCACCCCGACAATTTCACCGACGAGGCCTTTCTGCCTTCGGTCGAGGAAAGCCTGAAAAAACTGCAGCTGGATTACGTCGATGTCCTGTTGCTGCACTGGCCGCCGATCGGCGAAGATATCGCCCCGTCGCTGAAACTGCTGGAACAGGCCCATGCCAAGGGGCTGGCCAAGAATATCGGCGTGTCGAATTATACCGCCCAAATGATGCGCGACGCGGTCAAGATCATCGATACGCCGCTGGTCACCAATCAGGTCGAATTCCACCCGCTGCTCAACCAGGACACTCTGTTGGCAGCGGCGGCGGAAACCGGCATTCCCCTGTCGTCCTATTGCTCGGTCGCACGCGGCGAGGTCTTCAAACACTCGATTTTTGACGAGATCGGCAAGACCTATGGCAAAACAGCGGGCCAGGTCGTTCTGCGCTGGATTCTGCAAAAGGGCGTTTCGATCAACACAATGTCAACCAAACGCGCCAATATCGACGCGAATTTCGATGTTATGGATTTCACCCTGTCCAGCAGCGACATGGCCCGGATTGATGCCAAAACCCACACCGGTTACCGGATCGTTGGTGAAGACCTGGTACCCTGGGCACCCAAGTGGGACTGAATGAAAAAGGCGGTACCACTTAAGGTACCGCCTTTTTACCGGGAAAACCCCTGAGCCATTGAGAGCCGGGAGGTTCAGTGATTGCCCCGGATCATGTCTGATGCCTTCTCCGCCATCATGATCGTCGGTGCGTTGGTGTTTGATCCGATCAGGCTGGGCATGGCCGAGCTGTCACAAATCCGCAACCCATCGATCCCCCGGACACGCATCTGCGGGTCAACCACCGCCATTTCATCCACGCCCATCTTGCAGGTACAGGTCGGGTGATAGGAGGTCCGGCCATATTGCCGTGCATAGGCCTCGTAATCGGCCTGCGTTTTCACACTGTCATCGGGGAAACGAATCTGGCGGATGTATTTCTGCAGGCTTTTCTGCCGGAAGATCTCGACACTGTGCTTGACCCCTTCGACCGAGACCTTCAGATCATCCGGGTGGCCGAGGAAATTGGGATCGACCAGCGGCATGTCCTCAACCCGGTTTGACCGCAGCCGCACGGTTCCACGTGCCTTGGGACGCAAGGTGTAAGAGTTCAGGGTGATCCCGGAACTGCCTTTGGGCACGCTTGGCACCCCGGCCTCGGCCCCTGCACCGGCCAGGAAATGGAACTGCAGGTCCGGAGCAGGCTGGGCACTGTCCGCATACCAGAAAGCGCCGCCTTCGACGACATTCGACGCCACTGGCCCCGACCCGAACAGGTAGTATTGCATCCCGGCCCAGACTGCCCAGTGTGGCTTGTTGTACTTGTCCAGACTGTGATGGCCGTTCAATTCAGCCACGATGTCGATACCGAAATGGTCATTCAGGTTTTCGCCCACGCCCGGCAGGTCCTGTTTGACCTCGATCCCATGCTCGCGCAAATGCGCAGCCGGCCCGATGCCTGACAGCAGCATCAGCTTGGGCGTCCCGATCGCGCCCGAGGTCACCAGAACCTCTTGATCAGCGCGCGCCCTGCGCATCTGTCCGCCCTGATCGTATTCGACGCCGGTGGCCCGGCCGCCCTCAATCACCACGCGATGTACCTGGCATCCGGTTTCCAAGGTCAGGTTCGGGCGCGACAGGGCCGGTTTCAGATATCCCACTGCCGCCGAACAGCGTTTCGCGTTCCACGTGGTTGTCTGATAAACCCCGGCACCTTCCTGAACCGGGCCGTTAAAATCCGGGTTGTACGGAATACCCGCTTCCTGGCACGAGCGCACGAAGGCCCGTGTCATTTTCTGCGGGGCGTCAAGGTTGGACACTCCCAGCGGCCCTTCCGTTCCGTGCCAATCGCCGGACAGGATGGCGTTGCGTTCGGACCGGACGAAGTATTTCTGGATGTCCTTGAATGCCCAGCCCTCGCAGCCTTCCTCATTGGCCCAGCGGTCGTAATCGATGGGATTGCCGCGGGTGAACACCTCTGCGTTGATCGAGCTGCCACCACCGATCACCCGGCCCTGCGCATAGGGAATCTCGCGGTTGTTCGCGTTGACCTGCGGGACCGTGGTAAAGCCCCATGTGTGGGGGCCATCGGTCATCTTGGCAAAGCCTACCGGCATGTGGATCAGCGGGTGGCTGTCCTTGCCGCCCGCCTCAAGCAGCAGCACCCTGACCGCGCTGTCTTCGGTCAGGCGGTTGGCCAGAACGCATCCGGCCGAGCCACCGCCGACGATGATATAGTCATATCCGGATTCAGCCATCACTCCACCCAATGCGATCGCTTGCCGATCTCAACATGGATCGACTTGATCTGCGTGTATTCCTCGACCCCATGCATCCCGGCCTCACGGCCCCAGCCCGAGGCCTTGAACCCGCCAATCGGCAGCTCGGGTCCACCGGCCAGAGTTGTGTTCACCCAGAACCGTCCGGCCTGAACGCGACGAGAGATGGTCAGCGCCTTGTCGATATTCTTGGTCCAGACACTGGCCGCCAAACCGTATTCGGTATCGTTGGCAATCAAGATCGCCTCGTCAATCGTGTCAAACGGGATGACCGCCAGAACAGGCCCGAAAATCTCTTCCCGCGCAATCGCCATGTCATTGGTCACGTCCGTGAACACGACCGGATCAATATACTGCCCGCCCGAGATTTCGGGCGTGGTGCCGCCGGTCAGCAGGGTCGCGCCCTCGTCCTGACCCTTGGCGATGTAGGACAAGATCGTCCGGTTTTGCGCGTCGGTGGTGATGGCTCCGGCCTGTGTGCGATCGTCCAGCGGATCACCTACGCGCACTTTGCGCAGCTTGTCAGCGACCATTTCGGCGAACTTGTCCGCCACCGAGCGTTCCACCAGCAGCCGCGCACCCGATACGCAACACTGACCGGTGTTGAATGCGATGCCAAAGGCAACACCGTCGGCAGCATCCTCCAGATCCGCATCTGCGAAGACGATCTGAGGGTTCTTGCCGCCCAGCTCCAGCCCAAGCTTCTTGAAATTGCTCTTCCCCGCCGCTGCCACGACCGAGCGCCCCACGGCGGTCGAGCCGGTGAAGGACAGCATGTCCACATCCATGTGTTCTGCCAGTTTCTGACCGATCACGCTGCCCGACCCGGTGACCACGTTGAACACCCCATCCGGCAGCCCGGCCTCGGACAGGATTTCGGCCAGCATCAGGGTGGTGGCGCTGGTGACCTCAGAGGGTTTGGCGACAATCGTACAGCCCGAGGCCAGGATATAAGGCACGCGTTCGCACAGGATCAGAAACGGGAAGTTCCACGGGGTGATCAGCCCGACAACACCAACCGGTTCGCGGGTCACGATACCCATCGCGCCGTCACCGCTGTTGTTGAAACTGTCCCCGTGCAGCGCCCGCGCCAGACCTGAGGCAAATTCGAACATGCCGACGCAGCCGCTGACCTCGGCCCGCGCCTGCGCGATGGGCTTGCCGTTTTCCAGCGTTTCCCAATAGGCGATCTCGTCCGTGCGCTGGCGGATCAGCTCCGCCGCTTTCAGCAGCACCGCACCCCGGTCTGCCCCTGACAGGCCACACCAACGACGGTCATCAAACGCCCTGCGCGCCGAGGTAACCACGGCGTTCAGGTCCTCTTCTGTGCAGCGCGGAATTCGAGTGACAGGGACACCATGTCCGGGCGAAGCCCGTTCGAACACGTCGCGATCCCCGGCGGGCACCCAGTTGCCATCCATGAAGAATCCGAACGTGCGCGGTTCGGAAGGCGGGGTCAGTATGTGGCTGGATTTGTCCATGTTATCCTCTCTGCCGCGTTCGTCCCCCAAGCAAGCACCTGGGCGAGCAAACTGCGATGTTCAGTCGTCTGCGGATGTCATCATGCGCACAACCAGGGGAGTGGCTTGCATCGCCTCCATCCTGGGGGCCCACTCTCCGAACCAATCCTGCGCCAGATGCACATCAAGGTGGTCCTTGCTGCTCCAGACTTCGACAATGGTCATTTTGTTCGGGGCATCGGCGGATTGCCAAAGCTCGTATTGCTCACACCCGTCTTCGCTTCGCGATCGGGCGATAAACTCGGCTTTGAACATTTCGACGAAGGCCTCTGCCATGTCGGGTTTGACATCCAGTTCAACCAGCAAACGTGCTTTTGCCATCAGTCCGCAAGCTCCCAAAATCGTTGATAATTCGCGTCGAGAGGATGAAGTTCTTTGCGACCATCCATGTAGTAGCCGACCCATTCCGCCAACCGCTGCCCGGCACGGCGACACGCTTCGATAGCGTGTTCGGCGCGGGGTTCACCGGCAAAGACTGCGCCGTAATGCAAGCTTTCCTTCTTGGCGACATAGTCAGTGATTCCGAACACAAAGTAGCCCATGTTCATCATCATGATGCTCAGCGACTGACAGGTCAGTTCGCCCCCGCCGCCGAGCGACCCGGCCGAGGTGAAGGGAACGGCGAATTTTCCGTCGGTCTTGAACCAGATTTCAGGCGTCCGATCATCCCACCACTTCTTCATCCGCCACGAGATTCCGCCCAGATGTGTCGGGCAGCCAATCGCGATCCCATCAGCCCAGAAAACATCTTCGGTTGTCGCGTCCTCCACGAATTTCACGCGGATTTCCATGTTCTCGACCCGCTCGACGCCCTCTTTCACATATGGCACGGCGAGTTCGGTAAACCGTCTGTCGCTTTCGCTGTCATAGATGATCAGAATTTTACCCATTTGATACTTCCCCTAATGTTAAGGTCTTATTTGTATTTGCGTTTTCAGATCCTGCGGCCGCTTTGCATGTGTGTCGAAAGCGGTTTGAATGTCCTGCAAGCGGAAGGTTTTCCCGGTAAAGCGTTCGGTCGCGATGCGGCCATGGCTCAACAGCGTCAGCGCGTCGTGCATATCCTGCCCCATCCCCGCGACCGAGCCTTTGATCGAGTTCTCCTGCAGAATGGTTTGCAGAATATCGACCGGCAGGGTTTCCCCGGCGCCGGTGATACCGAAAGCCGCAATATGCCCGCCTTTGCGGATCAGGCGAGCGGCTTGCTGGTAAAGCGCCGGCAGACCGACGCTTTCGATCACAACGTCTGCGCCGCGCCCGTCGGTGTGTTTCAGAACTGTCTCTTCCAACTGCGCCGGATCGGTCACGCCCACATCTGCGCCAGCCTCCAGCGCCATCCGCACCCGGTCTTCAGACACATCCGCCACGATAATCGGGGCGGCCCCGATTGTGCGTAGCAATTGCACGTGCAGATTGCCGATGGGTCCCGCGCCCAGCACCACGACGGATTGGCCGAAGGTGATATTGGCCTTGCGGGCGCAGCGCACAACGCAGGCCAGTGGCTCGGTCAGCGCCAGAACTTCGGGTGGGGTATCGTGCGGGGCCGAGATCACCAGCCGCGCGGGAACGCAGATGTATTCGGCAAAAGCTCCATCCCTGGTGATCCCCATCTGCTGCATCTCGGGGCAGTTCAAGATCTCGTTTCGCCTGCACCAGTAGCAGGTGCCACAGCCGATATTCATATCGACAACCACCGGCGCACCGACGGTCAGGCCCGAGACGCCCTCGCCCAGTTCAGAGATGGTCCCGGTGAATTCGTGCCCTGGGATCATCGGCAGGTTTTCCGCCGCGTAGTGGCCGTTGAAAATATGGATATCCGTGCCACAGATACCGACCCGTGAAATGCGCACCTGAACCTCGTCCCTGCCGGGTTCTGGGCGGGGAACATCCCGCACGTCGAACTGGCCGGGTTTCACGAGGACGGCAGCTTTCATGGTGTCGGTCATTTCACGACCCTCAGCTTGGTCCGGTCGATGGTCAGGGCAATCGCCGCAATCAGGATCAGGCCGAACACCATCTGCTGCTGGGTCGCATCGACTTCGAAATACAGCATCGAGGACCGGATCACCGCCACGATCAGCGTGCCGATCAGCGTATTGATGACCCCGCCGACACCGCCGGTCAGCGGGGTACCCCCGACCAGAACCGCGACGATTGCAGGCAGCAGGAACCCGTTCGCCAGTGTGGGAGAACCACCGGAGAGTTTTATCGAGAACAGCAAGCCCGCAATCGCCGCCAGTCCGCCGGACAACGCAAATGCCATGATCTTGATCCGATTGACGTTCAGCCCCGAGGCGACGGCCGCCGGTTCCCCCGCACCAACCGCCTTGAGCGCACGCCCGAAGGTTGTCCGCGACTGCAGGAACCATGCAGCCAGAACCAGAACGGCGGCGATGATCAACTCGGTTGGCAGCCCGGCGACCGAGCCGGTCGTCCAGCCAAAGGTCGAATCCCGCAGGGTGGCATCCATGAACAGGGCGCGCTGGCCCGACATGTATTGCGCCGCGGAAAAGGCGATACCGCCAACCGCCAACGTCGAGATGAAGGACGGCACGTAAAGCCGCGTCGTCACGTAGCCCGAGATACTGCCCAGCACCACGCCCGACAGGATGCACAGCAGCGCTGCGCCGATGCCAAAGGTCGGCAGAGCGATGGTCGCAACCACGGTGGTCATGTTGGCGATGGACTGCGCCGACAGGTCGATACCGCCGATATAGATCGCAAAGGTCATCCCCAGCGCCATGATGAACAGCGGCACGATGTCGGCCATCATCGAGATCAGGTTCGCCGGTCGCAGAAAGTTGGAATCCGCCGCACCGACGACCAGCACCAGAACCAGCAGGGTGATCCAGGGCAGATGGGGTTTGATACGTTCAAAACTCATGGATCAGGCCTCAGATCATGTGGTGGACAAGGTCATAAAGCGACGGCTTGTCCCCCGGGCTGCAATCGAAACGTTTCTGTTCGACCCCGTCCTTGAGAACGATGATCGTGTGGCTGAGGCCGATGGCCTCTTCCAGCGTGTCGGCGACCAGGACGATGCCGACGCCGTCATCCGACATCTCGCGCACCATGTCGTAGACGTCTTCCTTGGCGCCGATATCCAGGCCCCGCGTCGGGTGATCCAGCAGGATGATGTCGGACCCGGCCGAGCGCCATTTGGCCAGCACTACCTTTTGCTGGTTGCCGCCCGACAGCCCGCCGCAATCCTTGTAGACATCCGGGGTCTTGATCGCCAAACGGTCGATCCACTGTTTGGCCAGCGATTTTTCCTCGCCAATGCGCAGCACGCCCGAGTTGGCGTAATTCCCCATCTGGCTGAGCGTCATGTTCTCGTAGACATTCATCCCGGCCACGATGCCTTCGACCTTGCGTTCACGCGGGATGTACCCCACGCCGCCCGCCACTCCGGCCTGGGCGTTGAACTTGCCGACGGTTTGCCCCTTGAGCGCGACGCTGCCAGCGGAGGGCGTTTCCAGGCCGAAAATCGTGCGCAGGATTGCCTCGCGCCCGGACCCTTCGGTGCCGACCAGACACAGAACCTCTCCGGGGCGCAACTCGAACGAGATATTCGCGTACTTTCCGGTCACGGACACGTCGCTGAAGGCAACCAGCGGCTGTGCCTCGGTCTGATAAGGTTTCTGCTTCTGCTCGCGGTAATATTCCTTGTCGACGTCGCGCCCGACCATTTTGTGCTGGATGGCATCCACCTCGGCGTCGTCATGGGCGACGACATCGACAATCTCGCCATCCTTCATCACATAGATGCGGTCGGACAGGTCCAGAACCTCGTCCATACGGTGGCTGACAAAGATGAACGAGGCGCGGTTGGTCAGTTCACGCACAAGGCTGAACAGCAGTTCGACCTCTTCCTTCGCCAATACTGAGGTCGGCTCGTCCAGCAGGATCACCAGATCACCGTCGATCCGCTCCTCCAGCGTCAGCACCTTGGCCAGCTCGACCAGCTGGCGCTGCGCAAAAGACAGTTTCGAGGTGATCATGGCCGGGTCGATATCCAGCTTGACCTTGGCCAGCTGCTTGCGCGCGGCCTCGGCCATGGCTTTCCAGTTGATCACCCCATAGCTGACGAATTGCTGCTCGAAACCAAGAAAGATGTTCTCCATCACGGTCAGATTGGTGATCAGAGATTGTTCCTGAAACACCATGCCGATGCCGTGATCCATCGCCTGGCGCGGGTTCTGAAACCGGACCTTGGTGCCGTCGATGGTGATGTCGCCGCCATCAGGCTGATAGGCGCCATAGATCACCTTCATCAGGGTGGATTTACCGGCGCCGTTTTCGCCGACCAGACCCACGATCTCACCCCGTCCAATCTTGAAATCCACGGATTTCAGCGCGTGGACGCCGGGGAATTTCTTGTCGACATTGATCAGTTCGTACATCTGCCCGCCCCTATTTCACGAAGGTTACGGATTTGCGATCGGTCGACAGAACCACCGCAGCGATGACCAGCACGCCCAGAACACCGTCCTGCACGTAGCCGGGCAACCCGATCACAACCATGCCGTTGTTGATGACATTCACGATCAGCACCCCGATCAGCGTGTTCCACACGCCGCCGATCCCGCCCCACAGCGCGGTGCCGCCAACCACGACCGAGGTGATCGACACGAACATGAAATTCGACCCCGTCGCGGTTTCGGCAATCCCGATCCGGCCAACCGCCAGCAGCGCACCAACGGCATAGAAGACACCGGCCAGCGCAAACCCCATGATCCGCACGCGGTTGACGTTCAGACCCGAAGCGTGGGCCAGTTCCTCACCACCGCCAACCGCGTAGAAGTTGCGGCCCAGCGTGGTGCGCGACTGGATGAACCAGGCGATCAGCAGGAACAGCAGCGCGACATAACACATGATCGGAAAGCCGAACCAACGCTCGGTCAGCAAAGAGCGGAACAGGTCATCCTCGACCCTGATCCGGTCACCGCCGGTCAGCAGCAGGGCAAAACCGGTGCCCACAAACCCCATCGCCAACGAGGCCATGAATGAGGGGATTTTCAGCAAGACATGGACAAGCCCGTTCACCAGCCCAATGGCCGCGCCCACCAGCAAGGCCAGCGGAATGGCCAGCCAGGCCCACGACGCCATCGTTCCGCCCAAACCGATAAAGGCAAAGGCAAAAACCACGGCACAGACCGACACGGTGCCTTCCATCGACAGGTCAATCGACCCCATGATGATGATGAAGGTGACACCGATAGCCACCATCAGCGCCGGCGCGGACGAGATCCCGATGCGGGCAAAATTGCGCAGCGAAAAGAAACGGGGCTCCATCGCTGTGAAAAACAGGACCAGAACCAAAAGGACGATCAGGGGCGCCCATTTGATCAGCACATCCCGTGTCAGCACATTGCTCACGTGCTTCCTCCCACTGAGTGAATTGGCGGGGTCGCGTTCGCCGCAGACCCTAGTGAGCAGGCCGGTTCAGGGACCGGCCTGCAGGCACCGTTATTTGTACTGAATCTGGCCGTTCGACGTGGACCAGAAATCCTTCCAGTCATAGACCGGAGCACTGTCCAGATACTGAGCCTTGAACGCCTGCGCATCTTCGGGGCGGACCATGATGGTCGGACCATAGAACTCGCGGTGCTCATTCGGCTCTTCCGATGGCTTGAAGTGGCCAGTGGCCGCGTAATAAGCCAGTGCCGCCGTGATGCCGCCACCCCAATGGGGGTTGGTAAAGACGGTGGCCAGGATTTTGCCCTCGCCGACCAGTTCAACCGCCTGCGGGTTGCCGTCATAGGACACGATCGGCATGTCTTCGATCCCTTCGGCCCGCAGCGCTTCGAGCACACCATAGGCAATGGTGTCGTTGGCGCAGTGGACACCTTTGATCTCATCGCCGTACCGGGTGAGGAAGGCGCTCATGACCTGGTTGGCCTTTTGCGTATCCCAGTCTGCAGGTTCCGCAGCCAGCAGTTCCGCGTCAGGGTAGTCCAGCAATGCGGTTTTCAGACCGGCCAGACGCTCGATGGCCGGATTGTTCGATGCGATACCGCCCAGATGAACGACACCGCCGGAACCGCCCATGGCGTCCAGCAGAATGCGCGCGGTCTGTTCCGCCGGGCCTTCGTCGGACCAGCTCATGTGGCTGACGTAGTGATCGCCGAAATCCCAAGGGTGCAGGTCGTCGGTTTTGTTCCACAGGGTCGACACATATGCGCCCGCCTCCACGCAGGATTCGACAACCGGACGCGCGTTGGGCGCGTCATTGGTGTCGATGGCCAGTGCCAGTTCACCATTGGTCTTGGACAGCAGCGCCTTGACGTCGGCCAGCGACTTTTCCGACGAGCCTTCGTTGATCAGGTGTGTCAGGAAATCCTTGGGCTTGCCGAGGCTTTCAACAAAGGCCTCACCACCCGAAACGATTTCATTCCAATAGGGGTTCGTCCGGTTGCGGTACGACCAGGCAACGGTCGGATCCGTGATCGCCGCACGCGCCATGCCACCCAGCATGGTAGAGATCGCTGCACCGCCTACGCCATAGGCAGATGCCAGCAGCAGGTTACGACGGGTTATCGTCTCTTGTTCGATGTATTTCTTGATGAATGACATGACGTCCTCCCTTTTCCATCAGCACATGGGATCAAAGGCGTTCGCGTGTCGACCCCTCCCCGGCGACGATCCCGCACAGCGGCACTCTACGCCATTAATGCACTAACTAGTTACTTCTTTACGAAACGATGTGTCAAGCGTTAAGACTAGGAAAGGAAAGGTCTGAATTGGCGGCTGGCACGGAACAGTTGAAGAACCTCGGCCATTTGTGTGAAATGCTCTGACCAGAATTGCTGCGCCGGGACAGCTACATGACAAGGGAGGCGGCTGTGGTCGAAAAGACGACAACCAAGAAAAAAAGAGATGCCGAAGCGACCAAGGCGCGCATCCTGCAGGCCGCGAAGAAGGAATTTGCCAAACACGGATTGGGCGGCGCGCGGGTCGACGAAATCGCCGAACGTGCCAACGCCAACAAACGCATGTTATACCATTATTTCGGCAGCAAAGAGGGGCTGTTCCAAACGGTACTGGAAGCAGCCTATCTCGATATCCGAAGCGCCGAACGCAAGCTGAAACTCGAATCCCTGTCGCCTTCAGACGCCCTGGAATCTCTGGTTCGGTTCACATGGAAATACTACCTGAAGAACCCCGAGTTCATCACTCTGGTCAACAGCGAGAACCTGCACCGCGCCCGCCATATCAAATCGCTGTCCAGCCTGCCTGAAACGACCCGCGGGCTGGTCGAGATGGTCGAAGACATTCTCAGACGCGGCGAAGAAAGCGGAGAATTCCGTCCCGGCATTGATGCGACCCAGCTCAATATCACCATCGCTGCTATCGGTTATTACTACCTGACCAACCGGTTTACCGGGTCCTACCTGTTTCAACGCGACATGATGGATGAACAGGCCTTGAACGAGCGTCTGGACTTTAACGTCGAAAGCATCATACGGATCGTCCGCAAGGATTAGACGCGCCCCAATCTGCGGCGTGTTTTTATCGTTGTGTCTAGGTGATTTTAGTTTGTGCTGACGGTGCTGGTTGTGGTTGTGCTGTTTGAGGAACCGCCGCCGCCTGCGGCTGCGAGGCCTGCGGCGGCGGCTGCGACGCCGAGTGCGGGGGCGACGAGCGGGACAAAGCCGGTCACGCCCTCTTGGGCGGCGGCGTCGCGCGCGGCGCGGGCCTCATCGCTCTGGTCTGTGCCGGTCGTGCCGGAGGCGTCCTGCGCATAGGCGCCGGTGGCCGAAAGCGCCAGAATCAGAAGGGTTGTTCTGATCATCGTTAGTCTCCTAAAACGGGTCTTGGGCGCAGGCTAACACAACCGCCCGGGTCTGAGAATGCCGCATCCGCAAAAAATGCGTGGATTTACCGGGAAAGCCCGGTTTTTCAGCGGCTTGCGGCAAGGCCCACCGCCGCTGCGGCCGCTGCCTTATGGTGCCTGATCCCTGCGCAGCTGCCCGGTTAAATTGCAGCTCAGCCACAAATACCCGGGAAAGCCCGCATCCGCGAATTGCCACAAGACGCCACCGGCAAAACCCGCTAATCAGGCGCCGTAAAAAAGCGATAAACTGACGTG
>NZ_JBQFWY010000015.1:0-63035 GCF_056540565.1 Ruegeria sp. AM9
GATAATAAACACCCGTCACACCGCCGGTGCCAATGGTGATGAATTCCTCCGCATACGCCGCCGGAGCCATAAAGGCCGCAGTAACAACCGCAGCAATTGAAGATTTATTGAGCACTTTGACACTCCTGTTGTCAGTCTTTTTTGATCCTTATGAGAATGCCTGATCGACCCAAAACCCGGTTTTGGAATCAGCCACCCAGATGCAGTAGATGAAAGCGAAACCAAACAACGCGTGTCTATACGGTAGATTACGTATAGGCTTGGGGGTTATGGAGCGGGCATCATGGCATAACCCGCCCGCAAAGACCGTCTGGACTGAAGATTGGACACCACAGCGCAACAGGCTCTCCACCGGGATCAGACCGAACCCGGCCGCCGACGCAGGTCGCTGCGCGCCACGCTGGCTTTGTGTCTGGCGGGGCTGCAGTTCGTGGCTGTGTTGTCGGTCACTCTGTCGACCTTTGTCAGCTCGGAAAACGCGCTGTTGCGGCAGTCGCGCATCTCTTTGAATGAGGTCAGCGTCAATGTCATCGGACAGGTTAAGAACTTTCTGAACCCGGCGCGGCAGGTATTGGACGCGACACGGCGGCTGGCCGAAAACGATGTGTTGGACATCAACGATACGGCGGCGCTGGAAAGCCATTTCTTCCAGCAATTGCAGGTGGCCCCGCAACTGGCGGGGATTTACCTGGCCGATGAAAGCGGGCGTTTTGTTTACGTCATGCGCACCGAGGAACCCGGCCGTTATCGGACCAAGGTTATCCCACCCTTTGCACCCGAGATCACCGAGCACCCGGCGGGTTTCCAATGGCGCAACGACCGCTTCACCCTGCTGGACACCGCCGAGACCCAGACCGACACCTACGAGGCCCGCACCCGCCCCTGGTTCACCATGGTCACCGAGGCGAAAGCCCCGATCTGGACCCAGCCCTACATCTTCTACACCACCCGCCAGCCGGGTATCACCTATGGAGTGCCGGTTCTGGACGAGGCGGGAAACATCCGCGCCATTCTGGGTGTCGATATTCAGATCGATGCGCTGTCCGGCTTCCTGCTGAATATCTGGTCGGAACGGCGTGGCGCGGCACTGGTGCTGAATGAAGACGGCTCGGTTCTGGCACACCCGACGCTGGTGCTGATCGACACGGATGCGGATTTCGACAATCCGGAACTGCCGATGGTGGACCAGATCGACGATCCGCTGGCGCGGCAGGCTTTTGGTACGGTGGCGCAGACCGGTCGGGCCGGAATTACAGGCCCGGTGCATACGGATTTCGAACTGGGCGGGCAGGATTATGTCGCCATGCTGATCGAGGTGTCCGAACCCGGTCTGAACTGGCTGATCGGATTGTATGCCGCCGAGGACAGTTTCATCGGCGAGATCAAGAAAAACCGGGTGCAGGGTATCTGGATAGCGCTGTCTATCGCCATCCTGACCGGGGCGATCGGCCTAGCGCTGGCCGACCGCATCTATGCCCCGGTGCGCACATTTGCCAGCCAGACCCAACGCCTGTCCAGCGGAGAGATAACGCCCGAAGAAGGCCTGCACAGCCCCTATCGTGAGCTTGAAGATACCGGCGCGGCTCTGACGCAGGAGGTTCGGCAAAGGCAACGGTTCGAGACCGCCTATGGCCGCACTTTCGATCTGGCCTCCCGCGGGATGGCGCAGATTTCGCCGGAATCTGGGCGGTTCCAGCGGGTGAACGCGCAGCTTTGCGATATCATGGGCTATCAGCCCGGTGAATTAGAGAACATGACGCTGGCCGAGACATTGCCCGATGACGGCCAGCAGATCGCGGTCAAGTTCCGAGAAACGTTGCTGCAGGATTCCGAATTCATCGTGGAAAACCAGTTCATCCGCAAGGATGGCTCGACCATCTGGCTGCGGGTGAACGCGATCCTGATCCGCGATGAAAACGGCGTACCTGACCACGCGGTTGCCATCGTCGACGATGTCAGCGACCGCAAACAGGCCGAGGCTGAGGCCAGCCGCCTCAGCCGCGATCTGTCGCATGTGGCGCGGGTGAACCTGATGGGCGAGATGGCCTCGGGGTTGGCGCATGAGCTGAACCAGCCGCTCAGCGCGATTTCCTACAATGTGGATGCGGCCAAGATCACGCTTGAGGAAATCGGCGATCCGGACCCCGAATTGACCCAGATTCTAACCGATATCGACCGCCAGTCGCGGCGCGCCGGCGACATTATCCGCGCCCTGCGGGAAGTTGTGCGCAAGGACCGGGGGCGGCAAACCCCGTTCGAACTGGGCGGGCTGATCCGGCAGACCGTGACGCTAATGGAGGGCGAGGCCCGGGTGCATGACATCGCTCTGACCTGTCCCGAGACCACCCTGCCGCAGGTCATCGGCAACCGGACGCAAATCGCGCAGGTTTTGGTCAACCTGTTGCGCAACGCCATCGACGCGCTGGCCCGCGCCCCGGTCGCCGCCGGCCGGATCACGATCACCACCCGGATCACGGAGGATTTTGTCGAAACCCGGGTCGAGGACAACGGACCCGGCGTCAGTGCCAATGTGACCCTGTTCAACACGTTTGATACCCAAAAAAGCGACGGAATGGGGTTGGGCCTGTCGATCTGCCGCACCATCATCAAGGCGAACGGCGGCACGATCTGGCATGACTCAGAAGTCAGGTCGGGCGCGCGGTTCTGTTTCACCCTGCGCCGCAGCGACAGCCCGGAGGACGGCGCACCATGATCGCAGAACCGCTGACTGTATTTATCGTCGATGACGATGATGATGTGCGTATTGCCCTGTCGCGATCATTGGGCAAGCGGGGCATGAGTGTCGCCCATTTCGCCGATGCCCAATCGTTTATGGATCAGGTCAGCCCGGATGCTGCCGGCTGCCTGATCCTGGATTATGGGATGCCTGGCATGGACGGGCTGGAGCTGCAGGATCATCTGGTCCGTCAGAAGTCGACCCTGCCAATCATCTTTATCTCGGGTCATGGCGGCATTCCTGAATCCGTGCGGGCAACCAAGGCGGGTGCGATTGATTTTCTGGAAAAACCCTTTGATTTGACCGTTCTGATCGAACGGATTGAGGCGGCTTGGGACGTGGGCGCGCAGCTGCGCACGGAAAAGGCACGGCGGCAGGAATTGGCGGACAAACGCGGCCAGCTGACCGAGCGTGAGGAACAGGTGCTGCACCACATCCTGACCCACCCCGCCCGTACTTCGAGCAAGGAAATCGCCACCGAGTTGGGTATCAGCCCGCGCACGGTCGAAATTCACCGGGGCCGCATTCAGCAGAAAGTCGGAGTGAAAACCACTATCGAACTTTTTGAGTTGTTTTCGCAAACGCAGTGAATCTCAATCTGCAGAAGAAAGGTATTATTCGTTTACCCAGACTCAGTTTACTTGAGAGTCCGGCGATTCTTTCCGACGCGTAAACGGTGTATCGCCGATAGAAAAACTGCTTTGAAAGTCGCATAATTTTGTAAGTGTGCATCTCTGTACGAGACCTGATGTCAGATGAGGAACGAGCATTTTGGGCACTTCACGTTAGCCATCCGTATCCCGAATGGGCAGGCCGAGACGGAACCTGCGAGATAAGTCCTACAAGTGGTCCAGTGTCTATCGCCAGTTCCGGCGCTGGACGTTGGCCAAGCTATGGGAAAAGATCATGGAAGCTCTGAACCAGAGCGGAACTGTGCCAGACACCATGCAAATGCGGGCAACCAATGGCACGTATTTGACGGTCCGGCGGTTCAGCCTCGTGTGAACGACCTCGACATCACGATCGGCCAGAATCCCTTCTGGATCAGAGTGCGAAACTGAGTGGAGCAGATAGAAGAACATCGCTTGTAAGACGACGCCCATACAGTCGATGCTGGCACGATTGCACTGCCATTATGCGATAGCCGTACTGCAAACGTGAACCGCATGGATCAGATTGTTGTCTACAAGATCGACCGGCTATGACAAAACCGCAGAGAGTTTTCTGAACTTCATAGACATCGTGTCGATCCGAGTTCGGCTCCACAATTTGTCAACATGACCCAAGCACGAGAGGAGTTTCAATGCCCGAAAAACTCCTACCGGAATACAGTGTGAAACGCATCCGGGGTAGCTTGGGCCATTGCTTCGATGTTTCGCGTCAGGCTTGTCGCCTTCGACGTGCCGATCAGGACAGATGATGTCAGCCGGTGCGATTTCGCAAAGTGCAACGCGGCCGTCGCCAGAGGCAGGCCGAGCCCTTCGGCCTTTTCCTGCAGTGTCCGGACACGGTCCAGTATCTCGGGTGAAGCTGGCTGATAATCATAGGTCGCGCCTTCGACCGGGCCGGTGGCTAGGATGCCAGAGTTCAAGACGCCGCCGAGGACAAGGCTGGTGCCTTGCGCATGGCATTGCGCAGTCAACGCCTCTTCAGCCGAACGGTCCAGCAGGGTCAGGCGGCCTGCAAGCAGGATGACATCAATCGGGCCGTGGTTCATGACATCGAGGCAGATTTCGTTTTCGTTCACCCCCAGCCCAAACGCTCGGATGCGGCCCTGTTCCTTCAGCTTCACCAGCCGGTCATAGCCACTGCCCAGAAACGCCTCCATCTGCGCCGCGTTGTCGGCACCGTGGGTATAGGTGCCGATGTCATGCACGAATACGATATCCGCCATGGTGGTCTGCAGCCGTTCCAGACTGCTTTCCAGCGACGCCTCGATCCCGTCGCCTGAATAGTCATAGCGCACGTTATTGGGCAGCGGGTTTACGAACCCGTCTGCCTCGGCCATGGCTTGGCCCGGCGACAGGACCCGACCTACCTTGGTCGAGATCACATAGTCTGACCGCGGTTTGCCGGACAAAAACTGACCCAGACGTTGTTCCGACAGGCCGCGCCCGTAATGCGGAGCCGTGTCGAAATACCGAATCCCGGCCTCCCATGCGGTGTTCAGAACATCCTGTACGTCCGCGTCCGAGGCTTCACGGTAGAGGTTGCCAATACTGGCGCAACCAAAGGACAGTTCGGTCACTTTCAGGTCGGTATTGCCGATTTGGTTGGTTTTCATCTTTGTCTCCAGGAAAGGGACCGGATTTTATGATCCATAAAGCAGGTTTGGCAGCCAAAGGACCAGTGCTGGAACGAAGGTCAGCAGCAGCAGGACGCCCAGCAAGGGAACAAGGAACGGCAGGGTCGCGCGCACGCATTGTTCGAACGGCACCTTAGACACCCGCGACAGCACAAACAGCACCATCCCAACAGGCGGGGTTAGCAGCCCCAGCATCAGGTTCAGGATGACGATGATCCCCAGATGCACCGGGTCGATGCCAAACTGCGCGGCCACCGGCATCAGCACCGGCACCAGGATCGAAATCGCGGCAATGGTTTCCATGAACAGGCCGACAATCAGGACCACGGCCATGATCAGCAGCAGCACGACGGCCTTGCTGTCAGTGAAAGACAGCACGAACTCGGCAAAATGCGCGGCAACCTGATTGGCGGTCAGGATCCAGGCGAAAACCGAGGCTGCGCCCACGATCATCATGATCGCCGCCGTTGTCTCGATGGTTTCCAGCGAAATCACGGCCAGCTTCCGAACGGTCAGCGTGCGGTAGACCAAAGTGCCGAGGATCAGCGCATAGGCTGCGGCCCCGATGGCTGCTTCGGTCGGGGTGAAGGCCCCCGAGACGATACCGCCCACGATGATGACTGGGGTCATCAACGGCAGGAAGGCTGCCTTGAAGCGTGTGGCGATGACCGAGGGGCTAAAGCTCACGTCACGCGGATAATTCCGCGTGCGTGACATCCACCAGATCATAATCGACAGCGACAGCGCCATCAGAAGACCCGGCACAATCCCGGCGACAAACAGTTTGCCGATTGAAACCGACGCCATGACCCCGAAGATCACCAGCGGCAGCGAGGGTGGAATGATCGGCCCAATGGTCGACGAAGCCGCGGTGACACCGACGCTGAAATCGTCGTCATAGCCCGCTTCGCGCATGGCCTTGATTTCAATCGCACCAAGACCGCCGGCATCGGCAACCGCAGCGCCCGACATACCGGCAAAGATAATGCTGGCGCCCACATTCACATGACCCAGACCGCCATGCATCCAGCCAACGATAGCGCGGGCAAAGCCGAAGATGCGCGCGGTGATCCCGGCCGAGTTCATCAACGCTCCGGCCAGAATGAAGAAGGGGATCGCCAACAGCGGGAAGCTGTCCATGCCGTTGACCATGTTGTGCATCAACAGCACCGGTGGCAGGCCGGAATAGAGGATGTACGCAAAGGACGACAGCGCCAGTGAAAACGCGATTGGCACGCGCATCAGCATCAGGCCGAACAGCGATACGAAAAGAATGATCAGGCCCATTTGTTGACGCCTTCCTTCAGCTGCTTCACCCGCGCGACAATCTGATAGGTCACAACCCCCAGATTTCCGACCGCCAGTACCATGACCGCGGCGTGCAGGTAATATTTCGGGAACGGCAGCGAGACCATTTGCTGGAACGACGTGCGCTGGATCAGCTCCCAGGCCGACCAGATGATGACGGCGAACAGAACGAAGGTTGCCACCAGCGCAAAGACATGCACCCAGCTTAACAAGCGGCCATAGTGCTTATCGACGAACTCCAGAACGATATGGCTGCCCACCGCCTGACAGCGAATGGCCCCGGCAAAGCCCAGAATAATCAGCAGGTAGCGCGCGGCCTCTTCGGTCCAGGCGATCGAGTCATTCAAGACATAGCGGGTGAAAAACTGCAGAAAGACGACGCCGAACAGCAGGCCGAACAGGGCCAGCAGGCCGTAATCGGGCACGGTGATACGATAGTTGCGAAAATGCGCATCGTCCTCGGCGGCAAGCGCGTCAAAGTCGATTTCGGGTGGGGTCTCGGTCTGTGTCATCCAGGCATACCTCGTGCGTAAAGGCCGGACCCGGGGCGCGCCCGGGTCCGGCGTGTCGCATTATTCCTGGATCGCCTGCAGACGTTCGAACGTCTCGGCATCCCAAGGAACAGTATCGCCGACCAGCAGAGGAGCGACGGCCTCCATGAAGGGTGCGCGATCAACCTCGTTCACAGTCACGCCTTTTTCGCGGAACCAGTCGGCCAGTTCGGCCTCGGATTGCACGATCTCATCCGACGTGGCCGAGGCCGCCTCGGACAGCGCATCCAGCAGCGCCTGACCATCATCACCCATCTTGCCCAGCGTCACCGGCGAGACCACGACCGCCAGCGAGTTGGTGATGTGACCGGTTAGGTTGATGTTGGACTGCACCTCATAGAACTTCTTGAACTGGATGGTCGGCAGCGGGTTTTCCTGAGCGTCCACAACACCTTGCTGCAGGGCCAGATACACCTCGGCAAAAGCCATCGGCGTGGGGTTCGCACCGGTTGCTTCGGGGAACATCTGATAGGCAGGCGCGTTCGGCGTGCGAATCTTCAGGCCTTCCATGTCGTCCGGCGCAAGGATCGGCTTGTTCGAGGTGACGTGACGCGCGCCATAATAGGTCATGGTCGCAATCGTATTGCCCGAGATGTTCTTGTATTCACCGGCCATCTCATCGAACAGGTCCGAGTTCACATAGGCTTTCCAGTGATCATAAGACCGCATGGTGAAGGGATAGTCCGAGATGCTGATCGGGCCATAGGACTGCCCCAGGAACGCTACGCCGGTATAGATCGCGTCGACGGTGCCCAGCGACAGTGCCTCGTTCAGCGCGGCCTCTTTGCCCAGTTGCGAGGCCGGGAAGACCTCCATCTTGTAGCGGCCATCGGTCTTTTCCTCGAGCAACTCGGCGGCTTTTACAGCAGCGGCGTGATAGGGGGTCGAGGCCTCATATACATGGCCAAAGCGCAGGGTTTCCTGTGCCAGACCAGCCGTTGCGCCAAGCGCAACAATACAGGCGGCCCCAAAGGCCGTTTTACCAAAGTTCAACATTTTCTCATTCCTCCAGGTTGGGTGATAAGCCGCCCGACTGTTGTTGCTTTTATGGTCAGGCGGCGGGGGTTATTCCGCTGCCAGTTTGGGCAGGAACCGGAAATCTCTGATGGTTTCGGGTTTCATCTCGATTGAGAAACCAGGTTTGTCGGGGGCCATGTAGGCACCGTTCTTCACCACGCAGGGGTCGATGAAGTGCTCGTGCAGATGGTCGACGAACTCGATCCGTTTGCTGTCCTTTTCGCCCGAGATCGCAACGTAGTCGATCATCGACATGTGCTGAACGTATTCGCACAGGCCCACGCCCCCGGCATGAGGCCAGACCGGCAGATCGTATTTCGCCGCCATCAGCATGACCGCCAGCACCTCGTTCAATCCGCCCATCCTGCAGCTATCGATCTGAACAATGTCGATCGCGCCTTCCTTGATGAACTGCTTGAAGATGATGCGGTTCTGGCACATCTCGCCTGTCGCCACTTTGACCGGGGCAACCCCTTCGCGGATCGCCTTGTGGCCGAACACATCGTCGGGGCTGGTGGGTTCCTCGATGAAGAAAGGCCGCGCAAAGGACAGGGCCTTGACCCAGTCTACGGCCTGATCAACCTCCCACACCTGATTGGCGTCGATCATGATGTTCATGTCTTCGCCCAGCACTTCACGCGCAATGGTCAGGCGGCGGATGTCGTCGTCCAGATCGCGGCCCACCTTGAATTTGGTGTGGGTAAAGCCCGCCTCCTTTGCCTCGCGGCACAGGCGGCGCAGCTTGTCGTCGGAATAGCCAAGCCAGCCCGCCGAGGTGGTGTAGCAGGGATAGCCTTCGGCCTTCAGCTTTGCCACACGCTCTGCCTTGCCCGGCGCGGCGGCGCGCAGCAGCGCCAGCGCCTCATCCGGCGTGATCGCGTCGGTCAAATAGCGGAAATCGATCAGGCGCACGATCTCTTCCGGGCTCATCTCGCCGACCAGTTGCCAGACGGGCTTGCCCGCTTCTTTGGCCCACAGGTCCCACGCGGCGTTCACCACCGCGCCGGTGGCCAAGTGGATCGCGCCCTTATCGGGGCCAATCCAACGCAGCTGGCTGTCGCCCGTGATATGACGCCAGAACCGGCCCATATCTTCGGTGATCCAGTTCAGATCCAGCCCGATGACCAGCGCACCAAGCGCCTCGATCGCGGCCACGCAGATCTCATTGCCGCGCCCGATGGTAAACGTCAGGCCGTGGCCCTCATGCGCGCCATCGGTTTCCAGCACCACATAGGCGGCGGAATAATCCGGATCGGGGTTCATCGCGTCCGACCCGTCCAGACTGTCCGAGGTTGGAAAGCGCAAATCTTCGGTACGAATGCCTGTGATACGGGTCATTTGCTGGCCTCGACTTTCTGGCGCTGTACGCCCAACCCTTCAATGCCCAGCTCCATCACGTCGCCGGGTTTCAGATAGACCTCGGGTTTCTGGCCCAGACCCACGCCCGGAGGCGTTCCGGTCGAGATCACATCGCCCGGTTGCAGCGACATGAACTGCGACAGGTGCGAGACCACGGTCGCCACGTCAAAATGCATCGTCTTGGTCGAGCCGTCCTGATAGCGATGCCCGTTCACCTCAAGATACATCGGCAGGTTCTGCGGGTCCGGCACCTCGTCGCGCGTCACCAGCCAGGGGCCGATGGGGCCGAATGTGTCGGCAGACTTGCCCTTGACCCACTGGCCCGAGCGGTGCAGCTGAAAGTCGCGTTCGCTGAGGTCATTGATCACGCAGTAGCCCGCGACGTGGTCCAGCGCGTCCTCGACGGAGACGTATTTGGTATGCTTGCCGATGACGACGCCCAGCTCGACTTCCCAATCGGTCTTGACCGAGTTGCGCGGGATTTCCACGGTGTCATCGGGGCCCATGATCGCCGAGGTGGCCTTGAAGAAGATCACCGGTTCTTCGGGCAGCGCCATGCCGGATTCAGCAGCATGGTCGGCATAGTTCAGGCCGATGCAGATGAACTTGCCCACCTGACCGACGCAAGCGCCGATACGCGGCGCACCGTCGACCACCGGCAGCGCATTCACATCCAAAGCGCGCAGGGCATCAAGCCCGGCATCCGACAGCGTGTCGCCCGCGATGTCGCTGACTTTGCCAGACAGATCGCGTATCGTGCCGTTTTCATCCATTAGGCCGGGTTTTTCGTGTCCAACCGGACCGTAACGCAGCAGTTTCATCTCAAATCTCCCTGATCAAACGGTCCAGCCGCCATCGATGGCGAAGGTCTGTCCGGTGGTGAATGCAGTTTCATCGCTGGCCAGATAGACGGCCAAGGCGGCAATCTCATCTGCGTGGCCGATGCGGCCCATGGGTTGGCGCGCGATGAAGTCTTTCATCGCCTGCTCATAATCGCCGGTCGCGCGCAGACGGTCGTGCAGGCTGGGGCTGTCGACGGTGCCGGGGCAGATTGCGTTGCAGCGGATGCCCTGAGTTATGAAATCGGCGGCAATGGATTTGGTCAGGCCAATCACGGCCGCCTTTGAGGCACAATACGAGAAACGGTTCGGCACGCCTTTCATCGACGAGGCGACCGAGGACATATTGATGATCGAACCACCGCCATTTTCCAACATGCCGGGCAGCACCAGCTTGGCCAGCCGGTACATAGCCTTGACGTTCAGATCAAAACTGAAATCCCACTGGTCATCATCGCATTCAAGGATCGAACCGGCACCCACGAAACCCGCGCAGTTGAACAGCACGTCCAGCGCTCCGGCGGTCGCGACGACCTCGGCCACGGCATCCGCATTGGTGACGTCCAGCTTCAAGGCTGTCACACCGTCGATCGCAGCCAGTTCCGCAAGTGTTGCATCGTTGATATCGCAAGCAATCACCTGCGCACCTTCGGCCACGTATTTCTCGACGCTGGCGCGGCCAATGCCCTGCCCTGCGGCGGTTATCAGCGCTTTCTTTCCGGCCAGACGGCCCTGTGGTTTGGTCATGTCGTCCTCAATCCGTGTGGAATACTTCAATCATGGGTGCCCATTTCTCGCCTTCGGCGCGGCTGGGCAGCGGGTTTTGGCAAGGATCGGTGAAACTCCACCATTCCTGCGTTCTGGGGTCTTGCGCCATGCGGGCCATGTCCCCTTCGAAATCGGTGCCGTGATATTCCCAATAGCCGAACAAAAGGTTCTCGGGTTCACGCAAAAAGATCGTGTAATTGCGGATATTGCTTTTGGCGATCTGCGCCAGCACATCCGGCCAGACGGCGGCGTGCAGGCGTTTATATTCGTCCAGCTTTTCGGGCTTCACCCCGATTACCATGCCCATACGTTGCATTATGTGCCCTCCGTGATCTCAATCGGCGTGGACTTCGCGGCAATAGCCTGCCAGTCCCACGCGATGCCAAGCCCGGGCGCATCTGACGGAATGGCAAACCCATCCTCGATCCGCATCGCCTGCGTGGTCACACTGTCAAGCTGCGGGATGTATTCCAGCCATTTCGCGTTGGGTACGGCACAGACCAGTGGCAGGTGCAACTCCATTAGGAAATGCGGGCAGACCATGACGTTATATGCCTGGGCCAGATGCGCGACTTTCAGCCACGGGGTGATCCCCCCAATCCGCGCCACGTCGACCTGTACGATACTGGCCGCGCCTGCTTGCAGATAGTCCTTGAACTGGCTCAACGAATACATGCTTTCGCCGACGGCAATCGGAACTGAGGTCCGGCGCGACAGCTCGGCATGACCTGCGACGTCATCAGCGGGCAGAGGTTCCTCGAACCAGCCGATATTGTAGTCTTCCAAGACCTGCGCCCGGCGGATCGCCTCGGACAGGGTAAAGCCCTGATTGCCATCGGTCAGGATTTCATAGCCCGGCCCAACCGCCTCGCGCACAGCGGCCAGACGGGCGGCATCCTCGCTGATGTGGTCGCGCCCGATCTTGATCTTCGAGCCCCGGAACCCCTGCGCCTGCATCGCCAGCGCGTCATCGACCAAGGCCTGTGTCTCAAGATGCAGCCAGCCGCCCTCGGTCGAATAGAGCGGGATGCGATCCCGCGTCCCACCTGCGGCTTTCCACAGCGGCAGCCCCTGTTTGCGGCAGCGCAAATCCCACAGGGCGGTATCAATCGCGGCTAAAGCAAGCGAAGTGATCGCTCCCACCGCCGTCGCATGGGTCAGAAACAGCAGATCGCGCCAGATGCCCTCAATCCGGTCCGCATCGCGCCCGATCAGCGCGGGTGCCAGCGTTTTCTCAAGCAGCGCCATCACCGACGGGCCACCGGTACCGATGGTATAGCAATAGCCCACACCCTGTGCCCCGTCGCTGTCGGTCACGGTCACGATGGGCGTTTCCTGGCTGACAAAGGACTGGATCGCATCGACCCGCTTGACCTTGGGGATCAGGTCGATCATGCGCAGTTCGATATGGGTGATGGTGGCCACGGTTGCTTACCCTCTCAGTGCCTCGCCGGTGCCCGCATCGAAGACGTGGCACTTGTCGAGAACAAGGTGGAACGGCAGCGTCTCGCCGGGATGCACGGGGCGAGGGTTGAACATCTTGGCCTGAACCTCGACCCCTGCCAGTTCTGCAAACAGCAGGGTTTCGGTGCCCAGCGGTTCTTCCAGCGCGACGGGCAGTTCCAGATCGACCAGATCGCCCTTTTCTTCAACCGCATGGCCGACCGGCATCAGATTGTCGGCGCGGAAGCCGAATTGTACCGCCTGCCCCGCACGCACATGATCGCGCGCCGAGGCCGGGACGGGCACCGTGACCGCATCCTTCAGAACGATGGTTCCCGCATCGGTGACAACCCCATCCACAAGGTTCATCGGAGGCGAACCGATAAAGGTCGCCGCGAACGTGTTGACCGGCGTGTTGAACAGTTCTAGCGGGGTGCCAACCTGCACGATATGACCGTCGCGCATCAGTACGATACGGTCGGCCAGCGTCATCGCCTCGACCTGATCGTGTGTCACGTAGACGATGGTATTGCCGACGCGCTGGTGCAGCTTCTTGATCTCGACCCGCATCTGCGTGCGCAGCTTGGCGTCGAGGTTCGACAGCGGCTCGTCAAACAGGAACACGTCCGGGTGCCGCACGATGGCGCGGCCCATGGCGACGCGTTGGCGCTGACCACCGGACAGCTCCGCCGGTTTGCGGTCCATCAGCTCATCCAACCCGAGGATCGCGGCGGCTTCGGTCACGGCCTTGGTGATCTCGGCCTCAGGACGCTTGGCGATCTGCAGCGTAAAGCCCAGATTTTCGCGCACGGTCATATGCGGATACAGCGCATAGTTCTGAAACACCATCGAGATGTTGCGTTCACGCGGGGGCAGGTCGTTGACCACCCGGCTGCCGATGGAAATCTCTCCGTCGGAAATGTCCTCCAGCCCCGCAATCATCCGTAGCGTGGTGGATTTGCCGCAACCCGAAGGGCCAACCAGAACCAAAAACTCTCCGTCATGGATATCAAGGTTGATGCCATGCACAGCCTGATGCTTGCCATAGCGTTTGACGACGTTGTTGAGTGTAACTTCGGTCATTTCATTATCCTTTCACGCCGCCAAAGGTCAGGCCGGCGATCAGGTGCTTTTGCACGATAAAGGTCAGGATCAGGGCGGGCAGGATCATCAGCACGGCCAATGCACACATGCCACCCCAGTTGATGGTGAATTCAGCGGTGAAATCCAGCAGGCCCACGGGCATCGTCTTGGACCCCACCGAGCGGGTCAGCTGCGACGCCAGCGCGAATTCGTTCCACGAAGTCAGGAAGGCGAAGATCGCTGCTGAGGCCACGCCCGAGCGTGCCACCGGAAACTCGACACGCCAGAAGGCTTGCCAGCGGGTGCAGCCGTCAATTTCAGCGGCTTCGTGCAGTTCCTTGGGGATCTGGCGGAAGAAACCATCGGTCAGCCAAATGGTGAAGGGCACGTTCATCGCCACATAGACAAGGATCAGGCCGAAATGCGTGTCGATCAGCCCCGCCTTGGCAAAGACGATGAACAGCGGCAGCGACAGGGCGACACCGGGTACGGCGCGAAACAGCATCAGACCAACGAAATAGCCGTTCTTGAATTTGAACCGATAGCGCGCAAAGGCATATCCGCCGCCCATCCCGATCAGAATGGCAATCGCGGTCGACGTGACCGAGACGATCAGCGAGTTGCGGAAGTACTGGAACACCGGCACTCCGCCCTCACCCGCACCACCAAACATGGCGCGGTAATGGTCCAACGTGAAGGTCGGGGTCCAGACCGGCGGTTTTGCCATGATCTCGACCGTCGGGCGGAACGAGTTCAGCACAATCCACAGGCCGGGAATACAGATGATTGACATCACCAGAAACAGGCCAGTCAGATGCAGCACTTTCATCAGGCGGCGCTGGTTGCGGTAGGATTGATTGCGGTCCATGCGCTTAGCCCCCCATACCCAGCTCGGCGCGGGCGGCGCTGAGTTTGCGGAAGAAGTAAATGGTGAAGGCAATCGACAGCAGTATCGAGACATAGCCCATCGCATTGGCCAGCCCCATACGGGCGTCGACATAGCCGGTGCGGCTCATCAGCGTCCACAGCAGCTCGGTCCGGCGGGCGGGGCCACCACCGGTCATGATCTGCACAATGTCATAGGCCCGCGCTACGTCGAGCGAGCGGATGGTCATGGCGATATAGATGAAGGGCATCAGGAAGGGCAGCGTGATGTGGCGGAAGGTCTGCCATGCGGTGCAACCATCGACCTTGGCGGCCTCAAGCGGGTCACGCGGCATGGCGAACAGACCGGCAAGGATCAGGATCGCGAAGACGGATGTGCTCATCCAGACCTCGGCAAAAATGATCGAGAACATCGCCAGCTTACCGTCCACCAACCAAGGCAGCGCCGCATTGGTAATGCCCAGCGATTGCAGCACGTTGTTCACCAGACCGATGTTGTCGTTGAAGATGAACTTGAACTGAAAGCCCACCAGAATGGGCGAGAACATCATCGGGAACATCAGGATCGTGCGCAGGGTGCGCTGACCCCATGTGACCTTATTCATCATCAGCGCGATGCCCAGCCCCAGCAGCAGCTCCAGGTTCAGCGCGATGGTCAGGAACAAAACGGTACGGCCAAAGGCCGACCAGAATTTCCAGTCTCCAAGGATTTTCTCGTAGTTGGCGGTGCCAATCCAGCGCCACAGCGACGACGGACGCGTCAGCTTGTATGGGGTAAAGCTGGAGTACAGCGAGAAGAGGAGCGGGATCAGAACAACGGCTGCCATGATGATGAATGCAGGCAACAGAAGGACAAACCACTCCGGTAAGCGGCGGCGCATAACGTCTTTCCTTGGGTTGAGTGTGTAGTGTGCGAGGGCGTCGCCGCCCCCGCACGGGCCGGAGGAGCCCTTAGTAGTATCCGGAATCGCGCATCAGCTCGTCCACCGCCTCGGCGGCGTCATTCAGCGCGTCCTCGACGGATTTGTCACCGACGATGGCAGCTTGCAGTTCGGGGAAGACGATGTTGGTAGTCTCACCCCATTCCGGGATCGGCGGAACCGCGAACGCGTATTCGGCACCGGCAGCAAAAGCGGCCAGAGCTTCGGCGCGGAACGGATCGTCACCGGCTTGCGCTGCGGCCACGTTGGCTTCCCAGACGGCGCTGCGGGTCGGCAGCGAACCACCGGCGGATTCAGCCAGCTGGCTGTCTTCGCTGGTCAGGAATTTTACGAGCGAGACGGCGGCCTCTTTGTTTTCGCAGTCATTTGTGACCGAGAAACCGTGATGGCCCGACCAACCGGTGCGTGTGACCGACCCCATCGGCTGGATCGCAACACCAACATTGCCCGCAGCCTTGGAGGATTCAGGATCGTTGAAGAACCCGGCCCAGCCCGGCCAGTCCAGGTTCAGCGCAACCGTGCCGCTGGCAAAGCCCTGGCCCAGATCGTCCCATACGTAGGACGTGGTGCCTGCGGGAACCGCTTGTGCTTCGTAGAGGTCGACGAACCACTGCAATGCGCGCTGACCCGCGTCCGAGTTGAAGATGGGTTTCTTGTTTTCGTCCAGATAGTTGCCGCCCTCGGCCACAACCATCTCGTAGAACCGGCCTACGATGGCCTCATCCTTGCCTGCATATTGTGTGCCATAGAAATTCGGCGGATCTGCGAAAAAGATCGCCTGATCCTTCACCTGCTCCCATGTTTCGGGAACGGCCAGATCATAACCGTATTCCTCTTTGAACTTCGCGGCCTTTTCGGCGTCTTCGTAGTTCGACTTGAGATAATACAGAACCGAGACGTCAAACTGCGCGCGCGGCAGCATCAGCAATTCACCGTTCACGGTTGAGGCGTTGATGTTGCCCGCAACGAATTCAGAAATCGTGTCTTCCGAAACCAGCCCGTTCAGGTCGGCATAGAGACCTTCGTACTGAGGCGCAAAGGATGAGTGGTTCGACCCCACGCACCAGGACGTCGTGCCCGCGGCCATGTCCGACTTGATTTCCTTGTCGATCTCAAAATGGCTTTTCTTCGAGATGATATCGACCTTGGCACCTGTGGCTTCTTCCCACTCAGCGATGCGGCCATAGAGGCCCTCATACTGCTGACCACCGATCAGCTTGGCTTCGACAACAGCTCCGGGGAACGATCCCCAGTCCGATTCGGCGTGCACCGCACCTGCGGCCATGACGGCGCAACTGGCCAGCAACCCGCTGATTGTTCTGGACGATTTCATCACGTGCTTCTCCCTAGTTTTAACCCTTGGCGACTCTCCTGCATCGCCTTCATTCGTATTTAAAACATTTATTCACAAATAAATCAACATTGACATTTGCCATATATTCAAGCCACCATCGCAGGCAGTCGTCCTAATACGCGACCTGGGAGGAATACGTGTCGGCAGCTTCTGAGAAATATCGCGCCCCTGCCCTTGAGAAGGGGCTGGACATTATCGAACTGCTTTCTCAGCACGCCGACGGGCTGGCGCAGGGTGACATTGCCCGCGCGCTTGATCGCTCTCAAAGCGAGATCTATCGGATGCTCTCGACTTTGGTACGGCGCGGATATGTGATCCGGTCGTCTGATGACGATCTTTATTCGCTCAGCCTGAAAATGTTTGCGATTTCGCAAAGGTATCCTCCGGTCGAACGGTTGCTTGAAATGGCGCCACCCAAAATGCGGGCCGTTACGCGAAAAGCCTGGCAGTCCTGCCATATGGGCATGGAAAGCAACGGAGACATTGTTGTTGTTGCGTCGATCGCCTCTCCCGGGAATTGGGGTTTGGCGTTGCGCGTCGGGACCGTGATTGGCCTTGGAAATACCGGCACCGGGCGCGTGCTGGCGGCGTTCCGCAGTGACGCAGCACTTGACGAGCTACTGGACAAGCACCGGCTGGCACAGGGCGAACCAAAGCTGGACCCGGTCGAATTCAGAGAACATGTGGCCCGCATCCGCGAGTGGGGCTATGAGCGAATGCCATCAGCCACCGCAGTTGGAGTGACAAACCTTGCCTATCCGGTGCTCGACCACGAGGGACGAGCCGTCAGCGTCGTGAACTGTCCCTTCCTGGAAAGGATCGATCAACTGGACGTTCCCGGATTGGAAGAAGTTCATCTGCTCTACAAATCGCTGGCCGATGAATTGACCGATTTCTATACCGGCAAGTCGCAAGCCTGATTGCGCGCGGAGCAGCTGCTTAGCTGAATGGGGAATACATCATGGCTCAGCACACAAAACCGATGATTGACACCCATCAGCATTTCTGGCGCCTGTCGCGTGGCGGCTACGCCTGGATGCCCAAAGATCTGCCCGCGCTCTATCGCGATTACGAACCGGAGCATTTGCAGCCACTACTGCAAGATAATGACGTCACCGGCACAATCGTCGTTCAGGCAGATGACAATGTCGCCGAAACCGAGTTTCTGCTGGACCTTGCGCAAGACCATTCCTGGATTGTCGGAGTGGTTGGCTGGGTGGACCTGGAAAGCACAAGCGCGGCTGATGTGGTGCAGAGACTGGCCGCATCACCGAAATTCCTAGGTGTCCGACCCATGATCCAGGACATCGCAGACGATCGGTGGATGCTACGGCCGACGCTTGAAAACGGGTTCGCTGCGGTGGCTGAAAACGACCTGACATTTGATGCGCTCGTTCTGCAAAAGCATCTGCCCGTGCTCGACACGTTTCTGGGCCGCTATCCCGATCTTCGGGTCGTGGTTGATCATTGCGCGAAGCCCGAGTTCCATCAGGGCCGTTTTGAAGACTGGGCACAGAACATCGCTGCCATCGCAGCACACCCCAATACCTTCTGCAAACTCTCGGGCCTTTTGACCGAAGCCCCCGAGGGCGCGGGCTTGGAGGATCTCAAACCCTATCTGGACCACGTGCTTGGCGCTTTCGGACCGGACCGCGTGCTGTTCGGCAGCGACTGGCCGGTTCTCAATCTGGTCTCAGACTATGACTGCTGGGTTGATATGATGCGCCAGTATGCAGGTGCTTCAAATGTACTGGACTGGGATGTGATGTTGTCCGAAACCCCCTGTCGCGCCTACCCAAGGCTGCCAAAAGGATAATAGCGCACGACAGATGTAGCGGCGCAGAATCACTGCACCTGAGATCAGTCGCCAATATCCAACCCGCCATACGTCAACCCATTCACCTTGGGCGACGAAGAGTTTCGTGGCTGGTTTCTCACATTCCTTCGGCTTCAACCCGCAGAGAAACTCTGCCTCTATGAAACGGTTATCCACTTACAATCAAAAAACAAACCAGCTAGATCAGGTTGCACGGCGTATTCATTTTCATTTGACCTGCAAGATTATGACAGACCGAAATCAAACGAGTATTGACTTAACCACTGAGCTTGAGGCTGCGGCTACAAAAGCCGGAGACATCCTCTTGGATCAAAAACGAGTTGTCAAAATCGACTATAATGCCGATCCGAACAGCTGCCTGGCACAGAGGATGAAAGAATCTCGTCAGTTTAACAGGGCTTCCCTCAAAGCGCTCCTGGTTGAGGGCGGCAACGTATATGCTCTTTGGTCAAGGGATCAAGGTACCGACTACTGGCGACTTCAATACATCGGCCAACGGAAATCCAAAGGCATAAGAGAGCGACTGTGCCAACACCTGTTTTCAAAAGACAGGCGTACAGGAGCACAGCTTGAAAATGTGCAAATGTGCCTGAAGAACGATCAAGATATTGGTGTGAGTGTAGTTCACGTTGCCCCTGATGAAGTCAGGAGCGCAATCGAAGAGCTTTTAATCCAAAGCAACAAACCCAATTGGAACGTTCACGGATAACGCCCCCCTTGAACGACACATGTGACATTCGAATAACAACTGGTGGAAATCATCAGACCAAGGCACCGTAGCACCAAAAGTTGACCGCACCCGGTCGGTTCCAAGTGGAGCGAACCCCGGCAAAAGCCGGCCTTCATGATCAAGCGCAGCATGTGCAGCCCCCGATTGCGGACTAATCCGACGCGGCCCGACCATTCATGCAAATGTCGCGTAAGGGGCATAGGGAACATACCGGCTGAGTTGAACGGCACAGTCTTTGGCCAAGCATTTTTACAAGCTGATGATGGTCGTCGATGTCCTTTGCGTTCCAACTGTTGGGCAATAGCGGAACCAGTCGTTCATAAACCTCTTCGGTACTATCGCGCTGTCCGATCAGACCCAGACGTCTGAGGACACGCAAATGATGGGTGTCCAGAACAAGGGCAGGCTTTCTAAGCGTGCTGAAGTTCAAGACAGTTGCGGCTGTTTTCCGGCCTACGCCGGGCAACTGTTCCAACCATCCGAGTGCTGAGTTCACGGAAAACGTCCGCAGAAAATCCAGCGTTAGCGCGTTTTGGCTGGCGGTGATTGCCTGAAGTGCTTCTTTGAGCTTGGGCGCCTTAACCTCAGAAAATGTGACGTCAAAGATGAAACGCCGGATTTCGGCGGCAGGCGCGTCCCGAAGGCTTTCCCAATCGGCAAACCGTTTCCGAAGGCGGAGAAAGGCCGCAGCCGAAACGTCTCCTCGGGTCCTCCCCCCTACGAGCCCCATGACCAATTGCGAGACAGGATCCAGCAGGAAATACGATCCAGGTTGACCAAAACAGCAAAACAGCCGCCTATGAATTGCGGCCAATCGGTCCGTGCGCTCGTCAGGCATCAAAAGTAACTGCATAACAACTAGCATAGACGAATTTGGAACAAAGTGCGAACACATAGGCTCGCGCACTGTTAATCAGGCACCTTCACTCACAACCGCGGATCAAATCACCTGGAAGGATACCCAAGTGATGAAATTACTGGCGATCACTGAATGCTTGGAAAGTACTCGGCAGGCGAAATGAGTATCTTGGTCAACTCCGCATCCGAACGGGTCAAAAGAACGATGTCGGGGCCGATCAGCCCTTCTCGCTCTCCTGAGGTCAGGACGGCCACAACTTGATCAAGCGCCATAGTTCCCTGCTCGGTCGGGTCATCGAAGGGGGCCGCCAGAACTTTGCCATTCATCAGGCCTCGAATGACTGTGTGGCTGATATAGGTCGAAATCAACCCGGGCGGATGCGGGTTGTCGGAGTGCATTAGGGTGCCAATGGCCGCCTCGATCGCGGGGGCGCTGCCGATCAGATAATCGGCATCGGGATAGCGCTCCAAGGCCGTTTCGACCTGAGCCAATTGCTGGCTCAGGCCCGTATCGGCACCAAAGACCTCTAGGATTGTTACCTCGCTGCCGCTCAGGCCATTGCGCAGCCCGGCCTCCAGCGGGCCGGTCCAACCGGCTTCTGACGGGCCAGAAATGAGGATTGCGGTTTTTGCTGGCGATCCTTGGGGATGCAGCTTGGCTAAATGATGCCCAACGGCTTGTCCCATATCCTGCCAGTCGACACCGATGCGCCCGCTCAGCGTCTCTGCATGAAGCTCGTTGACCAGACCAAAAACGGGGGTCCTCAGCGCTGCCTGTTCTATCGCGGCGATCAGATCTGCGTGATCGGATGTCACCGCACCGATGAGGATCGCATCGACGCCCTGTTCGAGGCAGGTATCAATCTGCCCGATCTGCCGGGACCGGGCGCGATAGCCGCCCGCCTCATAGAACAGAAGGTCCAATCCCAACCGCTCAGCCTGTTGTTCCAAGCCGTAGCCGACGCTTAGCCAGTATTCATCCTTGAAATGGGGAACAAGCACGCACACCAGAGGCCGCGGACCTGCCGCCGCGGCAGACCAGAACGCGACACATAGTCCGGTCACCAAGATTGAACCAGCCCAGATGGCCCCGTAGTGTCTGACAATGCGACGGACGAGATTTGACACGCGGCTGATCCAGATTCTTTCGGCAATGGGGGCGCTTGCCATTATGGTGGGTATCGTCGCGATTGCCGTCAACCGATATCTTATACGCACGCAGAACGAGCTGATCGAAACCAACCTGCCCGCGATTGAGCTGGCCAGCCGGATCGGTGCCTCTGCCGAAGTTGTCGGCACGCTTGCCACCGCATTCACGCAAGCAGATACCAGTGATGATCTTGATCGCATTTCAGTCGCGCTTGGCCAGACCGTCGAAAGCATCGAACGTGGGGTTCAGGTCCTGCAGGGCATGACCCCCGCCATGGCAGGCGCGGGGCCGGAACCTCGTGCCAGCAAAATTGTCGCCCAAATGGCCGAAAACGGACAGGAGGAGTTGCAGCTTGCCATCCGGGTCGCGGAGCAAACGAGCGAGATCATCCAGCTGGCGGGCCAACTGGATGCGCTCGTCAGCGACGAGACCGATCTGGCGCGCCTTAGGATAACAGCGGGTATCGTAGGGATTTATACCGAGTCTGATGGCGACCCGCGCCCGGCGCTGGACGAGCTTGCGGATCGCCATTTCTTTGCCTTCGAACGGTTGACCGAGCTTGCAAACGTGGTTGATGCGATCCGGCTGAAGCTGCAGCAGGTACAGGTGATTGCCGCGCCGGATGCGTTGGCCGATCTGCGCACCGAGCTATCGGATCGTCTGACTTTGGCCGACCGCCGCATCCGTTATCTGACGACCCCTACGGCGCGGGATACGGCCCAGGCCGCGCTGCACCAACTGCACGGGACCATCACGCAAGGCGGGCTGGTCGATACGCAGCGGGACAGAATCGCCTTGCAGATGGCCATCGCTGACGACAGTCAACGCCTGCAATCCATGATCGCCAGCTTGTCGTCGCAAGCCCGACAGGCTCGTGACGCCGTGCAGGCTCAGGGGGTCGCCCAGATCGCGGCGGCAGAACGGCAGTCGTCCGTGATGAACATCGCATTGCTTGTGGTGGTCGCTGCAGCGGTGATCACCGGTTCGATCTTGTGGCTTTATGCCCGACGGCAACTGGTCGCCCGTCTGGGAGAGCTGGCCCGGCGCATCGTGGCCGTGGCAGAAGGTGAATATGGCGCTCCGATGCAGATCAGCGGCCATGATGAGATCGGGCGCATGGAAAAAGCACTCAACATCCTGCGCCGCCGTGCAAGCGAAGCGGCCGAGCTGCGCGAACATCTCGAAGATGCGGTGATCGCGCGCACCGGCGATGTCGTCGCCGAAATGCAGGCCTCGGACGCGGCGCGCACCGAGGCCGAGGCCGCGAACCGCAGCAAGACCGAGTTTCTGGCCCGGATGAGTCATGAAATCCGCACCCCGCTGAACGGGATTATCGGGATGTTGGGGCTGCTGGAGGCCGAAGTGACGGACAAGGCCCGGCAAGATCGGGTGCGAACGGCACACCGCTCGGCCCGCGAATTGCTCGAAATCACCAATGACATCCTGAACTATGCCAGCAGTGAAGACAGCGGCAATCGCACCAACCCTGTGCATTTTCACCTGCGCGATCTGGTTGGCCAGCTTGGTCACCAGTTGCAGTCGCTGGCCGCCAAGACAGGGTTGCAGACCGTTGTCGAACTCGCAGAGCCCGCGCCCCTGGTGCTGTTCGGCGATGTTGTGAAAATCCGCCAGATTTTGGGCAACCTGATCTCGAACGCGGTCAAGTATACCAAGCGCGGGACCGTCACGCTTACTGTGGACCATGCGGTGGCGGATGACACCGGACAGCCCGTTGTCAGTTTCACGGTGGCCGACACCGGAATTGGCATGACGCGCGAGGCGATCGCTCAGGCGTTTGATGCCTATACACGGACAGCAGCCGTAAAGCGCGCAGGTATTGAGGGCCTTGGCCTCGGCCTTGCCATCTCGCGCAATCTGACCGAAGCGCTCGGCGGGGCGCTGAGCGTCGAAAGTGAACCCGGCGTCGGCACCCGGTTTACTCTGACCGTCCCGTTGATGCCCGGCGATGCCGACTGTGTGGCCGAGGACGAAACCCAACTGTCCGAGGCTGATTTCGACCGCAATGTTCTGGTGATCGACGATCATGCCGTGAACCGCATGGTGGCACGGGGGTATCTGGAGCGGCTGGGTTGTCAGGTGCAGGAAGCCGAAACCGGGGTGGCAGGATTGAAGTGCTGCCATGACAACCGCTTCGATCTGGTCCTGATCGATCTTGATTTGCCGGACATGCGGGGTGAGGAGGTGGCCGCACGGATTGGCGCCGGGGAACACGCGCCGATGCTGGTCGCGCTGACGGCACATCTGATTGATGACACCGAACAGAACCGCGCCCGGCTGGGTGTTGCCCGCATTCTGGCCAAGCCGATCTCGCCAAGGGCTTTGACAGAAGTTCTGTCGCCCGTCAGCCCGACCGAACCGCCCCGGCACGAAACGGCGGTTCTGGACAGTCTGCGCAGTGATATTTCAGATCTTGGCCCCGAAACAACCGGTCTGATCGTATCCGAGTTTCTGCGCGCATTGCCCGAGGCAATAGAAACGATCAAATCCACTCGAGCCGCCCAGCAACGCAAAGCCGCCCATCGATTGAAAGGGGCTGCTTCGAACTTCCAGCTTGAAGCCTTGTGTACGCTGCTTGCCGAGTTGGAGGCCCAGGACAGTGATGCCAGCGAGGCCCTGCTGGATCGGGTCTGCGCCAGTGCCAAGACTGCGGCGGCGACCCTTGAAGCGGCGGCTGCCGAGGCGGGGCTTCAGGTCGAGGCCGGATCAACGAAGTGATAGCCCTGACCATGTTGGGTCAGAATCCATTCGGGATTGGCCGGGTCCTTTTCCAGCTTCTTGCGCAGCCGTCCGACCACCACATCGATCATCCGGTCATTGGCGCGGCTTGAGCTGCGGCCGATCAACTCGGACAGCCGCGCACGGCTGAGCGTCTGCCCGGGATGATCCGCCAGCGCTGTCATGATCGCGAATTCCTGAGGTGTAAGCGTTTCCGTTCTTGCGGCCGAGACCAACCGGCGCCGAATCCGATCAAAACACCAAACACCAAACAATTCGACCGGCGGAGCGCCCTCGGGTGCCTGCCCGATATCCGCAATCCGGGCCAGCAGGTTTTTCACCCGCGCCGCCAGCTCGCGTTTGTCGAAGGGTTTGGTCACATAGTCGTCGGCGCCCATTTCCAATCCGACGATCTTGTCGACCTGATCATCGCGGGCTGTCAGCAGGATAATACCGACCCGTGATTTCGCACGCTGTTCACGGGTGATCGTCAGGCCATCCTTTCCGTCCATGTTGATATCGACCAGCAACAGATCCGGCGGATCATACTCGATGATGCTTTCCATCTCGTCCGCATCTTCGGCCATGCTGACGCGATGCCCCTGCTCTTGCAGGTATGCGGCAAGCCGCATCCGGGTTGTGCGGTCGTCTTCGACGATGAGGATATGCTGCGCCATAAGCCGCTTTTACATTTCTTTACATATTCGGACAACCGCAGTTGTGCGCAATCAAAGTGACAGCTTCGCCCACAGAATAATGTGCGCCCAGAAGCCAGTCACAGGAGGCCCGATATGTCTTTCTCAACGCCAACCCGCCGCGCCTTTTTGCAAGGGGGTATCGCCACCTTCGGCGCAACCGCTCTGATGAATTCCACTGCACTCGCAGCGCTTGATCCCAACTCTTTCGGAGGGCGCACGTTCCACGCGACCCATTTCGGCCCGTTCGAGGCCGTGGTCCGCGATGGCAAGCTGATCGGCATCAACAAGATCATGGAGCTTGATGCCCGCCCCACCGAGATGCTGGCCTACGGCGTCATGGACCGTACCTATGACAAGAGCCGGATCAACTATCCGATGGTGCGTAAATCCTATCTGGAAGGCTGGGAAAGTGGCGACATCAAACCCGAACTGCGCGGCAAGGAAGAATATGTCCGCGTCGATTGGGATACCGCCTGGAGCCTGACCGCCAAGGCGCTGCTGGATACGGCCTCGAACCACGGCAACGAAGCGATCTTCAGCTCGTCCTATGGCGGCTGGTCGAATGCCGGTGTGTTCCGTCCGAACGTTCTGCAGGGACGTCTGATCAACCTGATGGGCGGCTGCACGAACACCGCAGGCGACTGGTCGGCCGGTGCCGGTCAGGTTTGCCTGCCGCATATCATCGGCGACATGGAAGTCTATTCCGCGCAATCCGCGTGGGAAACCATCCGTGACAATACCGAACTGTTCGTGCTTGTCGGCTGTGACCCGATCAAGAACAACCGGATCGAATACCGCGTGGCCGACCACGGCATGTATGCCCATTGGGAAGAAATCCGGGATGCGGGCGTCAAATTCATCTCGATCAACCCGCAGCGCACCGCCAGCGACGACTATCTGAACGCAGAATGGAAGCGGATCATACCGAACACCGATACCGCCCTGTTCCTGTCGATGGCCTATCATGCGCTGGAAAACGGTCTGGAAGATCAGGCCTATATGGACAAGTACACGGTCGGCAGCGACAAGTGGATTGCCTATGTGAAAGGTGAGACCGACGGCACACCGAAAACACCCGCTTGGGCCTCGGCAATCACCGGCATTGACGAGCAGGAGATCAAGGATCTCGCCGAACTCATCGCGTCGTCGAAAACCAGCATTGCCGGTTCCTGGGCCATCCAACGTGCCCAGCATGGCGAAATGGCCTATTGGTCGCTGATCAACTTTGCAGCCTTGCTTGGCAAGATCGGCAAACCGGGCGAGGGCGTCGGGTTCTCGTGGCACTACGGTAACGGCGGTATGCCCCAAGGTGGTAACGCCACACCGGTCGGCATGAGCCAGGGCCGGAACTTCGTCAAGAAGATCGTCCCGGCCTCGCGCATTACCGAGGCGCTGGAAAGTCCGGGCGTGGATTTCTTCTATAACGGGCAGACCAACACCTATCCCGACATCAAGATGATCTTCAACGCCGGCAACAACTTCATGTCGCACCAGCAAGATACCAACCGGCTGATCCGCGCGCTTGAGAAGGTCGACACCATCGTCTCGGTCGATGTGTGGTGGACCGCTGCAACCCGCTGGGCTGATATCGTCCTTCCTGCGGCCTCGACACTGGAACAGGATGACATCACCTCGGGCGGCACCTATTCGAACGACCGCGTCTACGCGATGAAGAAGGTGATCGAACCCGTTGGCGAAAGCCTGCCCGACTATGAAATCTTCGAAGGTCTGGCCGACAAGCTGGGTCTGTGGGCGCAGTTCACCGACAGCGAAGACAAGATGTATCACATCAAACTGGCCTATGAGGCGTCGGGCGCAGCCAAGGAAACCCCGTTCGAAGAGTTCTGGGAAAAAGGCTATGCCCGGATGCCGGTCCCTGCAGAGGCCCGGAAATGGGTGCGCCACGGCGATTTCTACTCCGACCCGGACACAAACCCGCTGCACACCGCATCGGGCAAGATCGAAATGTTCTGCGAAAACATCGCGAACATGGAGATCGAGGACTGCCCCGGCATGCCGATGTGGATGGAAAAACACGAATATCTCGGCAACGCCAAAGAAGGTCAGTTGCACGTCGTATCCCCCCACCCATGGTATCGCCTGCACAGCCAGATGGACCAGTCGGAAACGCTGCGGGGTATCTACAAGGTACAGGGCCGCGAACCGGTTCGGATCAACGCCGATGACGCCGCAAAACGCGGCATCGCCGATGGCGATCTGGTCGAGCTTTACAACGACCGGGGTACCGTTATCGCCGGGGCCGTTGTCAGCGACGAGATCATGCCGGGCGTCGTTTCGATCTACGAAGGGTGCTGGCCGTCGCTGGACAGCAAGGGACGTTGTAACTCGGGGCTGGTGAATTTCCTGACCTCCACGCAGCGCGCCTCGGGCCTCAGCGAGGCCACGTCGGCCAACACCGTGCTGATCGAAATGCGCAAGTGCGAAGACCCGGAAGGTCCGAACATGGCCTATGAAAAGCCAGCGATCATCGAGGATACGGAGCTTGCCGCAATTGACGACGACAAGCTGGGTCTGGAACGGCTCGAAGCGTTGACCGCGTCTCTTTATGCCGACATGACCCCGGGCGAAAAGATGTTCTTCCAGCGTTGCACCGTCTGTCACGCCCCTCGGGAAGTGACCCACTACACGCAACAACAATGGAAAGGCATCGTGCCGTCCATGTTCGAACGGGCTGGTCTGGATGACGGCGAACGCGAACTCGTCATGGAATACCTGATGATGAACGCGGCCGACGCCAACTAAGACACCAAAAACAGCGTGGCCGGGTCCAAGCCCGGCCGCGCATCCCCCCAGAATTTCACTAACACATGCAGGAGGGTCCGATGCTAGACAATACAAACAGCAGTGGTTTCGGAAAAAATGCCGACCCTTCTGAACTGGCCCCCATTCAATCTGCGCGTATCAGCGCATCTGCCACATCCAAAAGAAAAGCGCCCGATCCGCTGGTCGATGGTTTTGGCCGAGCCGTCACCTATTTGCGTCTGTCCGTGACCGACCGCTGCGACCTGCGCTGCACCTATTGCATGGCCGAGAAGATGTCATTTCTTCCCAAGCGCGACCTTCTGAGCCTTGAAGAAATGGCCCGCCTCAGCGACATTTTCATACGGCGCGGTGTGCGCAAGCTGCGCATTACCGGGGGCGAACCTCTGGTGCGCCGCGATGTGATGGACTTGTTTCGGGATGTGTCGCGGCATCTGCGGTCCGGCGCGCTGGATGAACTGACACTTACCACCAACGGTACATTGCTGGCGCGCCACGCAGATGGTTTGGCGGCTTGCGGGGTAAAGCGGGTCAACGTCTCACTCGACACGCTGTGCCCGGACCGATACCGCAGCCTGACCCGGCTTGGGGATATACGCATGGTTCTGGCCGGACTGGATGCCGCGCAGGACGCGGGTCTGAAAGTCAAGCTGAACGCGGTTGCCAGTCGTGGCGCGTTCGAAGACGAAGTCGACGACCTGATCCGCTTTGCCCATGGGCGCGGCATGGGCCTGACGCTGATCGAGGAAATGCCGCTGGGCGATACCGGTCTGGATCGAAGTGACAGCGCGTTGTCCCTGCGTGATCTGCAATCGGACCTGTCGCACCGCTGGACGCTGACTCCGCTAAACCGCAGCTCTGGCGGTCCGGCGCGCTATGTGCAGATCGCAGAGACAGGTGGCCAGCTTGGGTTCATTTCCCCGATGTCCTGCAACTTTTGCGCTCTCTGCAATCGGGTGCGGGTCAGTTGCACCGGACGCCTTTATACCTGCATGGGCGACGAAGGGTCGGTTGACCTGCGCGCGCCCCTGCGCCGATCCGAGGACGAGGCGTCGTCCGCCATTCGAAGCGCGCTGTTGATGAAGCCCGAGCGTCACCGCTTCGACCTTTCACAAATATCAAAACCCGCCGTGGCGCGCCATATGTCCGCGCTTGGTGGATGAAACGTTCAAGCCTGACAAGGAAACGTAAGATGAAACTTAAATCTCTGACCGCCACCACCCTGCTGGCGCTTGCCCCGATATCCGCGCTTGCCGATACCATCGAGGTACAGATGCTGAACCGCGGCGAAGCGGGCGCTATGGTGTTCGAACCGAGATTTGTCTCGGCCCAGATTGGAGACGTTGTGGTCTTCCGCGCGGCAGACAAAGGTCACAATGCCGAAACCGTCAAGGGCATGGTCCCCGAAGGACAAGAGCCTTTTGCAGGCAAGATCAATGAAGAGATCGAGGTCGAACTGACCACCGAAGGCATGATCGGCGTGAAATGCAAACCACATCTTGGCATGGGTATGGTAATGGTCATTCAGGTCGGCGCTGGTGACATGCCCGATGGGTTCCTCGACGCAAAAATGCCCAAGAAAGCCAAGAAGGCGTTTGAAGACATCATTGCCACAGGGACAAGCTAACAGGATGGAGAGACTGAGATGACGAAAGATCTGCCCGGCGCCGCAGGGGCGCTTGCCGCGAAACATCCGACGATTTGGGATGCATATGCCGCGCTTGGATCAGCAACCGCACAGGCGGGTTCACTGACCGAACGGGAACGCCGCCTCGTCAAACTTGCGCTTGCAATTGGTGCCGCTTCCGAAGGTGCCGTGCACTCGCATAGCCGCCGAGGGGTGGCCGAAGGCATCTCGGCTGAAGATATGCAGCAGGTTGCGCTTTTGGCGATCGGCCCTCTGGGCTTGCCGCGCGCTGTCGCCGCCGGAACATGGATTTCGGACGTGACCGACAAGTAAATTCAACGCGGTGCCGGGTTTCCGGCACCACATTTTCAAGCGGCTCAATGGGTTGCATCGCTGATTATCCGAAACGATCAGAACCGGCGTTCTTGGAGATTCAGCGCCCTTTGATCTGAGCAAGCATCCGAAGACCGGATATCACCGCGCCAGCAGTGCACTCAGAACAAAATCTTCCACGCTTCCAATGATTTTGTTCATGGGCAATTCTGACAACACGCTGCGATAGGCGCTACCTTCCAGAACGTCTATCACCAATTGCGCAGCCTGCGTCGGATCAGGAACGGCGCGCAGATCACAGTCTGCTATCCCTCGCCTTACAACCGTTTCAAGAGCGTCATTCAAGCTGGAGCGGTTCTCGACAAACAGCTGCGCGATGTCCGGTTGACGAATGGCTTCGCTGGAAATCTCCAACGCAAGAATAACGTTTTCCGGCGCTGCTAGATACTTGGCGTAGGCTGCGATGAACTTTTTCAGAACTTTCGGCGCGGGCGCATTTGAATTCAGGATTTTCAGAAACGGCTCCAGCTCGCGGCGTTCGAGCATTGCGATTTCCACAAGCACATCATGTTTGCCACGAAAATGGTTATAGAGGTTTCCAAGGCTGACGCCCGCCCGGGCCGCAATGTCGCGGACTCCGGTCTGATGATAGCCGCTCTCAAGAAAACACATAACCGCGGCCTCCAAAATCTGGTTGCGCCGCTTGGCTGTTGCCTTTTCCCGGATTGAACCCGGCTTTTTGGTGTCTTTGGTCATTTTTTCGCATTTTGTATTGAACGAACGATCGTTCATATTATATGAGATTTCACCTCATACCACAAGGCACAATGGATTCGGCGGAACGGGAAAAACAGGACGATGACGGACAAAACCCTGGAAACTCAGCAAAAGCCATCCCGGCGATGGCTTTGGATTGGACTGTCGCTGGCGCTGTTTATCGCGATCGTCATGCTGTTGTTTGACACCGAAGATACAATTGATGTTCAGGCAACAAACACCTCACCCCCACCGCCGACCGTCTCTGTCGTCAGCGTTGCCCCGGAGACCGTGCAGGCGCGGGTTTCGGCCTTTGCCGAAGTGCGCCCTCGTTGGGATGCCGAGCTGCGATCTGCCGTGACCGGGCGCATCACAGCAGTGCATGCCGCCGCGTTGGCCGGGGCACAGGTGGAACGGGGCGACCCTTTGTTTTCAATCGAAAAGGCACCGTATCAAAGTGCCGTTGCCGCGGCTGAGATGGAACTTGAGCAGGCGAAACTGGCGCTGTTGCGCGCGCAGAACAACGTAACCGTTGCGCAGCGACAGTTTGACCGGGACGAAACAGCACCCCCAAACGAACTGGCTTTGAACCTGCCGCAATTGCGCATTGCCGAAAAAACCGTTGCGGCGGCGCAGGCACGCTTGAATGCGGCGCGCAATGAGCTGAAGGACGCAGAGGTTGTTGCCCCGTTTTCGGGCTTTGTCACCAATCGCTTTGCCAGCCTTGGCCAGACGGTCAACCCGGGCGATGCTCTGATACACCTTTCGGACGACCGGCAATTCGAACTGGTTGCCGAGTTCAACCAGGCGGATTGGGCGCTGCTGGATCATCCGATCTCTGGCGCCACTGCCGATCTGAAACAACGCTCAGGTCGTTCCTTGGGGCAGGCTGAGGTTCGGCGTGGCGGCGGGTTTCTGGATCAAAACACGCGGCAGGTACGTGTTTTCTTAGACGTCACGAACCCGGATGAAGGCATTCTTGCCGGAGATTTCCTTCAGGTTCATATTCCCGGCCGCCGGATTGAAGACACCGTGACCCTACCGGAAAGCGCGCTGACCCGTGCGGGGTACATTTGGTTGGTGGATGATGAGGAGCACTTGCAAAGGCTCAGCCCGAACATTCTGTTCCGCAGCGAAGGTACAGTCACAATCGTGGCCCCTGATGGAACTGGCCCGTGGCGCGTGGCCAGAACACCTCTGGCCTCGTTTCTGCCGGGCCAGCGGGTGACACCGCAGTCGGTTGGGGGCTGAGCCATGCACGCGCTGACATCCTGGTTCATCCGAAATCCGGTCGCTGCCAATCTGATGATGGCGTTGATCCTGTTCCTTGGCGTGCAGACGTTGCTGAACATTCGGATCGAAGGCTTCCCACGCATTCCGCCGGAAAGTGTCACAATCGCGATCGAGTTTCCGGACGCCACGGCCGAACAGGTCGATGAATTGGTGGCCCAGAAAGTTGAGCAGGCACTCGAAGGGTTGGAGGGTGTGCGAAGCGTAACCTCACGATCCCAAAATGACCTCAGCGTGGTCACCGTCCGCCGCGCAGGTGGCCAGAAACTGCAAGCCGTTCTGGATCGGGTCCGTATTCGGGTCGACGGCTTGACCGACCTGCCCGACACCGCGCGCCGCCCTGTGATCGAAGCGTCGGGTTTCGATTTTCCGGCCCTGTATCTGAACCTGTTCGGTGAAACAGATCCGGCCACCTTGCAGAGCCTGGCGCAGCGCCTGAAGGAAGAGCTGCTGGCGCAACCGGAACTGTCCCGGCTGCAAATCTGGGGTCTGATTCCAAGGGAATTGCGCATCGAGATCGACCCGGCGCTGTTGCGTCATTATGGGCTGACCGTTTCTGATGTAACTCGCGCCATCGAAGGAAATTCGCTGGCCTTTCAGGCAGGCCGTCTGCGGACCGAAGGCGGCACGATCTATCTGCGCGCGGACAACAGGGCAAAATACGTGCCGGAATACGCGGCCCTGCCAGTCATTGAACGTGACGACGGGTCCTTTGTGCCTTTGGGCGACATTGCCAAAATCGAAGACGGGTTTCAGGATGGCGAGTTCCTGTTCCGGCTGAACGGCAAACCGACTGTGGGGATGGAGGTTCTGGTCGGGCAGAAAGAGAACCTACTGGAAATCAGTGACGTTGTGCGCCGCACAGTGGATGAGTTCAGCCGCCAGTTGCCGCCGCAGGTCCAGGTCGAGGTCTGGGGCGATAGCGCTGGCTATATCTCGGACCGTCTGGCGCTGTTGCGGTCGAACGGGGTGCAGGGGCTGATCCTTGTGACCTTGATGCTGTCGGTGTTTCTGAACGTGCGTTTGGCCTTCTGGGTCGCCATGGGCATTCCCGTTTCGGTCATGGGCGCGATCGCGGTCTCGGGCTCGAAATGGGTGGATTATTCGCTGAATGATGTCACGACTTTTGGCCTGATCATCGCCTTGGGTATTCTGGTCGATGACGCCGTTGTGGTCGGCGAAAGCGTTTTTGAAGAACGCCGCAAGGGCAAAGACCCGATCAAAGACACGGAACGCGGTGTGCATCGCGTGGCCGTCGCCACCGTCTTTGGCGTGCTGACCACAATCGCGGCCTTTTTCCCGATGCTGCTGATCGACAACTCGCTGGGCAAGGTGCTGGCCGGGTTCGCGGGGATCGTGATCCTGACGCTGATCTTCTCGCTCATCGAAAGCAAATTCATCCTGCCCGCCCATCTGGCACAGGTTTCGATGGAGCAAGAGCGTCGGCATCTGCTGACCCGCCTCTGGGGCCGCGTACAGGATACTGCGCAGGGCGGTTTGAACTGGGTCCGGGATCGCATCTATCAGCCGTTGCTCGTTGCGGCCGTGCGACAGCGCTACGCCGTGCTGATCCTTTTCATTGCCGCTGCAACGCTGGGGCTGGGCCTGATGTACAAGGGCAAGGTCAGGACGGTGTTCTTTCCCGAGGCACCGGGTCAGATCATCACGATGAACCTGGAAATGGATGCCCGCGCGCCCTTCCCACTGACCCGCACGAACGTGGATCGGATCGAAAGCGTGCTGAACGATCTGAACACCGAACTTGCCGAAGACGCAGGCATGGTCACGCCGCCCGTTCAGACAGTGTTCACCATCATCAACAGTGCGGGAAGCGCGCAAATGTACGCTGAAATGATCCCGGTGACCGAGCGCCCTGATGTTCCGATCCTCTCCGTCGTCCGCGAATGGCGCGACCGGGTTGGTGCAGTCGAAGGCGCAACCGAGCTGGAGTTCACCGGATCGGAAACGCTTGCCGGAGGGTTCCGCATCCGGTTGGCGTCAAAAGACGAAGACCTGCTGCAGCAAGCCAGCACCGAGATGAAAGACTTCCTGTCGAATATCGAGGGTGTGGCGAATGTTCGCGATGGGTTGGCAGGCGGCCAACCCGAACTGAAACTCCGTCTGCGCCCGGACGCGCGGCACCTTGGTTTCAACGCCGAGGCCTTGGCCAGACAGATAGGCTATGGGTTCGGCGGTGCCGAGGTGACCAAGGTCAGGCGTGATGGGTCCGAAGTCCGCGTGGTCGTGCAGAACGCGCGGGAAAACCGCGATACGCTTGCCGATCTGATGCGGACCCAGTTGCGCAGCGCGTCCGGCGCCTGGGTGCCGCTTGATACGGTGGCCGAAATCGAAGGTGCCTACACCTCTGGCACCATCGACCGCCGTGACGGAAAGCGTATGAACATCGTGGCCGCGTCTATCGACCGCGACCGTGTTGCCCCCGAAGAGGTCGGTCAGGCGGTGTTCGAACAGTTGGTCCCGAAACTCCGCGCCAAATACCCCAGCGTAACAGTCCTGCCCGCCGGTGAACTGGAAGAGATGGCCGATATCAGCGATGGCCTGAAACGTGCGCTGCTGCTGGCGGCTGTTCTGATCTATGTGCTGATGGCCGTGCCGCTGAAAAGCTATTGGCAACCCTTCGTCATCCTGGCCATTGTCCCATTTGGCTTTATCGCGGCCGCCGTCGGGCACCTGATCATGGATGTCTCGCTGTCGCTGTTTTCGTTCTTCGGCATGCTGGCTCTGACCGGTGTGATCGTGAACGACAGTCTGGTCATGATCACCCGTTACAATCAGGCGCGCGAGGAAGGTCAGCCCGTGAATCTGGCGCTGAAGAGCGCAGGCATCGGACGTTTCAAGGCGATCTTTCTGACCACCGCAACGACGGTGATCGGCCTGCTGCCATTGCTGACCGAAACCTCTGAGCAAGCGCAGTATCTGATCCCTGCGGCTATTTCTCTGGCCTTTGGGGAGCTCTTCGGCACGGCTCTCATGCTGGTGCTGGTGCCGGTGCTGATCGCCATCACCGAGGATGTCATCGCCGTTTTCAAACCACCCCTTCCGCAGACCTCTGAAGAAAGGACAACGCCATGACACGAATCCTTCTGGCCCCCGCATTCGCCCTGACGGCGCTGGCGACGCCCGCCGCCGCCGATGGTTTGAAGGTGACTGTCGACGGCATCCGCAATACCAAGGGAAACATCGTGATCCTTGTCTTTGATGACGCGCGCGCCTTTGACAGTTTGGATGTCTGGAGCGCCATTGACTACGCCCAGATTCCGTCGCGTAAAGGCAGTGTCAGCCATGAGTTCGCTGGCCTGAACGCAGGCCCATATGCAGTGCTGTTGTTTCATGATGAAAACAAGGACGAAGACCTGAATATGACTGCGACGCAGTTGTTAGAGGGGCTGGGGGCAACAGGTGCCCCCAATCCCCAGGACGAGCCTGATTTCAAAGCTGCATCGGTCTGGCCGGGCGATGTTTACGTTCGTATCCACTATGACCAGTAGCGCCCAATGTTGAAGAACCAAAAACTGAAAATCGGAACGCTTCTGCGTGTGTTTCGCTGGCGGGTCGGGATCACATGGTTTCTGATCCTGTCAGAAACGGCCCTAACTGTGTTGATCCCGCTCTTCATTGGCTTCGCCATAGATGGATTGCTGGCCGGAGATTTTCAGCCCTTTTTGCATTTGGGTGCGCTCATGGTCACTCTGACTCTGATCAGCGTGATCCGGCGGATTTACGATACCCGCGTGTACGGAACCATCCGCGTCGAACTGGGCAAAGCACTTGCCGCGCGGTTTTCGAACCTGCCAATCTCGTCGCTGAACGCTCGGATCGGGATGGGGCGCGAACTGGCCGACTTTTTGGAAGAGGTATTGCCCAACGCGATTGCCGGGGTTGTACAGTTCGTTGTTTCGGCGGTTTTGCTGTTTTACTTCTCGCCAGAGCTGGCTCTTTCAGCCTGTGGTGTTCTTGTCGGAATGATATCCGTCTACGCCCTGTTTCATTCGACGTTCTGGCAATGGAACCGTGCGCTGAATGAGCAAATGGAGCATCAAGTCAGCATTCTGGAACAACGCCGCAGCCGCCCGGTGCTGATTCACCTGGAAAAACTGCGCCGCTTCGAAATAAAGCTCTCGGACACCGAAGCCATTCTGTACGGCGTGATCTTCGTTCTGCTGATTGGCCTTATCCTCTTCAACCTGTGGTTCGCAACGCAAAACCTGGATGCGACACCGGGAACGATCTTTTCGATTGTCAGCTATTCGTGGGAGTTTGCTGAAGCGGCGCTTACCTTGCCGGTGACATTGCAGTCCTGGTCACGACTGTCCGAAATCACGACCCGGCTGCAGAGCGGCTGACGGTTGGGGCCTTCTCAATCTGATGACAGGATGATCCCGAGCGGCGCCTATTCCTGACGGCCATTTTCTGCCGAATAACCCGCTTAAACAGAACCTCATTGCATCGACTCGGCCATGAGGTGCAAAATCGACGTATTATTTCAATCTATACTTTGGGCGGGCCAGAACATGAGCCGCGAGCCATTCCAGTTTGAAGATTTTCCCCTTTCCTTCGCCGAGGCGTCGCAGGCGAACTATTTTCGGTGCGTCTGTGAACACGTCGTGGACGGTGACACCATTGATGTCGTCGCTGATCTGGGCTTTCTCACCTACAGCTATGTTCCAATTCGTCTCAAAGGCGTGGATACGCCGGAATTGCGGGGCACCAGTGGGGTCACGCACGAACGGGCTGTTGCAGCCTTCGCGCTGACACGTGACCGGGCATTGGGCCGCAAGATCCTGTTACGGACGAGCAAAGGCGCGCGATCCTTCGATCGCTTTGTCGGCACCGTGCTTGTCCCGCCCGAACCCGGTGGGAACCCCACTGAAGGTGTCGAAACCGTTTCCGGCACGACTTGGACCTCGCTCACTACGCTTCTGATCGACAGCGGTTTGGGGGACGCAATCGATTAACCGACCCGGCCATGACAGGAGGACACAATGATCGACACGACGTGGCATGACACACAAGTGCTGAACGGTATCGGCCCCGTAATGGCCGAAGCGCTCTCAGGCGTTGGCATTCACCACTCCGAACAGCTCTTGGGTCATCCTGATATCGTCCTTGCGCAAAGCCTGGCCGATCTGGGCGGGCTGACGGTTGAAAACCTGATGGCAGAATTCATCCCGCAAGCACGGCTTTTGCGGCTCGACGGGCTTAGCGAGGCACAGGCCCTCGATCTTGCCCAACGGGGACACGACTATGGCACGCTGATGCTTTCGGATGCCGAAGACCTCATGTCCACGCTGGACGGTGCGGGACATCCGGCTGCGATGCAAGATCTGCTGAAAGCTCAACTCGGTGCGGCACAGCGCTATCAGAAAGGCACGCTTCTGGTGCGTGTTGTCGACCCGGACTTGCAGCCCGTAGCCGATGCCGAGGTGTTCATCATCGACCCGCCTGGCAGCGGCACAGCCGTCGCCTGGACCTATCGCACCAATGAACGCGGCTATGCCCTGATCGAAATGGTCGCCGCCGGACAAAGCGCGATCCTCGCCTTTGCCGATGATCGTGCCGCCTATCTGCCGATGGCGCTGACTGCACAAGCGCGGTCGCTGATGTTGGTGCTTGATCGCGACGCGCCAGATGGGATCACGCATGACGAGGCAGTCGACGGCCCCGTCGCCATGGCTGTACCCGCCAGCCGCCCACAAGTCGATCTGGCTGATCTGGCCGATGGCACATTGTTGGAATATTCGGGGATGCACGAAAACCATGGCGTTCTCACAGTATTCTTTCGCAAACGTTTCAAACTGACCTGGCGGATCGAAATCACCTCGGTGTCGCAAGATGACCTGCCTGCCGGGATCAACCCCGGCGCGCTTCTGCTCTGGACGGGCAGTGCGCTCACCGACACTGGTCTTACCAGCCTCGAAGCCCGCCTCACCCTCATGCAGGGCGACCCCCTGCCAATCTGATTCCGGAGACCTGCCATGCCCCCGCCTCCTCCACCCAATAACTCGTCAATCACGGTCTATCAGTGGACCTTTGGACCGCTTGGATCGCCCTGTGGCGCCTGTATGCAATTGGGAGCAGTGCCGTCGCTCGTGCGTCGCTCCAGCCCGCATGCCTTCTGCGTATGTCTGGGCGACATTCCCACACCCTGGCCGTGTACTTTTCAGGGCCGCTCAAACGTCGAATCCGAGACCGAAACGTTCGAAGTTCCGGGCCCTGTCATACCGGCCGGAGGCAGCCGGAAATGGACGACCTCGGCCTCAGCGACAGGTAGCGTCTCGGTCACCGGCGAGGGTGACGGAACTGCGGCTACCGTGTCAGGCAGCACGACCACAGGGGAGTCGACAGAATGGAATATCAGCAATCCAAATGATGATATGGCAGTTCAGTTGTTCGAAATCTGGAACAACATCAACGAAAGCTGGGTCGATACGGTGGAATGCACCGTCGTGGGTTTTACCGTGACCCATAACATCCCACGCAGCGAAGCACGTCAGGAATTCGGGGGGTTTATCTCACGACCTTTCGTCCCTTGACAACTGAGGGGTGGGTTCCTTCTTGCCGCAACCATTCCGAACGAACAGAGCTGACGAAACGTGTCCAGGTGATCCGGAAATGACGTGAAAGCAGAACCGGAAGGCCGGTGAACTGACACGTTTGCCGACCCGACACCCAACTTCTTCAGAGCAGAGGGCTTGGGGCCTTCCCCATTTGATTGACAATGCAACCGCCATAGTGGGTCAAGTCTCAAGCGACCTGGGAAAAAACGGTAAGTTCTGGCCGAACGTCAGAAACGGCCACAAGAGCTCAACGCAGCATCGGCGTCTTTGGGTTCAAAGCTGACGTCGGGCGATCGCGGCGTCTTTATCGACGACCCCGCCTCGCCGAGGTGTAGAACGGCCCATAGCCGACATCCAATCCAACACCTTGATGCTGCAACGGCAGCCCCTTTGCCGCCATTTGCCGATGGCGCGAAACCAAGTGGTGGCCGAATTCGCGGTCTGCGGACGCCGCCGAAACAAGAATGCGCGCGCGAGCAAGGGCCCGGTCAAAATCCGGGTCAAGTGACAGAGCCCGTTCTTGCGGCGCTTCAGCCTCGACCGGACGGAGGTATGATCCGCTCCAGCCGGTTAATTGTACCGTAGTTCGAAAACCGGTCTCTCAACCACTTTACCAAGCGTGTGAACCCGATACCGGTTCGAAATTCAAATTCTTCATAGTGGAACCGCCGCGAAGTGACGCCGTAGGGCCTCAACCCTGCCCGAAGCGACTCGCGAAGGGAAGCTGGGCCACAGAACGAAACCAGGGCTCGGGACAGGTTCGGCCCAATCTCGCCTGCAATCTCTTTCGCGGTGATCCTCTGACCTTCATCCGAGACGACAAGGTGCAGGCGCAGGTTCGGTTTCATCTCAGCCAATCTTTCGATTTCGCCCAGATGCGGCGCGCCCGTGCGCGACCTGACGCAATAGAACAGATCTACAGGCTCGTTTTCAGCATCCAGCGCATCCGCCCAGGCAAGAAAGGGCGTGATGCCGATACCACCGGCCACCCAAACCTCGGGCGCTTTTCCGACATACCGGAACCTTCCGAACGGCCCTTGAACACGCACCATCTGGTCTGTTTTCAGCGCACCTTTGAGGATGGCTGTATAGTCCCCGAGCGATTTTACAGTCACGCGCAATTTGCCGTCGGACCCGATCTTTGAAAAGCTGAACGGGTGGGGTTCATTTTTTCCGGCACCAGTGAAACGCAGAACACCAAACTGCCCGGGCTGCGGGTGTAGCCGATTGCCTTCCGGCGCAAGTGTGATGGCCAATGCTCCGCCAGTGGTTTCAAGCTTTGCGATCCTGTACCTGTAAGACGGGCGCAGTTTGTCCGGTAGCAGCATCCACAGATAGGCCGCCATGCCGACCACACAGAATGAACCTGTATAAAGCCCGGCAGGATCGGTCATGGCAAAGGGTTTCGTGATCAGGAAGAAATGCAAAGCTCCGAATGCAAACAGGGCGCCCATGGCTTTGTGGGTCCACTTCCACAAGTGATAAGGAATAAAGGTCGCAACTGAGATGAGAACCAGCAACAGCAGGCCATAAAAGCTGATTTCGCCGAGGGATTCAGCAAAGTCACTTAGTGCGGTTTCGCGACCCACCCCGCGCATTTCAGCCCCTATAGTATCATGCAAAAGAAGCGCGCCCATGGCCACGATGCCCGCCCATTTGTGCAAGACGTAAACGCGGTCCAGCCCACCGAACAAATGCTCGATACCCGTCAGGCGCGTGGACAGTATCTGGCCCCACGCCATAAGGACCAGCGCGGCAAGACCCAGATACTGGGAAAACAGCGCGGCTTGGTCAGTGATACCCGGCAGGGAGAATAGCTGATATGCTGGGACTAGCGTTGTTGCGCAGATCAGAATGAGGCCAACTGGATTCATCTCGGGTCCTTTTTGAGAATGGGGTCGCCTTTACCTGAGAAGCTGTTGCGTCCGACAAAATTGGTCTTTTGGCAGAATTCAAGCGACATAGGCCGAAGGTTTATGTCCCGCATGGCGCTCAGTTCGGCCTAAACTGACGGAGCTCACGTCCACCTCGTCACTTTGTCTGGCCCTGAAACCCCGAGAGAGTTTGTGGACCACCTGTGCGAGCGGCCTGAGGTGATCCACGGAGACAGACGTTTTGGCGAGTTGCTATCTCAGGGCCACGCACAAGAAGATCGAGGTGGCCAATGGGAGTTCTCTGTTTTGACTTGCCAAAACACGAGTGACCTCCGGTTTAGAACTTCCATTCGTAGGATGCCCAGAGGGCCTGTGTTGATACATCAGCCCCGAGGGTTGATCTTGCTTCAAGGTGCAGGATTCCCCCATGATCGAAGGGCTTTTCGAAGTTCAGCCCCACCTCGCCAAAGGTGTCGGTGCCTCCTCCGCCTGAGGCCAGAGCAAGCGTATTGCCAAATATGGTTACATCCACGACTGACGGCGCATCTGCATCCCGGCGGACTGCCGCCAATGAAGCTGAAAGACGCCCACCAAGCGTGTAAGTCGCGTATTCACCACCGATCCGGGTTTCATTGAACGTGACGGTTCTGTCCCCCACTGTTGCATTGGCGGAACCGCCTGTTTCGGTGTAGCCATCCAAATTTTGTTCGCCGTACAGAAAGCTTGCCCTGGGGGTCAGGATCGCGCCGTTTTTCAAGGCGAATTGCCGTTTCGCAGCAACCAAGGCGGTTATCATGTCGCCGGAATAGTCAGCCTCTGACGTATCACTCCCGACGGGGCGAGACTCGTCAGTGTCCAGATCACCATATCCCAAACCAAAGCTCAGATCGGCAAACCCGAAGTTCTGGGCGACGATACCGCTGATAAACACACCCGAGGTGTCAAAGGACGAAGAACCAAAGGTGCCATCGTTCTCGAAATAGCTGGCCCCAAACCCGTATCGCAAACCGGTTCCAAGGTCGCGGGTCGCGCCTACGCTGACGCTCCACATATTCGAGGAAAGCGACGTAGAACTGCCGCTTGCCGTCCCATCACTTCTGCTGCCACTCACCGAGACGTATGGCCGAAAGCCGTCGATAGGGCCGCTCCCCCGAGTGCTGAGCACAACCCTGTCGCGGCTGACATTGTCGACCTCACCGTTGTCCAACTGACGTGCAAGAGTGTATGACAGCCCCGCGATCTCGAACGATTGGTTTGTGTTCGGCTGTAGTTCGGTGGCGTCAAACGAGGCATAAACGGGTGCCGCGCCCCCTTCATCATCAACAAACCAACCTTGCGACGCCGAGGACACAGACGTCGTGAACACACCGTTGGCCGTGTCATCGTCCTGGAAACGATAAACAACCCGTCCGCCGATATGGCTCAGGTTAACATCGTGATCGCTGACGCGAATGGTGCCGTCGATATCCGCAGAGGTTTCGACATTCAGCGTGCCGCCGCCGTCACCCAGAAACACCGCATAGCTCCTGCCGGTAGAAGTGGCAGAGACGTCGCCCATCACATTGACTGTGCCTTGGGCGCTACCCACAAAAATGCCATATGCTTCCGTGTCCGTGCCGCCGTTGGCAGAGACCGAGATCGCGCCGCTATGGCTCAGAACGCCACCAGTGGACAATACGGCCGTGGTAATACCGTGCGCGCGGACAAGCGAGTCACCTTGGGCTGAAACCGCGATCGCTCCGCTATTCGAAACTGTCGTATCGATCTGGTCAAAAGCCATTCCGACGGCTGCAACGGTAGAAACGTTTTGACCTATCGCAGAAACCTGAAGGGTGCCGGAGTTGAACACGTCCCCGCTGTCCCGAACGTTTGCACCGATAATCCCAGCTGCAAAGGCTGAGGAGCCCTGGTCCGCCATCGCGCCGACAGAAATGTTACCGCTGTTGGACAGCTTGCCACCGACGTGAGAAAACCGAAGGCCCAAGGCGGAGGCATTCAAACCTGAGGCCGAGGCCGCAATCGCGCCCGAATTCTCAAACGAGCCGAAACCGCCCATCGGGTCTTCGTTGATGTTATCCACGTAAATCCCGCTGGCAACAGCGCGTTGGAAAGGAAAGGACGCGCCCGAACCGAGTGTCGTCGCACTTGCTGTAATACTTCCTGAATTTGAAAAACTGCCGTCGATGGCGCCGAGGAAAATCCCGCTCGCTCTCGCAGTGCTGGTTCCCGAGGCTATCGCCGAAATACCCCCGGAATTATCGACTGAACCTTGAATATCATCCAAACTCAGCCCTTCTGCACCTGCAAACGCCGCCTGGGCGGATACAGATATGACGCCCGAGTTGCTGAACGTACCGGCAACATCAATAGCATTAATCCCATCTACGTAGGCAGAGCTTGTGCCGATGGCCTGAGCCGTAATTGCACCGCTGTTATTGAAGGCCCCATCAAGGTTACCTCTTATTTCGATCCCTTCGACGTATGCAAAGGACCCTCCCCCAGCGGCCGCCGATATTGTCCCGCTGTTGGTCAACGATCCATCAATGGCACCGGTCAGAATGCCGGTTGAACTGGCGGAACTGGTGTCGATCGCCTGGACCATGATTTGACCACTGTTTTCCAGCGTGCCCGCTACACGGCCCAAAACCCTGATCCCCTCGGCACCCGCCCCTGATCCTTGCCCCACGGCGGTGGCAGTGATCGTACCGGTGTTTGTCATGGCCCCATTTGCCGCAATGGAACCTGCGCGAATGCCTTCGGCCGAGCCACTGGACCCGTGACTGGCAACCATGATGTTCCCGCTGTTGAAAAGCGTCCCCGAAACCGTCGAAGACCGGATGCCAATAGCCTCTATGCTCGATCCGTTGTCCACTTGGACAGCGATTGAACCAGAGTTGCTCAAAGCGCCGCCTATTTCGCCAACATCAATACCATAGGCGGACGCGTGACTGACGGCATCGGCCCGAACGCTGATGTTGCCCGAGTTCTGAAGTGTCCCGTTCAGCCTTCCGGTATCAATGCCTGTCACCAGTGCTGACGAAGATGTGGCGACGGCCTCTAAAGTTATTGTGTTGGTGTTGATCAGGGAACCGTCGACGTTGCCAGTCTCTATCCCGATGACGTTGGCGCTGCTGCCTTGACCAATTGCCCTGATAGCTCCGTTATTGGCCAAAGTGCCCTGAACGAAATCCGTCGAAATGCCGATTGCGGCCCCGTTGCGGCTCCCATTTGCTAAAGCTACCAATTCTCCATCATTGGTCAGCTGATTGCGCACCTCACCAGCCTGAAGCCCAACAGCCGTGGCTGACCCGTTGCTGGCCAAAGCATCTGCAAGAATGTTCGCCCTGTTCAACAGAGTACCAGTGACGTTACCCGCCCGAATTCCGCGGGCTGTAGCAGAGGTGACACCCTCGGCAATGGCATTGACAGGCCCGGAGTTCGACACACTGCCGAGAACATCACCAAACTCCAACCCATCAGCACTTGCGGTTGAGGTTGTCGCTCGGGCCTGAACAATCACGATACCCGAGTTATCAAAGCTGGCACCGGCAGCAACACCTCCAATGTCAAACCCATCCGCAATCACGTTTCCACCACGGGCCAGCCCGACAAGAAAGCCAGTGTTTGTCAGTGACCCGGTCAGGTTGGAAACTTCGACGACGTCCAAAAAAGCACCGCCGGTATTGCCCGCTGTCATCATGACCGTAAGTGGGCCAGTGTTTGTCAGGCGACCGGAGAGGTTTGTGATTTCAATCGCGTCCCCATTAGCATTGTTTCCAGCAGTTGCCGACACATTGATGGCACCGACGTTATTCAGATTTCCATTCAGATCGCCAATGCCAAACCCATCTGCACCGGCAATAGTTGAGCCGGTCGCGGAAACATTGATGGGGCCAGAGTTATCGACCACCCCGTTGATCGTCGTTAGAGAAATACCGTCCGCGATGGCCTGCCCGCCAGTGCTTGAGACATCAATATCAATGCTACCGCTGTTACTCGCGGATCCATTCACAACGTCGACCACTAACCCGATTGCTTCAGCTCTACTGCTGTTGCTGCCCCGCAGGGTGATCGTCCCGCTGTTTGCGAGTGTGCCGTCGACTTGATTGGTCAAAATTCCCACTGAGGTTCCGATGGTCAGCGCTGAATTCGCGATGTCAATGACACCAGTGTTCTGCACCGATCCTGTCGTGACGCCCGAAACATCGACGCCGAAAATGACTGCTGTATCACCAAGCGCCGCACCCATAGAAATTGTTCCCGAGTTCAGGACGGTGCCGGACAAATCGCCAGTGATGTCGATCGCTGCGCGGGTCCTGACGTTCGCCTCGGGGGCTGTCAATTGCCCGGCATTCGTCACAGTGCTGGAATAATCCGCCACGTTGACCTGAACCAAGGCAGGCCCCGGCAAGCGATTGATGCTAATCGACCCGGTGCTGGTGATGGTATGGTCTTCATCCACACTGCTGATCAGGGGCGTAGTTCGCGGGCCGTTCACAACCTCTCCCACCGAGGCCCCTGCGGACACTGCCAAAACGGAGGCAGAGCACAAGAAGAGCGAAGGCGCAATGCTCGCCACTTGTCCCTTCCACTTGGTTAGACGCCCCCCGCGCGCAAAAGCGCGTACCCGCTGCTCGACCTGCATGTTTTCTGCCCCATCTGGCTAATATTTTTTGTTGTGAACGATCAGGACTGATTACCCAGCGTCATCCGCTCAATGCGCATTTGCTCGCACACTCAATACTGGGCTTGAAGGGTCAAAAAAGGCGAGAATACGGCTGTTTCACAGGTATTGAACCTTAGTTTATGTCGCTTACACCTTAGTTTATCGCAGCCTGAAACTTCGCGATTTCGAAGACATGAAGAGCGGCCCGACCAAACCGTACGCTTTTAGTTCTGCGCAGGCAGCACGGAACGCATAGGTTGCACGGCTGACCATCAAAACACGAAAATGAACGGTTTGTCGGCTCTATCAAAACTGCAGCTTGACCGAGGTGCCTGGATTGCGTCACCGTCCTTGGGCTTGAGGGTAAAGTTCACTCCAGCAGGGCGCCGTTCTGTTCGAAGGGGTCTTCGCTCCAGACCAACAACGGTTCAAGAATAGACATCTGCATGCCGGCACCTTGACGACGTGCCGCAGGCTGAGCGCCAGTCAGAAATACTACCAATCACGCTCTAAGCGCTGTCACTTTGGTTTCGATCCGTCACCGGTAAGATCTTCCAAAAGGGCGCTGAACAGCTGCGCTTTGTTGGAATAGCCTGACTTCCTGTAGATTGAGTACGTTTGCGCTTTCACTGTGCCTTCTTTCGCATTTCTGGCTTCAGCAATCTCCGCTGTGGAACATCCTTTCAGAAGAAGCCGTGCGACATCCCTTTCGGCTTTGGTAAATGCCCACTTTTCAAAGTAACTCATCAAGAGTTCCTCAAACGCTTCTGAGGCGCGGGTCGCTTTGCCTTCCAGCTTGGTGACGTGGTTCCCCATTCGAAGCAACTCTACTCCCAGAACAGCGATCGCCCCCAACAAACACAGCATTACGATGATTGCCCAGATGTGGTACTCATCCCAGTTGTGCAGCCACTCCCATCCCATCGCCTCGCTGAACTCTTCCAGGAGCATCACGAGTGCTGCAGCAAGTGATGCGAAAAAAGATAGTGCCAGACGTTCTTTGGAGGGCGTCATAGTGGGGTCTTTCAAATTGCCGGTCATCTTTGCGCCAGTCGTTGTTTCTTATGTGCGGATCAAGCTGGTCAGTTGACCATCCTCGCCATGCAGAACGCCTCGATGAGGAAAAATTGAGCAGACGAGATGTTGTTAGAGGGTCGAGCACTGATGCTGCCCGAAAAGGCTCAGCATTGAGCCCGTTTGTTTTTGGTTGCTTTATCCGCCTGCTTGGTTTCGGGAGTCTGCGCTTTTCGTTGTTCGATTATTTCTTTAACCTTGGGCACTATCTTTCGGCTTATCGAAAACTGATCACCCCCCGGAGTCACTATGTATGGGTTCCCATTTCTGTAAACGAGCTCGCCCATTTCTTTCTTGGACAGCCACCTCGACCGATGGACCAACAGACCGGCATCGGAATCCAGGTTTTCTGCGGCGCTTTTCAGCGTCATTCGTATCAACTGTGTTCCGTTTTCAGTTGTAACCGATACATATTGGTTCTGAGCTTCAAGCATCAGCAAGGGTCCGCGATTTGCCTCGTCTAGCCTCATCTGGATCGGGCAGTCCAAGTGCCTTGGTGGGCGCCGGAACAGGTACTTCAGGGGGTCGTATCCGAAACCGTTTACCGCCTGCGCTCTGAAGTGCAAAAATATAGCGTAGGTAATTACGCTAGAGACAAACGCAGATGTGCAATAATACAGAATTGCGTGTCCAAAAGATGATCCGCCCGCCAGCAAGTAAGTTACAATAAAGGTTTTCAGGAACAGAATTATTAGATAGCTGCCTAAAGCTGCCCAAAAGACGCAAACTGAATTTCGAAGAGACCAGTAGAACAGAGTGGGCCCGGCAAAAAAATAGAACGCATAAAACGCAATAACCCATGCCAGCACATACAAGGCGTGCTGAAGCTGGCTGATGTTGGGAACTGCATGCCCGCGCTCCACAATTACGAGAGCTAGAAAAATGACGGCATAGGCTGAAATGAAGACTTTGTCTTTCATCAAGCCACGTAGCCAGACCGTAAGTTCAGCCTTCGTCAGCAACAAACTTTGCTCCCCAAGCGATCATCAATTCGGACATACCTGCTTTCCGCCGCTACCGAAAAACTGAGAGCTGGCGCAAGACTCGTCACAAACAGGTTCTTGTGGAGGGTAGTAATACCGCGACCCAGAACCGCCAAGTAGGTATTGAATGGGCTTTGGGCATAGAGTCCCCTTTCAAACAAAAACCTGATGCGAGTAGCGGGACGCTTCGGTCTGCATGCCACCTGGACCATTTCCATCCCCAACTTGTAGCCCCGCACGCCTTTAGGTTGCAGGGGTTTGATCTGCGAAAAGTTGAATCTGCGCGACATGACTATTTCTGTTGTGACCAATTCTGCGCTTGGTTTTCAGTCCGGAAGAGCAAGTTTCTCAAGGTCGGCACTTTGCGGAACCTACAGTGTAGTTGCCCTCATCTAAACCGGCTGACATTTGGGAATTCCCGCTTTGGTGTGAATAACTGGCATTTTGGTGCGAGTAACGTTCGGCGGTGATTTCACTGTCGCCCTTCTTTTTCGTCAGATTGCACTGTTTCCGCACTGCAACGTCGCGAGCGGCCAGCCAACGACGAACAAAGAACGCAGACATAGCCCTGTAACGCCCGATTTTTGGCTGTCTGTTCGAATCCACGCGGCTTGATGGCGAGGGGAGGCCGCGCGGCGTCAACGGCCCCCGGCCTCGTTGACAGACTAACTCTGATTTCGGCTGCATTTCACCAAAAAACACTAAAAAATGTAAGCTTTGGAATTCAAACGCCTCTAGTCGAACAGGGACGAGACGGGTGTGCAGGCGCTGTTTCGATTAGGACTGAAACGTATCCCAACGACACCCAAAGCGACTGCGCTGCCGACGGTCGCTCATCCCCGGAAACGATCCGGGCTGAATGCCTGTATGTCGGTCCGGGACTGCCGATTTGCAATCTCGTCCGCAACCAGCAGGGCCGTTGTTGCACCCAAAGTCAGGCCCAATTGCCCGTGGCCCGTTGCAAAGGTGACATTCGCCAGACTTCCGCTTCGGCCAATGATCGGTCGGGTGTCGGGTGTCAGCGGCCTCCGTCCGAACCGGCGTTCTGCGCTGCCCGTCTTTAACCCCGGCAGAACCCGCCGTGCCTTCTCTACCAATATATCGGCACGGTCCCAGTTTGGGCGCGCGTCGGCACCGGCAAATTCAATTGTCCCGGCAACGGCAAGCGCGCCGTCGTAGGGCGTGATACCGAACCCGCCCTTTGCGTAGAACACGGTATGGGACAGGTCGACACCGCTGTTCTTCAAGGCGGTGGAATAGCCGATGACGCCTTCGATCCGCAGCGGAACGCCCAATTCTGCCGCCAGATCGCGGGAGCGCGTGCCCGCAGCCAAGACAAACTCGTCAGCCGTAATGGCGCGGCCATCGCGCAGCTTCACGGCCTTTACCTGACGGCCGTCCCGGTCAAAACCGACCGCACTGTCAGGGATGACCGTTCCCCCACGCGTCAGAAAGGCGTCATGCAGCGCCTCAACCAATCGCTTGGGGTCGGTCACGAAACTCCAGTCGCGCAGCAGGGCAGCATGTTTGAAATCCGGCGCAATGGCCGGGTCGATGTCATGTGCCTCTGCGCCGCTGACTTCTTCGATCGAGCACCCTAGTTCGCGGGCCAGATCAAAGGCGGCGGCCATGTTGGCGCGATCGTCATCGCCGTCAAACAGCTTGATGACAGGGCGTTCCACCAACAGGTCAGGCCGCCCGATATCAGCCAGTTGCGCCTTGAAATCCGTGGTCGCCAGAAAGGTCAGCCGCGCCAAGTCCGCCGCAATGGCCCGCATTTTCGAAGGGCGCGCATTGGCGACAAATCGGGTGAACCATGGCATCAATCGCAGGGCCGAGCCCGGGCGCAAGGTCAACGGCGCCTTGGGGTGCATCAACAGCCCCGGAACCTTCGCCAGCATTCCGGGTTGGGACAGCGGCACGACCTCACCCACCGCGATGCAGCCGCACGAGGCCCAACTGGCGCCCTCGCCCACCGGGCCCGGCTCGATAACGGTGACTTGATGTCCCTCGGACTGCAAAGCCAGCGCGCACGAGATACCCACGACGCCGCCGCCGATCACCACCAGATCAGGCATGTTTTGCGACCTTTCCTACAAGGCCTGCAACTGCGCCAGCAGGTCCGGTGCGACCGGGACTCCGTTCGCCTCGGCCGCCGCGCGGTTTTTCAACCGTCCGTCACCGGGAACGCGCGCGGTGCCGTTGCCCTCGATCTCGGCGCAGATGCGGGTGACGTAGTCGTCGAACGCCGGGTTGCCAAACCGGCTTGGGTCAATCGCGATCAGGGTTGCGCCACCTTTGACGTTGAGGGCGCCATGAGCCTCACGCTCCTGATTGTCGACCGACAGGGTGCCGCCGGCCAGCGCCGCCCCCAGCACCTCGATCAGGAAGGCAATGGCCGCGCCTTTGTGTTCGCCAAAGGGCAGCAGGCTGCGGGTTTCCAGAATGGCGTTCGGATCGGTGCTGGGCTGGCCATCGGTATCCAGCCCCCCGGCGCGCGGCAGATCATGGCCCTCGGCCGCGGCCATCTTGATGTCCATCAGCGCCACCATCGAAGATGCCTGATCCCAGACAATCGGATCGCCCCCCGGACGCGGGCACGCAAAGGACATCGGGTTGGTGCCAAAGACCGGGCGCACCCCACCCTGCGGCACAACCATGGACAAAGAGTTCACGACCCCTAACGCCACAAGCCCCGCCTCGGCCAGCGGCCCGGTGTCAAAGCGCAGCGCGCCCAGATGATGGCAATTGGCGCAGGTAAAGGCCGCAATCCCGTTCTCGCGCGCCATCTCAATCAGCTCTGCCCGTGCCGCCAATGCGGCTACCTGATAGAACCCGTTGTCGCCATCGCCACGTAACACACCGGGCGCTATTCGCTGAATTGATGGCGCAGCCTTCGGGTTGGCGTAACCCGATGACAGATATTGCGCGTAAACCGGCAACAAGCGCAGTCCATGACTGCGGGGGCCATCGCGTTCGGACATCCGTACAAGATCTGCTATGACTTCACTGCTATGCGCATCAAGGCCAGCGGACACAAGGACGGATTTGGCCAATGCCTTCACCTCTTCGAGTGAGAGCGTTTTCGTCGGGGCGTCGGTCATTAGCTTCATCCTGTCCTTATGTCGGGCTTGCGGGCGCTTGCGCGCCCGTGTTTTCCGTTACGCGTTCTGATATTCCAGCTTCTTCTTGGCAACAAATTCGTCAAGTGCTCCACGCTGATCATCCGGCATCGGCGGCTTGACATAGTTGTCCAACATGCGCTGAGCCTCTTCATTGCCGACGGTTTCAGCGGTTTTCGACCCTTCCGCTTCCCACTGTTCGAAACTGTCATTGTTCTGCAGCGGGTTCATGTGCAGCGGGTTTTCCCTGGTGTGGTCTGTCCCCAGGAAGTGACCACCGGGGCCGATTTCGGCAATGTCATCCAGGATTGCGTCCAGATTTTCATCCTCAAGCCCGCTGAAGAACCGGTGGAAGTTCTCAAGCTGCCGGGTGTCCTGAACCCATTTCGAATAGCTGACCCCAAGCGCGCCTTCCAGAAAACCTGCCGAATGCACGATGTAGTTGGCCCCGCCCAGCAGCACCGGCCACATGGTGTTGGCCGTATCGAACGCCGCCTGCATGTCCGGAGATTTCGCGCCGGTCCACATCGTACAGGTCCGCCACGGCACGCCATAGAATCGCGCCATCTGGCCTACCAGCAAGTTCATCAGCCCCGGCTCGGGCGAGCCCATCATCGGCGCGCCGGTCTTCATCGACACACCCATGATCGCCACGCCCAGCACCATCGGCGCGCCACGGCGGATGATCTGGCTATAGGCCATCCCCGCCAGCGACTCTGCGATCAGCAGCGCCACACCGCCCTGCGGGCTGGCGGGCGTACTGGCCCCGGCCAGAACAAAGGGCGACAGCAGGCAGGGCTGATTGGCCGAGGCATAGACGCGCAAGCTTTGCAGCATCGTTTCGTCCCAGACCAGCGGCGTGTTGCAGTTCAGCAGCGCGGCCATCACCACGTTGGTATCGACGAAATCCTCACCGAACACGATCCGCGCCATTTCAACCGAATCCCGCGCCGCCTGCTCTGACAGGACCGAACCCTTGATCGGCTTGTCGGTCAGCGTCAGCGCGGCGTGGACCAGCTCCAGATGGCGCTGCGGGACAGGGACGTCCTGCGGCTCGACCGGCAGAACGCCGGGCACCATCATCGACTGGCTCATCTGGCTGAGCTTGAAAAAGTTGTGCGCATCCTCCAACACCGAGGGCCGACGCACTCCGTCCAGACCATAGACAAATGGCGCGCCATAGGCGTTGGCGAACACTGAATGCTGGTTGCCGACCCGCAACGAACGGTCCGGGTTGCGCGCCGCGTAACCCCATTCCGACGGAACCGCCGAGATCAGGTCCATCAGCATGTCCCGGCCGATGCGGACCCGCTCGCCCTGAACATCCGCGCCGTATTTCTTCCAATCGGCCAAGGCGACCGGGTCGCGGAACTCGATACCGGTGGTTTCAAGGATCGTCATCGCGGCGTTGTGGATTTTCTCGACCCCTTCGGGGCCGAGCAAATCAATCGGGCCGATCTTGCGGTTCAGCGTCGGCAGGTAAACCGGTGGAGGGTTGGTGCGAGCCTGAACCCGTGCTGCGCGACCACCACGGCCAGGGCGTGCTTTGGCGTCTGCCATATCAAATCCTCCCAGATCAGGCGCGCGCACGGGCGCTGGTTGGGTCAACGGCGCAGGTGTCGATCACCTCGGCATCGCGCATTTCATTGTGCACCAGCACCTGCATCTTTGTGCCCGGTGCAGTCATGCCCTGCGGCACCAGCGCCATCGCGATGTCGTGGTTGCAGTAATACGAAAACCCGCCCGAAGTGACGCGACCGATCAGCTTGCCATCAGCATAGACCCCTTCGTCGAACATCACCGAGGTATCGCAGAACGGCAGTTTCAGCGTGACCAGAGTATTGTATCCGCCCGTTTCCTGCTGCTTTTGCAGCGCGGCTTTGCCGATGAAATCACGCTCGGCCACCTGCCCGCCGATCTTTTCGGTCATCGCCACAAAGCGGCCCAGATCGGCCTCATACGGCGTCAGGTCCTTGCAGATCTCGCGGTTGATAGCGCGATAGGATTTCTCAAGCCGCATCGATTCCAGCGCCTCAAGGCCGAACGGTTTCACACCCGCCTTCAGCAGCAGATCAACAAGGTGGCGGTTGTATCCGACCGGGTGGTGCAGTTCCCATCCCAACTCACCGGTATAAGACACGCGCAGCAGGTGTACGCCCTTGGCATAGCCCACCTCACCCATCTGGGCCGACAGCCACGGGAAGGCTTCGTTCGACAGGTCGTTATCGGTCAGCGGCTGCAGGATATCCCGCGCCTTGGGCCCGGCCAGAGCGATCACACCCAGCTGCTCCGAGATATCCTCGATCACCACCGACCCGTCGCGCGGCAAGACGCGCTGCAACTGATCCCAATTGTAAGCGCGCCAGTTCGGGGTCGAGATCAGATAGAAATCGTCCTGCGCATAGCGGACGATGGTATATTCCGCATCCATGCCGCCTTTGTCGTTCAGCATCAGCGACAGGGTCATGCGGCCCACTTTGGGCAGCTTGTTCGCCATCAGACCGTCCAGCCACTTGGCGGCACCGGGACCGCGCACAGTGAACTTGGTCATCGGCGACATCTCGATGAAGCCAGCCTCTTCCCTTGTGCGGCGCACCTCTTCCTGCACCAGTTCCATGTGGTCGGTGCGGCGGAAGCTGTGTTCGGGGATTGCCTCGCTGGGTGACTTGGCAAACCAACGGGGGAATTCGTAGCCGTTGAAGCTGGTCCAGACCGCGCCATGGGCAGTCAGCAGATCGTATGATCCCACAGTCTTCATCGGGCGCGCATCGGGGAAATCTTCGCCCGGAACATGCGCATCCATATGGGTGCCCCAGGTTTCGCGCACCTTGTCCATGGTCCAGCGCTTGGACGCGTAATCCGAGAACCGGCGCGGGTCGAGTTCCGACATGTCCATGCCCGGATCACCATCGACGATCCACTTTGCCAGACGATTGCCCACGGTTCCGCCCCACAGGATGCCGCCCGGCATACCTTCGGCCAGCCACAGGTTTTCATGCCCCGGCGCGGGACCGGCCAGAGGCAGCTCGTCAGGCGTCATCTGGAACGGGCCGCGGGTGTTGGCCTTGATGCCAACCTCGCCCAGGGTCGGAACCCGTTCGATGGCGCGCTCCCACTGGGTTTCCACAGCGTCGAAATCTTCGGGCAGCAGATCCGCCCCGAAATCCGGCGGCACGCGATCTTCGGCGAACAGTTTGAGGTCTTTGGTGAACTCATAGGGGCCGAACTGGATGCCACCGACATCCTCACGCAGATAAGCACCATAATCCTCGTCCCGCAGGATCGGGAACTCCGTCAGGCCCTGCGCCCGGCGCTCTTTCAGCAACGGCACGGTCTCGGTTGTCCAATACTGGTGCACGATCGGGATACACGGCAGGTCCAGCCCCACCCGGCGCGCGTTTTCGCGGGCATAGTTGCCGGTGGCAAAGATCAGGTGTTCACAGGTGATCTCACCCTGATTGGTTGTCACCTTCCAGTGGCCATTGTCCAGCTTTTCATAAGATTGCGCTTCGGTGTTCTGGTAAACCTTTGCGCCCGCGTCCCGCGCCAGCTTGGCCAGCGCCATGGTGATATCGGCCGGGTTCACATAGCCGTCTTCAGTGTGCAGAATACCACCGCGAATGTCCGGGCTTTGGTTCAGCAGGGGATGGATATCCGCAATCTCTTCCGGCGTGACCAGCTTGCAGGGTACGCCTGCGGCCTCGGCAATCGAGATGTAGGACTGGAACTCATCCCAGCGTTTCTCGGTATTGGCAACCCGCAGCTGGCCAACTTTGCGCAGGCCGACCGAGGTGCCCATCTTTTCTTCGACCTCGGAATAGATGCAAATGGTTTCCATCGTCATCTTCGACACATTGTGCGACCGCACAAAGGTCACCAACAGCCCCGCTGCGTGCCAGGTGGACCCGGAGGTCAGCGTCGTGCGCTCCAGCATGACCGCGTCCGAACAGCCATGCTCGGTCAGACCATAAAGGATCGATGCCCCAACGCATCCGCCACCGACAACCACTACTTTTGCGTGCGACTTCATTCAATCGACTCCCTAACTTGCGCCAAAAACCCGGCCATACTGGCAATTCGCTGATGCCGGGTTTGTCCGGGACCGCAGGCATTTACGTTACCATGAACACCTCCGTTGCCGCCCAAGACAGACACATCCCGAATGCTGATGACCAACATCGCGGGCGACAGGCCGTCGGGCAATCGCAAAAAAATTCACTTTGCAATAACTGAAGTAATTCAAACTTGGATTTTTGTGCTAAAAAGTCGGAAAACTCAGGATCAAAGGTCAAACCACCTTGCCCAAAGGCCCATATGAACTGCCCCCGGTAAGCTCGTTAATCAGCTTTGAAGCCGCCGCGCGTCATGTCAGCTTTAAAAACGCCGCGTCAGAGCTGAACGTCACCCCGGCGGCCATCAGCCACCAGGTCAAATCACTGGAAAACGAGCTTAACTGTTCGTTGTTTCGCCGGCACCATCGCGGGGTCGAACTGACCGAAAGCGGGGCTTACCTGCTGGTCGCCCTGCAACGGGGGCTTGAAGATATCAGCGAGGCCTTGCAGCAGTTGCGCTCGCATTATGACCGATCCGGGGTGACGATTCGGTCCAGCACGGCCGTCAGTTCGCTTTGGCTGACCCCCCGGCTTGCGCAATTCTGGAAAAGGCACGGGCATATATCGGTGACGCAAGTGGTCACGGATCTGGGGTTTGACACAACGAAATGCGACCTCAGTATTTGCTATGGGGATGCCTCCGAGGAGAAGGGCACCAGCCATGTTCTGTTTCGTGACCGCATCATGGCCCTCGGCAGCCCCCGGTTCTTGGAACAGAACAATATTACTGGCATTCAGGACATGGCGCGCATCCCCTTGATCCACCTTGATGCGCCGGGAACGGGGTGGACGGATTGGCGCGAATGGACCAACCAACTGGGGTATGACGGGCCTTTGAATTCGGCGCATCGCGTCAACAACTACACCATTGCGCTTCAGGCCGCGCAGGACGACATGGGGGCAGTGTTGGGATGGGAGGGGCTGACTGCGGAACTTGTCGCATCCGGGAAACTGGTCAACCTGCTGCCACAGACCCTTTCCTCACCGCTGGATTTTTACGTCGCGCTTCACAACACTGCATCTGATCGCGCCAAACTCGTGTATCGATGGCTTGCGGAAACGACCTAAGTTTTTTGTCGTCTCACCGCCATGTCGCCACCCCGTCAGAACGCGTCGGTTTTCGTCAAGTCCAAAGTAGAGTGATCGCTCTACCACTTTCTCATGATCGACATGAAACACCAGATTGCCGCCCGTCTGCATGGTCAGTTCGAGGAAATGGGGTTTGCCGGACCCGGCGTCGAGGCTCTGCGCGCGGGTGCGGATGTTTCGCTGAGAACCCTCTACAAGTATTTCCCCAGCCGCGAGGCCATGGTGGTGGGCGCGTTGCAGCACCGCGACCGTGCCTATGCCGACTGGATCGGCGACGGCCCCAAGGACGGCGCGGCGCATGTTGTCCATATTCTTCAGCGGCTGTCCGACTGGCTACTTGGAATATCGAACTGCGGTTGCCTGTTCCGCAACGCCCTGTCCGCCTATCCCGACAGCGCTCCGATCCGCGCCGCGGTCGAGGTCCATAAGTCTGCGGTACGGGCTCAGTTTCACCGACGCCTTGTGGATGTCGCTCCGCATTGTGATGCGGACGCACTGGCCGACCAATTGTTCGTTCTACACGAAGGCTTGACCGAAGCCGCCCGCATGATCGGGTCCGAACGGGCCAGCCGACAAACCCTCCGCACTGCAGACCAGATCCTGGCTGCGGCGGGTATCAAGTAACCCCTCCACACCAAGGAAAGCCGCAACATGAAGCTGAAGGAAATCCATATCTACGCCCATGAGCTGCCGGTCAGGAATGGCCCCTATACGATGGCCAGCGGTGCGGTCTGGGCGCTGGACACCACTCTTGTCAAACTGGTGTCGGACACCGGTCATGTCGGTTGGGGCGAGACCTGCCCGGTGGGTCCAACCTATGCCGAGGCCCATGCGGAAGGCGCCCGTGCTGCGCTGATGGCAATGGCCGGAGGGTTGATTGGCGCCGAGGCGACACCGGGCACTCTGCGCCGCAAGATGGATACTCTGCTGGCCGGTCACAACTACGCCAAGGCCGCTTTGGATATCGCGGCTTATGACCTGTTCGGCAAGTCGCTGGGCGTCAATGTCGCCGACCTGCTGGGAGGTGCCGTGACCGACCGCGTGCCATCATACTACGCAACCGGTGTCGGCGCGCCGGATGACATTGCAAAACTGGCCAAAGAGAAGCTGGACGAGGGCTATCCGCGCCTGCAGATCAAAGTTGGCGGTCGCCCCGTCGAGATCGATATCGAGGTGATCTCCAAGGTCTGGGAGGTCGTCAAAGGCACAGGTATGCGCCTGGCAGTGGACGGCAACCGCGGCTGGACAACCCGCGACGCCCTGCGCGTCAGCCGGGAATTGCCGCATGTACCCTTCGTCATGGAGCAGCCCTGTAACACGATACAGGACTTGGAAAAAATCCGCCCGCAGGTTAGCCACGGCATCTACATGGATGAAAACAGCATCGACCTGAACACTGTCATTTCAGCTGCCGGCACCGGCTTGGTGGACGGGTTCGGCATGAAGGTCACGCGTATCGGCGGCCTGACCCACATGCGTGCCTTCCGCGACATCTGCGAGGCCCGCAACCTGCCGCATACCTGCGATGACAGCTGGGGCGGGGACATCATTGCCGCCGCCTGCACCCAGATCGGCGCAACCGTCAAACCCGAGCTGTGCGAAGGGGTCTGGCTGGCCGCGCCATACATCGAAGGCAATTACGACCCGGAGAATGGCATTCAAATCGTCGGCGGCCACATCGAACGGCCAACGGGGCCGGGTTTGGATATCCACCCGGATGAGACGCTCTTTGGTGAACCCGTCGCGTCTTTTGGGGGCTGATGCTGACCTGGCGTTGACCCCCTGCGCCTATTCCAGCGACACCCAAAGAACTTGCGCGTCTTCCTTGCTGGTGGACACGCACCCATGCCCCATGCTGCTGTCGTAATAGAGTGAATCCCCCGCCTTCATCGGCAGCGGGCGGTAGTGTTCCGAGATAAAGATCAACTCACCGCTCAGCACATACATGAACTCTTCGCCCGAGTGGCGAATCCACGGATCGAACTCGGAAATATCCCGCGCCCGGATCGTCGCCACATAAGGCAGCATCCGCTTGCTGGTCAGGTCCGAACACAGCAGCTCGTGCAGATAGGTTGCGGTCTCGCGAAATTCCCCCTGCCCTTTCGGCGTATAGTCCCGCCGACCGGTGATACCGGTCTGGCCGGACTGAAGAAACAGTTGCGGCGGGTTCAGATCCAGCGCCTGTGTCAGGCGCCGCACGATCTCAAAGCTGGGCTTTGTCTGGTTGTTTTCGATCTTCGATAAGGTGGAACGACCGATTCCCGCGGCGCGTCCGGCCTCTTCCAGCGTCCAGCCTTTCTCCCGCCGCGCATCCCGAATCGAGCGCCCCAAAGCGGCGCCTTCGTCCAGCTCCTCAGGTGCTGAGGCTTCGTTCCTTTGGTCTTCGCCCATGAAAATCTCCCTATTCTGCGGCAGGTTACCCGTTCCCCTATTCGCACGCAACTTTACGAATACGAGATTTTTGTTGATTTGGGGGAACTATTTCCCCTATAGGAAACAAATTCTCGAACCGGGGATTCGAAGAAGAGGAGGAGACTATGTTTAAGACGTCGCTGGCCGAGGCCGACCCGAAGATCGCCGCATCGATTGCGCGTGAAGGCACACGTCAGGCCGAACAGATCGAGCTGATCGCATCCGAAAACATCGTCTCTCAGGCCGTGATCGAGGCGCAGGGTTCGGTGCTGACCAACAAATACGCCGAAGGGTATCCTGGCCGCCGTTACTATGGCGGGTGCGAGTATGTGGATGAGGTCGAAGTCGAAGCGATCGACCGGCTTAAGCAGTTGTTCGGCTGTGAATACGCCAACGTGCAGCCGCATTCGGGTGCGCAGGCCAATGGCGCAGTCAAGCTGGCGCTGCTCAGCCCCGGTGACACGATCCTCGGCATGTCGCTGGATGCGGGAGGTCACCTGACCCACGGCGCAAAGCCCGCGCAATCCGGCAAGTGGTTCCGCCCGGTTCAGTATGGCCTGACCGAAGCCGGGTTGATCGATTACGATCAGGTTGAGGCGCTGGCCAAGGCCGAAAAGCCCAAGATGATTATCGCCGGTGCATCGGCCTATTCGCAAAAGATCGACTTTGCCCGGTTCCGCGCCATTGCTGATGAGGTCGGCGCTTGGCTGCTGGCCGACATGGCCCATATCGCCGGGCTGGTTGCAACCGGCCTGCACCCCTCGCCCATCGGTCACGCGCATGTGGTCACCTCGACCACGCACAAGACCCTGCGTGGCCCACGCGGCGGCATCATCCTGACCAATGACGAAGCGCTGGCGAAAAAGATCAACTCGGCCGTGTTCCCCGGCCTGCAAGGTGGCCCGCTGATGCACGTGATCGCAGGCAAGGCGGTGGCCTTTGGCGAGGCGCTGAAGCCCGAGTTCAAGGACTACATACAGCGCGTGGTCGACAGTGCGGCGGCTCTGGCCAACGTCATGATGGCGCGCGGTTGTGACATCGTATCCGGCGGAACCGAGAACCACCTGATGCTGGTCGACCTGCGCCCCGTCGGCGTGACCGGCAAGGACGCCGAGGCGGCGCTGGAGCGTGCCGGGTTCACCTGCAACAAGAACAGCGTGCCGGGCGACCCCGAAAAACCCACCGTCACCAGCGGTATCCGTCTTGGCACCGCCGCCGGATGCAGCCGCGGCTTCGGCCCCGAGGAGTTCAAGCAGATCGGCCACCTGATCGGTGACGTTCTGGATGCGCTGGCGCAGTCGCCGGAAGGCGACCCGACGGTTGAACAAGCCACCCGCGAAAAAGTCCGCGCCCTGTGCACAAGCCACCCGATCTACTGAAAGACCAAGAAATGACCTACGATCTTATTGTCATCGGGGGCGGTCCGGGCGGCTATGTTGCTGCCATCCGCGCGGCTCAGTTGGGACTGAAAGTGGCCTGCGTCGAAGGGCGCGGGGCACTGGGTGGAACCTGCCTGAATGTGGGGTGCATTCCCTCCAAAGCGTTGCTGACCTCCTCGGCCAAATATGCCGAACTTGCACATCTCTCCTCCCATGGCATTGCGGTCGAGGGGGCCAGCATCGATGTACCCGCGATGATGGGCCGTAAGGACAAGATCGTCGGCGACCTGACCAAGGGCATCGCGTTCCTGTTCAAGAAAAACGGCGTGGACCTGATCGAAGGCTGGGCCAGCATTCCTGCCGCCGGTCAGGTCAAGGTGGGCGATGAGGTCCATGAGGCCAAGAACATTCTGATCGCCACCGGCTCGGAACCGACCCCTCTGAACGGGATCGAGATTGACGAGCAGGACATCCTCAGCTCGACCGGCGCAATTGCGCTGGAAACCGTGCCCGACCATCTGGTCGTCGTGGGCGCCGGTGTGATCGGATTGGAGCTTGGTCAGGTCTGGGCGCGGCTGGGCGCCAAGGTCACCGTTGTCGAATATCTCGACCGCGTTCTGCCCGGCATCGATGGTGAGATCGCGAAACTGGCACAGCGTGCGCTGTCGAAACGCGGGCTGAAATTCCAACTGGGTCGCGCGCTGAAGTCCGTCGAAAAATCTGACGCCGGGCTGACGCTGACTGTGGATCGGGTCGGCAAAGACAAGGAAGAGGTGATCGAGGCCGACAAGGTTCTGATCGCCGTCGGCCGCCGCCCTGTGACACGTGGGCTGGGACTGGAAGAATTGAGCGTTAATGTAAGTCAGCGCGGGTTCATCGAAGTCGATGGCACATTCCAGACCTCTGTTCCAGGCGTGTATGCAATCGGTGACTGCGTCCCCGGCCCGATGCTGGCGCACAAGGCCGAAGAGGATGGCGTTGCCTGCGTTGAGATGCTGGCAGGCCAAGCCGGTCACGTAGATTACAACACCGTTCCGGGCGTTGTTTACACCGACCCCGAGGTCGCCTCGGTTGGCCTGACCGAAGAGGCGCTGAAGGAAGCAGGCGCTGAATACTCGGCCGGAAAGTTTGCTTTCATGGCCAATTCGCGCGCCCGCTCGACCGGCGAAACCGACGGTGCGGTCAAGGTTCTGGCCGACCCGAACGGCAAAATCCTCGGCGCGCATATCTGCGGCGCCCATGGTGGTGATCTGATCGCCGAGCTGGTGCTGGCCATGACCAAAGGCGCCACCGTCGCCGAGGTCGCAGCCACCTGTCATGCACACCCGGCCATGGGCGAGGCGATCAAGGAAGCCTGCCTCGACGCCATGGGCCGCGCGATTCACGCCTGAGAAGGAGCCGCCAGATGACCATCCAGCTTCGCCCCCGCCACCCTGAAAAGGCCAAGAAAGCCGACAGTGTCATCCCGCGCAAACCCAAGTGGATTCGCCGCAAAAAGATCGAAAGCGCCGAATATTACGAAACCCGCCGCCTGATGCGTGACCATGATCTGGCGACGGTGTGCGAAGAGGCCGCCTGCCCCAATATCGGCGAATGCTGGTCCAAGCGTCACGCCACGATGATGATCATGGGTGAGGTCTGCACGCGCGGCTGTTCCTTCTGCAACGTGGCGACCGGGCGGCCCGACGCGCTGGATGTGTTCGAACCGGGCCGCGTCGCGGCAGCGGTCAAAAAGCTGGGCCTGCGCCATGTGGTGATCACCTCGGTTGACCGCGATGATCTGACCGACGGCGGGGCGGAACATATCGCTCAGACCATCCGCGCCGTACGCCATCAGAACCCCGGCACCACGGTCGAGGTTCTGACCCCCGACTTTCTGGGCAAGGGCGACGCGGCAGATGTTGTGTTCGACGCCGCCCCGGACGTGTTCAACCACAACTTGGAGACCGTCCCGCATCTGTACCCAACGGTCCGTCCCGGCGCGCGGTACTACACTTCTTTGCGGCTGCTGGACGACGCCAAACGCGCCAACCCCGAGATTTTCACCAAATCCGGCCTGATGGTCGGGCTGGGGGAAAGCCTGAACGATGTACGGCTGGTGATGGACGACCTGCGCGCTGCCAATGTCGATTTCCTGACCGTCGGTCAATACCTGCAACCGACCCCGAAACATCACCCGATCGACCGGTTCTGGTCACCGGAAGAGTTCGCCCAACTGGAGCAGATCGCACGCTCCAAAGGCTTTCTGCACGTGTCAGCCACACCGCTGACCCGTTCGTCGTTCCACGCGGACGAAGACTTTGCCGCCCTCAAGCAGGCCCGCCAGCGGGCCATTGCCGGGGCATAACCAAACGCAAATGGGAGGGATACCATGGAAGCGTTAAATTCAATCGTAGGGGCCATCAATGGCGTCGTGTGGGGGCCACTGATGCTGGTTCTCATTCTTGGCGTCGGCTTCTTCCTGCAGGTCGGGCTGAAATTCATGCCGATCCTGCGCATTGGCACGGGCTTCAGCCTGCTGTTCAAAGGCCGTGAAGGTCAGGGCGAAGGGCAGATCAGCCCGTTCAACGCGCTGATGACCTCGCTGTCGGCGACCATCGGCACGGGTAACATCGCCGGTGTGGCCACTGCTGTCTTCCTGGGCGGTCCGGGCGCATTGTTCTGGATGTGGATGACCGCCCTGGTGGGCATGGCCACCAAATATGCCGAAGCTGTCTGCGCGGTGAAGTACCGCGAAAAAGACGAGCTGGGTAACTTTGTCGGCGGCCCGATGTACTACATCAAGAACGGTCTGGGCGCGAAATGGGCCTGGCTGGGCGTCGCCTTCGCCCTGTTCGGCGGCATCGCCGCCTTTGGCATCGGCAACGGCGTTCAGGCCAATGGTGTGGCGCAGGTTCTGGAATCGAACTTCGGCGTGAACACCTCGGTCACCGGTGTCGTTCTGATGGTCCTGACCGCAGCCGTGATCCTGGGTGGCATCACCCGTATCGGTGCGGTTGCCGGTAAGCTGGTTCCGTTCATGGCAATCGCCTACATCATCGCCGGCCTGCTGGTTCTGATCATCAACATCGCCGAAATCGGAAACGCGTTGTCGCTGGTCTTCACCTATGCCTTCACCCCATCCGCCGCCGAGGGCGGTTTCGCAGGCGCAGCCGTCTGGGCAGCCATCCGCTTTGGTGTGGCACGCGGCGTGTTCTCGAACGAAGCCGGTCTGGGTTCGGCCCCGATTGCGCACGCAGCGGCTGAGACCAAAGGTCCGGTCAACCAGGGTCTGATCGCGATGCTGGGCACGTTCATCGACACGATCATCGTCTGCTCGATCACCGGTCTGGCGATCATCGCTTCGGGTGCGTGGACCTCAGGTGAATCCGGTGCAGCACTGACCTCGCTGGCCTTCGCAACCTCGCTTCCGGGCGGCGGTCACCTGATCGCAATCGCCCTGTCGATCTTTGCCTTCACCACCATCCTCGGCTGGTCGTTCTACGGCGAGAAATGCGTCGAGTTCCTGCTGGGCGTCAAATCCCTGATGCCGTACCGCATCCTGTGGATCATCGCGATCTATTTCGGTGCAACAGCGGATCTGGGCTTTATCTGGCTGCTGGCGGACACGCTGAACGCCATGATGGCCATCCCGAACCTGATCGCCCTGGCCCTGCTGAGCCCGATCGTCTTCAAACTGACGAAAGAGTTCTTCGCCTCGGGCGGTCAGTCGGAGGAGCCCGGCAGCACGCCTGCCGAATAACCTCGGAACGAACAACGGGGGGCCATCCCGGCCCCCCGGCTTTGAAACAGAATTCAATATCTCGAGGAGAGACGTGATGGCCACGAAAATCCTGCTGCCCATTGATCACACCGACGACCGCTCGTGGAAAAATGCCCTGCCGGTCGCCTTGGAACAGGCGAAGTTCTACGGCGCCGAATTGCACGCGGTCTCCGTCATCCCCGAGATCATCCAGCTGCCGAACCTGCCCGCCAATTATGGCGCCGGCGCCAAAGAACACGTACGCAATGCTGTTCAGGCCATTCTGGATCACGGCAATGCCTCCGACGTGGCGATCCACGTCGAAGAAGGCAGTGTCTACCGCGAAATCCTGAAGCTGGCCTACAAGGACGGCTTCGATCTGATCGTCATGGCATCGACCAAAGGCGATTTCCCGAACTATGAGATTGGGCCGAACCTGGCCCGTGTCGTGCGCAACGCACATTGCACCGTCATGGTCGTTCGCGACCAGTCCCGCTGATTGAAAGGTTGGACCCATGACCGATATTAAACGCACGCCTTTGTACGACTTGCATGTTGAGTTGGGTGGCAAGATGGTTGATTTTGCGGGTTGGGAGATGCCTGTTCAGTATCCTTTGG
>NZ_JBQFWY010000016.1:0-56831 GCF_056540565.1 Ruegeria sp. AM9
AAATTTTATACATGTGATCAAAGACAAACGTGTCGCCGGGTTTGAAAGTTTTCGCCAGCGCGGCAAATTCGTCAGAGATGTCCTGACCGGCCTTCCAGCCAAGATCAGATGAGTGGATGATTGCCATTTTGGTAGCCTATTTACATTTGAGGGCAGCGATCATGCGACGCAAAGGCGTCTCGCATAATCCGTGGTGAGGCCCATTGATGATCATGTGTGTGAGAACAAGATAATTCCGCCCTCTTGGAGTCGGGCGAAGGTTCTTGATGCCGTCCGATACGGCTTCTAAACAGGAGAACTCGTTCCAAGATCGCGCAAACATTTACACGCAGTTCGGGCGTTGCTGTTGGCTCTGCAATTTTTGTCACGTCTGCCCTCTAGTGTCTGCCCAAATACACAGTGCGGGCTCTTAGTAGCCCTTGATGCGCGAAGCTTTGGCTTTTTACCGCCAGACATACGCATAGATACCAGTCTCAGATAGAACAACTCACCCAACACTGGTGGGGTGAAAACAGGAAAAATCCTGCTTATCGGTAGGATAAAACCCGCGCATGCGCCCTGTAATTCGCAGTTATGCCACCGGCGATAACTTGCCGGGCATTTCGAAAACCCATGAGTTTCTAATTCAGAGAACCGCGCCAGATAAGCAGTCATTTGAATGCAGAAATTTAGTTTCTGACACGGAGCTTTACACACATAGCGGTATCACAATAAGCCTTCTGAAAACGAGCTGCGAGTATGGCGAATACGTTTGTGTCGTATCTTGGGCCCTGTCGCAAATTCCTTTAAGAGCAGAATAGACGGAGCCAGTCAGCAGTTTACCCCGCAAGTTGGGCAAACTGCTGAAATGGAGATCCTCCGGGCGTGAGTTGACCTTTGCGAATCATGTCGACCAGTTCAATCCCGGCCAGGGCAGATGCAACTGAATCGAACGACTTAAATCCCAGTATGTGCCTCACGCGTTGCTTAATGAACCTGTGGTCCTGTTCCATAGTGTTATTAGACTGGCCACAATTGAAGAGAGCGCCAGAAGTAGCGAAGCATCAACTAAAGAGCCTTTTTGCGCAACCAGCCTAAGAAGGCTGCATCAGCATTTTTTGGCGGGCGACGTGCAGCAAAACGCCGCCATTCCGCCTCCAACGCATAGACATCAGCGCCTGGCGCTAGCCTTCGGGCTTCGTCGAGCGTCTCCGGCGCAAGCGCGAGCCCCGCAACTTCGTCGACCACAATGTCGCGGCGCGTGACGGCAATAATGTCGCCCGGCTCTTCCATAAACTGATACTCAGGCAGGCTGTCACGGGCTATGATGTCGCGCAGCATGGCGCGGAAGACGCGGCGGGGCGAGGCGGAGCCTGATTTCTTTAATAGCACCTCCACAGACACACGCCAGCTTGTCTGTTGCCCGCAGTGTTTGCGCGCCAGCGCATAAAGCCGCCGCTCCAGCGGCTTGCGTAGTCCAAAATAGTCCCGGTTCAGGGTCAGAACCGAACGCGCCATCACCGCGCGGTAAATCCATTCCGAGAGGGTTACGCTGACCGAGACCATCCGCCCTGCCCGTGTCTTTCGCACGATCTCCCAGCTTTCGATGAGACCAAAGCCGGTGGTGACCTCCTTGTCACCGGTAAGGATATTGGTGGTGATACGCGTACCCGCCAATCGCTCGAAAGCCTCCTTGAGACGCCTATAGGCATCACCACTGGTCTCCCGCCCTGTGGCCAACATAAGATCACGCGCCGTCAGCGTTAGCTTACGCGAAACCCGCTTGCCTGCATTGAGCGCAGCCATCAGCTGGCTGATGCAAAAAATCAGGATATCGGCGTCAAAAATCGTCGCCCGCCCTCGTACAGAGGGCGTCACAGTCACGGCCACATCATTGTGAGTGTAATTAAGAATGCGCCGGTCTGGACGCGTTGCAAGTGAGAAGAGTGGATGTTCCAATGAAGCCAGATCATGTTTCGGACTGGCCCCAAAAAAGTCGCATACAAAAAAGTCGCCCACTGCCAAGGCCTGCCCAGTTGTGTTCATCTGCCTCTCGTCCCGTTTTCAGGATCGTTTTTCCCTCTTTTTGAGGATTCGTGGTTTCAGTAACACTCAACTTATCCACAGAACAACCATTCTCCTAGGTTTTTGTACAACAGCATCGGAGGTTCAGAGTCACTCTTTCGGGGGATCGGAATCACTATTTCGGGTTTTCAGAGTCACTCATCCTCGAAAATCAGCCTGAAATGTTTTTACTTTCAATGACTTAAAAAAAGGGGGTTTTCCTTTAACTACTAATAACAAAATAATAACAACAATTTCAGCGCCCTAGCGCATCAGGCACACATCATTTCCAACAAAAAAGCCCATATTTCATAGAGAAAACTAAGAGGCAGAAAAGTATTTCTTCCATGTCACATCTTTTGTGATACATTGCGAAAAACACGTAACATGGAGGTGTCGATGAGCAGCGACAACACCATTCCTTATCACGCAATTTCTCCCGATCAGGCGTTAGACGCACTTGGGAGCCCTTTGACCACCGATGGTATCGCGGACATTGCAAGCGCCTGCAGACGCGGGCGGGATGATCTTGCCGGTCGCGGCCTTGACGAGGCCGGCCGGAAAACCCTGCGTCGCTTTTCCACTTGGGAAATCACCAAATACTTGATTCCTGTAGCTCCTGCCCATTTCCGCCGGGTGCTGCGCCAGAATCCTGATCTGCCGCAAGGGCTAACAGAAACCGACGGTGGGGCTAAATGGTTCACCTTTGACGAGGTCTTGCGTCTGCGCGCTCATTTCGCCACCGAAGGGGCAAAGACTCGCGACTACCTGCCCTACCGGCCCAATGGGCTGCCGGCAAAAGTCGTGGCTGTTGCCAATTTCAAGGGTGGTGTAGGCAAGACCTCCACGGGCGCGCATCTGGCTATGTCCGCCGCTTTGGACGGCTACAAAGTGCTGGTGGTAGATCTGGATAGTCAGGGTTCGATGACCTCCATCTTCGGCGGCAAGGTCGAAGACGAATGGAAAACCGTTTTTCCAATCCTGGCCCGCCACTACGGAGAGCATTTACGGCATGAGAACCTCTGCCGCATTGATCGTGGTGAAAATCCTCTGCCCCTTGATGATACCGTGGCGCAGGCCATGGAGATGCATGCGGGCGATGTGGTGCAGCCTACCCACTGGCCCAACATTGACATCTTGGGCGCTCAGCTGGATCTCTACTGGGCTGAGTTTCAGGTGCCCGTCTGGCGCATGGCCTCACGCTCATGGAAACTCTGGGACGCGCTCTCGGAGCGTCTGGAGACTGATGGGATACTCGAACGCTATGACCTCGTGGTGCTCGATACCCCCCCTGCCCTTGGCTATCTGACGATTAACGCGCTGGCGGCCGCCGACATCCTGCTGGTACCCACGGGAGCGTCTTTTCTCGAGTTCGAAAGCACAGGGCGGTTCTTTGATATGCTGCACGCAACCTTCGCTTCTATCGAGGAAGCCGAGAACACAGCAGCGCGGGCCTTGGGGCGCGCAGGGCTATCGTTTGAATGGGATGCAGTACGCGCAGTGGTCACGCGCTACGACGGCGCCCAGCAGGCTGAATTTGCTGCCCTGATGCAGGCCTACCTTGGAACAACGCTTTCACCTTACCGTCAAGATTTTACAGCTTTGATTGGCCAGGCGAGTGAACAGGTGGCAGGCATTTACGAAGCTGATTACCGCAATTTCAACCGCGAGACCTACGCGCGCGGTCGACAGGCTTTTGACGAAACCTACGCAGGCATCAAACGGCTGCTGGTTGGCGCTTGGAGACGCGATGAAATCGCAGCGAAACAAGAGCAGGAGAAAGCCCATGGCGAAACGGAAACGGCTTGAGCTGCCCACAGAGACCGGTCCCGGTCTGTTAGAGACGAAATCAGCCTTTTCTGGCATAAACCGCATGCCCATTGCCGAAGTGGCCGGAGACACGGCAGCTCGGGCGGCTCTCGAGGAGGTCAGTGCCGCCATGTCCTCTGCTGAAGCCGAGGGGCGCATGGTGCGCAAGCTGCTAATCGATAGTATCGACACAGGCCATCTCGACCGCGACCGCATGGTGCTGGACGCCGAAGAGATGGACGTATTGAAAACCTCACTCGCGGCGCGTGGCCAGCAGGCCCCTGTAGAAGTGCTGCAACTTTCGTCGGGGCGTTTTGGCCTAATTTCAGGTCTGCGACGACTGGAAGCTCTGCGCAGCCTTGATCAAACACATGTTCTAGCCTTCGTGCGCCAACCTGAAAGTGCGTCAGCCTCTTACGTGGCAATGGTAGAAGAAAATGAAATCCGTGCCGCGCTGTCCTTTTACGAACGCGCAAATATAGCGGTGCAGGCTGTGAGTGCGGGCGTTTACCGCGATCCGAAGGCAGCGGTCAAAGCGCTGTTCGTTTCTGTCTCTTCAGCCAAACGTTCCAAGATTCTGCGCTTTGTGATTCTGCGACAGGCCCTGGGGCAAAGCCTGTCGTTTCCCACAGCGATTCCCGAAAAACTCGGGCTGGCGTTGGCAGGTGCAATCGAGGCAGACCCTAAGGTAGCCACCCGCATAAAGGACAGCTTGCGCAAGACTTCACCTGCTGATGCTCCCGCCGAACGGCGTGTGCTGGAGCGCGCGTTGAAGGCTCCCTCAACCCCCAAGGACACAGGTGAAGAGGTGGCGCCGGGTATCAAGCTGAAAGCGGCCAAGGGCCGGGTGACGCTCAGCGGAGTGGGTGTAGATGCAGTTCTGCAAGAGGCGTTACGAGACTGGCTGGCATCCCGCTGAGTTTTCGCATGCGAAATAATTTTGTGTAACAAGTTGTTTTTGCATCATTTTGTCGCGCACATTGCGGAGTTAGTTGTATTCTCAGGCTGCATTGCAGATTTTTCGCATGCGAAAATAGGATGGCCAAAACCTTGAATGGGCGGAGTTTTTTCGCGGTGCGTCGGAACCCTCTCAACCACTGTTGAGACTCGTCAGATAGTTCTGCCATGTTCAGACGTTGGGATACATGGCCCAGATCGCGGCGGGTGCGACAACCCATCCGCGCTCTGGAACGAGCGGGGTCGGTGAAATGGATTGCTATGTTGCCGGTACCGTCTGGGGTAGCGATCGCTAATGACTGATAGTTCTGTGTGTTTACCTGCGGGTACCTGTGCGGTGTAGGTCATCAGGCTGTCAGGAACCCCGATGAGCCTTGCATTAGCTCACACGCCTGTTCCGACTTCTGAAACGCAGGCGATGTCGCTTGCCGTCAATTTGAGAGGGGATGCTAAAACCAATTCCGCTGTGATCCCCCCATTACTACACCCAAAAGAAAACAAAATCATAGGACGCGTAACCAGATTGTTGAGACCTGTGGTAACCAGAATTCCAAATTCGGTAATCAATGACCGCACCAGTGTTTGCCAGACGACTCGGGTTTGTGACCATTCGTTCGTTCACCCCAGCAGATCTGTCGCCGGATTTTCGGCAATATCGACGTCGTCATAGTACTTTTGAGCCTGGGCCATGGATCGATGCAGGGACAGGCGCATGGCGGCCTGGATCGGGGCGCCGTCGAGTGCGGCCTGGGTCAGAAATCCCGAACGTAGCCCGTGAGGCGAGGCGAAGTCTGCCGGCAATCTGGCCAGCTTCAGCCGATGTTTGACGATCTGGTAGATCGCACCCGGCGACAGGGGGCGGTTCAGAACGCGGTCAGCTTTTGAGATGGGCCGGAACAGGGGACCATCCGTGATCTGTCCAACCTCGATCCAATGCACCAATGCCTGCGCCGCGCGCCCCTTGATCACCAGGCGCGGGGTGTCGCCCCTCTGCGTGGTTTTGGTCTCCACAAGGGACAGCCAAATGACACCGCTCTTGTCGAACTCCTTCAGGCTGACATCTTCGCGCCGCAACCCGGTGATCTCAGACCGCCGCCGTCCGCCCGAGGCCCAGCCCAGCATCAGGATTGCCCGGTCGCGGCAGTCCCGGCGGGAGCCGCGGCAAGTGGCCAGCAGCTGTTCGAGAATATCGCGGGTGATCGGGTGCTGTGATTTCGGGGCAGGGGGCCGGGCGGTTGCGCGGCGGGCCTTGGCGCGGGCCTGTTTCACCTGCGGCGCGTCAAACGGTGCGGTGAGGTTCTTCATCCGGTGAAACGCCAGCCAGGACGCGATGCGCCGGTCCAGCGTCGACGGGGCCGGGCAGGTAAGAGACTTGCGCAGGCCTTGCGCGATCAGCGCTTCGGCGGTTTCGCGTGCGATATCCTCCTCGGGCGCATCATTCAGGTCCCGCGCGTGGTCCAACAGGAAGGCCAGCGCGGTGGCCTCACTTTCCGGCCACGCCAGCGCCGCCGCGAAGCGCGTCCGCTTCCAGGCGGTGATATAAAGCAGATCACGCTCATAAGCCCGCAGCGTATTGGCGGGCGTGCCGCGGACATAGAGATCGGTGAGGGCGTCCTGGTCTGCCGCGGAGAGGGCAGGGGAGGGCGCGGGCAGATACGGGGTGGGGGGCGTCATGGGCGCTATTCTGGGTGCTTTTCCCCGCAGGATCAATCATTGCTGATAAGCGGTACTTATCGAGCATAATAGGAATTTGAAGCCAGCGCTAAAGTGACGAGCAAAATCTCTAAGTATTGCGCGTAATGTGGATAGAAGCCCTCCACAGCACAAAAAATACGGCCTTGCTGTAAAGTTTTGAGTGCGCCGATCTGGGTTCTGATGGCTTCCATGTCCAGAACCTACCAGAGGGGGATCAGGGGATATCCATTCCATCAGAACCCTATCTGATCACTGCAGAAGCGGCGGAAAATGGGCGGGCCCCTTTTCCCGGAGTGGGAATTGCCTCCATGAGCAAAATAGCTCTGAGGACGATTTGAGAAAACTGTGGGTTTGCAAAATGAGGCACCCAAGAGTTGTTTCCTAATTAATTGAGTCTTGAGCGAGAGCAGGTTCAAAGAAATCACCATATTCTCTGTGCGCTTGCCAATGGATGCTGAGCGACGCATCAGCTTGAGTAGTGGTAGCAAAGACTTTCTGGACGGTCGGCTTTCACGGTACTAGCATTGTGGACGGCATACAATTTTAAGAGTTCAAGGCGACAGGTTTAGTGGATGGCAAAAAAGATTGAGCTTGGCAGACCAATCTTCATAACTGGTGTGCAGCGATCAGGAACAACATTGCTCCGCACCGTAATCTGCGCTCACCCGGAAATCTGGATAAGCTACGAGTGCGCCTTTTACAGGGTTCTTGGAGAGAAGTACCTAGACGGAATCCCGCGAGACAGGCAGGATGAGTTCGTAAACGATATTTTCGCAGTCAAACGGTTTGATTACTGGCGTATTCCTCGCGAGAACGTACGGAAAATTTTGGCTGACTGCGAGGAGGACCCAATTCCGTTCTTGTGGGTCATCGGTCGTCTCGCACAAGAAAACCTCGCGATACACAAGCCGCAGGCGCATCGCTTCGGGTTCAAGAATCCACATGGAATTTATCATGTAGACTACATCTGGAGACTTTTCCCTGAGGCCCGTGTGATCAATATTGTTCGCGACCCAAGGGGCATTCTATCGTCGGAAAAAAATCGCAAAACTGAACCAGGAGAGGAAATGTCAGCCTCTGCAATCTGGACAGTTCGGACACGTTTCAAGAAAATGCACGAGGCGCACGCCGCACACGTTGACGACCCGCGTTATTTGTCACTTAGCTACAGCGACCTGATCCAAAATTTTGAGGAAACGGTACGAAAAACCCTCGATTTCCTCGAAGTGCCCTTTGATGCGGAAATCTTTGATTATGACGCTAATGCTCGCGAGACAAGCCTGGTACCAGATGGGGATATGCATCTTCATGCTCTGACATTGCGAAAGCCCGATCCAACGCGGCTTCATGCCTACCGTAAGACACTAACGCCTCGTGAACAGGCGGCTCTTGAAGCACTTCTGATTAGGCGCATGGACAGTCTTCTGGGGGCCGGGCCAGAGTACTCCTTGCTTCAGCGTACAGTGGCTATTTCCATATTTGCGCAAAGGTTGTTGCGCGAAAAGGCGTGGCCTATCTGGAACCGCTATAAGAGACGGATGTCGGCATCGGGCTCCTGATTGTGAAGAAGGAGCGGATACATTTTTGTCGCATGTGTGGAATGTGGGATCGCCGTCGCAGCAAACGACCGCTCTTTTGATAAAAGGCCTCACGCTCCATGTGCCAGCGCCTGAAACCATCATCCCGATGGATCACAGGCCGATGATGCACTAACAATCAATTTGGACCAGTCAGATGAGGCTGCTCAGTTGCAAAATTTTTAAGTTCAAAAATGTGACGTAATCACTACAATAGGTAACCGATTTTAAAGGGCTCTTCCTCTAAGTATTGTTTTAACTGGCAGTTTAGTGAGGATTGGTCCTGTTGCAGTAGGGGCATCTAATATGAAGTTCGTACAAATATTCTCTTTTTTAATGGTTCTGCTGGTCAGCGCAGGTGCCACGCATGCGCAAAGCGATTACCGCATCAGACCAGGCGATTTGCTTCAAATCGAAGTTTTGGAAGACCCTAGCCTCAATCGCGCAGTGTCGGTCCTGCCGAATGGGCAGATCAGCTTTCCTTTTGCTGGAACGCTTCTTGCAGGCGGCCGGACCATTGGCCAGTTGCAGGCGTCTCTACGCAATGCGCTGAGTTCAAATTTCGCGGCCCCGCCCACGATTTTTGTGGGTGTCCAGCCGTTTCAGGATCTAACTGCTTTGGGGCAACCGCAGCTTGGGCCAACTATTGACGTCTACTTTGTCGGAGAGGTGAATAGCCCTGGAATGGTCCAGGTCAGCCCAGGTACAACGCTGCTGCAGGCAGTTGCGGTCGGCGGCGGTGTTTCCCGTTTTGCCGCAATAAAACGTATTCAGCTACGACGCACTGGCGCTGACGGTGTGCAACGTGTAACATTTCTGAACTATAAGGCTCTCGCGAATGGAGCCGTGACAACAGATATCGAGCTAAAGGACGGAGATGTTATTCTGGTCCCAACAAGGCGCTTGTTCGAATAGCGAAGCGGCGTACAGGCAAAAATCCATTTTAGTGCGGCGGGGGCCTCTGGCCTGTGCAGTTTTGGTCTGCGTCACTCCGGGTGTGCACGCTCAGGATGCCACTCCGGGCATACTAGCGACCTTAGATGTCACGCAGCGGCTGGAGTGGAGTGACAATCCGGATCTGGATGTCGACGGAGATTCGGATTTCTATGGGCGCACGATTCTGGGGTTTGGGTTGGAAAGCGCGACCAGCATCCAGAATTTCGCGCTGAACCTCGGAACCGACATCGAAGAGTTCCGTGACACCAATGACCAGAATTTTGATTTCGACAACTCTTTCGCGAGGCTCGATTACAGCCGCGCGACCCGCAATGCTTCTGCAGGCGCAAACCTGCGCTATCGTCAATCGGATGTTGATGGGGATTTTACTTTTACCGACCAAGATTTTGATCAGGATAGCAATATCATCACCCAAACGGATGGTACGCGGAAAGTCTTTGGATATGCTCTGCGCGGTGCTGTCGGAGAGGAAGCGCCGCTGGGGGCCAGTTTCGATTGGGATTACAACGAGATCAATTTTGAAGATACCGATGATTTTGACAACACGTTGGATCAGTTTTCCGGGCAAGTGGATTTTCGCATCGACCCCCGTGTCACGCTGAGCCTGACAGGACGGTACCTTGATTTTGATACTGAGGATCCGGATGGCACGGACCGTAAAGAAAAAGACATAGGCCTTGCTAGCGAGTTTGCGGTGACGCCGATTTTAACCTTGGATGCAAGGTTGAGTTACACGGACATCGAGCGCAGAGGCGGAACCAACCAGGACGATGACGGCATCAGCGGCGAGATTGGTGTTACGCGTGAAATGCCCAACGGGACCCTCGGGTTGCGCTATGCGTCGGAGGTTTTTGCCAATACAGACGGTCGGCGGTCCTTTCTGGCTGTCAGCCGGAATATGGATTTGCCCCTTGGGGCGTTGGATGTATCGGTTGGTGTAACGGGTGCCGACGCGGTGGGTTCGGACCCGCTGATTGAGGCTAATTACCGGTATGATCTGCCCGCTGCTCAGCTGACCTTCGGGCTCCGTCAGCGGGTGGTCGTCGATGATGAGGATAATGAAGATATCAATACCTCTCTGCGCGCCGCTTATGATCAGGAAATCAACCTTGTTTCCAGTTTTGGCGTCAGTCTCAACTTTTTCGACCGCAACGCGCTGGATAACGATGAGGACGACGCGCAGCGGATCGAAATCGGGCTGAACTATCGTCATGATCTGACCGAGGACTGGGGCGTGGTCAGCGGAATTTCCTATACCGCGCTGGACGAAGAGGACAGCGATGATCGCGACCGCACTACGATTTTTGTCGGGCTCCAAAGATCCTTCAGCTTATTGCGTTGATCCCGCATCGCTTGCGTTATGAGGCTGTGAGGCCGCAGGTAACTATATCAGTTTTAACAGATATTGACCGTAATCGTTCTTTTGGTAGCGTTCGGCCTGCGCCACGAGATCATCCCGGCTGATCCAGCCTTGATCGAAAGCGATTTCTTCGGGGCATCCAATTTGTTGCCCCTGACGCACCTCAATGGTGCGGACGAAATTTCCGGCATCCAACAGGCTGCCATGCGTCCCGGTGTCCAGCCAGGCATAGCCGCGGCCCATACGCTGTACGTTTAGGCAGTCTTCAGCGAGATACATCTCGAGCAGGGAGGTGATCTCCAGCTCCCCACGCGCAGAGGGTTGGACATTGCGGGCCTTGGAAGGTGCGGTGCCATCGACAAAGTAGAGCCCCGTGACGGCAAAATTGGACGGCGGGACCGGTGGCTTTTCGATGATGCCACGGACTGTGCCGCTTTCATCGAAATCGACGACCCCGTAGCGTTCCGGGTCTGTCACTTGGTACCCGAAAACGGTCGCGCCTTCAGTCTCTGCATCGGCGGCCGCCATGAGCTCGGGCAGACCGTGGCCGAAGAAAATGTTATCTCCTAGGATCAGGGCTGAGGGGTGCCCCTCTAGAAAGGACTCGGCCAGAATGAAAGCCTGTGCCAGCCCGTCTGGGCTGGGTTGCGTGATCCAGGTGATCGAGAGGCCGAATTGTGCCCCATCGCCCAGCATGCGCTGGAATTGCACCTGATCTTCTGGCGTGGTGATGATCGCGATCTCTCGAATTTGTGCGAGCATGAGCACCGATAGCGGATAGTAGATCATCGGTTTGTCATAGACCGGCATCAGCTGCTTGGAGACGCCAAGCGTGATCGGGTAAAGCCGCGTACCCGAACCACCTGCCAGAATGATGCCTTTGCGTGTCATACCCGTGTTTGTCATATGAGTGCCTTTACAATCTCCCGGGTCGCAACCCGCCAGTCAGGACGTGTAATGCCGAATTGCGACGAGAGTGAGGAGCAGTCCAGCCGAGAATTCAGCGGACGCGGGGCGGGCGTCGGATAGGCGCTGGTGAGTATGTCTTCGACAGTAACAGCCCGTTTCGCCGTGGCGAAGATTTCGCGTGCAAAACCGGCCCATGAGGTGTCGGCTGTGCCTGCAAAATGGTAAATTCCGCCTTTTTCAGGCTGTGATACAAGCGTTTTGGCGATTGTCATACAGGCTTCAGCAATGGCGGCGGCCGGAGTCGGTCCGCCGATCTGATCCGCCACGATGGTCAGGCGATCGTGCGTTTCCGAAAGCCGAAGCATTGTTTTCAGGAAGTTATTTCCATGGGCCGAAAACACCCAGGAGGTGCGCAGGATGGCATATATGCCTCCAGCTGTGGTCACTCCGCGCTCTCCTGCCAGCTTACTGGCGCCGTAGACCCCCAGCGGCCCGGTGATGTCATCAGGCTGCCATGGCATATCTCCAAAGCCGTCAAAGACGTAATCAGTCGAGATATGGACAAAGGGGATGCCCTTGGCCGCAGCGGCAGCGGCCATCGCTGTTGGGGCCATCGCATTGATGATCATGGCGGTGTCGCGCTCGTCTTCGGCGCGGTCGACGGCGGTATAGGCCGCAGCATTGATCACCGCTTCGGCATTGCTTGCGGTGATCAATGCCTTGCAAGCCTCCGGATCGGTCAGGTCCGCCTGCCCACGATCAAGGCATGTTACACCGTCAAAACGGCCAAGTTCGGTGGCGACCTGTCCCGTTTTTCCGAAAACCAGAACCCTCATGCCTTCACGCCAAGCCGAGCGCCGACGCCATCGCGATTTTGCAGCGCGCGCCACCAATCCTCATTGTCGAGATACCATTGCACGGTCCGCTCAAGCCCCTCCTCGAGTGTGACGGAGGGCCGCCAGCCCAACTCTTCACGTATCCGCGTAGGGTCGATCGCGTAGCGCAGGTCATGGCCGGGACGATCGGTGACAAAGGCGATTTGGCTTGCATAGGATCTGTTTTTGGGGCGGCTCCTGTCGAGGATGGTACAAATCATCCTTACAAGATCGATATTCTTCACTTCATTTTCACCGCCAATGTTATAGCTGCGCCCGACCTGTCCCCGGGTCAGGACCGTCAGCAGAGCGTCGGCGTGGTCTTCGACATAAAGCCAGTCGCGCACGTTCTCGCCCGCGCCGTAGACCGGGATCGGTTTGCCGGCCAGCGCATTCAGGATCACGACGGGAATGAGCTTTTCCGGGAAATGAAAGGGGCCGTAGTTGTTGGAACAATTCGACAGGATAACCGGCAGGCCGTAGGTTTCGCCCCAGGCGCGCACCAAGTGATCCGAGGCAGCTTTGGAGGCGGAGTAGGGTGAACGTGGATCGTACGGGGTCGTTTCAATGAATTGGCCCGTTTCGCCCAAAGAGCCGAAGACCTCATCCGTGGAGATATGGTGAAAGCGGAACGCCCCGGGCTTGCCTTTCGCTGTCCAGTAGCTGCGCGCCGCCTCCAAAATCTGATAGGTGCCGGTGACATTGGTTTCGATGAAGGTGCCGGGCCCGTCGATGGAGCGGTCCACATGACTCTCGGCGGCCAGATGCATCACCGCGTCAGGCTGATGGGCAGCGAAAATCCTATCAAGGGCTGCGCGGTCGCGGATATCGGCCTGCTCAAAGACATAAAGCGGGCTGTCGGCGATGCTCGCTACATTCTCAAGGCAGGCCGCGTAGGTGAGTGCGTCGAGGTTAATGACCTCATAGCCCCGCGCTACCGCGAGTCGTATCACCGCCGAGCCAATGAAACCCGCACCGCCCGTCACTAGAAGCTTCATAACGAGCTCTCCCAGACAAAGGGGCTATCAAACTCTGAAAACGCCTGAGCGCCTGAATCCTTCTCGGACAAAAGAGGCTCTAATTCGTCCAGTTTCCAGTTTATATCCAGACTATCAAAGCGGACTGCGCCTTCACATTCAGGAGCATAATAATCAGAGCATTTGTAGGTGATCTCTGTGTTGGGCCGTAAGGTAGCGAATCCATGCAAAAACCCGGCCGGTATTAGCAACTGCCGACCGTTCTCGAAGCTCAACTCACAGCCCACCCATTGCCCGTAGGTAGGTGAGCCGCGGCGCACATCCACGGCGACATCGAAGAGCGCACCGCGGCCGCAGCGTACCAGCTTGACCTGTGCATGGGGCGGTGCCTGGAAATGTAGCCCGCGAATTGTCCCGGCCTGTGCCGACATCGAATGGTTGTCCTGCACCCAGTCAATATCGAGTCCGGCATCCGCCATCACTTGTTTGTTCCAGCTCTCGCTGAAAAAGCCGCGCGTATCTTCGAACCGCATTGGGGTGATCAGCAGAACGCCGTCCAGCTTCGTCTGTTCTACCCGCACCGTTTACCTCCAAACCCACCTAATATTTCAATACACTGGGTGCGTGGTGATGCAAGTCCCTCAGAGAATATTGCAGGAATATCAGTTCCATGCTTTCGAGCTTCAAAAGGACCTGATGGGCACAGTTGTCGAACTCAACGTTTTTTTGTCGCGACCCTGAGTTCGGGTTTTCTGGCACCTCAAGTCTCTACGGCGTGTCAGAAAAGATCAGATATGTCGCCGCTCATTTTGCGAGTGATGATTCACGCTGCAACCCGGAAGCCAATGGGCCAGATCCTAGGTGGATTCGTTTGAAGGAATGGGATTAGGTGTTTGGCAGAAAACAATTTGGAATTGTTTTTTGATTTTGGATTCTGCTGAAAATGGTGATATTATTCAACAATGGGTGACTTTTGACCAAATCGTGGCGCTTGCAGTTGGGTGGGTGGCCTTTTGGTGGTCAAATCCATTGGAAAGGCGTGACTTAGGCCGATCCGGTTAGTAGAAATCATTAGTTGTGAGTTCAGAGTGGGGTAAGAGTATGGAAAAGTTTGAAGAAAATGAAATTGAAAACACAGAGCGCAGAGAAGTCCTTGCCGCGCTCGTGAAGTATTCTGCGGTTGTCGGAGGTGCATCGACAGTTGTCCTCTCTGCATCCGAAGCAGTTGCTAAGTCGGCTGCGAGCGGATCCGAGCATCACCCACGCGTAAAGAATAAAGATAGAAGGAAACTCCGCAGGAAACTAAGAAAGTTGAGGAAGAAAAAAACCTATTGGAGCCACCGAGCTTGATCGCACTCCAATAACAACCCGCATGATTTTGGATTTTTCGCGAACCTGTTAAAGGTTATTTTTAAGGCTTATGCAGAAGAACTCGAATGGGGCAGGTCTTTGGATGAATTCGACGCTATTCAGTTTGCGTCAAGAAAACTAGAAGCTGTTCCGGTTGGGCAATCATTCGTGCTCCACTCCGCCGCGAGCGGCTGTATTGTTATAACCAACGCACTAGGCATTGGAGTGTTGGAGCAGGTCAAGTCGGGGGTCAGTGCATCCGATATTGTGGATCAATTGACGGACGTAGACGAAATTAGCTCTGCGAACAAACGGGCGTATAGCAAAGTCGTTTTGGATATTATCGACGCTTGGCGAATTGCCGGCCTCTTTGAAACCAAACCGGCGCCATTTCCTCGCCCCGCAAAAGAGAAACCGGATGTTGTCACGAAGCGCATCAGCTTCAGCGCTCCTGGGGGGCGCTTCGTTGTCGAGATGGACAGCGAAATCTTATCGGGTGAATTGAAACAGATTTTAGCCTGTTGTCACCCAAAGCAGTCCAATGCTCCTACATCTGAAGTGTTTCGATGCGTCGCTGACGCACAGGACGGTTTCGCCCTGAGCCTCAATGGTACTCCAATCTGGAGCAGAACCGACCGAGATGAAGCGCGGTTCCTGTTGTTGAAAGAGGCGGCACAGGTTCTCTGCAGCCCTTCCGAGGTGGGCGCGGTATTGCATGGTGCTGCCGTCTTAGGTCCGAATGAGCGTGCTATGCTTTTCATCGCGGAAAGCGGATCGGGAAAATCGACACTCAGTCAAGGGCTCGTCGCCCAGGGGTTTGGGTTCCTGGCCGATGATCACATTCCTCTTTCAGTTGACGGAAAATCAGTATTTTCTTTTCCAACGGCAGCTGCGGCCAAATCAGGAGCAATGTGTTTACCAGAGATTGAACAATTAGTAGCGCTGCATGGGGAAGCCGGGAGTGCACGAGAAAACGTTACTTATTTGTCGCTGCCAGCTGGAGCATCTTTGGGGTCCAAAGCAGACATCGGCGCGGTCATAGTGCCGGAATATTCTGAGAACGGGGCGTTTGAACTTCAATCGATGTCATCGGAAGAAGCTTTTTCAGCTTGTATAGTATCAGGTGCGCGCCCCTGCCGCCGCGACGCTCAGATTTGGCCCCTTGCATCGCTTTGCAATTTGGTTCCGTTCTATAAATTGCGTTATTCTTCATCCGAGCAATCTATTCCAGCTTGCATGGACCTCGTGATGAAATGACCAGCGCTGAAACACATCTGTCGAACGCGCACAAAGCAACTCTGCTTTTTGCAAAAGCCTATGTTTCGGATTCAGTGCCTACTGAACTGCCAACTCTTCTGCGCTCAGTACAACCCGAAAGTCTCGCGAGAATTGCTCAGAGCAATCATGTACATGCATTGGTCGGAAAAGTGCTCATCAAAGTGGCTAAATTGCGTGAGGCGATTCCAAGAGATTTATACTTATATTTTAAAACGATGTACGAGGCTAATCAGCTAAGATCGACACAGGCACGATGGCAGCTTGAACAGATCGACACCGCATTCGCACGGGCAAAGATTCCGTGTGTCGTAATGAAAGGCGGTGGAGATTTGCTGGACCCTTTACATCGAGATCCGGGCATTCGCTTCATAGGAGACCTGGATTTACTTGTTCCCCGTGAACTTACGGGTGCTGCAAAAGCGGCTCTTTCCGAAATTGGTGCGACTATGGTGCCTTTCGTGCCGTCTCGATCAAGTGATAGCATCAACCAGCGTGGTTTTGCACGCCTCCAGCATCACTTACCTAAGATCCTTCATTCCGACTGGGAACTGCCGGTGGAACTTCATTTTGCAGTTGGCCGAAACCTGATGGGTCAAATTCTACCGGCAGAAAAAGTGCTGTCCCGAGCCAATGCGACAGCATGCGGCCGTCTTATGATTATGTCACCACAAGATCGCGCCTGCCATTTGATCGCACATGCCAATCACCATTCTGGTGAGCTTGATTTGCGGTCATGGGTGGATTGGACAGAATTGCGCCGTAGATGTGATCGAACAACAATTCAAACACGTCTAGAAAAAAATGGTTTGTCCGAAACGCTAAACGTGTTTGAGGATATGTCTGAATTTTTGAAATCACCGGATATTGGAACACTATCAAGTCTGGAAAAATCCTCCACCGTTTCTGCAATCAGCAGATTCGGCGATACGCGCAGTCGCAAAGTACAGTATGTTCGACGCTTTCTTGTTGCTAAGGTGAAAGCTCTTTCGAGATCACCTGAGTATCGCTGGTATGTATTCTCTCACCTGCTTAAGCGATCATGGTGGCGTGACGTGTGCAAGGACCACTGGGCTAAAATAAGAAATCAAAGGTAATGACCCAGCCCCCCTGAACTCACGCCGCGTGACTGTCATCAACGTCAGAAGAGGACAAAACCCTGAAAAGCCCAGAGAAAGTGACTCCACTTTTTCAATTCTGATGTGAGACCATTTCTCTAAATTTGGAGTTTCTCTCAACTAACTCTTCGTATGTTCCTTTACCAATAATTGTTCCTCTATCTAATATAACAATATGATCGCAGTCCTTTATTGTACTAAGTCGGTGTGCGATCATAATTATTGTGCGTTCACGGCTCATTTGAGAAATTTCAGAAATGAGTTCACGTTCAGTAGTATTGTCCAAGGCACTTGTTGCTTCGTCAAAGACAATGACTTGCGGATCATTATAAAGTGCTCTCGCTATTCCCAAACGCTGCCTTTGCCCACCTGACAGTCGAACGCCTTGTTGGCCAACGTTGGTCTGGAAGCCGTTCGGAAGGTCATTGGTGACAAAATCGTAAAGTCTTGCAGCTCTAGCGGCGCGCTCGAGCTTCTCGGCTGATATCTGAGATTCTTGAATGCCCATTGCTATATTTTCGGCGACACTGGCATCTGACAAAAATATTTCTTGTGGTACATATCCAATACTGGCCTGCCAATTACGAACATTACTAGAATCCAATCTGGTCTCGTCGATGAAAATGCTACCATCTTTGATTTCTAGTAACCCAAGCAAAACATCCACTAAAGTTGTTTTGCCTGCTCCAGTTGTTCCAGCAATACCTACGCTTTCGCCCTTGCGTATCTCTAAGTCGATCTTTTGGAGACCAGTCGCTGCTGTTTCTGGGTAAGCATAACAGACCGAATTTAATCTAATCGAGTTTTTCAAAGGTATTGGATCAATCTTTGACCGTGGCAGATCGGCCAAACCAGCCGCATCATTTAAGTCTTCGAGTACTCTATCCAATGATGGGATACTAACTCTAAGCGTTAAGACTGATCGGTACGTGGTCTGGAAGACAGGAAGAAGCCGATACCCTGCAAGAGCATAGAGTACAAGCAATGGGAGGCTCTCTTCAATTGAACCGTCACTTTGTTTAAATAACACCAAAGTCAATACGACAATACCGCCAAATGCGACTACTTCTAAGCCAAATTTAGGGACTAGACTTAACGTGGCACTAATGGCCTTTGCTTGTGCAGCATCTTTCGCAGGCTTTGAGAATAGCGCCAAAGAGAAACTCTCAAGGCCGGACAGCTTAACCTGCTTTATTCCTATAAAAGTTTCATTAACTCTCCGATATCTAGACTGATTTGAAGCAATTATCACCTCGCCTTTGTGTTTAATAAACCCTCTTAAAAAGATATAAAGTAGAAGGTAACTTGTTCCAATAGCGAGGATGGATGTAATAGTAATCAGTGGATTGGCCCAAAGCAGAAGTGAAGAAATTAAGGCAAAGGTAATTGCTGCATTGAATGTCTCAAAAATTGGTCGATATATTCCGGTGGCTATCGTCTGTGCCTCTGCGAGGATCAAGCTGGCCATTCTAGACGTGTTGCGGGTAAGAAAATAAGAATATGACTGCTTGAGATACGATTCCATTATTTTGCGAGCCAAGCTAAAACCTCGCATTTGAATCCATCTATTTGTAGCGTAAACAGTAGTCACTTTTAAAATTGTGCTTACTGCCAGAACAAAGACTACAACTATTCCAAGCGCGAAAAGAAATTTGTTAACTGATGTAAAACCAAACGCTTGATATATTCTTGAGACATAAGCATTGGACTCGATTAATTCGGGCTGACCCACTATAGACAAAAATGGGAGTATCGAGGCCACTCCAGCAGTTTCGGAAATCCCCTTCAAGACGGTTAATCCTAGCAGCAGAACTCCTGTTCGTTTCTCTCTGCGGTTCATCAATTTGAGAGATTTTCGAACTACATTCATGGGACCACGCACATAAGCTAAAATTTCCTTTAGGATGATATGTATTTCATCAGAGTTTTTCGGACTTGGTGGGCTGTTTTCTAACAGAGGCTTTGGTTCAGTTCTGAATTGAGTTTAAGCAGCCACGATGCGGTGCTGCAAGCTGATAGCAGATCGTTTGGTGGACAGCTCAAGCTTGCGCTGCTGATGAGTGGGTTCAATTTTAGGAGAGAAGAGCACCCGCGGGTCAGGATTCATAACTGAAACATGACTTTGTTTACCGGGACCTGAAATACGAATGTGTCTGCCTGCATGCTTGGAAATCAGGATCAAAGGTAAGATCGGACACTAGCGCCAAATCTTGAAGAACCGTATCTTGCTGTAAAACTTAACGCACGTGGATCCTGCTTCGGGCGAGGTTAAACAACGCGAAGGGATCAAACGAAAGGCCATCGAAGCGCGACGCTTGCTTCACCGCAAATCCGTCGCATAATCACATAAAGCAGATACCATCATGGACTAAATCCTTCCCTGCCCCAAAACCCCTGATGACGGACACTTCAGGCACATGCTAACAAGAGAATGGCTGCGCAATTATATGATGGGAATTAGATAAACTAGCGGAGATATTGCGATGCGTTTCGGGGCCTGTTGCCACGCAGCTAATTCTTTATATTCGTTTTCGACTTAACAACTCAGCGACGACAAATCTACGGAGCATTTAATGCATAAGGTTTCAGTTCTTGGAGGCGCCGGATTTATTGGGACCACTCTTTGCAAGCAGCTAAAGCAACAGGAAATCCCGTTTGAAATTATTGATCTGAAACGCAGCCGCACATTCCCTGACCGAAGTACAATCGCCGATATTCGGGACAAAGATGCCCTTAACAATGCTATAACAGGTGATGTCATCGTTAACCTTGCAGCGGTCCATCGAGACGATGTGAGTGACAGGGCTGCATACTACGAGACCAATGTGCATGGTACGAAGACCGTATGCGATGTTGCTGCCGACAAAGGCATAGATCATATAGTTTTCACCAGTAGCGTCGCTGTTTACGGCTTTGCCCCTGTCGGCACTGGTGAGGATGGAAAAATTGATCCATTCAATGATTACGGGAAATCCAAGGCACAGGGTGAAGACATGTTGCGCCAATGGCGTGACGAGGCAACGGATAAGCGCAACCTGACGATTGTCCGACCAACTGTCGTGTTCGGTGAGGGCAACCGCGGAAACGTGTTCAACCTCTTGAACCAGGTCGCTTCAGGCCGGTTCATAATGATCGGCAGCGGCAAAAATCGCAAATCAATGGCGTATGTTGAGAATGTCGCTGCCTTTCTCCTCCATGCGGCGAGGAACCCATCGCCGTATACTGTCGTAAATTACGTTGATGACCCGGACTTGGATATGAACACGTTAGTTTCCCAGATCAGAAAGAAGCTCTCCGGCAAGTCCGGTGTCGGCTTTCGAATGCCCTATGGGCTGGGTCTGCTCGCCGGATATGCGGCGGATGGGGTGGCAAAAATGAGCGGCCGCAGCCTTCCGGTCAGCTCGGTTCGTGTCCGTAAGTTTTGTGCCAACACAAGCTTTAAATCGGCAAAGTCCAAGTTCCATGATTTCAATGCCAGCTTTAGTATTGAAGAAGGGCTCGATCGCACCCTGGAAGCAGAATTCATATCACCCGATCCCAACCGCGAAGTGTTCTTTACAGAATAGCCTTCCAAGAGGAAGTCGAGAGATGTCTAAGACAATCGCAATGGGCTACAACACCTGCCACTACGTATGGCTTTTTCGTAGAAATCTTCTTCAGGCTTTGATGCAAGACGGTCACGATGTGGTCATTATGGCCCCGAAAGATGCCTATACCGAACAACTCGTAGGAATGGGTGTCACGCATTTTGATATTCCAATGAAAATGAACAAGAACCCGATTTCGGATTATTTTCTGTATCGCCGGTTCCTGAAGGCTTTTCGTTCTGTGCGGCCTGATGTTTATCTGGGCTATACGATCAAGCCAAACGTCTATGGGTCAATGGCAGCCCATAAAATGGGTGTGCCTACGGTAAACAATATTGCAGGCCTCGGTACTGTTTTTGTCTCCGAGAATGTCGTGGCACAGATTGCCAAGACGCTCTATCGGATCGCTCTCGGTCGTGCCGCCATGGTGTTTTTCCAGAACCCCGATGACCGTAGATTGTTCACGACAAGTGGCATCGTCAAACATGAACGCCACGATCTTCTGCCCGGCTCTGGGGTTGATCTGTTGAAATTCTCTTTCTCTCCCTTGCCCGTTCCGCCCGAGCAGGACACGTTGCGATTTTTGCTCATTGGGCGGATGCTCTGGGACAAGGGGGTTGGCGAATTTGTGGAAGCGGCGCAACAAATTCGTAAGTCACGGACGAATGTCCAATTCTACTTGCTCGGAGGTATAGACAACGATAACCCAACCGCCATCTCGCGAGAGCAAATTGCCGCTTGGGTCGCTGATGGTCATGTTAGTTATCTTGGTTACTCCGATGATGTTCCAGCCGAGATACGGAAAGCTGATTGCATTGTTCTGCCCTCTGCTTATCCGGAGGGTACACCACGCACGCTTCTTGAGGCTTCAGCCATAGGGCGTCCAATCATCACAACAGATGCTCCGGGGTGCCGCAGCACCGTCGATGATGGGATCAACGGGTACCTCTGTGCACTGCGGGATTCGTCTGATCTTCTGGAGAAAATGGAAAAGATCACAGCACTGTCTCCAAAGGAACGAAGCGACATGGGCTGCGCCGGCCGCGCAAAGATGGAACGGGAATTTGACGAGGCAATTGTGATCGAGAAGTACCTCGAAATGATCCGGGCTCTTTGATCTATAGGGCCTGATGCGCGCAAGTCTCGAACTTGCTGTAAGTACAGTGAGCAGCCTCATCTGACTGGTCAAAGTTGATTGTTAGTGCATCATCGGCCTCTGATCCATCGGGATGATGGTTTCAGTTGGGGAGGCTCAGTTACCGCGCCCCATAGAAGGTAAGGGTTACACGAACCGTATCAAAAAGCACTTTGAGATCTAGCCACCAGTTCATGTTCTGCACATAGAACGTGTCCAGTTTTGTTTTGATGCGTACAGCCTCTTCCGAGTCTGTATACCCCTGCTTTACTTGCGCATACCCTGTGATACCCGGCCGCACGGTTTCTCGCAGGTGATAGCCTGGCATCTCCTTGTGATAGGCTTGGGCAAATTCGAATACTTCGGGTCGCGGGCCAATCAGACTCATCTGACCCATGATAACGTTTAAAAACTGCGGCACCTCGTCCAGGCGCGTCCTTCGCATCCATTGCCCAAATGGTGTTATTCGCCACTCCTCCAGCTTGTCGAAGGGACCACGCTTGGTGCTTTTTTCTTCGGGCAGCATCGTGCGAAATTTAATCATCGAGAACTTGCGCTGATCTTTTCCCATGCGCTCTTGGCGAAAGAACAAAGGCCCCGGGTTCCAGAAGATGTTTAAGAGGTAGATAGCTGCACAAAGCACCAAGAAAACGGGCAATGCCGCACAGCTCACAGCAATATCAAAGATACGTTTGGACACCAAGTAAACAGGCTTGCCCTTGCCTGTGATCTTTCCAGAAGTTGTTTCGAAAGCCCAGCTTTCGCTGGTCACTGAATGGTCAATCATATCACTCATACACACACACGCCTTCTAACTAAAAATTCTTTGAATACACCTATTTCCGCACAAAGGCAGCTAAAAATCTGCCTCTCCAGTCCTGGCCTTGCGGCAAAACGCACTCAACTCATATCATTTTCAGAATTACCCGAAGCAACACCTCATCTACCCTGCGGTTTGAAAGAAGCCTTCTCTTGAGAACCTTCTGCTCGCACTACTCGCCAACCATATAAAATTAACGTAACGTTAAAATCACAATCAACATAATTTTAACACAATTTCCCCAAAAGACCACTTAGCCAACTGCAAACACGACGATCTGGTCGAATTTCACCCCATTGTTGAATTGAACCACCAGCATGAGGGGAATCCGAAGAAAGAAAACAACCTTAAATGGTGGCTCTTCCAAGTCCAAACTGCCGCTTCAAACGAATCTACCTAGAGATTGAGGCGCCGTCTGAATGAGAACAAAGGTAAATATCGAACCGCAAGTTTAGGGGCGCAGAATTGCTTTCTTAAGAATGGAGCGCGCATTCTTGTTAGCGGTGATATGTCTGCGGTTATGAGTATTAAGCAGAGCCGATAGCGTCCATTGCACCGTGAAGAACGCAAATATTGTGGCGGTACCTATCAAGGCCCCCAACAGTAGACCCGACATTAGGCCGAATGACCAACCAAACCACAAAACAAAGGTAAACACCCAGCTTACTGCAACCCCGAATAAAAACACTGCCATATTATAGGTTGCCCTTTTTGACGAACATTACCTGTGTCGGATTAGTATGGTTATTACTTGCCAAGTTTTCGACTCTCAAGCTAGTTCAATGGTCGTGAGCGGCGGGTTCTCGCCTGCCCATAGTTGAATTCACCGCAGCTGCTCATATGTCCCCCCCCCGCGTGGATTTGTTGTGTTTTTCTGAAGCAAATCTCTGTTGGACCTATGCTGCACTCAAATTAAGCCAACAATTTGGCAGCTAAGCAAATTCCGTATACTCCCAAAGGGACATCGCTCTGCTTTAAAGTGCCTTGGTGCCTTCTCAAGGGCGGAGGTTACCTCTGTGGGGCAATGCCCTCAGAATTTTCTCTTGGAAGCTGTGGGCTGGCAAAGCTTAGGACGCCCTCCGGCCCGCGTCTCACGTGGGGAAGGAGCCATGCACAGTTGAACTTACGCCCGAATAGTTCGTTTGAAGTTCAGTAAGACTCTGAAGAAGACCCAGGCCAATCCCACGCCAATTAGATTTCCGGCAAAATCCAGAGTGGAAAACGCCCGCCCCGGAAGGGCCACTTGCGCTACCTCGAATACCGTTGCCAGTGCGACCATCAAAATAGCCACGCGGGAAGCCGCCTCCACCCAGCCTACATAACTGACAGAGCTCAGAAAGAAGAATATTACCAGATGCGCAAGGAAACTTGACGCTGGCGTAGGAGCCACGAGCAGTGCTTCTCCACCCAGACACATCAATGCCAGAACCAGAAACATCACAATAGCTGTGACACGTACAGCCCGCTCAATAACTTCAATCCTCACGACCGGCACCCTCTTATGTACCAGACTCAAACAAGAAAGCCTGGACATATTTTTAACACACCGTCTCAGTATGATTGCAATATGCAGATGAGTACTGACCCTGGTAAGCAAAAATGTGCTGGCCCGAAGCGGGCGCACGAGTAAATATATAGTGTACGAAAATACGGCTTCTCAAAATCTAACGTTTGCCAACGCATTGGAACGCCAGTTAAAATAGGCACAAGCTCTTTTTGTTGGTCAAAGGTTGGTTTTAATCGGATGGGTATAAAGTGAACAATTCAGTTGAGCCTTTCGTCCTGCCAAACCCGGTGAACATGGCCGAATCTCAGCATGACCCTATGGACGAGATCAGCGGCACAGTTGATATCCGCGGGCTTGTCTCGAAGCTCTGGCGTGGCAAGTGGATCATCGCAATCTGCCTGATGATTGCCTATATGCTCGCTTATTTGTCAAACTCCCAAGTCGTCCCGACATACAGGGCGACAGCCATGGTGATGTTCGACATTGAAAGAAGCAACGTTATCGAAAGTATCCTGAACGAAGAAGGGTTTGATAGGGCCGGACTAGAGGATCAGATGCTCATCCTGTCGTCGACCAACCTGATCACACGGGTGGTGGATCAACTCAATCTGGACCAGGATCCGGAATTCAACCCGGCTTTGCGCGAAGAAGTACCAAGCCTTATGGAGCGCGCCGGGAGCTATATCTCGCTGCCGTCCGGAATCGTCGACATCATGGAAGGCCTCGGTGTCATTGCCCCGCCTCCACCTCCAGTTGCCGATACCGAAGCCCGCCGACTCGCGCGGGAAGAACGGCTGCGCCAGGTGATCGTCCGCAACGTGTTGTATGGTCTGGAACTGAACCCCGTGGGTAATTCCAATGTGCTGGGTATTTCCTTCGTCTCGACCAACCGAAACACAGCCGCCAATGCCGCCAATGCCATTGCAAACCAGTACATCGTCGACCAGCTTGAAGCCAAACTGGAGGCGACACAAGCCGCGACAAGCTGGCTCAGCGTTCGGGTGGATGAATTGCGAGATGATGTGAAAACAGCGGAAGACAGGGTCGAAGCCGCTCGTGCCGAACTCGCAGAAGAACAGGGCCAGAGCCTCGAAATTACCCAACAACAACTGGCGAACCTCAACGCAGCTCTGCAGCAGGCGCGAGGTGACAGCGCGCGCCTCCTGGCAGACCATAGCAGGTTGAGCAGCGCTTTGAATGACCCGGATAGTTTGGATACGGTTTCGGAATTCCGGGCATCGCTTGCAATCTCACAAATCAGGCAGCAGGAAACCGAAATCGCTGCCCGTGTCGCAACGCTGAGCGCATCGGTGTCACAAGACAATCCATCTTTAGTGATTGCCAAGCGACAACTCGAAGAGGTCCGCGAACAGATCCGCGGACAGGTTCTCGAAGAGGCTAGAAAGATCGTTGCCGCTGTCCAAAACGACCAGATCGCCGCACGGGAGCGGGAAGCAGCCCTAATCGCACAAGTGCGCGAACTTGAGCGGAAAGCTTTCGCTCAAGCGGCAGACGAAGTCGCGCTGCGCCAGCTTGAGCGCGAAGCCCAGGCCAGTCGGGGCCTTTACCAGAATTTCCTTAGCCGCTTGCAGGAAGCTGACGTACAGGAAGATCTGCAAACAGCAGACGCCCGTATCTTGTCACCCGCAGAAATTCCTCTCCGTGCAGAATTACAGCAACAGCGGCGTACAATGCTGCTGACAATGATTATGGGTGGAGTCATCGGTGTGGGAATAGTCTTTTTGTTAGACTTCCTGAACAACACGTTCCGCTCGCCCGCACAGTTGGAAGAAATGTCTGGGGTGACAGTTTTAGGCACTCTGCCCTCGATCGGTTCGCGGATGAAACGTCAGGCAATTTTGGAAAGCCTGCGAAACAAACCAAACTCCTCGCTAGCGGAATCCGTCCGAAACCTCAGAACCAGTATTCTCCTCTCGAACGTGGACAATCCGCCCAAAGTAGTCATGTTCACCTCGAGCGTTCCGCGAGAGGGCAAAACCACAAGTGCGATGTTGATGGCAATGACCAGTCGCCAGATGGGCAAATCCGCGATTATCGTCGATTGTGACCTGCGTATGCCGTCTCTCGCGGAGATGCTTGAAGACATTGGTAAACAGCCTGGATTGCTGTCTGTCATTGACGGAACGGCCTCGGTTAATGACGCGATCTACGAGGAACCCACTTCAGGCGTGCATGTGCTCATGACCCGCGCCAGAGAGCGGAAGACGTCAATCAATGCCGCCGACGTGCTATCTTCGCGACGCTTTGTTTATCTGATCAAGGCCCTGAGTGAAGCTTATGATCTGGTGATCCTCGACACGCCACCAGCGCTGGTGGTAACCGATGCGCGAATCCTTTCACAATTGGCGGATGCGGTCGTTTATGCGGTGCGCTGGGACAAAACCCCGCGCGGCGCGGTGTTGGAAGGTCTGAAGGAGCTGCGGTCCGTAGGTGCCCCCATTGCAGGTCTAGTAATGACTATGATTAACGAGGCGCGCGCCACGAAATATTCCTATGACGGATACAATTACTATAAAGGCAAATACAAAGACTATTACATCTCGTGATGCTGCCGGGCGCTCATCTTATGGTCAAGACTCGTCGCCACAACATAACGAAGGTGGTAAAGCCCTGCCGCAAATTTCTTTGAGAGCCGATTACAACGAAACCCGAAAGGTCGCATGAAGCCCGGACCAGAAACGGGGTGAATTCCATCCACCATTTTGACCTGGCAACCATCATACTTATGACATTGTGCAGTCTTTCTTGAAAACTCTAAACGCTATTAGAGTTTGATGCGAACGCATAGATCGGGTGGATTGGTCCAAAATGGGCTTCCGGTTCTGGATCATGTATTGGAGAATTAGAATAAGGGGCAAAAAGTGTCATTGGTTCGTCATTTTGCACGATGGAATATCGCACTCTCCCAGGGATTCGAGAGAATGTTACCCTTCTTGAAAAAAGAGGGTGATTTGGGTGATATGCGGCCAGAGCAGCTTTTCGAAGTAGCGCATGAGGTAGCCGATGTTGGCGGCGGAAAGAAACCATTCGTCCAAGCATACGGTAAAGGGGTCGACGAAAGGCGTTACGTAGGGATAGACATCGACCCTGATGAGCTAAAGGCCGCGCCAGCAGGAACCTATACCGAAACACGCGTAGTGGACCTTCTCGATCCTCCTCAGGATCTGGACGGGCAATTCGATCTCGTGATCTGCAGAAACACGCTTGAACATGTCACGAACAACGAGATTGCGGTTGGCTCTCTTGTTGCGCTGCTGCGTCCAGGAGGGCGCTGTTTCATCAAGTTACCTTGCCGCAAGGCAGCTTTTGCGAAGCTAAATACAAAACTGCCGAACGAGTTCAAAAGACGCCTGATGCATTGGGTTTTCCCGGGCAAGAGCGGCGATGGATTTCCTGCCTACTACGATCGATGCACTCCCGCAGAGATGCGCGGGTTGCTGAATGCTCATGGCATGGTTGTTAGGGCTGAATCTCGACGGTATTGGTCGTCTTATTTCAGCTTCTTTTTTCCGATCTACTTCATGTGGCGACTATTCACCATACTTCAGTATATGCTTGATGAAGACTACTGTGAGAGTTTCGCTATTGTGTTTGAGAAACCGAAATAAGCGTCCCAAACACAACGAAAAGGCTATCCGCCACCCATATGGCTCTGGGTTATCGTCCACCGGAATCTGATCGGGCAGGTCAGGTAGAACCGGGGCATCGCCGATATTGCCCCGATAATTTCGACGGCCCGGGTCTACAGCGTTTTTTCATCGACCCCGAGATGAATCTTGCGCCATATGCGGCGTTTGGGGCCGCCATGTTTGCGCGCGTTCCACTCGCCTTCGCCTTTGACCTTGATGCCCGGCAGGTTCAAAGAGGCATTGCCGCGATAGGGGCTGTTCACACTCAGCGTCCGTTGGCGGCGCCACTGGCACTCGGCTGACGACCCCGCTTACCACTCGGAGGCGGTCACATCATCAAAGCTGCTGGCATTTATACAAGTGAGACATTCATATGCGCACAATGACTTTTGATCACGCAATTCCAGTCAAAGAAGTTTTACGGCTTTATTGATATATGTTGTATCGAATTTGGACGGTAGTGATATAAACGACTGAGTTGTATGATTAGTCCTGCTTTTGGCTCAACAAAACCTAACTTTGAGACACCGATATTTTCCATGTTACCCTGGCCAGAGACAGTAGAGCGCGTAGTAATATGCATCGGTACTACGAAAGCCGCTACCACGCTACTTTATCGATTGCTGGAGACAGACGAACGGGTGCATGTATCCCATACAAAAGAGGTGCACTATTGGGATCTTGTGCGGGGCTCAGGTGTGCGATCAATATGGGTCGGTCGGGCACGAAAAAAGGCTATGAAACAATCTGCCGCCCTGCTCCTGCGGCCTGTACGCCGCACCAGTGTAACGGCATTTGACCTGCGCCAGTCGCTACGGCTCTGGAATTTACGACAACAAGATGAAAGTCGCGTGGATCTTTATGCTACTTATCTTTCGGCAGGCCATGCTGGGCAAAAGGTGATCTTTGAATCAACGCCGGACTACGAAGCATGTGCGCCGGATATCTTGGCGCGCATGGCAGCAGTGCATTCAGATACAAAGCTTATATTCATGATGCGTGATCCCGTAGACCGGCTTTGGTCGGATGTGCGGCATCGCTTTCGAAGGAAACTGAAGGAAGGCACTGTTACGCGTAATCAAGTGTTGGAAGCGTTTCGGGATAGTTTCATTGACACGAGCAGCAACGGCTATCGCAAATCAAATTACGCGGCAATACTCGAACGTTGCGATGCTGCCGGGGTGACAAGTCAGTTGATATGCGCATTCTACGAAACGCTGACGACTGACACAGAACTTACGCAGCTCGAACATGCGTTTGGGTTTCCGGTGGAGATAAATTTATCAAAACGTGTGAATGAGGGTGTTGATGTGGCTGCCACGGATGCTTTGCTTGCAGAGGCTACAAAAGCACTTTCTCCGGTTTATGAAGCAGTACGCAAACGCTTTGGGGACCGCGTTCCCGCGACTTGGCGAGCACCTTAGAGCCGACAATATGGCATTCTGAAAACATTACAAAATGTTCGACTCCATTTGTATGTGCAGCTCCGAATTAGAGTTTCGGGAACAGATGGGTGCATATTGAGTGCCTGATGAGGCAGATTTTTTGCGACAGGGTTTTAAGACTGCCAAGCCATTGAGATCATTCACCCCAGAAACCGTGTCAAACCTCTTCGTATACCGCTCAAAGTGCGGTAATTGATCTTTGCGAAGAAAAAAATTTTATCAGTGAAACAATGTGAGTTGGCAGAGGTGTGACCGGACCATGATCTTGAAGAATGCAGTAAGACCTTTTGTGCCGCCGATCATCTGGTCAGCGCTTTCGCGCCTGAAGATGCAGTCCCGTAGCACGGGTTCCAAGAGAAGCCTTACAAACATCGTTGCGGGGGAACAATTTAAGGTTCCGTTCAGTAAAGTGATCCAGGACCGGGGGATATACTTCGTGCCAAAATATGCCGAGCACCGTCCTGCAAGCCGAGCTATTCTGGTTGGCGAAGTCTATGAACCTGACACACACAATCTGATCGACAAGATCATGCAGCGAAGGGGAGGTAGCATGGTCCATGCAGGCACGTTTTTTGGAGATATGCTACCAACATTCGCCCGCTCATGCCCCTCAACAGTGTACGCCTTCGAGCCCGTCCTTGAGAATTATGTTTTGGCAAAGCTGTGCGTCGAAGCAAACGAATTAGAAAATGTGTATATTCAGAATGCAGGTTTGAGCGATCGCACTGAAATTGCTCATATTGATACTGGAAGTGAAGCAGGTGAGCATCGCGGCGGCGCGTCGAGGCTGAGCGACGAGGGGCAGCTTGTGGGACTAGTGACAATTGACAGCCTTGATCTCCAAGACGTTGTTGTCATCCAGCTTGATATAGAAGGCCATGAACTATCGGCGCTTCAGGGCGCCCGCACCACCATCGAGCGCAATGCACCGATCATTCTGATCGAAGACAATCGTCGTACCTGCAATGCTTTTCTTGAGGAGATGGGCTATAGGCACCTTCGAACAATCCCGGGCCTCCTTGTCTGGGCACGGCCCGCCGATGAGACTCTAATCGATGAGATTATCCCCTCAAAATAAATGACATTGAAGTTAGCGTCACGTCTCACGGAACTGTCATGCCGTATTGTCGCTGCCTACCCATGTCTCTCTTGAGCATGGGCATATCAGAACTACGTTTGGCCTGACAGGTGATTAAAAGTTTGCAGCAGAGCCGTTCAGTGGTTCTTGGCTGAACTTCTCCTGACTAGAGAAATCACCAATTTATCGCCCCTATTGCATCGAATAGCGCATCATTCGGCTTCTGATAAAACTCGGAAAGAAGTTCTTTGTCGGAGGTCGGTATGTTGGATGGGTACCTCCCCACATTAGAGGCTATTACAGTATCTTTCAAATCATGCCGTGGGACTCCGATGAAGTCGCATACCTGATCAAAGACAAATTGTGGCTTTTGCTTCAGATCCGAAAATCCCAAAATAAGGAGCGAGTCTCGACCAAACACCTCCCAGTAGTTCTTGATCTGCTGAAGATAAAGACCACGTCGGACAAGGGCAGGTTCAATTGTACCCTCCATGCTGTGCATAAGGTCTAGCTCAAATTCTATGCAAGCTCTGAAAGGAAGTATCTTTCCCTCCTTCTCTTGAAGCTCCATTAGCCGGTCTCCTGGCAGCCTTTCGCTCTCCTTTCGCAGCCGCTGAAGGTAGCCAGCCTCGAATTGTTTCTTATACATGTTATAGGCTGAGTAAGCTCTACTGACCGGTTCTCTCAATATGCAGATTAGCTTAATTGACGGGTAGTACGAAGCAATTCTGGAGGCTACGCCTGGATAGGCCAAATATTCGGGGGTGGCTTCAAAAAAAATTGGACTGGAAAAAGGCAATGGAGAAAAATTTTTCTCATAGTCAATCCGCTGCGCGCCAAAATGCATATGGTGATTAAAATGATTGATTTCTTTTATTTGTGAGCCTTCAAGAGCTGGATGTCTGTTTAGAGTTCGAAACAAGGTTGTGGTACCGGCTTTCTGCGCGCCGATAATAATAAACCCTGGGGGGCGTCCGGACGACAGCCTTCTCAACTGACTTCTCAGTTGACGGGTGGTTCCGCGTTGCAGTTTCTTTAGTTTTCTTTTGAACTCACTGTGCATACCTCCGGAAACTCCTGTAACAAAACGAAATATTCTAAGTAATTTATAACTGCCGAAGACCCTATAATGGGTAATCTATCGATCTGATCAACGCAACAATATGAGCTGCTCCCCAATGTTTGGACAGGTTTCGGCGTAACTAGCTTTCAACGCACTCTACTTTCCGTGATATTTTTCCCCACCAAACTTTGGTGCCCGAGTCCCGTGCCGCCAGCCAAGCTTTTACTATGTATACCTCTGTCCAATAGCCTAAAGCGATCAAGTGACGTCACTAAGGCCACGATGAAGAATAAGAGCATTGCTCCCCTGGAATTAGAAACCGCTCCGTGAGCAGAGGCCAGCCATGGAATAATGCCGACAACGACCAGAAATAATGCCTGTGCAAATGCGCGTGAGAGTGTGCCTCTCTTCGATTTGATCATGGTTGCTGTGAAGAACAATATTTGGAAAATCAACACCGTATAAAGTAACGCTGCAATCATCCCATATGAGTAGTAGGCTATGGAAAATACAGAATGTGTGGCTTTTCCCCTTTGCTGCGAAGCAACTGGGCTGCTCGCATATCTTATCGTAACGCCTTCGCCTAGGAAGAAAAACCCTGGACGTTCGATGACGTGTTCGAAGGGCTCAGTGTATGAGTGCAACCTTTCGTGCTCTCCGGCGCTAGCCAGCTCAGAATCGAAAGTGGCAGCAGTACGGTTAACAAGCCTGTCAAAAAAGAAGAGACTTGAACCGACTCCGATTGAAAAAATAACGATTCCAAAAATGGCAGCAGGGAAAAGAATCCCGCGTCTTACATGGTTTAAGCCCCACAGAAGACTGACGAGTATAATCAAAACTGAGCCAGCAATTGCACCGCGGGAATAACTCATCAGCACAGCAAACGGGGCCATCAGACAGCTGAGCATTGCAATACCACGCATCACCCCAATTTTTCCGGGCCACCGCAAAAGCAATGCGGTTAGGGGCCAGCAAACATTTACGAACGCCGCACTAAGAATAGACACTCCGACCAGAGATTGCCCGCGAACGCCTACGTCTCTCGCACTTCCAAACTTGTCAGCAACTCCTCTCCAATTGGGATCAAGGAAACTGTTAGACATCACACCGTTAATAGCAAAGCTACGGGTTTGCGGAAGGGAGGTCATGACCATGAGTAACGATGTGAAGAGAACGGCCAAAGCAAGAGCCTGAAGAACCAAAAGGAGATCCCAAGGTGTTCGTATGAAGCGAACCGTTAGGGGGAATACAAGAAACGCAATTACGGTTCTAAAAGATTGATAAACTGCTTCAAAAAAGTTTCCAAAGGTGATCATTCCCATCAATTCGCTAACAAGCGCGATTGGCAGTATGATACTCAATAAATTTGCGTAGCGTACAGTTTTCCTATCTGACGGCGGTGCCCGGCGAGGCGCAACAACCAGCAAGAACATAACGAAAATATCTACCAGATAAATAGGAATAGGGCCTAATCGCAAATTGGCTTTGGGAATTGTGAATAGAATCAGCACAAAAAGTGCAAAGAAATAAATTCCTCTCGTGCGTACAGGTAATGGTGAAGGCATCGATCAAAAACCGAAAAATTATGCGAGATAGATTGACCAGAGGCACCTAAACGAGCGCTTGATGCAAAAGTCTACCAAAACAAAAAGATTGTCAATTTCGGGTTAAAATGATGCCGAACGTTGATGCCCGGTGGGTGAACCATGATCAACCGTCCTCATATCACCCTGCACAATGATATCTGCACTCTACGCCCCGAGGAGACTCAATCCATCCTGTTGCTACGGCTGGTTTCTTCAGCAGAATGAACCCAAGTTGGCCACTATTTGGCATTCAAAATGTAAAAAAATCCGATCTTATAGTGAGAGCAAGCCGCTTTCGAAAATACCCCACAAGAATACTGGAACTACATTTGTGAGGCCGGGCATGCATCAACCTAAACTGGAAACGCTCTAGTGAATTTATCAGCGTCACAACGCCAGTTCAGCGCCTCACATCGATAAACACGTTCCGTAATTCTCCGGCGTAGTCATCCCAAGAAAACAGACCCGCTCGTGCCAGTCCCTGTGCAATTTTAGTCTCTCTGAGAGGCGTATCCGTGCAAATGGATTGGATGGCTTCAGCAATCTCGGCGTCATTGGCGGGATCCACCAGCAGGCCCGCCTCTCCGGCCACTTCCGGCAGTGAGGACATGTTCGATGTGATCACTGGTACACCCGAAGCCATTGCTTCCAATACCGTCAGACCGAAGCCTTCATAGAGCGACGGATGAATGTAGAGTGATGCCCGCCTGTAAAGCGCGCGCAGCTGGTCGTCCCTTACGTAGCCTAGCAGGTGGACGCGGTTCAGCAAGGCGCCGTCATCCAGCTCCCTGAGCACGACTTCAGTTTCCCACCCCGCCGCGCCGACCAGAACGAGGTGATGGTCAATCTTGTCCCTTACCTTTTTCAGGGCGCGTATGACGCCCTGCATATTCTTGCGCGGGCTCATCTTTCCGGCCGTAAGGATAATCGGAACATCGTCGGGCGGCAGATCAAGCCCTGCGAGACAGGCCATATCACTTGGCTCGAAGAATTCCGGCGAGACTCCTTCCTTGATCACACGAATCCGGTCAGCCACATGTGCCCCGAGATATCCCTCGACCTCGTTGGCGGTAGAGTCCGAAACGCAGATGATTGCATCGGCTCGTGCCTCAGCTTGCCGTAAGCTCCTCTCCATGATCCAAGGCTTGTTGTTGGAGAAATACTCGGGATGTGTGAGCGGCCCGAGATCATGTACAGTTACGACATAAGGCTTTCGGGTGGACACTGCATATCCAAGTGAAACTGCATGCACCACGTCTACAGTGCCACCAATCAGCCGCTCCAATGTTGGAATATCGAGGAAATGCCAAGCCAGTGGCGTCAGCCTTCGTCCTAGTTTGACCAACTCAAGCCCTGTACCCTTCTGTAGAGCAGACAGTTTCTCAGGGGGCAGGGAGGACCATGCTGCTACGGGTCGGACGGCAAGATCATCACATTTGCGCAAACCTTTATACATTTCATGAGCATAGCGCGCGATCCCGTGTCCCTCAGCACTAGCAAACTGGTTGGAAAAATACGCAACATTTAGCACTAAATTTGATCCTAATGGCTTTTGATCGACAGAAAGGTCCGACCGAAGATACGGTTCCACCCGATATGAAGACGCTTTCGAAGACCTGCTGGCAAGAAAATACCCAAAAGAGCCGCATAGCTATCAGGTTCAAGCGGCCATGTCAGAATTGAGCGCATGTGATATCCAATGGCCTGAACCGGTGCATCCATATGATGATAATGCACGCGGCCGGCGCGCCTGTAGTAGGATGCCAGAGCGGCTTGGCGGATACGAAATGACTTGGTTGCGCGTAGAGGCGCATATTTTGTCAAAATTGTTTTGTAAGCGTTGAGCTCTCGTGTGGGGTCCGAGATCGTGCGCGGCCCGTCGTGACTGCGCAAATCTGTCAAAGCTTCTGGAATAGTCCCGATTCTAAAGTTCTTGGCTATTCGAATCCACATGTCCCAGTCTTGGCGGGCCTGCAAGCTGGTATCGAAACGGCCGGCCGTTTCGAACACTTCTCGGCGTACAACGTAACAAGATGTCGGTGCAGTTACATCGGACACCAGCAGAGCATCCAAAAGATCACCGTGCGGATAGGAACGCACGGGCACCTCAGGTTGGGCGGTCGAGCCAATGACAACCTCACGAACTCCGCAGTAAACAGCACCAAATGCCGGATCGGATTTTAACACTGCAATTTGCTTTTCAAGCTTCTCGACTGCCCAGACATCATCACTGTCCAGAAAGGCGATGACATCGCCCTTTGCTTCCTCAATCCCGCGGTTGCGCGCAACATTCCCGCCCGCATTTTCCTGTCGGACATAAATAATCGGGATGCCTTGTTGGCCCGCTTTCTCGCCCCAGGATTTCACAACCCCTTCGGTATCGTCGGTTGAGCCGTCGTCCACCAGGATAATCTCGTCGACCGTGCGAGACTGCGCCGCAACGCTATCCAGTGCATCAGTGATCAAATGCGCCCGATTATAGGTGGGGATCACTACAGAGACACTCAGGGGAGGCGCGATATCCGTCATTGCTCACCCCTTTGGGGCAGGCTCGCAGCAGACCAGCTTTTCTTGAGATCGACATCCAGCTGAGAACGATCAATGTGGTTCTGCCGGTCCCAGACTAGCGCGTTCGCACGGAAAATAGCTGTCGCAGAATGGGCGGCTGAGATAAAACCAGGTATGCCGTCCAGGAACCCGCGTTTGAAGACGTACTTGCGGGTGAATTCCGCGACCGGACGCCCCACAATATCGATCCATGTCACGGGACGCTTCCGGCCTTCGACGCCCTTGGCAATCTCTTCCAGATATGTTGCGCTTTTGCGGAGGCGCTTTTCGAAGTTATCTTCGTTGAAATGGATCATCAGCCCGTGAAACTGGCCGATCCGCTCAGGCGGCGCGTCCATCAGGCAATCTTCGTGGAACATGCCACCGAAGCGGAACTTGTCCCGCCGGGCCAGATGGACCAGGTTCCAGTCCCGCCAACCGCCCCCTTTCATGGGGCGGTGCATGAAGTAGTTCAGTCTCCGGTAGCGATAGCCGTCCTTTTCGGCGTCGGTGATGCCTTTAAGGATTTCATCGGCCAGTTCCGGGCTGACGCGCTCATCAATATCCATATGCAGTAGCCAATCGCTGCTGGCCGCATCAATCCCCTTGTTGCGCTGGTGGCTGAAATACTCACCGTCGGCGCGCGGGCTTTTGAGAAATTTGACCTTGTCGCCATAGGCCAACGCCATCTCCTCAGTGCGGTCTGTCGATCCGTCATCTACAATCACAATTTCATCGACCCAAGAGGCGAGATTTTCAAGAAATCCCTCGATATCCCGTTCTTCGTTGTAGGAGATTGAGACGACTCCGAGGCTCGGACGCGGCATGTTGGTCACTTCCTTGTCGTACGTGCGGTTTTTAGCTTGAGATACACGGGGCGGACCACCCGGTCGCGTATGCGGATGGCTTGCTTCTTGGCGCGTGTCTTAAAATCCGGGCGCATCGCGGCAATCTTCTCCGCTGTCGGCTTGTGCGGGTTGATCAGTTCCGGGTCCTGATATCCAAAGGCTTTGGCAATCTGTTTGACCGAAGGGTCAAGTTGCAGCGTGTAGTTCTCATTCGCCATCCATTTCTCTTTTGACGAGCTATGCACCGAAGCACCGATTTGCTCTTCGTATTCCACGCCAATGAATTCACACAGATCGGCCAAGCCCTGTTTCGGATCGGCAATTATGTCTTCATAGCGTACCAGCCTGAACATGTCCGGCGGCAACATGGACTGGATGCTCAAGAGGTTGCGCTGGATGTTGAGCCAGCCGAACTGGCGCTGCTCGGCTTCAGTTGAAAAGAGTTCATGGGCGGAGTACTGCACGGCCAACGGATTGCGTATGAGGCCAATGATTTTCACCTCCATCTCTGTACGGCGCGTCCATTCCAGAAGCAGGCTAAGAGCGCACCATTCCGCGAGAATTTGCGGGGATTTCTCGAAAAATACCGGTTGAGCAAAGGTTTTGCATAAAGTATCCCACCCTCCGAAGATCAGCTCCTCATCGTTTTCCGGGGGCTCATAATCAGGCATGTTTCCCTTGAGCGTATCGATGAGATAGGAGCGCGCATTCTCCCGCGTACCGTAGCCGGGATATTGCCGAAATCCGGAATAGAGCGCATTGGGCCGGTTTAGAACCACAGATGCTTTCAGCCAGTGATGGGTCTCGAAGTAAGTATGGGACGAATAATCAACATGTCGAATGCCGGAGTGGTTACAAAGCTCTTCCTGCAGCATTGTCGAGCCCGAGCGTTTGTCAGACAACAAAATGACGACCTTAGGCATGCTGTGTCTCCTTGTGTTGTCTGTTGCTCAAATGGACCGGGCGATGACCAAAGTTGTTTATGAACCGCACCACTTGCACTCTACATTCACATTATTTTCTATCTGTTCTTCGAAATACTACTTTATTTGCGACCACGCCGATAAGTCCTGATCAACGATACCGGAGAGCTTTTCTACATCATCTTGATAGAATTGGACGAGCAGATTATGTGTCTCCGCCTCCAGTTCAGGACGCTCTAGGGTTTTCGAGAATACCCAGGACCGCATCTTTACCCTAGTGTGTTTGGGCAAAAAGGATTTTACTGACTTCAAAAGACCATTTTTTGAGTTAATCGCCTTGGTCACCCACTTGGCTTTTGCAGCACCGCCTCTTTGCGCATGAATTTTCTGGACGGCAAAACGGTCATCAATCTGTAGCCAATTGAAAACGTCGGCCATCGTTTTCCTGGGAGCCCGATTGAAGTCGTCAAACAACACCAGCTTGACTCGATCCCGTCCGAACTGGGCAATCCACGGCTCTAGTAACTCGGCTTGAAGACCCTTGTTCAGCTTTGGCACCAATATTTTGTCGGAAATGTCACCGTTCAAATAACCATTTGCATAGCGTGCTACGTAATCCGCAAAGCAACCTGTCTCGGTTCCCCGTCGCAAATGGTAAAGATATTCAGAAAAGAAACGGTCGACCGGATTGCGCAGGCAGACCAGAATGCGTGCCTCGGGACAGTGTTTGAAAATCGCAGCTGCTGCGCGGGGGTGATAAATATAGTGCGAAGACTCACCCACGATTTTTTCATCATCCACATCCCGGAACAGGCTTTGATAGGTCTCGTTGGTCTTATATTTTCCAGTTTGCTCATAATTCTTTAGGAAACTGATGTCTTCGGGCGATGGCGTTTCCATACTCCGAAGCGCTTCTGCCACATAGTAGTATGTTTCCTTAACCGGAGACATATAGATGTCTGGGTGCTGCTCGAGCATCAGATTTAGACTGGTAGATCCGCACCGCATACCACCGATGAAGAAGAAATTCGGTTGTGTGAACATCAAGAAACCTCAGGACAATACAGGGTACACGTCATCATTTGAGCTTCCGTACCAATGTTTTTAGCCCAGTAGGAATTCGGTGCCGCCAGTAGCCAGGAAAGTTGGAATCGGGTCTGAATGCGCTCCACGGTAGGGGAGGGAAGTCCGGCGCGGGGTTGTCCATCACATCATGGATCAGAGCGGCATAGGCATCGGCCGCAACTTCATTGGTGTATCGTGTACGCGCCTCGGCCCCAACAGCGCGGCTGAGAGCCGCAAGTTTCGGGCGATCCTCATGCAAGGCGGCGATGGCAGATGCAAAACCTTCAGCATCGCCCAGTGTCTCGATGAACCCCGTGCGTCCAGTCTCAACAAGGAAATCAGTGATGCCTGGGATCAAGCCGCAAACGGGCACGCATCCGGCCATCATTGCTTCCAAAAGAGCATTCGGACAGCCCTCGAAATGGGACGTGAAGACATAGACATCCGTCTGTCCCAGAAACTGTGGAACCTCCGTCGGAGTGAGCGCCCCTATGAACTCCACCCGGCCCTCAGCCAGATGGGGGGCCATAGCCTCTTCCAGCCGCGCGCGGTCTACACCTTTGCCTGCGATCCGCAGCCGAAATGGCACACCGCGGGCGTGAAGTGCGTCCACAATCGTGGGTAGGTACATCACGCCTTTCTGATTGTGCTCAAGGCGCCCCAAAAATCCCAATTCCAGCCTTGCGCCAGTGCCACGCTCTTTTTGTGCGGCGGCTTCGAACTTGGCTGCATCGATACCGTTGGGGATGAGTACAACTTTTTCTGGATCCGCCCCGTACTCAGCCACCAGATCCTCGCGGAGCCGTGGGGTCAATGCGATGATCCGGGCCAACCGCTCCCGGCCTGACATCGTGATGCGATAGCCGTGATCAAATGCGTTGGCGCAGCGCGACAGAACCCGTATGTGGGCAGGCAGATGGGGGATCGCCGACAATATGCCTTCGGAATTGATCGCCATAACACAGTCTATATTGTTGTCTGCGCACCATTTGGTGAAAACCTGCGCTTGGTCTTTCATACTCAGGGACGTAGCGGCCAATTGGACACAGCCATCGTCCACATAGGCCTCTTCCCAAAGACGTGCCTGCGGCTTACCGAGGGTGACGCAATAGAGCGAGATGCCCCGGGCTGCGAGAGCGGGTCTGATATTGCGATAAAACGTGAAGGTGCCGCCGTCTTTGGGCACGGATCCAAAGGCGACCTTGATCGGTTTTTGCGGATACTCGGGTATGGTAATCATCACAACAACTCGGAAACCTGGGCCGCCAAAGCCTTGGTGCTGTAGCGCTCTTCCACCTTGGCGCGGCCGTTCGCGCCAAGTTCGCGTCTTGCACCGCCATCTGAAATCAGACGAGACAAGCAAGCGATCCACTCGTCAGGCGACGAAACTAAGTACCCATCCGATCCATGAGTGATCACATCTCCATTGGCACCTACGTTGCTTGCCACCACAGGAATAGATGTGGCCATATACTCAAGCGCCTTGAATGCGCACTTATAGATGTTGAACTTATTTTCGATGAGCGGGTAGAGCCCAATGTCGAAATCCTCTACGGCACGCATCACCGCTTCAGGATCAGACCAATTCACCTCATCCACCAGATCGAGCGTCAACCCGTCGATAGATCCGAAGATCTCTGCGAGTTTCGGTTCACCACAAGCCCCGACAATTTTAAGACGAATGTTGTATTGCGCAGCAAGACTGCGCAGCGGTGCTTCAAGGATCGAAATCAGATCCTCGACATAGTGGGCACCATTGCCAATCCAACCCAGACAGATTTGTTCGGTATCACTTGGGTCGCGCGTCTTGTACTGAGCCAACCGGATACCTGAGGGGATGAAATGTATCGTACCACCCGCCTCTCGGGCCAAAGCCTCCAGATTGTGGCTGCCGGCAAAAACCCCGTGTGCCTCACGCATCATGGTGGCTGCATTCCGCTGAGATATTTGGCTTCCTACCCGAGAAGGGGCATCGTCGATATCAAAGAACACCCGCTTTCCCATGAGTTTGGCCATACGTAAAAGGGCAATATCATAGCGAGAGTACTGTTTTTGAAAAATCAGAATGTCATGGCGCATCACAACCGGCAATATCCGCAGGTAGTCCTGCCTTAGTTGCGTATTGTGGTAGGAAACATGATGCGTCAGTGCCTCCAGCTCCTCGCCAATCCAGTAACCTCGCACACGCGAACTGGCCTTATTGCGATCCCCCAGAAGGATAAACGCAATCTTAAGGCTTTTGGGCTCTTGAGTATAAACGGTCGTCATTACAAAACCGGAGCCTTAACGTTGCCATCCCCTTCGTACGGCTCGAAGTTTAGTGCTGACATGGTGTAGATCCAAGAACACCGTTCCGGCAACGCATAAACATAATCCTAACCATTACACAGCAACCAACAAGTCGAAGCCTGACCAGATAATCCCGAGAAACACACTGAAAAATGGACTTCAAATTCATGTTCCTAAACAGCGAAAATCAGTATCAGACACTCGACAGATAATTCAAATAACTTTTCTTTAACTAGCTTATAGAAGGCGCCCGTACAACGCATTTGGCAAAGGTGCTGACATAGCCTGCCTTTCAAAAAGGAAGGAATGAAAATCAGCATCACACGGAAACCACAGGTACCGGTTTTGCCGAAACACTTTCATCTACTCCTCAAAGCTTGGATAGTTTCCGGCTTAACTTAAGCCCCCTTGCACCTGCTGATCGTTTTAGGTTTCACTTTTTCTCAGCCAATAGACCACGGGTGGAGGTTTGAGATCAGCCTGTTCCCTAGTGAAAGAGATAGACGATGAAAAAAGCTGTTTCAGTGAAGCGAAAATCATCGACATTTTGAAGGCGCAACTGAGCAGTGTGACGACATTTCCCACTATCCAGTTCCGGTCGTTCGCTGACTGCCGGCACATCTGAGTCGAAAATCGCATGTTCAACTGGCTATATCAGATAGTACTTTTCTTGATCGGCTAGCTTTTCGGGAAAATTCGGATCAGTGTAAGGCATTCACAATTTCATTTCCCAATATGCGGCCCAAGGTAACTACGACATGAACGACGACCTTCCGAGCTTTGTGTTTGTGAGTCCTTATCGGCACGGAAATGCCATGTCAGGGGCGCGACGCCGAACAACTGAATTGTGTAAAGCACTACAAAATGAGGGGCTTGCGCGTGTCGTTGTGCTTTCGCCCTGGCTCATCGACAATTCAACTGCTCACATATCCTTCAATGCTGAGGGAGGGCCAATTTCACGAATGCTCAAATACATCAAACTTATGTATCTGCTAAAGCGCTTTCGAAATGCCTATATTGTGTCTGAATACCCCATCGCCCCCTTGCCAATCAATGCCAACAAAATCCTTCACGTAATTCACGATGCAAAGTTCGCGACCGATGTTGGACGGAAGGGGAGAAATCTCACTTTAGTTGTTCACAAGATTTCAAGTCGTATCTGTCACCACGTCATCACCGTTTCAGAGCCTGAAAAGAAGAGGCTCTCAGATGTCCTTGAGCTTGATCCAAAGAAGATTGTTGTATCGAGAAACGGTTTATCCGAAGAATGGTTTCGCAAGCTTCCTCAAAAGGAACCGGAGTATGATCTGCTCTATGTTTCGAATTTTGCGCCTCATAAGAACCATCTTGGCCTGTTAAAAGCCTGTGTCGGTTCTAATTGGCGGATTGCGTTCGTTGGGTCTGATATGGGTACCTTAGAAAGTTGTATCGATTACGCAGCCGAGAATAACCTTCAGTGCAGTTTCTTGTCGAAGCTCTCAGATGACGAGTTGGTCGAAGTCTATGACGCGTCGCGCGTTTTTGTGTTCCCGTCCAAACTTGAGGGTTTTGGAATTCCATTTATCGAAGCGCGATCACGCGGCTTACCGGTTGTCGCGAATGACATCGATATCTTTCGGGCACTAACAGATTCTTTGCACGGAACACTTGTGGATTTCGAGAACCCTTCTGAAGCGAAAAGTAAAATTGCACAGACGCTGAAACTTGCGAAATGTGTACCGGACAACATTTCAGACTATCGGTGGGGGAAAATAGCAAAAGATTTTTTTAAATCTTCTGTTTAGAAGGCAAAAAATCCAATTCGATGTTGTGCGCTGGATGAATAAGGCGATGCAGAACGGTTTGGTGGAAAGCTTCAACAGAAGAATGCGCGGGGAATGCCTGAATGGACACCTGTTCCCGTCTCTGCGCCATGCCGACCGCACGATTGCAGCATGGCGCACCGACTATAATTACAACCGGCCTCACTCCAGCTTCGCTGGTCTGACGTCACAAGAATATGCTAACCGATCAAAGGAAGACCAAAACCTGAACAGAGCTAACCTATAAACGCGGACCCTATGGGGAGCAGGTCAATACAAGTAGATTGATACGCACATCATAAGCAAAGATTTTTGGCACATCTCACAAACGGTGGAGTGACCAGGTGAGAAGTTGTGTTTAGGTTAAACTTCATGAATTTCAGAGGTCTAGTGCATGAGTGACACAGATATCATCAACCCGACATCCAAACGTGTTCTGGTTACTGGAGGGGCAGGGTTCCTGGGCAGTCATCTATGCGATCGTCTGGTCGCAGCGGGGCATGATGTCCTCTGCATCGACAACTACTTTACCGGTCGGCGCGGTAACGTTAGCCACCTGCTTGACGCGCCCAATTTCGAGTTGATGCGCCATGATGTTACCTTTCCCCTCTATGTGGAAGTGGATGAAATTTACAATCTGGCCTGTCCTGCATCGCCCATCCACTACCAGCACGACCCGGTACAAACGACCAAGACGTCCGTACATGGTGCGATCAACATGCTGGGTCTTGCCAAGCGTCTGGATGCCAAGATCATGCAGGCCTCTACATCAGAAATCTATGGCGACCCTGACATCCATCCCCAGCCAGAATCCTACTGGGGCAATGTGAATCCCATCGGTCTGCGCTCGTGCTATGATGAGGGTAAGCGCTGCGCCGAGACCCTGTTCTTTGACTACCATCGTCAGCACAAGCTGCGGATCAAGGTGGCCCGGATTTTCAATACCTATGGGCCGCGCATGCATCCCCATGACGGGCGCGTGGTCTCTAATTTTATCATGCAAGCACTTAAGGAAGAGGACATCACCATCTTCGGTGACGGTCAACAGACCCGCTCGTTTTGCTATTGCGATGAATTGGTAGAGGCCTTCATTCGCCTGATGGGAACATCGGACGATGTAACGGGGCCCATCAACACTGGGAACCCGGGCGAGTTCTCCATGCTGGAGTTGGCAAAAACAGTGATTGAGCTTACAGGTACCAAGTCCAAGATCGTGCACAAACCGTTGCCGCAGGATGATCCCAAGCAGCGCCAGCCAGACATTACACTGGCCAAAGAGCATCTGAACTGGGAGCCAAAGGTTTCCCTGCGCGAGGGCCTCGTCCCGACGATTGCGTATTTTGAAAACCTTGTGAAAGCAGGCATTGCCTGAGAGCGGGGCCTATTTTTTGATCCTGCAATCCTGCGAGGTCGGCAGCAACCTATTCTGTTCCATGGGTGTTGATGGCAGACACACAATGGCCCATCCCGATGAAGGCAAAGTCGATGCAATAAAGACCAAGCGATTATCTCTACTCTGGTTGGATTGTCTCTCAGACGCTCAAAAGGATGGCTGAAGTTCAGCTTTGGCGGTATCCCTTCGGCTGAAGCGAATACGGCGGTTGACCAACTTAGCAATCCGCCGCACACAGAAAGGGCTGATATTAGAGCTGATATTAGATACGTGTAGGAGTTCTATGAAATATCGTGCTGAAATTGATGGTTTGCGTGCAGTAGCTGTAATACCAGTAATTTTGTTTCACGCAGGTCTAACCGCTTTTGGTGGCGGATACGTCGGTGTAGATGTTTTTTTTGTCATCAGTGGCTATCTAATTACTTCGATAATCATTGGTGAGATAGAACTCGGTAAATTTAGTCTTGCTAAGTTCTATGAGCGTAGGGCGCGGCGCATTTTGCCAGCGTTGATTTTCGTTGTAGTCGCTTGTTTTCCACCGGCTTGGTTTTTGTTTCTATCAAGTGACTTCTTTGACTTTTCGGCTAGCGCGCTGGCGGTTGCGACCTTTTGGTCCAATTTTTTCTTTTGGCAGCAGAGTGGTTATTTTGCTCCTGCCGCAGAACTACAGCCGTTATTGCACACTTGGAGTTTGGCAGTAGAGGAACAATTCTATATCCTCTTCCCTTTGTTCTTGATGGTTTCTTGGCGTTTTGGGAAGCGTGCAACCCTTTCGTTGTTAGCACTAGGATTTATTGTCAGTTTAGCGACTGCGCAATGGGGAGCTTACAACAGCCCCGAAGCTACTTTTTTTTTACTGCCGACACGCGCATGGGAACTACTTTTAGGCTCATTTGTAGCCTTCTTCCTGCATAAGAACGAGGTCCGCACGCCGCAATGGCTGAATAACGCATTGTCCGCATTAGGATTGATTGCGATCTTATATGCTGTCTTCACGTTTGACGAATATACGCCGTTTCCCAGTCTTTTTGCTCTTGCGCCAACTATTGGCGCCGTGTTGATTATTGTGTTTGCTTTGCCTGGCACACTTGTTAACTCTCTTCTTTCGAGCAAGTTGTTCGTCGGCATTGGCTTGATTTCTTACAGCCTATATCTCTGGCATCAGCCAATCTTTGCATTCGCCCGATACAGTGTTTTGGAACTCACAGCTTTCGAAATCCTTACCGCGATCGTGGTAACGATTGGCGCTGCGCTCGTTTCATATTTCTTGGTGGAGAAGCCTTTCAGATATCGCGCGTTTAAGAAGCCGAGCTATGTATTCTTCGCTTCTCTTTCTGGCAGTTTGGTGGTCATTGCCCTGAGCCTTTTGGGCACTTCTGTAGAGAAAGCGCCAAGATATCAATTTGCAGATTATCAAGAGGATAGAAACGTTTTGCGTAAGCAGAGCTGGGGAGTATTGCGGGCCTTAACAGAAGATCCGAGGCTTGGCACAGAAGGCAATAAAGTAGAAAGAGAGTTGTGGTTTTCTGAGAATGATAAGAGACACAATCTTCTCGTCGTTGGTAACTCACATTCAAAAGACGTATTCAACTTGCTGAGCTTTTCATCCTTCGCGCATCAACACTTTGAGTTGGCTCGTTTTGGAGTTCAGATTCGAGATATTGATGACGATTTCTTCAACCTACCAAATTATACTGAAGCGGACATCGTTGTCATCGCTTCACTTTATAGCGATGCTGATTTAAATGCAGTTTCCAAAATTGCACAGCAGATAGTCAAAGATGGCAAAAAGTTAGTTCTTGTTCCCCAGATATACAGTTTTAAAGACAACAAAAGATTCACAGCTGCGGACATATTGATTATGCAGTGTTTAAGGAGAATAAACTGCGAAACCGATCAACTTGTTCGTAGAATAAATCGTTACTTTTTCACAGACTATCAGAGCGGCGCTGCAGAGAGTATGTACTCTGAGACACTCGGCTTATTTTCGGAAATTGCGAGCGGTAAAGGCGAGATAGTAGTCTTAGATAGAATGGACTATGTTTGTGACTTGGACGACTCATCGTGTTTTGCGATAGATAGTAACTTGAACAAGTTCTTTTATGACTACGGGCATCACACTGTCGAAGGGGCTAGGTTTTTCGCTAGGCAGGTGGACGAAGAGGCGTGGTTAAGTCCACTTATCAGGCTAGAGCAAGCAAACGACTTCTAGAGTCAGGACCCATTCAGACAGCTGGTTCGGCCGCATCCCAGCACGCCGCGGGACCTCGTTTACGGTCACCCCCGGAACCAGTGTCTCTGCAACAAGCTGCCCTTTGTACTCTTCCGGCCAGCGCCGCTTGCCATCCCGTCCGATCAAAACCTCATGGCCCGCAACGGACTCCAAACGTAGCTCCCGATGGACTCCCACAATAACCTCCTGACAAATCTACACTCCGCTGCGCAATCGCAGATCAGAAAGCCGTCAGGAAGGTGGGGTTGGAACACCGCTTACCGTCGATCAAGCACGCCTATGAGATGGGTACATCGGAATTACATCGACCAGCATCATCTTGGTCAGCCACCGCGCTGACCACGAACCGAAGCATGTACCAGAAGGATCTCACCCATAGGCCATGACAGAAAGCAGGCCGGCCACGAATAAAGAAAAGCCACATCGCCTTGGCGGATCAATTATTCTGCGCAAAACAGCTTGACTGGGATGGTCCCGTTACCGAAGTCCAGAACCTAAGCCGGTTCATTCGCAAGCGCCTCCGTTATGGCTCTCTATTCCAAATTGCCTTCCGTAGATTTCATCATATTGCTCTTCGCTAATGTCCGCGTCTCTTCGCACGATCCAGGCATCGTCTCTCACCAGTGCATATAGGGGGACCGGCTGGTAGCCAAAAGACTTCTTGTTTGTAAAAGCACCTCTAAGTCCGTTCAGCTCCGAGAGATTTAGCTGCAACGACAGTTCTTTTCCAATACTGAGCATATCGAAATAAACGGCCTTCGATATGTAGTTATCATCCTTTTTAACAGAGCCGCCAAAGTAGTGGATCATCTCCTGGGAATTGTAGACAATCGTATAGACAGCCACGATGGCTCCGTCATGCGTTACTTGGCGAATAAGCAAGTTCTCATGCTCAGAGAAGTACTCCAAAATCTCACCTAACAAGTGCTCCGCGTTGTACCACGCCGAGAGCTTGCCACGCTGTGAGAAGTAGCGGCAGTGTGCCTCCATTACATCAAAAAACTTTGGCTTGAAATCTTCATGTGAAACGGTTTCGAACTCGTAGCTCTCCATGTGTCTGAGAACTCGCCTGTGAGACCAACGCTTCTTTCCGGAGAGGGAAGCTAAGAACGTTTCCTGATCGTAGTTTTGCACATTACTTAAATGCCACTCCGGCTCAAAAGGAACATCGAAAACTCTATGTTCAACATTCAAATCTGTGAAGTAATCCCGATTTATTGGTAATAATCGAAATGCGTAGTCCCTTTTATTGAGATAACTCAGTACTTCATTTATCAATGCTGGATTGTCGGGTAAGGTGTTGCTCCAATTGTGTCGAGTGCCCCCGTAGAAGGTCACCAAATTATCCTTCAATACCAATGGGATGAGATCATTGTTGTCACGGAAGAACAGGTATTCCTCTGGCTGATAATGCTTGTTTAAAATCGCTTTATAGAGATAGTTATCAAGGATGGAGTTACTCAAACCAGATAACGCGGCCTCACAATCGGATCGTTTTGTTAAAAGCTCCATCTACTTTTCCAAAATATAGGGGCACGCGATCGATGTTTCCGGGAACTTATTAGCGGCTTCCCCAGGAAATCATAAATGCTCTGCTCCAGTTGAAGTGCATTCAGCTGACTGTCTGAAAATGGTTTCATGATAAACTTGTAGAGAGCACAGCACGATACCTCACCTTATTGATTGGCACCTGCCAAATGTCAGATCGTATGGCCATATTTGTACATATCGATCATGATCGGTGGGATCCCCCAATCGTGCGCGCCAACCTTATCGTGGATCTCTTCTACATCAGCCCGGAGGATGTCTTCAATTCTTTCAGGGAATCTGCCTTTGGGCGGAACGAAATCGTGTTGGTACATGGCGCCCAGTTGGTTCATAACGTTCCTTGAAATGGCGGCCTCACGGTCCATTTCCTTAATTACGTCGCGATCAGGGGCGAACCACTCGAACCGCTCGTCGACTTCATTTTCAAGCATCTGGTCGACAACGAGTTGCGAGATGACCGGGGCCATGTGGAAGCCATCGCGGTTGGTGCCGCTGATGATGGACAGGTTGGGAATCTGCGTCTTGCCAAGAAGCGGGTACGTGTCCTGTGCGATGGGGCGAGAGCCCACGTTCGTCCGGACCACCTCCGCCCGGTAGAAGTGACGATTGATCTGTTCCATCGCACTGCGCATCAAGCCTTCCAATGCGTACAAACGGACCGTGTTGTGCGGTTTTGGCATCATAATACTGGTCGCGCCGATAATGATGTGGTCCTTGGGCTCATTCGGCCCGAGGAAGTAGGGGACCGTATAAATACCGCATGCGAACCCTCTATTCACCGTTCGAATGCACTTGGAGTGAGGGTAATCGCTGCTCTTGATCTCCACCGACGAGCCAACATTGTGGAACACCGGCTGAACGTTTATCGGGACGTTGGTGCTGGCTCCCAGAATATCCGAAGTGGTAGCTCCTACCGCGAGGACAAAGTAGTCTGCGGGTAACGTATCGCCGTTGCCGAGCTTTGCGTCGACTACAGATGTCCTGTCGCCGACAAGCTGCTCCACCGTTGAGTTGATGAACTCGACGCGGGGATGCCTGTTCAGGATAGCTTCCAGTTTCTCCAGCATCAGGCGTGGATTGAACCAGCCCTCGTTATGAATCAGGATCGCCTGGGTCGCACGAAAGCGTTCCTCAGGGTGATAATTCGGGATCGACTTCGGATCGACGTATTCATACTGCTCATTGAAGTCATCGAGCGCCGAGATCATGGCGGCAAAATTCAGATCATCAACCTCGCTCATTGCGGTGTTGTTGACAACATAAGTGCCTTGGCCGAAACAGCCACCTCTGAAAACTTCACACTTCGAGCAGCCATACGGGATGTCATCGCCCGCCGCATCGATCAGTTCTCTCTCGAACTCGGGCCACATGCGTGTCGCCCAATGGCTGAGTTCAAATCGATACAGGTCCTTTTCGGACTCCAGCGCACCGACCTCTATCTCGGCGAACGAATTCTGCATCGCAGCTGCGGGCAGAGTAGCCGAATATTGCCGGGCTTCCGGACCAACGATGACAATGCTGTCGTTGGAACCCATCTGTTGGGTGAGCCTGAAGGCCGTGGACAGGCCTAGAATTCCATTACCCGCAACCAAATAGCGCATTGTAACTCCCTATAAAAACGCCGGAAATCAGAGCAATTGCCTGCCGGTTGTGAATTCAATGCAGCCTCAAATTACTATGCCGAAATGTACGGCTCACTCGCTACAGTCACACTCGGAAAATTGGACTTCTCTTGTGGCGCCGACCCGACAGTATTAGGACTTTTTTAAGGCTGTCTAGCTCTATTTTTCTAGGCCGCTGAACTAGGTTTCCTCTAGCGGGGCGCTAAGAACCGATCATCACAATTGCGCCTGCCCCACTCCAGCCAAGTTATTCTGATAAGACCTTTCAGTCCGAGAAACGTTTCCGGAGTCGTTCGACAAACGCTTCAAGCATTTCATCCTCACTTTCCTGCTCCTTGGAGAGCTGCTCGAATAGCATGCCCCGTGTTTCGAGCGCCCAGCCGATTTCCTCTTCGCCGTACGCTATTCCCCAACGATTGCTGGTTGGTCTGTTGGTAAATTCGCTGTGTAATGCTTTGTCCGGCTGCGGAACCACAACCGGAATGCAACCACACATCGCCGCGTATGTCAGGTATTGCGTAAATGGATCATGACTGTAGAGAACCTTTGTTTTGTTGAAAACTTCGGCCTTTTCTTCATGAGTCAAGTCATCAACGAGAATAGCATCATCGTCTTCAGGAACTTCCGAGAGGCCAGTGTGTCGACCCTTCCGGATCAGCCGGCAGGTACCGGAACGGTTAGAAAGCTTACGATCAAAGTACACGTCACTCCGGAGCCAAGTGACCCTGAGATGGTTCTCTTGGTCAATTCCAGCTACACCTTCTGCGAACCCAGGATTATAGAAATACGTAAGTTCATTAGAACCGAAGCGAATCTCTGGACGAAAGAACCCTGGTTTGTGGAGGAGCCAGCGCACGACACGCTTGCTTCTCAGTGGGTTGCCATCAACAGTTTCGGAATAAACGACGATTGCCTCTCTAAGTATTTTCTTGTCGGCTATTGGGGTCACAAAATCGGGATTGACGCGAAAGTTTCCCTGAGCCCTGACCGGTGCCATCTTGTTGCGACGCCATGTCTTCCATCTGGTGCGGATCTCGAATTTGGGAAACGGGGGATACTGATGCTGCATTGCTTTAGGGTAGACGTAAGCGTCTTCGCCCATGTGGTTGAGGCGATCCACAAGCCTATGAAGCACAATAGGCCCACCCCTTGTTTCGCTGAAGGCGTTTGCATAGACGACGATCGGGCGTTCAATTCTGCTCATCTTGTGCGTCTCTTACAGTTGGCTGGGCGGCTTGAAATGATGGCAATATCGATTGAAAGACCATCCAGATTGTTTCTGACTTCGGTTGCTGGGAACTGTATCATGTAGTCAAAACTAAACACTCTTCTCGCGAGCGCAAACCGTCCATATACCGATGATCAGGGGTCCGTAATTCATGTGGAATTCAATCCTAATTCTCTCTCGCCAGTGGAGCATCGGCAACCAAGCTCGCGTGCGAAGCATTGATTGTCTCGCGTAAATTCTAGAGACTTAATGATTTACTGTGTCACTCAAGGTTGTCTGTTTTTGAGAGAGCGACGCGAATCTTTGCTTAGTTTCCCCCATGCAAGAGTAACTTTTGCATTTCGTTTCGGATTTGCTCGTCAGTTATTTGTGCGACGTCTGCGTGAGTTGGAAAGTTGACCAATCGGTTGTAGATATCTCGGGACCGTGGTTTCGCGGCGAGCGGTTTGTAGTACTTCGCTAATACGATTGACTGCGAATTGTCGGTTCTTTCCGGCGCAATCTCTTGTTTTGCCAGAAAAGGCCAACTCGTTGCGATCGCCCAGCCATCGAACGGAAGGAGGGGGCTGAGTCCCACGCTTCCGGCAATCTCGATTACCCGTTGGGCCTGTTCCTGGTAAAGCGGCGCCCAATCGTGAAAGCGCTCGAGGCGGTCGAGGTGGAAAGCACAGGAAATGTCCGAAAGTTTGCCATTATTGAGCCAGCAGGCGGGTTGAGATGGCGCTGAGCCATAGACGAGAAGTGAGCGTAACTCCTCATATTCGTGCAGCGGGACAAGAGCCAGGCCGCCCTCTCCGACCCCGTAGGGTTTGGTGTGATGAAGACTGAAGCACTGCCACGGCCAGTCAGGAACCTGCGCATTCATTCCCGCAGCATTATCGAGTAAGAGCGCCTTTCCCGATTGCTTTGCAAAATCGATGTACGGCTGAAAGTTGCGGCAGATACCATGTGGATTTGTAACGATCACGCCATCATAGGAGTTGACATCGACGTTCTCCAAAGCCGTCAGGTCGAGCAGCCCAGTTTCATCACAGTCGAGAAAGGCGACATCAGAAAAATACCCCCGAGCCAAATTGCTGAAACTGAACGACGACACCAACCAACGAAGTCGACGCCCATTCTTCAATTCATGAAGTCGTGCCATCGCTTCTAACGCAATTCCACCATTGCTGCATGGGAAGAGCGCGCGATCCGACGGCAGGTTCATGTGTTGTCGGTATGCTTCAATCAACTGATGGAATAACGGACCCTCGTTGGCCCACTGGTTTCTTTCTTGGCAACTCGCCAGCAGCACGGAAATGCGCTCGAGATCCGGCGTCTTGCTTTCTATGAACGATACTTTCGGCTTCGGTTCCTGGGCGGAGACAGTGTCAATCTCGGCCACTGGTGTGGAATGAATCTGTTTCGTGTCTTTCTTCAAGCACCCATCGGGTCTGATGCTTTCTCGCCGGTCCGCGGATGTCATTGGCTCACTCCGAAATACTTGTATGTAGAAACCTTCGAGGCACTCTCGTCGCCTACAAATACCGTAGATCGATTAGTATCCATTGAGCCAACACTTGCAAAAAAAATCTGAAGAGTCCGGTATCCAAGCAAGCTGAGACCGTCAAGTTTTAGTACAGAGTGTATCGAAGCGTCCCGGCATTCCTGCAGCTCCAGCAGTCAATTGTGGATACACCATTGCATTGTTCTTGGTCAGTCAACGTTCGCAGCAACCGTTACCACACGACCCCGGCCAACCTTGAACCATCGCCGTTTACATCGGTCAGGCAGAATCCAACCTCAGACGCAGAACGGAAATAAGAGCACAAGCAATCTAGAGACACCGCTTGCTGCATCGGTAGAACGCAGCATAGATTGAAACACAGAGGTTCAGATCGCCCTGTATTTGTCACGCGCTATAGATCTCCATCAATGGGTGGCGGACAGCTGGCATGCTGATAGATTCGTTAGTTGATATGAGGAACTCCTAATTTGAATAATGATATTCTCGCCGTGATGCAGCCATATGTTTTTCCTTATATTGGCTATTTCAATTTAATGAAATGTTCTTCGCATTTTGTCCTGTACGATGACGTTAACTTCATTATGCGAGGCTGGGTGAATCGGAACAGGATACTGAGTAACGGCAGCCCTGTTACCTTTTCCATTCCGCTGTCAAAAAGCAGCCAAAATTCAATCATAAGAGAAGTGAGAGTTGCGGATTTAGAGCACTTTAAAAGAAAATTTCGGAGGACGTTAGAGCACTCTTATGCTAAGGCAAAGTATTTTGATGTCGGCATGGAGTATGTTGATAAAGTTCTCAACGGCGAAAAAGAAACAATAAGTGAGATAGCAAAGTTATCGATTACTTGCGCCGCTGACATGTTGGGGATTGATTGCAATATACATGAGTCATCAAAAAGCTTTTCTGACACTAAAGGAATGGAGCGTAGCGAAAGAATAATTTCTATCGCTGGAAGATTGAATTGTGATTCATATGTGAACCCCGCAGGTGGAGTTCTTTTGTATGATAAAGAGCACTTCAAGGCACATGGCGTAGATCTGAAATTCATAAAGCCGAATTTCATTCCTTATGAGCAGGCTTACTCCAAAGAGTTTGTTCCCGCCCTGTCAGTAATAGATTTGATGATGAACCAGTCGATCGATGAAATCAAAAATCATCTATGCAGTTACGAATTAACTTGATCCGGGTGAGGCGCCGCCAGTGCTCGAAACCCTACGAGGAAATGCCCAGTCCCGGAGGGCGAACCGGGGTAATCGGCTCGATCAAAACCGGCACAAACCCTGCACCTGAAAGATAAGGAGCGGGAAACTTACCTTCCCTTCTCAACTGCCGCAAAACCGAACGATCTGCCGTTACGTCTGGCGCTTAGCGTTCAAAAAACACCCGACTAAAGTGGTGATAGTTATGAAACTCATATTCAAATCTGAGGCCTTCGTCGGATTTACTCAATATGTAAAACCCCCCCTCTTCTAACCGGGGCGCGTTGGGGCAGTTATCATTAATAAACATCTCACATTCGATTACATTGTTATGACCTGATACAATCGTATTAGTTCCAGTTTCTACATCCAAGTTTTGGTAAAAATCGGTAAGTTGCTGTGTTCTGATATCAGATTTTTCAGTATAGGGGCCTTTGTGGAGGAGTCTTCTATGCTGAGAATCAAATCCCCCGAATGCCAACTCTGCTGTTTGCCTTGCTCGACACGAGACTGATGAAACAACATTGCCTATTGGTAAACCAATATAATCAATGTGCTCGCCAATAGCTTTTGCTTGCACTTTACCACGCTCGTTCAAACAAACAGCCTTGCCAAAATAATCATTTTCGGCGTACCGGCTCTCGTCCAGACCGTTTTGATGCATATCACTTTCTAAAGCGTCATACATCTGCACGTCTATCCATTTATCACGCTCAGCGTGACGAAAATGCAAAATGTAACCTCCATTTAAAATTTCTTTGGCCCAGTAAATATCAGCCTCTGAGGATTCATAATTGACATTTTCAGAGTTATTGCTGTTAGTTTTCGGCTTGAAAAAACCCTTAATCTTATTTCTTTTTTCATACAGATAAGCAGCCGAAGCAAATGTCGTTACAGACAAGAAAAGTATGGCCAGTATTGTCAATAGATATTGGAGTTTTTTATCCATGTCGATTCCACATTATATACAAATTTCTTATCTTATGCATGACATATTTACGTTGGAGGCAAGAAGCCAATGATACGACATCAGAACATTCAAGCAAATTTTGTCCATCTGGGGGCAACATTCATAACCAGGTCATGACAACAGCGGCCAAGGTGTATGCTGCGCAGAAAGGCCTTCGAGCACCTGTCGTAAAGGGTCGCGACGCTCAGCCACTCTCTGAGTTGATTGAAGCTGTTTTGATTTGTGGCGCCTGCAGTGACGTTTTTCGTCATTCGGGGTCAGAGCTTTACGGCTTCTGCTTGAAGGGGTGCAGGTTGCCCGCTGTCTTTAAGGTCTTCACGATACTGGCCTGCATCATATCCGCGCTCCACCAGCATGTATTTCAGAACCGTGAAGCGCGTAGCCAACAGAAAGATTGTGTCGGGAAACCGCTTACGTCAAATTACTCATAGTTTAGGTCCTGAAGCGTGCGGTCGGCCAAATTCATCTGTTCGCAATTTCGGATAGCGCCCGTCTTAGTCTTAATTTCCAATACTGAGCATTCAAAGAGACTGAGTTGGAAATACGATCTACTCGAGTGACTGGCACGGAAAAACCCTTTGGCGTCACGGATTCAATCAATTCGACCCAAGATGATAAGGAATGTTGCGGCGTATAATGCGATAAGACCGTCTTGCGCGCGGCTTTTCCTAAGACCTCACGCATAGATTTATTCTGTATCAGTTGAATAAGTGACGTTTCCCATTTGTCCGCGTCCGCCAATAGTCCGTTTTCGGAATGGCGTATAACAGACTTGTGCGGCGACGTTGGAGTAGCGACACTGACCACCTCACACGCTCCTGCTTCAATAAATTTTAACTCACTTTTAGCTTGGCAAAACGCCTGCTCTATCTCAAGTGGTATTAAATTAATATCTATACCTTCAAAGATACGTGGGTATTGCGCGTATGGCTTGAGCTCCTCACGGATCACTCTTTCACCAAACACTTCGAATTCTGCTGATATTTCAAGTGGCCCGACAATGAGCAACTTTGTCTGTGAAAGTTTTTTCAATACCTGCAAAAGTGCGTTCTTGATAACAGCAAAATTAGCGTCGTGGCTTTTGGAGCCCGGCAAATACGCAAGGGTTACACTTGCGCTCTTTCTTTTTTGTCTTTTCGTCACGACCTTTGAGCTAAGCTGCAAATACGCCTCGCTCAATGTATTTTTGACAACTTTTGTTTGCGGATGAAGCAAAGCAGCTTTATCAGCCAGAAATTGCGTGGACACGCTAACATGGTCACAGGCACTCATTGCCATTGAAAATGGTTGAGAACCAGCGCGATATTGTTTGGCTTTTTGCCCCTGCGCTAAATAATCGCTGCCTTCCTCGCTAAATATTAAATCATCTGTATCATAAATTAATGTTTTCCCACGCGCGCGCGCAGCTTTAATGAAGGCCCGCGTATAATCATCGTATGGAACCCGATGCAGAATGATCGCTTTTTCAGCAAGCGGCCGGGTATGGTAGATTGTATCCACTGAGACGCTATATCCTGCAGTACGCAGCGCTTCTGCCGGTTGTAAACACCGCAGTTGTGTCGTGCCGTGGGGCTTAATAGGGTACTTGCTAACAAACTGAATATCCATGGAGTTATGTAACCTATATTAGGGGGCTGGGATCAAATAAAAGTTCAACAGCCCAAGCTCAGGCTTCATTGATTTCCGAGCGGTTGCGTGCTTCACGGCTCGAACGCGGGCGGTGAACATGTCTGAAATTTTCTGGTTATCCGACGCCCAGATGGCACGTCTTGAACCCTATTTCCCGAAGCCTCATGGCGAGTTCTTAGCCCTCACAAGAACTTGTATAACAGCCGGAAGCGATGGAGTAACAAGCGTTGATGTAAACGCCGCAACCGCATCGAAATCATGTTCGGTCGACTGCAAGGAATGGCGGCGCATCGCGACGCGCAGATGCCCGAAGGTCTTCCTCTCGGCAATCACCCTGTGCTTTAAACCTGTTTGGTCTACGAACCAAATATTCATCACCAAATGAAGTGGTTTGACCAAGGTACAGTTGTGGATCGTTCGCTGTCTGACATCTGCATGACCCGTGGGTTGGAAGAGCGGCAAGTGTCCAAGATTTACTGACAACTAAAAACGCCCCCGAACTCAGGGGCGTTCTCATTTTGGAGTGCTGGGAAAGTCAGACGAGGAAATGGTTCTGTGTCAGATCTGACAACGTCGTATCTTCCAGAGTCAGCGTATTGCCCAAGCCGTCATCAATAATCACATCGCTGCCGGATTGCGAAATGTGGTTGTTCAACAGGTCGTCATAACTGGAAATCTCAGCCGTATATCGGAGGTCGATGAAATCCTCGCTGGTGAAATCCGTGACGGTATCTGGTCCGATGGTGAAAACAAACGTGTCCGCACCGGAACCTCCGGTCATAGTGTCGATGCCGCGCGCTCCGACGAGCGTGTCGTTGCCCTCGCCTCCGATCAATTCATCTTGGCCACGGCCGCCCCGCAGCATGTCATCGCCCGTGCCGCCCTGCAACCGGTCGGCACCCATGCCTGATTGCAGCCAGTCATTTCCGGTTGAACCTTTCAGCAGATCGGCCCCCTGACCGCCCAGAAGGGTATCGTTCCCACCGTAGCCGCTCAGGGTGTCATCGCCTGTATCGCCCATCAGCGTGTCGCTGCCGTTTCCTCCGCCAAGAATGTCGTCCCCATCACCACCGCTAAGTGCGCCAGCCTGGCCAGATTTCAGAATAAACCAATTATCCGATGCATCTCCGACTGTACCTGCGTTCACAGCCTCTTGGGTGGATTCACCTGGGTCCGGCGGCGCGACAGGGTCCGGATCAACAGTGGTGCCATCAGTTGGGTATGTAACGTCCGACCAATCTGGTCCAGCCAGGTT
>NZ_JBQFWY010000017.1:0-53155 GCF_056540565.1 Ruegeria sp. AM9
TGATGCCGCGCGCTTTCTCTTCCGGCGCACCGTCGATTTGGTCATACGCTTTGAAGTCACCGAAATACTTGGTGATCGCTGCGGTCAGCGTGGTCTTGCCGTGGTCAACGTGGCCAATCGTGCCGATGTTGACGTGCGGTTTTGTACGCTCAAACTTTTCCTTTGCCATGATGGCCTCCTTTGTCGGTAATGAAGGGAGCCCCAGACCGGAGCTCCCTCAAATCTTCGCTTATGCGTATTTCGCCTGAATCTCGTCCGAGATGTTCTGCGGAACCGGATCGTAGTGCGAGAACTGCATGGTGAACTGGGCACGGCCCGACGACATCGAACGCAGAGTGTTGATGTAGCCGAACATGTTCGCCAGCGGAACGTTCGCATCAATTGCGATGGCGTTGCCGCGCGGCTCTTGGCCCGACACCTGGCCCCGACGCGAGGTCAGGTCGCCGATGATACCGCCGGTGTATTCTTCCGGGGTGATCACTTCGACCTTCATGATCGGTTCCAGCAGTTTCGCGCCTGCTTTGCGCATGCCTTCACGCATACACATCCGCGATGCGATTTCGAACGCCAGAACGCTCGAGTCAACGTCGTGGAACTTACCGTCCAGCAGGGCAACCTTGAAGTCGATCACGGGGAAGCCAGCCAGAGGGCCGCTATCCATGACCGAGTTGATGCCTTTTTCAACACCCGGGATGTATTCCTTCGGAACCGCACCACCAACGATGCGGCTTTCGAACGAATAGCCTTCGCCCGCTTCGGTCGGCTGGATCTCCAGCTTGACTTCCGCGAACTGACCCGAACCACCCGACTGTTTCTTGTGGGTGTAGGTGTGCTCGACCGGCATCGAGATGGTTTCACGATAGGCCACCTGCGGTGCACCAATGTTCGCTTCAACCTTGAACTCGCGCTTCAGACGGTCAACCAGGATGTCCAGGTGAAGTTCGCCCATGCCCTTCATGATGGTCTGACCCGATTCCAGGTCGGTTTCCACGCGGAAGGACGGGTCTTCGGCGGCCAGACGGGCCAGACCCTGGGACATCTTCTCTTGGTCGCCCTTGGTTTTGGGCTCAACCGCGATCTCGATCACCGGATCGGGGAAGGTCATGGTTTCCAGAACCACTGGATCCTTCGCGTCACACAGGGTGTCACCGGTGGTGGTGTCTTTCAGACCCGCCAGCGCGATGATGTCGCCTGCAAACGCTTCTTCGATCTCTTCCCGGTTGTTCGAGTGCATCATCATCATACGACCGATGCGCTCTTTTTTACCTTTGGTCGAGTTCAGGATCGAGTCGCCCTTGTTCATGGTGCCCGAGTAAATCCGGGTGAAGGTCAGCGAGCCAACGAAGGGGTCGTTCATGATTTTGAACGCCAGACCCGAGAAGGCCATGTCGTCGTCTGCACGACGCGCAATGTCACGAACTTCGTCCTCGTCGCCGGGCTTGAAGCCCATGTAGTCGACAACGTCCAGCGGGCTGGGCAGATAGTCGATCACAGCGTTGAGCAGCGGCTGAACGCCTTTGTTCTTGAACGCCGAACCACCCAGAACCGGAACGAACGCGATTTCCAGCGTACCTTTGCGCAGCAGTTTGCGCAGGGTCGGAACGTCGGGCTCATTGCCTTCCAGGTATTCCATCATCGCGTCGTCGTCCATTTCGACGGCCGCTTCGATCATCTTGCCGCGCCATTCGTCAGCCATGTCTTTCAGGCTGTCGCGGATCGGAGCTTTGATCCAGCTTGCGCCCAGATCTTCGCCCTGCCACAGCCACTCTTCCATGGTGACCAGGTCGACCAGGCCTTCCAGCTCGGTCTCGGCGCCGATCGGAATACCAACCGGAACAGCGCGTGCGCCGGTGCGGTCTTCGATCATGCGAACGCAGTTGAAGAAGTCTGCGCCGATCTTGTCCATCTTGTTGACGAAAACCATACGCGGAACCTTGTAGCGGTCAGCCTGACGCCACACGGTTTCGGTCTGGGGCTCAACACCGGCGTTTGCGTCCAGAACGCAGACGGCACCGTCGAGAACCGCCAGCGAGCGTTCGACTTCGATGGTGAAGTCAACGTGGCCGGGGGTGTCGATGATGTTCAGGCGGTGCTTGGGAGTTTCTGCGGTCTGACCGTCCTCGGTGCGCTCCCAGAAAGTGGTGGTCGCAGCCGAAGTGATGGTGATGCCGCGTTCCTGCTCCTGCTCCATCCAGTCCATGGTGGCTGCACCATCGTGCACCTCACCGATGTTGTGGGATTTACCAGTGTAATACAGGATACGCTCCGAGCAGGTGGTCTTACCTGCGTCGATGTGCGCCATGATACCGAAGTTACGGTAAAGTTCGAGCGGATATTCGCGTGCCATTTTTGATAAGCCTCTGAATTACCAGCGATAGTGGCTGAAGGCTTTGTTCGCCTCGGCCATCTTGTGGGTGTCTTCGCGCTTCTTCACGGCGGTACCGCGGGACTGTACAGCGTCCAGCAGTTCACCGGCGAGGCGTTCTTCCATGGTGTTTTCGTTGCGGCCGCGCGCAGCAGTGATCAGCCAGCGGATGGCCAGTGCTTCGCGGCGTTCGGGGCGAACCTCGACCGGAACCTGATAGGTTGCACCACCAACCCGGCGCGAGCGGACCTCGACCGACGGTTTGATGTTGTCGAGCGCTTCGTGGAACACTTCGACCGGGGCGCGCTTGATCTTGGTCTCAACGCGGTCAAATGCGTTGTAGACGATGCGCTCTGCGACCGACTTCTTGCCGTCGATCATCAGGTTGTTCATGAATTTGGTCAGAACCTTGTCGCCAAATTTGGCGTCAGGCAGGACTTCGCGTTTTTCGGCGGCGTGACGACGTGACATATCAGCCTCTCCTTCTTACTTGGGACGCTTCGCGCCGTATTTCGAACGGCGTTGCTTACGATCTTTGACGCCCTGAGTATCCAGAACACCGCGCAGGATGTGGTAACGCACACCGGGAAGGTCTTTCACACGGCCGCCACGGATCAGAACAACCGAGTGTTCCTGCAGGTTGTGGCTTTCACCGGGGATGTACGAGATGACCTCGAACCCGTTGGTCAGGCGCACTTTGGCAACCTTACGCATAGCCGAGTTCGGTTTCTTCGGTGTGGTGGTATAAACACGTGTGCAGACGCCGCGTTTCTGCGGGCACTGCTCCAGGTGCATGGACTTCGAGCGTTTTACTTTGGGCTGCCGCGGTTTGCGGATCAGCTGTTGAATAGTTGGCATTCCGGTTTCTTCCCCGTTTTGCAACACACATGACATGCACGCGGGTTGCGTGCGGTTAAATTCGCTGCACTCATGCGTCCACAAGCGCAAAACCCGCGAGCGTTCCCATTCCGAGGTGAACGTCGCGGTTTGTTATCAGAGGGCGCGAACGATAAAAGTGTCCGGGCCTTGACCAGTTCATTACTGAAATCGGTTATGGGGCGGCCCCCGGTACCGAGATGACGCGCGTAATAGGGGGAGTCGGGCCAAGTGTCAACAGTAACTCCTTGTCAGAAAGTCACGCTAGCCGCACCCCCACTTACCTGCCCGGTCATGCGTTTTCTGGCCTGTTGCGCGTTGCGGGTTTCTGGACGCGAGGGCATAGTCGCAACGACGACCTGAACCACGGATGATTCATGCAAGTCATAGGCCTCTGCCGCTTTTCCTACCCCGCCCTTGGCGGCTTTCAGGTCGAACATGACACGATCGAGGAACGCCGGCGGTATCTCTACAACCCGGCCCGTCTGGAAGAGCGGTTCCGCCTGTTCGAAACCACCACCCTGCCCTGTTTCAAGGAACAGACCGATGAGGATTTTCAGTTCCTGATTGTGATCGGGGAGTGCCTGCCGAAACCTGCCTTTGACCGGCTGCACGATCTGACCTCTGGCATGAAACAGGTCCGGATCATCGCGCGCGAACCCGTCCGGCACCGTAAAGTGATGAAACAGATCCTGAACGCGGCGCGCGACAACCCCAGCGCGCCGTGCCTGCAGTTCCGTCACGACGATGACGACGCCGTCTCGGTGGATTTCGTCGAACGCCTGCGCATCGCCGCGGTCGAGGGCGAAACTCTGATGGCGAACAACAAAACCGTCGCCATCGACTATAATCAAGGGTTCCTGGCCCGTTTCGGCCCGGATGGCATTCGGGCCGCACAAGTGTTTCGCCCTCTGCTGGGCGTTGGGCTCGCCATGCATGTGCGCGGCGGCTGCGAGCAGACGATCATGAATTTCGCCCATCATCGCATCGGGAACTTCATGCCGGTGATCAGCTATCCGGACGCGCCAATGTGGGTGCGTACGCTGAACCAGTTCAACGATTCACCCCATGCCCGCAAAAGCACCACAGAATTGTCCCCGCTGACACCCGAGCAGGAGGGCGAATTCATCGCCCGCTATGCTATCGAGCAGGACGCGGTCCGGCGGGCTCATTCCGCGGCGTGAGAGTGCCGTTCGCGGAACAGCGTAAATAGTCCGGCGCCCACCACCAACGCTGCCCCGAACAAAGTGACCGCGTCTGGCCAGTCTCCGAACACCAGCCAGCCCAAGGCCAGCGCCCAGATCAGGCTGGAATAACGGAACGGCGCGACAAATCCGACGTCTCCAACGCGCATGACCATGACGCTGCACAAGTAACCGGTCAGCACGAACACCGCAGCACAGGCAACCATCAGCCCGGCGCCCGTCGGGACCGGCTGCCAGCCTGACGCGAGAGAGGCGCATCCGGCCGCAACGGTGATGGTGAACGAAGTCGCCAATGTGACGGCCAGCGAAGGCACATGGATCGACATGCGCCGCGTGATCAGATCGCGGATCGTGACTGATACAACAGCGATCAGCGCGTAGATGGCATAGATGCTGAACCCCTCGGGGCCTGGTCGCACAATCAGCAGCATTCCGAGGAACCCCAGCACAATGGCCAGGACCCGCCGCCAGCCGATCTGTTCACCGAAGAACACCACCGCGCCCAGCGTCACGGTCAGCGGCAAGGCCTGCAGCACGGCCGTCACATTGGCCAGCGGCATATGCAGCAGCGCGGTCAGGAAGAAGAATGTGGCGGATAGTTCAGCCAAACACCGTGCCGCCACCAGCCACTTGTCATGGCGCGGAAAATTCAGATGCAGCGCCCCCAGATTGCGCGCCAGCAGGTACACCAGAGCCGTCGCCAGAACCCCACGCATGGCGACCATCTGGAACAGCGGCACCTCCGCCCCGGCGGCCTTGATCAACGCATCATTGATGGTAAAGGCCGCCATGCTGCCGTTCATCAACAGCGCGCCTTTTATGTTTGGGGTCATGAACGTGTCCTGATCAGCAGTGTTCAAAAACTGATACTATCTGCTTCGAATTGATCTGTCCGGTCAGATGGCGCACCCCGCCGATGACATCTTCGGTCGTCCACTGATCCAAACAAAGCCTGTCAACATCTTCCACCGTAATTTCCAGAACTGGTCCCGGATCGGCAATATCTGCGAGCACAGCTTTGGTGTTTGCTTGGCTCAACACACCCTCGTGATACGCCAATAGGGCAAAACTCACCTGAAACTCTTCGAGACCATCCAGGCGCATATCACGAAGCGCACCATAGGCTTTGGCAAAAGAGCTCTCCAAGTCCTCCAGACACCTTATGACCACGAAATCCATCAGCCACTCTGGCGGCGCCTCGACCTGCAGCAATAGTTGCGCTGCCCAGTCAGAGAGGTCTTCGGTTGTCCAGTAGCGTCCTTTGACAGCAGCGTAGACAGCACAGATTAAATCCTCTTGTGATCGAATTCTCAAGTTTTCGATTTGCATTTATAGAACCTACAATTCCCCGCGAACCTTCATCAATATCTTACCAAGCTTGTTCAATCCCTGCCCGTCCGGCCCGCAACCCCAATAGGAATCCATCGGCGCATTCTCGACGATCTCCGCTGTTCCAGTCCCCAGCAACACGTCACGAGGGCGCTCGTGCGTTGCGAACTTGACCCGAACAGCATCCAGCATGATCAGATCTTTCACCTCATCCCAATCCGACCGCAGAGCAACGTTCCGGGTCATGCCCAGCGCCTTGGCATTCTTCGGCCTGTTGCTGAGCCGAATACGTTCACGATATCCCGCATCATGGAATTTCTGTGCTTGGAAATAGTGCTCGACCGTGCGCCACCACATTCCATCCATAGCGACGCCAAATGGTGCAAAGTTCGAGAACTCGGCATACGGGTCCGTTTGCGCATAGAAGTAAACGGTTGATTCAAATTCGTTTTCACTCATACGGCAAGCGAACACCAGAATGCACCGCAAACGCAAGCGCGGCGGCTTCTTCCACGATGCCAAAAGAAAAGGCCCCGCGTTTCCGCAGGGCCTTTCCTGAAATTATACCAAAGCGCTTACTCGCGGCTTTCAGGTGTTTCCACCAGAACGTCCAGTTCGTCGCCGACCATGTCGTCTTCGACCATCGGCGCAGCCAGGGCAGCGGCGGCTTCGGCCTCTTCCCGGCGGGCTTCAATCACGACGTTGTCGCGCGACTGGGCAACCTGACGCACGGCCTGGGTCGCACCACCGGTACCGGCCGGGATCAGGCGGCCAACGATGACGTTCTCTTTCAGGCCAACCAGCTTGTCCTTCTTGCCCTGAACCGAAGCTTCGGTCAGCACGCGGGTGGTTTCCTGGAACGACGCCGCCGAAATGAACGAACGCGTCTGCAGCGAGGCTTTGGTGATCCCCAGAAGGATCGGCTCGCCCTGTGCCGGACGTCCGCCACGCGAGATAGTTTTCTCGTTGGCCGCGTCGAACTCTTGTTTGTCGACATGTTCGCCTTTCAGCAGGGTGGTGTCGCCTGAATCCAGGATCTCCCACTTCTGCAGCATCTGGCGCACGATGACCTCGATGTGCTTGTCGTTGATCTTCACGCCCTGCAAGCGATAGACGTCCTGCACCTCGTCGATCATGTAATCTGCCAGCGCTTCGACACCCATGATGGACAGGATGTCATGCGGCGCCGGGTTACCGTCCATCAGGTATTCACCCTTCTGGATGAAGTCCCCTTCGGCGACCGGGATGTGCTTGCCCTTGGGCACCATGTATTCGATGGTCTCCATGGACTCGTCAGCCGGTTCGATGCTGATGCGGCGCTTGTTCTTGTAGTCGCGACCAAAGCGCACGTAACCATCGGCTTCTGCGATGATCGCGTGATCTTTTGGACGGCGGGCTTCGAACAGTTCGGCCACACGCGGCAGACCACCGGTGATGTCCTTGGTCTTGGCGCCTTCACGCGGGATACGCGCAACAACGTCACCGGCTTCGACCTGCTGGCCATCTTCAACCGACAGGATCGCATCCACCGACATCGGGTAGTGAACCGGGTTGCCCGCATCGTTGCGGACCGGCTCGCCATCTTCACCGACCAGAATGATCTCGGGCTTGAGGTCGCTGCCTTTGGGGGCGGCGCGCCAGTCGATCACGATCTTCTGGGTCATACCGGTTGCTTCGTCGGTCTCGTCGCGGACAGCAAGGCCCGAAACAAGGTCGACGTATTTCGCGGTACCGGCTTTCTCAGCGATGATCGGCAGCGTGTAGGGATCCCATTCGAACAGCTTGTCGCCACGGGCCACTTTGGTGCCGTCCTTGACGAACAGCTTGGAGCCATAGCCCAGCTTGTGGCTGGCACGCTCTTCGCCATGCTCGTCTTTGATCACCAACTTCATGTTCCGGCCCATGACCAGGCTTTCGCCTGCCGCATTGACCAGAATCTGCGGGTTCTCGAAGGAAACGACACCGTCCTGGCTGGCTTCCTGGAACGACTGCTGACCACCTTGCGCAACACCACCGATGTGGAAGGTCCGCATGGTCAGCTGTGTACCGGGTTCACCGATGGACTGGGCGGCGATGATGCCGACAGCCTCACCCGTGTTCACCATGGTACCGCGTGCAAGGTCACGACCGTAGCAGGTTGCACAAACGCCTTCCTCGGACTCACAGGTCAGAGGCGAGCGGATGCGCATCGAGGCAACAGCTGCCTCATCGATGGTGTCAGCCATACGTTCGTCGATCAGCTGACCAGCGGCCACCAGAACCTCATCCGTACCCGGACGCAGAACGTCGTCAGCTGCCACACGGCCCAGCACACGTTCGGCCAGCGAGGCGACAACCTCACCGTCGTTCACGGCGGCTTCGGCAGTGATCGCACGCTCGGTGCCGCAGTCGATCTCACGAACGATGCAGTCCTGTGCCACGTCCACCAGACGACGGGTCAGGTAACCCGAGTTCGCCGTCTTCAGAGCGGTATCCGACAGACCCTTACGGGCACCGTGGGTCGAGTTGAAGTACTCGAGAACGGTCAGACCTTCTTTAAAGTTCGAGATGATCGGCGTCTCGATGATGTCACCGTTCGGCTTGGCCATCAGGCCGCGCATACCGCCCAGCTGTTTCATCTGAGTGACCGAGCCACGCGCACCCGAGTGGGCCATCATGTAGACCGAGTTCGGTTCCTGCTCGGACCCGTCTTCTGCCCGATCCGACGACGAGATCGTCGACATCATCGCCTCGGTGACGCGGTCGTTACACTTCGACCAGGCATCGACAACTTTGTTGTACTTTTCGCCCTGAGTGATCAGGCCGTCCATGTACTGCTGTTCAAAGTCCTTCACCTGACCGCGGGTGTCATCAACGATGCCCCACTTGTCGTCCGGGATGACCATGTCGTCCTTACCGAACGAGATGCCCGCCTTGAACGCTTCTTTGAAGCCCATCGACATGATCTGGTCACAGAAGATAACCGACTCTTTCTGACCGCAGTAGCGGTAGACGGTGTCGATCACCTGCTGCACTTCTTTCTTCCGCAGCAGGCGGTTGACCAGCTCGAACGGCGCCTTGTTGTTCATCGGCAGCAGAGCACCCAGACGCAGACGGCCCGGAGTGGTCTCGTAACGCTTCTGAACTTCGTTGCCTTCGTCGTCGATCTGCGTGATCCGCGCGGTGATCTTGGTGTGCAGATGCACTTCACCCGCGTCCAGCGCGTGCTGAACTTCTTCGATCGAACCAAACACTTTGCCTTCGCCCGGCATGCCCTCACGTTCCAGGGTCACGTAGTAGAGACCCAGGATCATATCCTGCGACGGAACGATGATCGGCGCGCCGTTTGCGGGCGACAGAACGTTGTTCGTCGACATCATCAGAACACGCGCTTCCAGCTGCGCCTCAAGGCTCAGCGGCACGTGAACGGCCATCTGGTCACCGTCGAAGTCGGCGTTAAAGGCCGAACAGACCAGCGGGTGCAGCTGGATGGCTTTACCTTCGATCAGGACCGGCTCGAACGCCTGAATGCCAAGACGGTGCAGCGTCGGCGCACGGTTCAGCATGACAGGGTGTTCGCGGATCACCTCGTCGAGGATATCCCACACTTCGGGACGCTCTTTCTCGACCAGTTTCTTCGCCTGTTTTACGGTCGAAGACAGACCCTTGGCTTCGAGGCGCGAGTAGATGAACGGCTTGAACAGCTCCAGCGCCATCTTCTTGGGCAGACCACACTGGTGCAGCTTGAGTTCCGGACCGGTCACGATGACCGAACGGCCCGAGAAGTCGACGCGTTTCCCCAGAAGGTTCTGACGGAAGCGACCCTGCTTACCTTTCAGCATGTCCGACAGCGATTTCAGCGGACGCTTGTTGGCGCCGGTGATCACGCGGCCACGACGGCCGTTGTCGAACAGAGCGTCAACAGATTCCTGCAACATCCGCTTTTCGTTGCGGACGATGATGTCAGGCGCGCGCAGTTCGATCAGACGCTTCAGACGGTTGTTCCGGTTGATGACGCGGCGATACAGATCGTTCAGATCCGAAGTCGCGAAACGGCCACCATCCAGCGGAACCAGCGGACGCAGTTCCGGCGGAATGACGGGGATCACGGTCATCACCATCCACTCGGGCCGGTTGCCCGACTCGAGGAAGGATTCAACAACCTTCAGACGCTTGATGATCTTCTTGGGCTTCAGTTCGCCGGTTGCTTCGGCCAGATCAGCGCGCAGTTGCTCGGCTTCGGCTTCCAGATCGATCTGGGCCAGCATCTCACGAATGGCTTCGGCACCGATATTCGCGGTGAACGCGTCCATGCCATAGGCATCCTGCGCGTCCATGTACTCTTCTTCGGTCAGCATCTGGCCGTAGGTCAGGTCGGTCAGACCGGGCTCGATGACGACATAGTTTTCAAAGTACAGAACGCGCTCCAGATCGCGCAGCGTCATGTCCAGCATCAGACCGATGCGGGACGGCAGCGATTTCAGGAACCAGATATGTGCGACGGGCGCGGCCAGCTCGATGTGGCCCATACGCTCGCGGCGGACTTTCTGCAGGGTGACTTCCACACCGCATTTCTCGCAGACAACACCGCGATACTTCATCCGCTTATATTTGCCGCACAGACATTCGTAATCTTTGATCGGGCCAAAGATACGCGCGCAGAACAGACCGTCACGTTCAGGCTTGAACGTCCGGTAGTTGATGGTTTCGGGTTTCTTGATCTCGCCATAGGACCAAGACAGAATCCGCTCGGGCGACGCCAGCGAGACCTTGATCTCGTCGAAGACCTTCGGGGGCGTCAGCGGGTTGAACGGGTTGTTGGTGATTTCCTGGTTCATTGGATTTCCTTTCCAAGCTCCGGGCAATTGATCGTAGACGTGTTGGTGATGTCGACGGGCCCGCGCGGCCCGTCACCGTGGACGTGAACATCGTCCGTCCAATCCACATCTTCTTTCGTGAGCAATTGCTTGGACCCACATGTTTCTGAAATTGCGGTCATGATTCCTTCGGGTTGAGATGCCCGAGACGTCGCTTGGTAAATTGCCACTTGGTGAGTGGCCGGTTTACCAAGCAAAGACGTCGATCCAGCAGGCAATTCCGAAATTGTGAAGCTCGACTCAGCCGAGCAAGCACACAGAACTGCTATTGGAGCGACAGACGTCATCGCTAATCTCACTCCTCAACCTCCGCATCCAGGAGTTCCATATTCAGGCCGAGGCCACGGACTTCTTTCACCAGAACGTTGAACGATTCCGGTACGCCCGCTTCAAAGTTATCCTCGCCCTTGACGATCGACTCGTACACTTTGGTCCGTCCGGCGACGTCATCCGATTTCACGGTCAACATCTCCTGCAGGGTGTAGGCGGCGCCGTAAGCTTCCAGAGCCCAGACTTCCATCTCACCAAAGCGCTGGCCACCGAACTGCGCCTTACCACCCAGCGGCTGCTGAGTAACCAGGCTGTACGGCCCGGTCGAACGCGCGTGGATTTTGTCATCCACAAGGTGGTGCAGTTTCAGCAGGTACTTGATGCCCACAGTGACCGGACGCGCGAATTGCTCACCGGTACGACCGTCGAACAGAACCGACTGACCGCTTTCCGAGAAGCCCGCACGCACCAGCGCGTCGTTGACGTCAGCCTCTTTGGCACCGTCGAAGACCGGGGTTGCGATCGGAACACCGCGGGTCACGTTGCCCGCAGCCTCGATCAGGCCATCCTCGTCCAGACCGCTGATGCCTTCTTCGTAGACATTCTCGCCATAGGCCAGCTTCATCGCTTCGCGAACCGGGGTCAGGTCGCCGGAACGGCGGTATTCACCCAGAGCGTCGTCGATGTTCAGACCCAGACCGCGCGCGGCCCAACCCATATGGGTTTCAAGGATCTGACCGACGTTCATACGCGAAGGCACACCCAGCGGGTTCAGACAGAAGTCAACCGGCGTACCATCGGCCAGGAACGGCATGTCTTCCATCGGAACAACCTTGGAAATCACACCTTTGTTCCCGTGACGACCGGCCATCTTGTCACCCGGCTGCAGCTTGCGCTTCACGGCGATGAAGACTTTGACCATCTTCATCACACCCGGCGGCAAGTCGTCGCCACGGCGAACCTTCTCGACCTTGTCCTCGAAACGGGCGTCCAGAGCGCGTTTCTGCACTTCGTACTGCTCGTTCAGAGCCTCGACGATCTGTGCGTCCTGCTCACCTTCAAGCGCCAGCTGCCACCACTGACCACGGGTCAGGGTTTCCAGCAGGTCCTCGGTGATCACCGACCCTGCCTTGACGCCTTTCGGGCCTTTGACAGCGGTTTTACCCAGGATCAGGCCTTGCAGACGCGCATAGATGTTGCGGTCAAGGATCGCCAGCTCGTCGTCCCGGTCACGGGCCAGACGTTCGACTTCCTCACGCTCGATCTGCAGCGCACGCTCGTCTTTTTCGACACCGTGACGGTTGAAGACGCGGACCTCAACGACCGTACCGTAATCGCCCGGCTTCACGCGCAGCGAGGTGTCGCGCACGTCAGATGCTTTTTCACCAAAGATGGCGCGCAGCAGCTTTTCTTCCGGGGTCATCGGGCTTTCGCCCTTCGGAGTGATCTTGCCGACCAGAATATCGCCTGGCTCAACATCCGCACCGATGTAAACGATGCCCGCCTCGTCGAGGTTGCGCAGCGCTTCTTCACCGACGTTCGGAATGTCGCGGGTGATCTCTTCCGGACCCAGCTTCGTGTCACGGGCAGCGACTTCAAACTCCTCGATATGGACCGAGGTAAAGACGTCATCCCGCGCGATACGTTCCGAGATCAGGATCGAGTCTTCGTAGTTGTACCCGTTCCACGGCATGAACGCGACGACCACGTTCTTACCCAGAGCCAGTTCACCCATATCGGTCGACGGACCATCGGCAATGACCTCGCCCTTCTGGACGGTGTCACCCACCTTGATCAGCGGACGCTGGTTGATGCAGGTGTTCTGGTTCGAACGCTGGAATTTGCGCAGACGATAGATGTCAACGCCCGCGTCGCCCAGTTCCAGATCCTCAGTGGCGCGGATAACGATACGCTGGGCATCGACCTGGTCGATGATCCCGGCGCGTTTCGCCTGAATCGCAGCCCCCGAATCGATCGCAACCTTTTCCTCGATCCCGGTACCGACCAGCGGCGCTTCGGCGCGCAGCAGCGGAACCGCCTGACGTTGCATGTTCGAGCCCATCAGAGCGCGGTTGGCGTCGTCATTTTCAAGGAACGGGATGAGCGATGCAGCGACCGAAACCAGCTGTTTCGGCGACACGTCGATCAGGTCCACATTCTCGCGCGGGGCGAGGGTGTAGTCACCGGCCTGACGGGTCGACACCAGATCGTTGATGAACTTGCCATCAGCGTCCAGAGTCGCGTTCGCCTGCGCCACGGTGTGACGCATTTCCTCGGTCGCGGACATGTAGTGAACCTCATCGGTCACCTCGGCGTCTTTGACGACGCGATACGGTGTTTCGATGAAGCCATACTTGTTCACGCGGGCAAAGGTTGCCAGCGAGTTGATCAGACCAATGTTCGGACCTTCGGGCGTTTCAATCGGGCACATCCGGCCATAGTGGGTCGGGTGTACGTCGCGAACCTCAAAGCCCGCACGTTCGCGCGTCAGACCACCCGGGCCAAGCGCCGAGAGGCGGCGTTTGTGGGTAACCTCCGACAGCGGGTTGGTCTGGTCCATGAACTGCGACAGCTGCGACGAGCCGAAGAATTCGCGGACAGCAGCGGCTGCCGGTTTCGCGTTGATCAGATCCTGAGGCATGACAGTGTCGATTTCGACCGACGACATACGCTCTTTGATCGCGCGCTCCATGCGCAGCAGACCGACGCGGTACTGGTTTTCCATCAGTTCGCCGACCGAACGCACACGGCGGTTGCCGAGGTGGTCGATATCGTCCACGTCGCCTTTGCCGTCACGCAGTTCCACCAGCGCCTTGATGCAGGCCACGATGTCTTCGCGGCGCAGCGTGCGCAGGGTGTCCGGCGCGTCCAGAGCCAGACGCATGTTCATCTTCACACGACCAACGGCGGACAGGTCATAACGCTCACTGTCGAAGAACAGGGTGTCGAACAGGGCCGACGCAGCCTCGACGGTGGGCGGCTCACCCGGGCGCATGACGCGGTAGATGTCCATCAGCGCGCTTTCACGGTTCAGGTTCTTGTCCTGAGCCATTGTGTTGCGCATGTAGGGGCCAACGTTGACGTTGTCGATGTCCAGAACCGGGATGTCGGTGATACCGGCATCGATCAGTTCCTTGACGGTGCCGCCGATCAGGTCGCCGTCTTTGTCGTATTCCAGAGTCAGTTCATCACCGGCTTCGACATAGATCGCGCCGTTTTCTTCATTGATGACGTCCTTGGCGACGTATTTGCCAACGATGTGATCGAACGGAACCAGCAGGTCGGTAACTTTGCCTTCGTCGATCAGCTTCTTGACCGCGCGCGGGGTGACTTTCTTGCCCGCTTCGGCAATCACTTCACCGGACTTGGCGTCGATCAGGTCATAGGTCGGACGGGTACCGCGGACACGTTCGGGGAAGAACGGCGTGATCCAGCCCTTCTTCTTGTCCAGCTTGTAGGACACGGTGTTGTAATACGCGTCCATGATCGCTTCCTGATCCAGGCCCAGCGCATACAGCAGGGTGGTCACAGGCAGCTTACGGCGACGGTCGATACGGGCGAACACGATGTCCTTGGCGTCGAACTCAAAGTCCAGCCAGCTGCCGCGATACGGGATGATGCGGCAGGCAAACAGCAGCTTGCCCGAAGAATGGGTCTTGCCCTTGTCGTGGTCAAAGAACACACCGGGCGAACGGTGCATTTGGGACACGATCACACGCTCGGTGCCGTTCACGATGAACGTGCCGTTCGGTGTCATCAGGGGCATGTCGCCCATGAACACGTCCTGTTCCTTGATGTCCTTGACCGATTTGGCGCCGGTGTCTTCATCGACATCAAACACGATCAGGCGCAGAGTGACCTTCAGCGGCGCGCTGTAGGTCATGTCGCGCTGCATGCACTCTTCGACGTCGTATTTGGGTTTTTCCAGATCGTATTTCACGAACTCCAGAACGGAGGTTTCGTTGAAATCCTTGATCGGGAAAACCGACTGGAACACGCCTTTGATGCCTTCGCCGTCAGTGGGCTGCTCTGCATCGCCGGAGCGCAGGAAAAGATCATAAGAAGATTTCTGCACCTCAATGAGGTTCGGCATTTCCAAAACTTCGCGGATTTTGCCGTAATATTTACGAAGACGTTTCTGGCCAAGGAACGTTTGAGCCATGTCAGATGTCACCTTTCGATGTTCTCAGCGGGCAAAGACACCGTCGGGCCCCGGCATCTTGCACATTCGAGACGACACGTCCGGATCAATTCATGGCCACCGTCCCGAAGGCAGCCTCCCGATCCAAGAACCGCGTCTTAGAAAACGCCCCACCCCATGAGGCCCTTTCTAAGACAGGTTCGGCTGGACCCGGATTTCTCCGGACCCAGCCAAATTTTTCGGCGCATCAGCGATGCACCAGAGACCAAGCTTAGGCCAGCTCGACTTCGGCGCCAGCTGCTTCCAGCTTGGCTTTGACGTCTTCTGCTTCTGCTTTGTCCACGCCTTCTTTGATCTTGCCGCCGGCTTCGACCAGTTCCTTGGCTTCTTTCAGGCCCAGGCCGGTGATGCCGCGAACTTCTTTGATGACGTTGATTTTCGATGCGCCGGCGTTCTTCAGAACGACGTCGAATTCGGTTTTTTCTTCCTCAGCTGCGCCACCGGCGTCGCCGCCAGCTGCGACCATTACGGCGCCGCCAGCTGCGGGCTCGATGCCGTATTCGTCTTTGAGGATGGTTTTCAGTTCTTGTGCTTCCAGCAGGGTCAGACCCACGATGCTTTCTGCGAGTGCTTTCAGATCAGCCATTTTATCAGCTCTTTCCGTTTACAGTGTGTGTTCCAACGTCAGGGCAAATGCCCCACGCAGATCATTCAGTGCCAACCGCTTACGCAGCTTCCGCCTTCTCTTCGATGGTGGAAAGGATGCTTGCGATGTTGCTTGCAGGTGCGCCAATCGCGCCGGCGATGTTCGAAGCAGGTGCGCCAATGCAGCCCACGATCGAAGCAATAAGCTCCTCACGCGACGGCATTTTCGAAACGGCTTCAACGCCTTTGCGGTCCAGAGCGTTCTCGCCCATTGCACCGCCGAGGATTTCAAAATTCTTGTTATCCTTGGCGAAGTCCTCGGCCACCTTGGCTGCTGCCACGGGGTCCTCGGAATAGGTCAGAACGGTCATCCCTGTCAGCAGGTCGGCCATGCTTTCACACGGCTTACCCTCAAGGGCGATTTTGGCGAGCCTGTTCTTGGCAACACGCACGGAGCCACCCGCGTCACGAGCACGTGCGCGAAGGTCCTGCATCTCGGCAACTGTCAGACCGGCGTAGTGCGATACCACTACGACGCCAGAGCTTTCGAAGATTTGGCCGAGTTCCTCGACCACTTTCTCTTTCTGGGCTCTATCCACAGTTCTCTCCAAGTTAGGGGCGATATCTCACCCCGGCTCATATTTGCCGCGGCTTGCGCCCCGGCGTTCAGGTCCGTTGTTACGGGATTGGCCAAAACTCGCCCGAGGATCGTGACCCTCAGAATTCTTTGGTCTTACCCGTCTCAGGCAGGGAATTAAGGGGCCAGATGGACCCACCCACCGTCTTGGACGAAACGAAATAAAGCGCACGACGAATCGCACGCTTTACTCCGCAGCTCTCTTTAGGGCAGATGGCCGGGGTTTCCAAGGGGTAAATTGACCGCCCGAGCGGTTTGGCAAGACCATGCCGCCGCGCCCCGGCCCCTGTCAGCGATTGACATGGCCTGCGCCCTGGGGTCCAGTCAACCAAACCCCTTGTTTCGCGTCCAGCTTTTGCCCCCTATGCCAACTCTCACAGAAGATGAACACAGGCGCGCAACCGAGTTTGCCGCAGAGTTCGCGCGCCATGCCGGGCTGGACGGGGCGTTGCAATTCGATTGCGTATACCGGTCGCACGGCTTTCCCGACACGCGACTGGTTCTTCGGGCACAAGGACCTTTGCGGGACTATGCGATAAAGATCGACACCACCTCGCCCGAGACCGGCCGGCTGCAGACAGAATTCGATATTCTGACCCGGCTGGCGCGGTATTTCGACCAGCACGAGACATCGCGCGTGGTGCACCCCCATTACCTGTCACCGGGGAACATGTTCTTTGTGTCCGAATTCATCGACCGGCCCACCGCCGTCGACGTGATCCACAACAGCGCAGACGACGAACAAGTTGCCCGGATCTACCGCCGCGCCGGGGCGTGGCTGCACGATCTGCATGGCTTTCAACCTGCCACGGAATATGAGTTCCGCCCGCGCTGGATGACTGACACCATCAACGATCTGCTGCCATCGGTGCCGCCGCACATCCGCACAGCAGGCGGCCAGATGGCGAAAATCCTGGAAAGCGCTGCGCTGCACCTGAAGGGTATCCCCGAAACACGGGTGTTTTCGCACGGCGACTTTCACGGCCAGAACCTGATTGTCGGCAAGGGCGAGATGATCGGGCTGGATTTCACCGAGGTGCGCGAGAAGCTCGCCGTCTACGACATCGTCGACTTCCTCAAATCGGATATCTTCCGCGATGCGGACCCTTCTGATGTGGACCGCAGCGGCATTGTCAAACTGAACAAGGACATGTTCTTTCGCCGTTATCGGCATCCGATCCATATGGGGATATTGGATTTCTGCATCCGCGGACGCCTTCTGAAAGATTGGCTGGCGTCGTGGCACGTCGATCACACCTGCAGCCCCTACGAAGAGGATCGACGGAAGCGTCTGGGTGTTCGGCTACACCTCGCCTTCAAGCAGGGCTAGGGCCAGGCCCCGGCCGCTGTTTGATAACGCCCTTGTTAACACCAATCTCAGGTTGACTGTTTACATCGGGGCCGTTTTATACCCAGATCAAACAGTAGCCGGTCTTTGACGAAAGACCCGCGAAAACAGGCGTTTTAAAGGTCTCTTTACTAAATGGTACTTCGCAGTTTTTTCGCCCAGGACAGTTCCAGCCTGGTTGTTACGTCAAGCTCTGATCCGGGAATTGTCGGCGATCCGATCATCAACAATTCCGACACTCCGAACGGGACCGTTTTTCAATATTCCGGCGGCACGGGAACCACGGTCACACTTGATGACACCAGTGGCAGCCGAGCTGTCTTCAATGACGATCAGGAATCGGGTCACGTTATTACCAATGGTGGTGGAATTGTCACCAACGGAACGCAGGTCGAATCCGAGTCGATCATTACCGTGCGCGCCCTGGACACCAACGGAATCCCAACCGGCCCCACGATCCAAATCTATGTGTTTTCGCAGAACGGGGTCACTCAGGATGTCTGGGGTTATGCAACTTCGGCGCCCCTGACACCCGGCACTTCGTATGTCAAAATCAGCGGCTCCAATTCGGGTAGCTCCTCTTATTCGGACTACATCACGTGCTTCGGGGCGGGAACTCTGATTGAAACCGCAGAAGGAGAGGCTGATGTTCAATCTCTCAAGCGTGGTCAGCATGTCTGGACCCGGGACAGCGGGCTTCAGCCAATCCTTTGGATCGGCACAACCGAGGTTCCCGGCGTCGGCGCATTTGCTCCTGTTGTCATTGAACCGGGCGCAATCGGAAATACGCGGGAACTGGTTTTGTCTCTGCAGCACCGGGTCCTGATTCAATCACCCGCGACCGATATGCTGTTCGCCTCGCCCGAGGTCTTCGTGGCAGCCAAGCATCTTTGCGGCCTTCCGGGCATTTCCATCCGCGAGATGGACCATGTCACCTACACGCATTTCATGTTTGACCGTCACCACATCGTCCGCTCGAACGGCGCACTGACCGAAAGCTACTATTACAGCGACACCGCGAAAAAAGCGCTCTCGTCACCGCAGCAAACGGAAATTCTTGCGCTGTTTCCGTCGATCCAGCACGCCAGCGACGCGTTCCGGCACACTGCGGCGGCGACGATTGGCGCGCGCGAGGCCAGCGTACTCCGCGCCTACCTCTGAACCGACGGAGATCAGAAACAGAAAAACCCGGGTTGCATCCACAACCCGGGTTCAATCTGTCTAAGCGGTAGCTTGCGGCTTATTCGCCCGATGCAGCCGCCACATCCAGAGTCACGCCCGGGCCCATGGTCGAGCTCAGCGCGATTTTCTTCATGTAGGTGCCCTTGGCGCCCGACGGCTTGGCCTTGGCAACAGCCGAGACGAAGGCACGGACGTTTTCGGCCAGCTTGGCTTCGTCGAAAGACGCTTTGCCAACGCCAGCGTGCACAACGCCGCCTTTTTCCGCCTTGAACTGAACTTCACCGCCCTTGGCTGCTTCCACGGCCGCTTTCACGTCCATGGTCACGGTGCCGACCTTGGGGTTCGGCATCAGGTTGCGGGGGCCCAGAACCTTACCCAGACGGCCGACGATCGGCATCATGTCCGGGGTGGCAATGCAGCGATCGAATTCGATGGTGCCGCCCTGAATGGTTTCCATCAGGTCTTCTGCGCCAACGATATCCGCGCCTGCTTCTTTCGCTTCGTCAGCTTTCGGGCCGCGAGCGAAAACAGCAACGCGCATCGCTTTGCCGGTGCCGTTGGGCAGACCGACAACGCCGCGAACCATCTGGTCTGCGTGACGGGTGTCAACGCCCAGGTTCAGCGCGATTTCGATGGTCTCGTCGAATTTCGAGGTTGCGTTGGCTTTGACCAGGGCAACAGCTTCTTCGACCGACAGGTTTTCCTTGCCGGCGAAAGCTTCGCGCGCAGCGCGGGTACGTTTACCGAGTTTTGCCATCTTACTTCACCTCGATGCCCATGGAGCGGGCCGAGCCCAGGATGATCTGCATTGCGCCTTCGACGTCGTTGGCGTTCAGATCTTTCATTTTGGCTTCGGCGATTTCGCGAACCTGCTTCGAGGTCACGGTGGCCACGGTCTCACGACCGGGGTTTTCCGCGCCACGGGGACGGTTACGCTTGCCGACCGGCTTCAGACCAGCTGCTTTTTTCAGGTAATAAGACGCGGGCGGCGTCTTGATGTCCATGGTGAAGGACTTGTCCTGATAGTAGGTGATCACGGTCGGGCACGGAGCGCCGGGCTCCATGTCTGCGGTCTTGGCGTTGAACGCCTTGCAGAATTCCATGATGTTGATGCCGCGCTGACCCAGCGCCGGACCAACTGGCGGCGACGGGTTCGCCTGACCTGCAGGAACCTGCAGTTTCATTGTACCAGCAAGCTTCTTGGCCATTTGGTTTTCCTTTCAACGTAGGTGGAACGCGTCCCACCCGGTTTATGTTGCGTGGTCCGATCCGGGATCGCGATCCCTGCAACCTCCCACGAGAGAATCTCGCCCGCAGACGATAGAGGCGGCGTTTACAGGGGAATGCAGGGGTTGGCAAGGGGACGAGCGTTCCGCTTTGAGTTTTCGAATCGGCACCGGTGACAAATCGCCAAGCCTTGGGGAACCGTGCGCGTTTCCCGGTTGCGCCAATAGCGCCTAACCCTTCGAAAAAACACCCAAATCCAGCAGGCCCCGAAGTGTTGAGCACGTCTTTGTCATTGCCTCACATCAAAACCCGCGCCTGTGGTATAGTCATAAAAAATAGGTTTTTTAGTGGAGGTTTATTATGATCTTTCGATTAATCGCAACGTTTGCCATTGCATTCTCTTTTGCAGGGACCGCGCCGCAAATCGCGCGGGCTGACGCAGGCGAAATCCTGGGCGGCGCTGTCGTCGGCGGCGTCATCGGGTACGCAATAGGCAAGGATCAGCAAAGAAAGCAGCAAGCCAGAACGACCACGAGGTCCTCACCGACTTACCGGTCGGGTATTCCGTCGACCTCGCAGGGCGCGCAGACACAGACCGCGCTCAACTATTTTGGCTACAATGCGGGACGGGTCGATGGCCAGGTCGGACGCGGCACGCGCACAGCGATCGAACGGTATCAGGCCTCCATGGGTTATCCTGTGAATGGCTATGATTTCCAACCCTATCAGCGCGACTTCCTTATGCAGGCCTACTATTGGGGAACCAGCGGCGGTCAGGCCTCAACTCAACTCTCGGGTCAGCCACTGCTGATGGCCTACCGCCAGCAGGTACATACCGGTTCTGCGCTGGCAGCCGCTCCTCAGGTACAGGCAACGCCCACACCGGTTGTGACCGCGCCTGCGCCAGCACCCGCGCCGGCACCCGAGGCGGCCGCGACTGAAACAACCTCCGCCAGCCTGCCGAGCCTGTTTTCCGGTGGTACCGGGGGTCCTTCCCTCGCCAATCGCTGCAGCGGAGTAATGCTTCAGACGTCAACAAATGGCGGCTATACGACTCTGTCAAACATGTCCGATCCTGATTTTGCACTCAGCGAACAGTTCTGCCTTGCCCGTAGCTATGCGATGTCGCGCGGAGAAGATTTGATGCAGGGCATCCAGGGTCTGACCCCGGATCAGGTCGCCGCTCAGTGCGACTCGTTTGGTGACATGTTGGCGCCGCAGGTTGTTTCGCTGTCTCTCAGTTCAAAAAATGAGGCGGAAACTCAAATGCGCAAACTTGCGTTGGATTCCGGGCTTAGCCCCGAGGATCTCGCCGCAACAAGCAAGGTTTGTCTGGCTATAGGCTATCGCGAGGACAACATGGATGCCGCCGTTGGCTCGGCGCTGATGTTGGTTGCAATGGGCGAACCCGCCTATGGAGAACTGATTGGCCACCATCTACGCGAAGGTTTCGGCGTACAGAAACGCCGCGACCTTGCCATGCAGTGGTATGATGCAAGCCTGTCGGCGCTGGACGCAGGATCTCAGGCCGTCTTCTTGCCCTCTCAGACCGACCGCCCGCAACTCTTGCGCGCTGCCATGGTCCAGACGCAATAAGCTGGCCATACTGCGCCGCTTGTGATTGCGGCAAAAAACAAAAAAGCCGCGATGCGTTGTGCATCGCGGCTTTTCAAATTCCTGAAGCGGCTTGCTCAGCCCTGCTTGGTCACCTGGGTAAAGTCCAGCTCGACCGGCGTTTCCCGACCAAAGATCGAAACCGAGACCTTCAGCTTCTGGTTCTCGTCGTCCACGCCTTCGACCATGCCATCGAAATCTTCGAACGGACCGTCGTTGACCTTGACCTTCTCGCCCACTTCGAACGAGATCATCAGCTTGGGCGCTTCTTCACCTTCCTGAACGCGGTTGAGGATCTGGTTCACCTCGGCGTCGCGCATCGGCATCGGGCGGCCTTGCGGGCCCAGGAAACCGGTGACGCGGTTGATCGAGTTCACAAGGTGATAGCCCTGATCCGACATCTCCATATGCACCAGCACATAGCCGGGCATGAAGCGGCGTTCGGTTGTGACCTTCTTGCCCCGGCGCACTTCGATCACCTCTTCGGTGGGCACCAGAACCTCATCGATATCGTCCTCAAGGCCCTGCTCGGCCACGGACGTGCGGATCTGCTCTGCGATCTTCTTTTCGAAATTCGAAAGAACGCTGACCGAGTACCACCGTTTCGCCATGAACCTGTCGTCCTTGTTTACTTTCGGTGCGTTCGGATCGCCGTAGGCACCGTCATTGAAATTCTATCGCATCACCCGGAATAAAAAGCGGCGCACAGCCCGAATCGCCGCACGCCCATTCCGAATAATACCGCGTCACCTACTCTGACATCGGGCTAGGCGCAAGGGGGCAGTGGCGTTTCCGCCCGCCCGGGTCGGTTTAGCCGAACACACCCAGGATCGCCTGAAGCCCACCGCGAATGGCCAGATCGACCAGCGCAAAGAACACGGCCGTCAGCGCCGCCATGATGAACACCATGACCGTGGTCAGCAGAACTTCGCGCCGGGTCGGCCAGACGACCTTTGCGACTTCGGCACGGACTTGCTGAATGAACTGGATCGGATTCATAGTTGCCATGTGGCTTGGTTCTCTCTGCTAGCGGATGGGCCGGACATAACCGGGCATTGCGGCAATTTCAAGGGCCGTCAGGGTCTGGGCTTGTCGTCCCATTCATCGCTGAGGATACGGCGCGCGTCCCCTTCGGGATCGTCATACTGGTTCGACCTCACCGTATAGATGAACGCCACTAGGCCAACCCCGCCCAAAAGCAGGGAAATCGGTATCAGATAGGCCAGAACTTCCATCGGTTTACCTCAGACGCAGGGCGTTCAGGGACACGGTGATGGACGAGGTCGACATCGCCAGCGCCGCAATCAGCGGCGTGGCCAGGCCAACCACGGCCAGCGGAACCGCGATGATATTATACACGGTGGCGATGCGGAAGTTTTCACGAATCCGTTTGGTCGCCTTCACGGCGGTATCGCAGGCATCTGCGATCGGGGCAAGATCATTGCCCAGCAGCACGATATCCGACGCCACCCGCGCCGCGTCCAGCGCCGAGGCCGGAGAGATCGACACATGCGCCGCTGCCAGCGCCGCCGTGTCATTCAGCCCATCGCCGACCATCAGGACGTGACGGCCCTGATCGCTCAGCTCCTGCACGCGGGCCGCCTTGTCCTGCGGCAGGGCCTGCGCGACCCAATTGTCGATTCCCAGTTTTTCAGCCAGCGCCTGCACTGCGCCCTGCGTGTCACCGGAAATCAGGATGACATCCTTGCCCGCATCGCGCAGGGCCTGAACTGCCTCGGCCGCGCCGGGGCGCAGGCTGTCCGTGAACAGGAAGGTTGCGGGGGCTTGCCCACCAACAGACAGCCAGGCCGCCGTCTGGTTACCTTCTTCCGCACCAGTCCATGCGGCGCGACCCAGACGCACGCGCTGGCCGCGCCAGCTGCCTTCGGTGCCATAACCCGGCACCTCGGTGACGTCTTTGAGGCTGGCCGGTTTGATCCCGGCGTCCCGCGCCGCCTTGGTCAAAGCCACCGACAACGGATGCGAGGATGCCTCGGCCAATGCCAGCGCGATCTCGAGGTCCGCGCGGGAATGATCGCCCAGATTGGTCAGTTCGGGCGTGCCCGAGGTCAGTGTGCCGGTCTTGTCGAAGACGACTGTGTCGACCTCAGCCAGGCGCTCCAGCGCGGTGGCGTGCTTGATCAGCATCCCCTTGCGAAACAGCCGTCCCGAGGCCGCCGTGGTCACCGCAGGCACGGCCAGACCCAACGCACAGGGACAGGTGATGATCAGAACGGCGGCAGCGATGTTCAGCGCGGTGCGGATATCGCCGGAATAGATATACCAGCCCAGAAAGCTGAGCGCCGACAGGATGTGCACGCCGGGCGCATAAAGCTTGGCCGCCTTGTCCGCCAGCGAGGTATAGCGCGACCGCCCCGATTCAGCGATGGCAACCAGATCGGCCATACGGTGCAGCGAGGTATCCTCGCCCACCGCCGTCGCCCGGATGGTCAGGGGGCCGGTCAGGTTGACCTCACCAGCACTGACGGTCAGGCCTGCTTCGGCGAAAACCGGCAGAGTTTCACCCGTCAACAAAGAGCGATCCAGTTCGGATTGGCCCGAGACGATTTCACCATCCACCGGCATTCGGCCACCGGGCCGGACAAGGATCAGATCACCAACGGCCAGCGTGGCCACGGCAACCTCTTCTTCGGCCTCATCGACCAGCTTGATGGCGCGGGGCACCTCAAGCGCAGTTAGCTCCTCGGCCGCAGACCGGGCGGCGGCGCGGGTGCGGTAGTCCAGATACCGGCCCGCCAACAGGAAAAAGGTCAGCGTCAGCGCCGCGTCGAAATAGGCGTGCTCACCGCTGAGCGCGGTTTCCCACAGCGACGTCACCAGCGCCAGCACGATGGCCAGCACAATCGGCACGTCCATGTTCAGACGGCGTACGCGCAAGGCGCTCCAGGCGTTGGAAAAGAAGGGCTGCGCGGAAAAGGCAATCGCGGGCAGCGCAATCGCCGCCGAGATCCAGTGGAACATGTCGCGCGTGGCGTCCGAGGCCCCCGACCAGACCGACACCGACAACAGCATCACGTTCATCGAGGCAAACCCGGCCACCGCCAGCCGCATCAGCAAATCGCGGCCCGCCTTATCCGCCTGCGTGGCCGACAGGGCGCCGGGGTCCAGCTCATGCGCTTCGAAACCCGCATTCTCCAGCACCGGGATCAGGTCGGCAGCGCGCAGATCGGGCGCCGCTTTGACCATCGCGCGCTTCAGGGTCAGGTTCACCCGCGCATCTTCCACACCGGGATGGGCGTTCAGCTCACGTTCCACCGTGGCGATACAGGCCGAGCAGTGAATGCCCGGCAGCGACAGCGCGATCTGCACATCCTGCGGAATGGGGCGCGCCGGTTCCGCCGGGCTGGCAATGCATCCAGGACAGGCCGCCGTGCCGGATGTTAGCTGCGCCGTCATCCGGTCACCCCTTCACATACAGCGGCACACGCTGCGCGAACTCAGCGCCCGAGCTGTCCTTGGCCACCAAACGGATGTTCCAGTTGCCCTTGCCCAAAGCCGCCGGGGCTGCGTAGGCCTGACCGTCAAAGGTGAAATCAGGCGCGAAATCCTCTTTCACATGGGTGGCGCGTCCGACGACGGCCTGCAATTCGGTCACTTTGACCGGGGCGCCGGTCTTGTCGGTGATGTGCAGGATCAGCAACCCGCCGGACATTTCGGCGCGGATGGTCCAACCCAGCGCCTGCTGTTCCTGTAGACGCTCGTTGAACTCCTGACTGGCGACATACGAGTTCTTCACCTCGAGCCCCGGAAAGGTCTTCACCGCGCTATAAGCCAACACGAGGTTGACGGCGATGATCACGCCAAAGGCGGCGACAAACACCGCCAGGGCGTGCTTTCCGGTGAACTGACGCTGGGCCATCTTAGTTTCCTCGTCCATTGAACGTGGTGTCCTTATAGGCGCGCTCACCGCTTTCCACATCCTCGACCCAGATGCGCACAGGCGTAGAGGCCGCAGCCGCAGGTCCGGTGCCTTTTGCCGAAATGATGTAAACGCGGGTCAATTGTGCCGTATCCGCTGTGACATTAACAGTGCTGCCCTCTATCCCTTCGATTTGCAGCTGCAGCGCCGGATCACCGGCCAGCGTCAGCTCGAACGGCCGGTCTTCACCATGTTTGTTGCGCAGGCGCACGTCATAGGTGTTGCGGATGGTGCCGTCGGACAGGGTCACGAAGGTCGGGTTGCGCACCGGTGCTACGGTCAGATCGATATCCGAGCGGATGAACAACGCAAACAGCAGGCCAAAGCCGACCGCCGCCCACATCGCCGTATACATGATGGTCCGTGGCCGCAGGATGTGTTTCCAGACATTCTTGGGCGGCTCGCCCGCGCGTTCACGGGTTTCATCGCTGAGCGCCATATAATCGATCAGGCCGCGCGGCTTGCCGATCTTGGCCATCATGTCATCGCAGGCGTCGATGCACAGCGCGCAGGTGATGCATTCCAGCTGCTGGCCATCGCGGATGTCGATGCCCACCGGGCAGACATTCACGCAGGCCATGCAGTCGATGCAATCACCCAACTCGGAATCCGCTGTCCGCTTGCCCTTGCCGCGCGGCTCACCGCGCCATTCGCGGTAGCCGACGACCAGAGTGTCCTCGTCCATCATCGCAGCCTGAATACGCGGCCACGGGCAGGCATAAATACAAATCTGCTCGCGCGCGAAGCCACCGAACAGAAAGGTCGTGCCGGTCAGGATCAGAACGGTTGTATAGGCAACCGGGTGGGCATTGCCTGTCACCAGATCACGCAGCAATGTCGGTGCGTCAGCAAAATAGAACACCCATGCGCCACCGGTGGCCACGCCGATCAACAACCACACGGTCCACTTGGTCAGACGCAGCCGGGCCTTGCGGAAATCCAGTTTCTCCTGCCGGTGCAGGCGCAGGCGGGCGTTGCGGTCGCCCTCGATCCAGCGTTCGACCAGAATGTAAAGGTCGGTCCACACGGTCTGCGGGCAGGCATAGCCGCACCACACACGCCCCAGCGCCGATGTAAACAGAAACAGCCCGAGGCCCGCCATGATCAGCAGGCCAGCGACGAAATAAAACTCATGCGGCCAGATCTCGATCCAGAAGAAATAGAATCGCCGGTTCGCAAGATCCAGCAGCACCGCCTGATCCGGCAGGCTGGGGCCGCGGTCCCACCTGATCCACGGCGTCAGATAATAAATCCCTAGCGTAACCGCGAGGATGATCCATTTCAGGTTTCGAAAAGGACCGGACACGCGCCGGGGATAGATGGGCTCCCTAGCGACGTATAGGCTGGGGGCGGGGTCGGAATCGCTCACGAGCTGGCTCCAGATGTGGCTGTTTTTTAGGCATCTTGTCCCAAATCACAACGCGTCCCACTTTGACATGGGTCAAAAGCGCATCGCACAGACACCTTTTGTCACATGCGACCGGATTGCCGCCTGAGCCATCCCACAAAAACCTTGACCGCGGGCCGAAGCGGCGTGTCACCGGTGACGATATGATAACCCCGTTCACCCGGTTCGCAAAACAGCTCGACAAGGCGGCCCGCTTTTATGTCGGGTTCGACGAAATGCCGCGCGGTGACGGTCACCCCCTGCCCGGCCCGCAGCCCTTCGAGCACCAGATTGCCCGGCAACACGATACGACCGGCACGGGGGCCGTGTTCGACACCCTGCCGGGCCAGCCACGAGGTCGCCTCGGTGGTTCCAAGCTCTTCTAGCCAGGGCAGCTGGCTCAGCTCGTCCGGGGTCATAGACAGCCTGCCCCGCAGCAGAGACGGCGCGGCAACAATCACGATCGGGCTTTGCAGCAATAGTTCCGATTCTAGGCCAGGCCAGTTCCCGTCCCCATACCGGATCGCCACATCCACCCCACCCGGACGCAGACTGACCAGATCAGGCGACGGATCCAGCACCAGAGGGATATCGGGATGGTCGAGTTGAAAAGCAGGCAGGCGCGGCATCAGCCACGAGGCCGCAAAAGACGCGGTCAGCGAAATGTGAACCGGACGGTCCTCGGCCAGGTGCATCAGGTCGGCCACGGCGTCCCCGATGGCGCCAAATCCCAGTTGCAGGGCACGGGCCAGCTTCTCGCCTGCGGGGGTCAGGGTCATGGACTTTCCGCTTCGGTCCAGCAGCGCGGCGGCAAGATGCTTCTCCAACGCGCGCAATTGCTGGCTGATGGCAGCGTGGCTGACATTCAGCAGCGCGCCCGCTTGCACCACATTCCCCGTTTCCGCAAAGGCATGAAAGGCCCTGAGTGACGCAAGGGGCGGCATCCGCAACCAATCCATATGTAAATCCTGCTTACACGTTTGATTTCCAATTGAGTCGCATTTTCACACCCGCAGATCAATCCTGAACCCAATTGCAACCAGAATCAGGAGAGATCAGATGCTGTCTGTTTTTGCCAGAACCTTCATGGTCGCCACCCAAACCGAGACGCGTCACAAACCGAAACAGCGGCTGCGCGATGATCCCTGGTGGAAAGTCAGCTTGCGCGTCACAGGTTCGGGCCCAAGATAACGGGTCCTCTGGACCGGGTCGGGGCGGAACACTAGTTTGGGGTTGTAGCACCGGCTGTTCAGGAAACGCGCGAACAGATGGAACAGCCGGTGCCTCAACCTTCGGGCGGCAAGCCGTCCGAAGGTATTCTTTAAACCTTACTGACCACCACCAAGCTGGTGGACATAGGCAGTGACAGCGCGGATTTGCGCGTCGGTCAGACGGTTTTCCCAAGCAGGCATCACACCAAAGCGGCTATAGGTCACCGTTTCGGTCAGAGCCTCTTGGCTGCCGCCATAGAGCCAGATGGCGTCGGTCAGGTTCGGCGCGCCCTGGAAGACATCGCCCTTACCGTCTTCACCGTGACAGGCCGCACAGTTGTCTTCAAAGACAACCTTGCCCGCCTGCGCCGCCGCATCGTCGGTCTGCGCATTGGTCAGCGACATGACGTACTGAACCACCTGCGTGATCTCTTCGCCTTCGAGAATCTCGCCAAAAGCCGGCATCTCGGAATAGCGCGCATCGTCGCTTTCCTCGTTCCGAATGCCGTGGGCGATGGTGAACTCGATATCTTCGAGCGTACCGCCCCACAGCCAGGCGTCATCCAGCAGGTTCGGGAAGCCGGTGGCACCCTGCGCACCCGAGCCGTGGCACTGCGCGCACCAGGTGCGGAACACAGCGCCGCCCGCGTTCACCGCATATTGCTGCAGTTCGGCATCGGCCGAGATCTGCTCCAGCGGTGTTTCAACCAGCTTGGCATTCCAGGGGGCGTTCGCCTCTTCGAAGGAAACCATTTCCTCCTGCACTTCCCCGCGCGAGGACCAGCCGGTCACACCAGCCGTTGCCGACTGAACCAGAGGCCATGCGGGATACATGATCGTATAGATCACGCCCCAGATGATGGTGACGTAGAAGGTCCACAGCCACCAGCGGGGCATCGGGTTGTCGAACTCTTCCAAGCCATCCCAGCTATGTCCGGTTGTCTTAGGATCGCCCGGCAGTTTTTCAGGTGTCTTGCTCATTGCCGCGCCTCCTCGGATGTGGCGGGTTTGTCTTGATGCCGGAACGGGATGTTGGCGGTGTCCTTGTATTCCTTGCTGGCACCGGGGCGGAAAACCCAGATGACGATGCCGACAAAGAAGGCAAACAACAGCAGCAGCATCCAGCTATCCGCGAATTGCCTCAGGAGTGTATATTCTTCCATCACACCCTCCTTAGCGGTTCGCGTCCGGGGTAAAGGTCGAGAAGTCGACCAGCGTACCCAGCATCTGCAGATAGGCCACCAGCGCGTCCGCTTCGGTCAGTTCAGCCTGACCGTCGAAGTTGCGCACACTGACCTTGTCGCCATAGCGTTCCAGCAGCCCGTCATAGTCGCTGTCCGGATCGGCCTGCGCACGGAAATCCGCCTGGGCGTTGGCCAGCATCTCTTCGGTATAGGGCGTGCCGACAAGGGCGTTTGCCTTCATGATGTCACCGATATACTTGCCGTCCAGCTTGCGGTGCTCGAGGAAGCCGTATTTCGGCATCACCGATTCCGGCACAACCGACTGCGGGTCACGCAGGTGGTCCACATGCCACTGGTCCGAGTAACGGCCACCCACACGTGCTAGGTCAGGCCCGGTCCGTTTGGAGCCCCACTGGAACGGGTGGTCATACATCGACTCAGCCGCCAGCGAGTAGTGGCCATAGCGTTCGACCTCGTCCCGCATCGGGCGGATCATCTGGCTGTGGCAGACATAGCAGCCTTCGCGGATGTAGATCTCGCGCCCCGCCATTTCGAGAGGGGTGTAAGGGCGCATGCCCTCCACCTTCTCGATGGTGTTCTCAAGGTAGAACAGCGGGGTGATCTGAACCAGGCCACCGATGGTCACGACCAGAAAGCTGAAGATCAGCAGGAGGGTCGCGTTGGTCTCGAGGATCTTATGTTTGTCGAGAATTGCCATTGCTCCGGCCCTCCTTATTCAGCCGGGACCGCGACGGTCAGGCTGGCCTCTTTGGCCGGCGCCTTCCGCACAGTCATCCACAGGTTGTAGCACATGATCACAGCGCCGGCGACGAACATCACGCCACCCAGAGCACGCACCACATACATCGGGAACTTGGCCGCCACGGTATCGGCGAACGAGTTCACCAGGAAGCCGTTGGCATCCACTTCACGCCACATCAGGCCTTCCATGATACCGGTCACCCACATCGACGCGGCGTAGAGCACGATGCCGATGGTGGCGAGCCAGAAGTGCCAGCTGACCATCTGCAGCGAGTACAGACGCTCACGCTTCCACAGGACAGGCACCAGGAAGTACAGCGCACCAAAGGTGATCATGCCGTTCCAGCCCAACGCGCCCGAGTGCACGTGACCAATGGTCCAATCGGTGTAGTGGCTGAGCGAGTTCACAGCACGGATCGACATCATCGGACCTTCAAAGGTGGACATGCCGTAGAAGCCGACCGAGATCACCATCATCCGGATCACCGGGTCGGTGCGCAGCTTGTCCCATGCGCCCGACAGGGTCATCAGACCGTTGATCATACCGCCCCACGAAGGCATCCACAGCACGACCGAGAACACCATGCCCAGCGTCGAGGCCCAGTCAGGCAGCGCGGTATAGTGCAGGTGGTGCGGACCGGCCCAGATATACAGGAAGATCAGCGCCCAGAAGTGGATGATCGACAGCTTGTACGAGAAAACGGGGCGTTCGGCCTGTTTCGGGATGAAATAGTACATCATGCCCAGGAAGCCCGCAGTCAGGAAGAAGCCCACGGCGTTGTGGCCGTACCACCACTGGATCATGGCGTCTTGCACGCCCGACCAGACGATGACGGATTTCGAACCCCAGATGCTGACCGGAATGGTCATGTTGTTGACCAGGTGCAGCATCGCAACGGTGACGATAAACGCCAGATAGAACCAGTTGGCCACATAGATGTGCGGTTCTTTCCGCTTGACCACGGTACCCAGGAACACGGCCAGATAGGCCACCCAGACAATGGTCAGCCACAGGTCAACATACCATTCAGGCTCGGCGTATTCCTTCGACTGGGTTCCGCCCAGAACATAACCGGTTGCGGCCAGCACGATGAACAGCTGGTAGCCCCAGAACACGAACCACGCCAGATTGCCGCCCCACAGGCGCGCGGCGCTGGTGCGTTGCACAACATAGAACGAGGTTGCGATCAGCGCGTTGCCGCCAAATGCGAAAATCACCGCCGAGGTGTGCAGCGGGCGCAAACGGCCAAAGTTCATGTAACCCTGCGCCCATTCGAAGTTCAGCACCGGAAAGGCCAGCTGGAACGCAATAAAGGTTCCCGCCAGGAACCCGACCACGCCCCAAAAGGCGGTTGCGATCACGCCGTAGCGGATGACCCCATCCATGTATTCGCCCGAGCGATCCACGAGAATATCTGGCTCATCGGTATTTCTAAGCGTCCAGATGAACAAACCAACGGCGATCACCATCACCAGAATTGCGTGCACCTGATACGCCAAATCGCGTGCATAGTTGGTTCCGATCGCCGCGAATATCGCGATCAGACCAAGCACGATCAGCTTGATGTAATTTGACATATTGCGTCCCTTTGCCATGCCCCACGCGATTCTTTATATGCCGCAGGGCTTATTTGACTGGCTGCTGTTTTGTCGGACAGAGGCCAGAACTGCTTTGATCTGTGTCAAGACAATAGCCCGATTTCTGTGACAATCGTTATTTGGCGGCTGGGTCATCAGGCCGCAGCAAGACGCTCTGCAGGCACGAGGTCAAAATGGCGTATAAATCTCTTCTCACCGTCATGACGGACACAAGCCCGAGCGATCCGGCCCTGGCCCAGATGGCGGCGCTGGCATCAGCACAGGACGCCCATATCGAGGCGCTCTGCCTGGGCGTCGACCGCAGCCAGACCGGATATTACTACGCGGGTGCCAACGCGCTGATTCTTCAGGAAACGCTGACCCGCGCCAATGCCGAAGCCGAGGAAATCCTGACCTACGCCAAAACCTATCTGGGCAAGACCGACACCCGCTGGTCCGCCGAAAGCGGCGTGGCTCAGATCTCGGATATCGGCCGCCACGTCGCCCATCGCGCGCGGTTCTCTGACCTTGTCATCCTGCCGCAACCCTACGGAGAGGATCGCGGCGCCGAGGCCGAACCCATCGTCGAAGCAGCGATGTTCGAAGGTCACGCGCCGGTTCTGATCACGCCGCAGAACGCCGCACCCTTCGCGCGGCCCGGCACGATCCTGATCGGCTGGAACGAAAGCGTCGAGGCCATGCGCGCCATTCGCCGCGCCATTCCCTTCCTGATCGAAGCCGATCTGGTGCGCATCGTCGTCATCGATCCGCCGCGCCACGGCCCCGATCGGTCGGACCCCGGAGGAATGCTGTCACAGATGCTGGCCCGCCACGGCGTAAAATGCGAGATCGACGTGCTGAGCAAAACCATGACACGCGTGTCGGACATCCTGAACCGGCACGCCGCAGACACCGAAGCGGACATGATCGTGATGGGCGCCTACGGCCATTCACGATTCCGCGAAGCCATTCTGGGTGGTGCGACGCGGAACATGCTGGAACAATCCTCGGTACCGGTATTCCTGACCCACTAGGCCAAATTGGATCGCAAAAGCCGCCCCTCGGGGGCGGTTTTTACTTTTTCACCAGCCCGATCAGGAACAGCAGGATCACTGCGCCGACAGTCGCGAAGAAGATGGAGGAGAAGACGCCGCCTCCGACAGCAAAACCCAGTGCCGGAAAGATCAATCCGGCAAGAAACGCTCCGACGACACCGACGATGATATTGCCGATCAGGCCAAAGCCGCGGCCTTCCATGATCTTGCCCGACAGCCACCCGGCGATTGCGCCGATGAACAGCATCGCCAGAATGCTACTGAATTCCATGCTTCGCTCCTGAGGATTGCGCAATTCAAGCCCAGTTAAGCACGGCGCGCAGTCTCAGTCACGCCGCAAGCGTGTCAGACCAGAAACCCGCCATCCGAGTCGTCGCCGGCCTCTTCCATCAGGCGGCCCATGTCGGGGATCGTGACGTGGCGCTTGCCTTCCAGCAAAATCACCTGATCCTTTTTCAGCGCCGAAATCTGCCGGCTGACCGTTTCCAGCGTCAGGCCGAGGTAATCCGCCATCGCCTCGCGGGTCAGGGGCAGGTCGAATATGATCGGGCCTGTATTACCTTTTTTGCTGATCGAGGCATCGCGGCGGGCGATGATCGACAACAGGCTGGCAATCTTCTCGCGCGCGGTCTTGCGCCCAAGCACCAGCATCCATTCACGGGCGGCGTCCAACTCGTCCAGTGTCATCTGCAGCAACCGGTGCGCGATGTGCGGAGTGGAGTTCATCAGTTCTTCGAAAGGTTTTTTGCGAAAGCAGCACATGACCAGATCAGTGGTTGCCTGAACGTCATAAGGCGCAGAATCACGTCCCGGCCGGCCAACGAAATCACTGGGCAGCAAGAGGCCGACCATTTGTGTCCGGCCATCCTCCATCGTCTGGGTCAGCGAGGCGATCCCCGACACGACCGAGCCGACAAAGTTCATCTGATCCCCGGACCAGATAATCGTCTGACCGGCTTCGAAACTGCGGTAATATTTAATATCTTCAAGCTCTTCCAGCTCGTTCGCATCGCAATGCGCGCACACTGCGCGATGCCGGATGGGGCAGTCTCCACAGTTCGTATGGTCGATCTTGAATATCGGTGTCATGCGCGTTTCCACTTGATCTCGGTCAATGCAACTTGGCGGCCCGTCCCCTAAACGTATCGCCATGATAGTAAAACCTCAATTGGCAAAGCTTGGACTATTTGACGCGAAAGTCCCGCGTTACACAAGCTACCCCACCGCCCCCCACTTCAGCAATGATGTGGGGTCAAGTCTTTATAGCGACTGGATTTCCGGCCTCAAGCCCGGAAGTTCCGTATCGCTGTATATCCATGTTCCCTTCTGCCGCAGGCTGTGCTGGTTCTGCGCGTGCCGCACGCAGGGCACGCAGACGGACAATCCGGTCATCGCCTATGTCGACGTGCTGAAGGCCGAGTTGGACCTGCTGGCCGAGCGTCTGCCCGAGGGGATCACCCTGTCGCGTCTGCATTGGGGCGGCGGCACGCCGACCCTGCTGAACCCGGATCTGATGCGCGATCTGGCAGCGCGGATTCTGGACGTGGTGCCGCTGGGACCGAACGCCGAGTTTTCGGTCGAGATCGATCCGAACGAGATCGACGAAGGCCGTCTGGACGCGCTGGCCGAGGCCGGTATGAACCGCGCCTCGATCGGGGTGCAGGATTTCGACGATGAGATTCAAAAGACCATCGGACGCATCCAAAGCTATGACACCACCCGCGAAGCGGTGGACATGATCCGTGCTCGCGGAATCAACAGCCTGAATGCCGACATCCTGTATGGCCTGCCCCATCAAACCAAAACCCGCATGACGGAGAGCGTGCAGAAACTGCTGTCGCTCAGCCCGGACCGGGTGGCGCTTTATGGCTATGCCCACGTACCGTGGATGGCCAAGCGGCAACAGCTGATTCCGTCGGACGCCCTGCCCACGCCCGAAGAGCGGCTGGACCTGTTCGACACCGCCCGCCGCCTGTTCATGTGGGACAATTATGCCGAAATCGGCATTGACCACTTTGCCACGCAGGACGACGGCCTGACCCATGCACTGAAAGCCGGGCGGCTGAAGCGGAACTTCCAGGGCTATACCGACGATCAGGCCGAGGTTCTGATCGGCGTCGGTGCCAGCTCGATCTCGCGCTTCCCGCAGGGCTATGCGCAGAATGCGCCCGCAACGTCTGCTCATACCAAGGCGATCCGCGAAGGGCGATTCTCGACCTCGCGCGGGCACCTGTTCAAAGGGCAGGACATCTTGCGTTCGCGGCTAATCGAGGCACTGATGTGCGACTTCCAGATCGACAGCGCCGAGATTCTGCGCGACCACGACATCACAGCCGCCGAGTTGCAGCGCATGTATCAGGATGCCAACAGCGCCTTTGACGGGTTGCTGCGCATCACCGAGGACGGGCTGTTCATCCCGCCCGAGGCGCGCCCGCTGACCCGCATGATCGCGCGCAGCTTTGACGCCTATGATCTAAGCAAAGCCGGCCACAGCTCAGCAATCTGACCCGTCAAGAGGTCAGGGCTTGACGCGGCGGGTCGGTTTTTCACACACTTGCAGGGCGGGCGAACGTCTCGCCCGCATCTGAGGCAGGCCGAGTAACAGACAATTGCGCCGACGCATTCGCGTGAGGCTACCTTTTTCGTGCAGTCGATCTGCAATTTGAAAGAGGGACAGCACCTATGCGCGTTTTCACCGTCCTCGGCCCCAGCCAATCGGGCAAAACAACCCTGGTCGAGGCCATCAGCCGCCTCGACGACCGGCCCACAACATTCGACGTTTCCGGAACCGTGCATTTGCACGGTTTTTCTTACTTGGACGAGCCCTGGTGCGCGATCGACGTGGATGGCGGCGGCGACAACCTCGCCTATGTCGGTCCGGCTATGGCAATCTCGGACGCCGCCGTGGTGGTTGTCCCGCCGGACCCGAACGCGGCCGTCCTGTGCGCCCCCTACCTCCGGCTGGTCGAAGAGGCGGGCATTCCCTGTTTCCTGTTCATCAACCGCATGGATCATCCCAATGGCCGCATCCGGGACATTATCGCGGCGTTGCAGACCTATTGCACCCACCACATCGCCCTGCGGCAGGTGCCGATCCGCGAGGGAGACACGATCATCGGCGCGGTCGATCTGATCTCGGAACGGGCGTGGAAATACCAGGAGGGGCAGCCCTCGGCCCTGATCGAACTGCCGCAATCGGTCGAGGACCGCGAACAGGAGGCCCGCACCGAGTTGCTGGAAACCCTGTCGGATTTCGACGACCATCTGTTGGAACAGCTGATCGAGGACAAGCAGCCCCCCAGCGACGAGGTCTATGATCTGGCCGCGCAGGTGCTGCAGAACCACCAGCTGATCCCGGCCTGTCTGGGCGCGGCCAGCCATGGCAACGGCCTGACCCGCCTGATGAAGGCACTTCGACATGAGGCACCAGAGTTCGACATCGCCGCCGACCGTGACGAAGCCGCCGAGAACGCCCGCGCCATTGCCGGGTTTGCAGATGTGAAAAAGCATATCGGCAAGATCGTCGTGCTGCGCGGATTGGGTGATGGCGTCAAAGCGCATGAGAATCTGGGCGGTGAAACCGTCGGCAACCTGACCACGCTGGACGCCAAGACACAGATCGCGGACCTGCCTGCCGGGCAAATCGGGCTGGCGGTCAAATCCGACCACCTGAACCCCGGCAACCTCTATGACAGTACCGAGGCGGCACCGCTGCCGGAATGGGCCTCGTCCCATCCCATTGCCTTCCGCCAAATCGTGTCCCCAGCGCATGAACGCGACGACGTGCGCCTGTCGAACGCCCTGACCCGTCTGGTCGAGATCGACCCCGGCCTGCACCTAGAGCAGGACGAACTGAGCGGCCACGCCATTCTGGGCTCGCAAGGGCCGCAGCACATGCGGCGCGTCACCGCCAAGCTGGCCGAGGATTTCGGCATCGAAATCGCGACCGAACAGGTTGAAACCGCCTATCGCGAAACCATCCGTGCGCCCGTCGAACATCGTCACCGTCACCGCAAGCAATCCGGTGGCGCGGGGCAGTTTGCCGATGTGGTGATCTCGGTCGCGCCAATGCCGCGCGGCGCAGGGTTCCAGTTCGAGGAAATCGTCAAGGGCGGTGCGGTGCCCAAGAACTATATTCCCTCGGTCGAACACGGCGCCAAAGACGCGCTGGCGCAAGGGCCTGAGGGTTTTCCGGTGGTCGATGTGAAGGTCACGCTCAGCGATGGCAAGCATCACAATGTGGACAGTTCGGATTACGCCTTCCGAACTGCGGGCAAGAACGCCGTGCGCGAGGCCTTGCCACAGGCCAAACCCGTGGTCCTGCAACCGATCCTGAACGCCGAGATCCACCTGCCCTCGGATTTCGTCGGCGATCTGGTTCCGACCATCAGTTCACTGCAGGGTCAGGTTCTGGGCTTTGAAGGCAATCCCAACGCCTCGGGCTGGGAGATTTTCAACGCCCAGCTTCCCGCCGTGGCCGAGGATGAGCTGCACCGCACCCTCGCCGGTGCCACGCGCGGCACCGGCTGGGTCAAGCTGAGCTTTGATCACTATGAAGAGCTGCGCGGGCCGGTGCCAAAATCGGCATCGCGTGAAACGGCTAACGCCTGAAGAAACGTGGCGGGCTGATCTCAGCCCGCCGCCGCAATCAACTCGCGGGTATAGTCTGTCTGGGCGTTTTCGAACAGATCCTCGGCCGTGCCCATCTCGACCACGTCACCGTTCCGCATCACGATGACCTGGTGGGACATGGCGCGCACGACCTTGAGGTCGTGGCTGATAAACAGGTATGCCAACCCGTATTTCCGCTGCAGATCACGCAGCAGGTCGACGATCTGCACCTGAACCGTCATGTCCAGCGCGCTGGTGGGTTCGTCCAGCACCAGCAATTTGGGCCGCAGCACCATGGCGCGCGCGATGGCGATGCGCTGGCGCTGCCCGCCTGAGAACTCATGCGGGTAGCGGTCCATCGCCGCCGGGTCGAGGCCCACTTCGGTCATCACCTCAGCGACCAGTTCACGCGGGGCGCGGTGTGGGTCGACGTTGTGGATCGCCAGCCCCTCAGCGATGATCTGCTGGCAGGTCATCCGCGGGCTGAGGCTGCCGAACGGGTCCTGAAACACGATCTGCATATCTTTGCGCAACCGCCGAAGCCGACGCGTGGACCAGCGGCGCACGTCCTGATCGCGGAAGGTGATCCCACCCTCGGACGCGATCAACCGCATGATCGCCAGCGCCAGCGTGGTCTTGCCCGAGCCGCTTTCGCCGACAATCCCCAGCGTTTCACCTGCGCGAACACTCAGCGTAGCGTCGTTGACGGCCTTCACATACCCGACCGTGCGCTTCAGAAATCCACGCTGGATCGGGAACCAGACCTTCAGGTGGTTCGTCCGGGCGACCTCTTCGGCCTCTGGCGCGACCGGGTCGGGATGGCCCGAGGGCTCGGCGCCAAGTAGTTTGCGCGTATAGGGGTGCTGCGGGTTGTCAAATATCTCGGCGGTGGCGCCGGTTTCGACGATCTCGCCGTCCTTCATCACGCAGACCCGGTCTGCGATGCGTCGCACGATGCCCAGATCATGAGTGATGAACAGCATCCCCATATTCTCGGATTTCTGCAGCTCGGCCAGCAATTCCAGAATCTGCGCCTGAATGGTCACATCCAGCGCGGTGGTGGGCTCGTCCGCGATCAGAACGTCCGGCTTGTTGGCCAGCGCCATTGCGATCATGACCCGCTGCCGCTGCCCGCCCGACAGCTGGTGCGGATAGCTGTCCAGCCGCTCGCGCGGATCACGGATGCCGACCTTGGTCAGCAGTTCGACAATGCGCTCCCGCGCCGCGTCGCCGGTCAGCCCCTGGTGCAGGGCCAGCGACTCGGCCATTTGCTTCTGGATCGTGTGCAGCGGGTTGAGCGAGGTCATCGGCTCTTGAAAGATGAAACTGATATCGTTGCCGCGCACATCCATCAGCTTATCCTGCGAGGCGCCGATCATCTCGTCGCCATCGTATTTGACGGAGCCTTCGACAATGGCGCTGTCGCCCAGCAAGGACACGGTGGACAGGGCGGTGACGGATTTGCCCGAACCGGACTCACCCACCAGAGCCACGGTTTCGCCCCGATCCACGGTGAAGGACACGCCTTTGACCGCCGCGCTGATCTGCCCGTCCTGCCGGAACGAGACCTTGAGGTTGTTCACTTCCAGCAGGCTCATGAGAAGGTCTTTCTGGGATCAAACGCATCGCGCACGCCTTCAAAGATGAAGACCAGCAGCGACAGCATGATGGCAAAGGTGAAGAACGCGGTGAAAGCCAGCCATGGCGCCTGCAGGTTCTGTTTCGCCTGCAGGGTCAGTTCCCCCAGCGACGGGGCCGAAGATGGCAGGCCGAAGCCGAGGAAATCCAATGAGGCCAGACCCGCGATGGTGCCAGTCACAATGAACGGCATGAAGGTCAGCGTCGCCACCATCGCGTTGGGCAACATGTGGCGGAACATGATGGTCATGTTGCCCACGCCCAACGCGCGTGCCGCGCGGACGTATTCAAGGTTCCGCGCCCGCAGGAACTCGGCCCGCACGACCCCAACCAATCCGGTCCAGCTGAACAGGATCATCAGGGCCACCAGCAGCCAGAAACTGCGCCCCAGAATGGCGAACATGATGATGATCACATAGAGCGACGGCGTGGCCGACCAGATTTCGATGATGCGTTGGAACACGAGGTCCAGCCAGCCGCCGAAAAAGCCCTGAATGGCCCCGGCGAAGATGCCGACGATACTGGCCGCACCCGTGACCATCAGTGTGAACAGAATCGACAGGCGGAAGCCGTAGATCACCCGCGCCAGCACATCACGTTTGGTATCATCCGTGCCCAGCAGGTTCTGCCCGTTGGGCGGCAGAGGCGCAGCCCCCGGACGATCCACGCTGGTGTTGAAGGAATAGGGGATCAGCGGCCAGATCGCCCAGCCGCGTTCGAACCCGTCAGCCTGATAGGTCCCGGCCTTGATCTCATCAATGATGCCTTCGGGATCGTCGAAACAGTCTTCGATCCCGCCGCTGTCGATCAGGCACTGCACCTCGGGGTCGCGATAGATCGCTTCGGTTTGGAAATCACCGCCGAACTCGGTTTCCGGGTAGAAGTTGAAGATCGGCGTGTAGAACTCACCCCGGTATTTCACCAGGATCGGTTTGTCATTGGCGATGAACTCGGCAAACAGCGACAGACCGAACAGCACCGAAAAAATGATCAGCGACCAGAACGCCCGGCCATTGCGGCGGAAGTTGCGCCAGCGGCGCTGGTTGAGTGGAGACAGCGCCATCTTACCCCTCCCGCTTTTCGAAATCGATGCGCGGGTCGACCAGCACATACATCAGGTCGCTGATGATGCCGACGACAAGGCTCATCAGACCGAAGATGAACAGCGTCCCAAAAATCACCGGATAATCCCGCGCCACGGCGGCCTCGAACCCCAGACGGCCCAGACCGTCCAGTGAGAAGATGGTCTCGATGATGATCGAGCCGCTGAAGAACACGCCGATGAACACGGCCGGAAAGCCCGCGATGACGATCAGCATGGCATTGCGGAAGACGTGGCCATACAGCACCTTGCCCTCACTCAGACCCTTGGCGCGTGCAGTCATGACGTATTGTTTCTTGATCTCGTCCAGAAACGAGTTCTTGGTCAGCAGGGTCAGTGTCGCAAAGGCCGATATCGTCAGGGCAATTACCGGCAGGGTAATGTGCCAGAAATAGTCGGCGATCTTACCAAACAGGCTGAGACTGTCCCAATTGTCCGAGGTCAGCCCCCGCAGCGGGAATATCTGCCAGTAGGAGCCACCTGCGAACAACACCAGCAGCAGGATCGCGAACAGAAAGCCGGGGATGGCATAGGCCACGATGATCATACCGCTGGTCCAGGTGTCGAAACGCGATCCATCCTTGACCGCCTTGCGAATGCCCAGCGGGATCGACACCAGATAGGCAATCAGGGTGGACCACAGACCCAGCGAGATCGACACCGGCATCTTTTCCAACACCAGATCAATCACGCTGATCGAGCGAAAATAACTCTCACCGAAATCCAGCGTCAGGTAATTACCCATCATGTCGAGGAACCGCTCAAGCGGCGGTTTGTCGAACCCGAACTCTTTCTCCAGCTCTTCGATGAACTCGGGTGGCAGGCCACGTGCACCAACATAGCGATCGTTGACGCCGCCGGATTGCTGCTCAATATCGCTGCCGCCGCCGGCGATGCCTTCAAACACGTCACCACCGCCCTCCATCTGGGCGATGATCTGTTCAATCGGACCGCCGGGGACAAACTGAACCAGCGTGAAGTTGACGATCATGATCCCAAGCAGGGTTGGAATGACCAGCAACAGGCGTCTTAGAATATATGCTCCCATGAGGGCGGATTACCTCAACGCACCCGAGGACTTCAACTCGGCTTCTTTCTCTGCATTGATCCACCACAGATCCTCGACACCCAGCTCGTAAGGCGGCAGGTTATCCGGGTGTTCATAAATATCCCAATACGCGACCCAGTGTTTGCCCAGATACCATGTCGGCACCATGATCCGCTTGGCCCGCAGGACACGATCCAGGGCACGGACATTGGCAAAAAGCTCTTCACTCTCCTCGGCTGACGCGATGTTGTCGATCAACGGCTCGATGTCCGGGCCATGCACGCCTGACGGGTTGAAGACCGAGTAAGACGCAGCCTCAGTTCCGAACTGCTGATACAACCCGGTCGAAGGCTGCAACGACTTCGGGTATCCGCCTACGATCATGTCAAAATCGCGGTCCCTGCGGCGCAGGGTGAACTGGGCGTTGTCCACCCGGTTATAGCTCGCATCGATTCCCATTGCCCGAAGGTTGGCGACAAAAGGCTGAATGAGCCTGTCCAGCGTCGGCTGGTCTGACAGAAATTCGATAGACAGCACTTTGCCCTTGTCGTTGCGACGAATGCCGTCGTCCCCAACCAGCCAGCCAGCTTCGTCCAGCAGCTTCATCGCCTTGCGCAGGTTGCGGCGGTCATTCTGGCGTGCGGGCTTGGATTCATGCGCCGAGACCGGTTCCTGGGTCAGGATTGCCGGGTCCAGCGCGTCGCCCAGTTCTTGCAGGACCTCAAGCTCGCGCCCTTCGGGCAGGCCGGTTGCCTCAAGATGCGTTCCTTCCCAGAACGAACTGCGCTGTTGGAACAACCCGTATTGCAGGCTTTCATTGGTCCATTCAAAGTTATAGGCCAACTGGACCGCCTCGCGCACGCGGGGGTCCTGGAACTTGGGGCGGTCAAGGTTCATGACAAAGCCCGACGCTGACGGGACGTTGCCATTTTCCAACTCGGCCCGAACCACATCGCCATTTGCAATCGCCGGGAAATCATAGGCCGTTGCCCAGCTTTTGGAGTTGTTTTCCTGCCGCAGCGTGAATGTGCCCGCCTTGAAACCCTCCATCGCAGCGATGGAATCGGCGAAATACTCGATGCGGATGGTGTCAAAGTTGTTGCGGCCCACGTTTACGTTGACGTCATCCCCCCAATAGTCGGGGTTGCGCTTGTAGACGATGCGCCGGTTGATGTCATAGCTGTCCAGAACATAAGGCCCCGAGCCGATGCCCGGATCAAGCCGCGACTTGTCCAGCCGCCGGTTTTCGGGGTCTGCCTCGAACCATTTCTTCGAGAAGATCGACGTGGCCCCAACTTGCGAAATCCGGCCCCGGCGCGGGAAGTCCGGCGAGAAATAGAACTTCACGCGATGGGTATCCAGCGCCTCGGCCTTGGGGATTCGCAAGCGAATTGCGTCGGCATAGGATTTCAGCCCCTGGTCCAGCAGCAGATTGTGGGAAAAGACGACATCCTCGGCCGTCACCGGCGTGCCGTCGGAAAACCGTGCCTCCGGCCGGATGTTGAAAATCACCCAATCATAGCTTTCAGGGTATTCTAGGCTTTCGGCCAGCAGGCCGTAATAGGATGCAGGTTCGTCATAAGACGGGACAAGCAGGCTTTCGTAGTGATCTGCAGACCGGGCACCTGCCCGGCCCTGCCGTGTATAGGGGTTGAAACTGTCAAACGTCCCCTGTGCGGCATAGGACAACTCTCCTCCGCGCGGCGCGTCCGGGTTCACATAATCGAAATGGGCAAAGCCTTCGGGGTATTTCAGATCTTTGAACTCAGAGAACCCGTAGCTTTTGATGATCTTTTCTTCGGCAAACAGCTGCGCCGTCGCCAACAGGACCAGAAACAGCCCCAGCATTGACGTATAAGCCCAACCCCTGAAATCCAATGCACGCGCCTGAACGGATACTCTGTTGGATCTCATCTTGCTCATCCCCTGCTTGGCCTCTGCCTTTAATCTTATGCGTGCCAGCTAAATGACCAGCACTGTCAGGTTCAAGTTTAGAATGCGTGAACGCTTTGTGAAGATGTCGTTAGGCAAAAATAAAGCCGCTGCGCGGGGCAGCGGCTTTGAAATTCAGTGCGGTTGATCACAGGATCAGTTGCCGATGGTCTGCAGATAAGCAATCAGATCGGCGCGGTCCTGCGGTTTTTTCAGGCCGGCAAAGCTCATGGAAGTGCCCGAGATATAGCTTTTCGGGTTCGTCAGGAATGCATCCAGTGCTTCCGGTGTCCAGTTGCCGCCATGGGCCTGCATCGAAGGCGAATAGCCGCCGAAGCCATTCGCCGAGGCGACCGGGCGATCCACGACGCCGTACAGGTAGGGGCCGGTTCCGTTGGCGCCATCTTCAAGCTTGTGGCAAGCCGAGCATTTGCGGAAGACGCGCGCGCCCTTTTCCGCATCGGCGGCGGCCAGCATGTCTTCGAATACCACCTCTTCGCCGTCGGCGCTTTCACCCGCGCTTTCGGTTTCGATGATATAAGAGGCCGTCTCGCCATGCCCATCGGCATGGTACAGCGCCTCGGCGCCCCATTTTGCCAGAAGCAGCACCAGGAAGGTGCCAAACAGGCCTGCGGCGGCCTTGGTAACTGTCATCGTGTCGAACATTGATCGCGTGTCCATTTCAGCTGTCTGCGGGGTGTCTAAGGGTTCCCCTCGCAAGAGGCAAGGTATAGACACCGCGACTAAACGCCCAATTCTGGAACTTGTTGCACGGAATCGATCAAATGACCAATCGTATCGCATTTCAGGGGGAACCCGGTGCCTATAGCCACGAGGCCTGCCGCAATGCGCGCCCCGATATGGAGGCCCTGCCCTGCCGCACGTTCGAAGATGTGATCGAATCGGTTCGGTCCGGCGACGCCGATCTGGCGATGCTGCCGGTCGAGAACACCACCTATGGCCGGGTGGCCGATATTCACCGCCTTCTGCCGCACAGCGGGCTGCATATCATCGATGAGGCCTTCGTGCGCGTGCACATCAATCTGCTGGCGGTACCCGGCGCGACTCTGACCGATGTCACCGAGGCGCATTCGCATCTGGTCCTGCTGCCGCAATGCGCCGGGTTTCTGAAGGAACACAACATCCGCGGACGCGTCAGCCCCGACAACGCCCGCGCAGCGCGTGAGGTCTCGGAACAGGGCGATCTGCATTCGGCGGCACTGGCCAGCGAATTGGCCGGGGAAATCTACGGTTTGAACGTTCTGGCCCGCCACATCGAGGACCACGACAACAACACCACCCGTTTCTTGATCATGTCCCCAGAGGCGGACCAATCCCGGCGCGGACCGCACGGCATGATCACCAGTTTCGTCTTTCAGGTGCGAAACATCCCGGCGGCGCTGTACAAGGCGATGGGGGGCTTTGCCACCAACGGCATCAACATGACCAAGCTGGAAAGCTACATGGTCGACGGGTCATTCACCGCGACTCAGTTCTATGCCGATATCGTCGGCCATCCGGACGACCGCAACGTGCAACTGGCCATGGAAGAGCTGGAGCACTTCACCACCAATGTCGAAGTGCTGGGCGTCTACCCGGCCGCGCAGCCGCGCGGGTAAGCCAGCAGGCTCAATCGACGGTATAGGATTTGCACACGGCGCCGTGGTGCGACCTGTAATCAACAAAGCCCATGGCTGAGTAATAAGCCAAACCTTCGGCGTTGTTGCGCGAAATAGTCGCGTCAATCGCAGCCAGTTCCCGCGCTTTCGCAGCCTCCAATGTTACACGAAACAAAGCCCGCCCCATGCCCTGACGTGCGGCCGAGGGGCGGATATGCGTGCCAATAACGCCCCAGCCCACCGGCGCACCGTAGGGGTTGCCTTCGACCGCAATCTTTATGGATTGGAACCCCAGAACGCAGCCGCCCCGAACCGCCACGGTACACCGCAGCTGATCCGGGTGGGTCAGGTAGTTCGCGGTCGCAAAACTCAAATCACTGGGCCTGCTGCGCTTGCCGGCGGCCGCGATCTCTTGCAAAACCTCGGAAATTCCTTCGGCATCGTCCAGCCCTGCTTGCCGGATAATCAGATCACCCATTGCTCGCCCCCTCAGGTGCCATGTAGGTAGCGTTCTTCGATTTCACGAGCGAATTCGTTCAGGCGCAGCTGAAACTGCCGCCGGAACCGCGCCTGACCCAGCCTCAGCGATTGCAGCAACAGCCGCGCGGGCAGAGATCGGGCGGCAAGCGACATGTCGACGCTCAGGCGGGTGCGGCGCTGCGACAAGGCCAGGAATTCAATGATCGTCACCCCGTTCATGCCTTTGCTGATAGCGTCGAACCGTAACAGAGACGGCGGGTCGCACTCGGCCATCTCGATTGCAATTTGGCGGGGCTTTCCGCGCAGCTGGAACTCGGTTTCCCATTGCGTGCCCGGCACCACGCCCATATGGCCCGACAGGCGCCGCACTTCGATCCCGCGACGCATGGCCATGCGCTCGAACCGCTCAAAATCGGCGACCATTTCGAATACCGCGTTGATGGGGGCGTCGATGTCTTCGCGCGCTGTAAACTGCATGACGTTTCGTGGTTCTCTTCGCTATAGGCTCAGTATCTGTCAGTCCAGCGTATCCGCAAGCCAGTTTTGCAGCAGGAAATGTGCAATAGCCCCCTTGCGGGCTGGCAACAGCCTCGGATGCTCTCCGGCAAAGGCCTGCATCATCTCGGGCTTGCTGACCCACATTGCATCCTCGATTTCCACCGGATCGATGGTGATCTCACGCGACAGCGCCTCACCTGCGCAGCCGAACATCAGTGAGGCCGGAAACGGCCAGGGCTGGCTGGACAGATAGCTGACCGCACCGACCGGTACCCCGGCCTCTTCCATCACCTCGCGCCGGACCGCAGCCTCAAGCGTTTCTCCGGGTTCGACAAAACCGGCCAGCAGCGAATACATCCCCTCGGGCCAGCCCGGAGACCGCCCCATCAGCACCGAATCCCCATGCGTGATCAACATGATGACCACAGGGTCGGTGCGCGGGAAATGCTGCCCGCCGCAGGACGGGCAACTGCGCTGCCACCCGGCCTGTGTGATTTCGCTGGCGACGCCGCAGCGGGCGCAAAACCGATGGGTTTCATGCCAACCGATCACTGCCTTGGCCGCCGCGGCCAATTCCGCATCGCGGGTGGACAGGCGGGTCATGATCCGGCGCAGTTCAGCAAAGACATGGCCTTGCGGCAGGTCCGGATGCTGTTGCTCGGTCCGATCGACAAACGCCCCCAACTGCGACATGTCCAAACCTTCGGGGGACCAGTTCGAGATATCGAGTGCAAAAACCGGCGATCCGTCCGAGACGCCCAGAAACACCGGTTCCTCAACGCTGCCGCCCGGCCCGTTTGCGACCAGATCATGGGTCATCGGGATCAGGCCCAGCCGATCCAGCGCCTCGCCCTGAACCAGCGGTTTGCCACGCCAAAGCAGCATGCAGGACGCTTGCGGATGGGCGCGCATCTGTGCCAGCTGTTCCGCATCCCCCCGGATATGGGCCGCACGCTCCAGGCCCGAGCCGCCAAACGTCACAAGTTCCGCGTGTTTCATGAGTGTTCCTTTGGGTCTTTGGCACAGGGCTGCCACGGCTGCAGCAGCGTTGCAATGGCAATTCCAAACACCCGGAAACCGAAGGCCGTCAAATGATCGCAGTCACGCGTTATATGTTGCACCTATTATACTTTTTGGGGAAAATGCTTAACATATAACTGCCAAAAGTAGAAATTTGTCACGCTCCATTCCTCTGCCAAGCCCTGCATTGAAGATACGGATTTTGGCGACATCCGATCTGCATATGAACCTGAGCGGCTTCGACTATTACTCGGACGCCCCGGAACCCACGATCGGGCTCACACGGACCGCCAGCCTGATCCGGGCCGCGCGGTATGAGGCGATGGCGGCTGGCGCGTTGGTTCTGTTGTTCGACAACGGAGATTCGCTACAGGGCACTCCGATCGGGGACTGGGCTGCGGAACCGGCCAATGCGCCGCATATCCTGATGCGGGCCTTTGGTGATCTGGCCTATGACGCCATCGGGCTAGGCAATCATGATTTCAGCTTTGGGCTGGAGGTTCTGGATCGCGTTCTGGCTGATGCCCCCTGCCCGGTGGTATGCAGCAGCGTGCACCGGAAGGACGCCGATCCTCTGTGGCAAAGCCATGCCATCCTGACGCGCACGGCCCAGTGCCAGGGCCAGCAGGTTGCGCTGAAGATCGGCCTGTTTTCGGTACTTCCCCCACAAACCGCAAAATGGGAGGCCCATCGGCTAAAGGACCGGGTCACTCTGGACGACATCCTGACCTGCGCCCGCTCCAAGGTGCGGGACTTGCAGGCAGAGGGTTGCGATCTGATCCTTGCGCTGGCGCATACCGGGCTGGGGTCGCCCATAGCGGAACCCGATATGGAAAACGCTGTCATCCCGATGGCCGCCATCAATGGCATCGACGCCGTGATCGCCGGGCATTCCCACCTGACGCTGCCCGGCCCCGCGCATGAGGGGTTGGATCATGTCGATGCAGTCCAAGGGCGGGTTCACGGAAAACCGGTGGTCATGCCGGGTCCGGCCGGATCAAATCTGGGGGTGATTGATCTGAAGCTGCACAGGATCAAGGACGGCGGGTGGGTGATTCAGGACCACAGCACCGAATTGCGCCCGATCTACCCGGCGGTGCCTGACAGCGAGGCCCAGCCCGTTGAAGAAGATCCCGATTTGCTGCGCCTCTTCGCCAAGGGTCATTCGGAAACACGCCGTCACACGGCGCAGCCGGTGGGCCGGACCGACCAGCATCTGCACAGTTATTTCAGCTTTTGCGCCCCGGACAGAGGGCTTGCATTGGCCGCAGCGGCGCAGGCGGCGGCCCTGCGCCCCTACCTGCAAGGGACACCCTTTGCGGAACTGCCGCTTCTATCTGCAGTGGCACCTTCGAAATTCGGAGGACGCGCCGGGCCGCGGTTTTTCACGGATGTGCCACCGGGGCAGGTTTTCCTGCGCCACATTAACGACCTGTATGTCTTTCCCAACGAATTGCAGGCCGTTGTCGTCAACGGAGCGCAGATTGGCGACTGGCTGGAAATGTCGGCAGGTTTGTTCAATCAGATCGAACCCGGCCGCGAAACCGATCTGGTCGACCCCAGCCGCGCCGGGCATAATTTCGATGTTCTGCAGGGGCTGAGCTGTCAGATCGACCTGTCGCACCCATCGCGCTTTGACGCCGCCGGTCGCCTGACCGACCCCGCGCATCGCCGGATTCACGACATCCAGTTCGAAGGGCGCCCCGTGACCCCGGACCAGCGCTTTGTCGTGGCGCTGAACAATTACCGCGTCAATGGAGGGGGGCATTTCCCCTTTGTCGACCGGGCCGAACCGATTCCGGTGCCGGCTCAACCCGTCCAGCGCATCCTGCAAGATTATTTCTCGGGCGCCCTGCCGCGCGACCCGCTGGAACACGCGCCCCGCGCCTTTCGGTTTGCGCCATTATCCGGGGCGACAACCTTGCTCCGGACCGGCCCAAAGGCCCACGATCACATTGCCGAGCTTGAGAAATACAGCCCACAGTTACTCGGAGAAGACGAAGAAGGCTTTTTGCTGATCCGTTTGACGCTCTGACGGGTTGTCTTTTCCACGCCCGTTGCCTATATCGACCGATGAGAGGTTGGCGCGGGCGAGCGCCTCGCCAACCTGGTCAGGTCCGGAAGGAAGCAGCCACAACGAGCCCCGCTTGGGTCGATGTCCAACCTCTCACTTCTTCCTCACAGAGAATGCAAAACGCCGGACCCGGCAGTATCATGCGATCAGCCGGGGCCAGAGGGCAGCGTTGCGGCGGGCGAAAGCTCCGATATGGCCCACTTCGGACAGGCCGAATTCAGCAGGTGACAACAGATGGCGGCGCGCGTGCGGCCCGTACAGATCGGCCAGCCGCCACACCGCGTTCGGCGGCACCACATCGTCATCCTCGAAGGTGAACAGATCCACAGGCGTCTCCGACTGCGCCCAACGCGCCTCGGGCAGAGTGATCCCGATCTCGGGCAGGTAGTTGCGCGGCGCGGTGCACCACCGCCGCCACTGCCAATAGACGCTTGCCGGCAGATCGGCCCCGAATCCCAGCGCCTTGCCCGGAAGATAGCCCAGAGCTTTCACCGCCAGCGGCGCGTGGCCGTACCAGAACAGCAATGCCAGCGCCCGGTAGGGCCAGGGATGGTCCGACACCGTCACCGGGCCAGAGCAAACACAGATCATGCGGTCGATCTGATCGATATCGGGTTGTATTGGCCCCAGCATCCCGCCGACGGAATGCCCGATGCTCCACTGCTGCGCGTCAGGGAACCTGCGTCGCATTTCAGCCCGGGCAGCTGGCATGTCGATCAGGGCCCAATCGGCCATCTTGACCCGCGATGCCTTCAGCGGCCCGGTCAGCGAATGGCCGAAATCACTGTAATCATAAGTTAGACAGGCCATCCCCTGCGCCTCGGCCAGCCAGCGGGCAAAGTGCTGATAGTAATCCCTCGGCACGCCCGTTGCGCCATGAATGACCACCGCCACCCGAGGCGCCGATGCCGGCATATACAGACGTGCGGATAAGGTGCCCGCGCATGATGGAAACTGGAAATCCTCGGTCGAAACAGTCTGTGTTGCGTCCAGCATGGTGCGGCCTCCGGGATTTTTGAACCGATTGGTTCACTTTCTCCAGTCCGCCGTGTTTCCGTCCGCAAGTCAACTATGACCATACGTCCACCTGGCCACGCAAATTGCCCGCTTGACTCGGGTCGCCCGCACCCGTTAGCGATGGCTTGATGGTTCTCGACCCCGATCTCGGGGCGGGATGAAAAGGGAACACGGTGCGGTTCTGCCCGGTGATGCCGGAACGAACCAAGGCCGCGACTGCCCCCGCAACTGTAAGCGGTGAGCAATGCCGAAACACCACTGGCCGAAAGGCTGGGAAGGTCGGCAAAGCGATGACCCGCAAGTCAGGAGACCTGCCATCGAAGCAAAACCGAAACTCGGGCGGGGTGTCCGGGCAGGTCGTCAGCACGCTGTCACACCTGATCTACGCCCCCGTCCTGCGCGCGGAGGGCGCATCATGATCTGGAAGACGAAGACACATCAATTCACCGCAACCGTGTGCCAGAAAACCGGCAAGACCTGCCCGGCCCTGGCACAGATGGCCCGCGCCGTCGTGCAGGCGATGGAGGCCGCTGCACCGGCGACCACCCCGGATTTCGAAGTTGAGGGCAGCAGCGAACTGGCCCATTGCGCTCAGGGCTGTTTCGCACGGTTTCGTGCACAGGCGGAACAGATTCGCGTGTTTTGCGGGACCGATGCCGACACCGCGATCGAAACGCTGGACGACTATGCAGATATGATGTTCTGCCTTGAATTCACCACACGCCCGGCCAAGCTGTTGCCGACACCGCCCTGCGCGATGCTCGAGGCCTCGGTCATTGCGCAAAGCCCGGTCGTGCGGCCGGAACGGCACGCGGCGCTCTGAACTAGTGGTAAGGCCGGGTGCTGGCCGCCTGTGCGGCCCAGTCCAACTGGCCGTCAGTCTCAACGGCGCAGGGCCGTACGGCGCGCAGGCGTTTCAGCGCTGCCTCGGGGCGTTCGCCGTGTTCGACCATAAGGCGCAGGACGATCATCCCGGACCGCCCGCAGCCACCCCGGCAATGTGCCAACACGCGCCCTCCGCGGGCCAGAACCTGTGCCGCCGCCGCGCTGACCTCAGGCCATGCGGCCTGCACCTCAGGCGGCGGCGCACCAAAATCCGTGACCGGCAGATGCGCCCAGCCGATTGCCGCGGCGCGCAGGTCGTCGCCGAATCCGGCGGCCCCCTCCTGCAGCATTTCACCCTCGGTAGTCATGGAAATCACCAGATCGGGCTGCCAGTCGCGGATGATGTGAAAATCCTGCCGATAGTTGCCCGCTCGCCCTGGCAATGGCGACAGAGCAACCGTGCCGTTGCCCACCTGCACGGCGTGAATTGCGAACAGTCTCAAGTGATAACCCTCCTGCCTATGCGTCTATGGTACATAAACTGCGACGCAAACGGAAATTCGCCAAGCGGGATGTGGACGCGGGCGGCGGGGGTCTCTACGCTGCATCGGAACCCGAATCCGACAGAGCAGACATGACCGACACGCCCAGCCCCGCCTATCAGGTTCTTGCCCGCAAATACCGCCCGGAAACCTTTGCCGACCTTGTGGGTCAGGACGCCATGGTGCGCACGCTGAAAAACGCGTTCGAGGCCGACCGGATCGCGCAGGCCTTCATCATGACCGGCATTCGCGGCACCGGCAAAACCACCACGGCGCGGATCATCGCCAAGGGCATGAACTGCATCGGCCCCGATGGCGAAGGCAAGCCGACCACGGAACCCTGCGGCCAGTGCGAGCATTGCGTGGCCATCATGGAGGGCCGCCACGTCGACGTGATGGAGATGGACGCCGCCAGCCGCACCGGTGTCAACGATATTCGCGAGATCATCGACAGCGTCCGCTATCGCGCGGCTAGTGCGCGCTACAAGATCTACATCATCGACGAGGTTCACATGCTCTCGACCAGCGCCTTCAACGCGCTGCTCAAGACGCTTGAGGAACCGCCCGAGCATGTGAAGTTCATCTTTGCCACAACCGAGATTCGCAAAGTACCGGTGACGGTGCTGTCACGCTGTCAGCGCTTTGACCTGCGCCGGATTGAGCCCGAGGATATGATCGGCCTGCTCAGCAAGATCGCAGCGGCCGAAAATGCCCAGATCGCCGACGACGCGCTTGCGCTGATCACCCGCGCCGCCGAAGGGTCGGCACGGGATGCGACCTCTCTGCTGGATCAGGCGATCTCGCACGGGGCCGGAGAAACCAGTGCCGATCAGGTGCGCGCGATGCTGGGTCTGGCCGATCGCGGCCGGGTGCTGGACCTGATGGACATGATCCTGCGCGGCGACGCGGCGGGCGCCCTGACCGAACTGAGCGCGCAATATGCCGAGGGCGCCGACCCGCTGGCCGTGCTGCGCGACCTCGCCGAGATCACCCATTGGGTCTCGGTCGTAAAGATCACCCCGGATGCCGCCGAAGACCCGACCGTTTCGCCAGACGAACGCGCCCGCGGCGTGCAGATGGCCGAGGCCCTGCCGATGCGGGTTCTGACCCGGATGTGGCAGATGCTGCTGAAAGCGCTGGAAGAGGTCTCGGCCGCGCCAAACGCCATGATGGCCGCCGAAATGGCAGTGATCCGTCTGACCCATGTGGCCGACCTGCCCAGCCCAGAGGAACTGATCAAACGGTTGCAGGACGCACCGCCGCCGCCACCAAACGGAGGCCCCGGCGGCGGCATGGCCGTGCCGTCCCCTGCGCCTGCTCATGCTACGTATACCTCAACCGCGCGCGGTCCGGCCGGAACACCCACAGCCGCGCTGGCTCAAGAAACCCAGGCAGCCCTTGCGCGGTATCCCAGCTTTGACCATGTCGTCGAACTGATCCGAACGAACCGCGACGTGAAACTGCTGGTCGAGGTTGAGAATGGCGTGCGCCTCGTGTCCTATTCGCCCGGTCGGATCGAGTTCACACCAACGGACAACGCACCGACGGATCTGTCCCAAAGGCTCGGCACGGCGCTGCAACGATGGACCGGAAACCGCTGGGCGGTGTCAATCGTCGCCGACGGAGATGCCGCAACCATCGCCGAAGTGCGGGACGCAGCCGATTTGGCATTGAAAGCTCAGGCCGAGCAACATCCTCTGGTTCAGGCTGTGCTCATGCAGTTTCCCAAAGCCCGGATAAAAAGCATCGAAACCCCTGAGCAGCGGGCCGCGAAAGTCGAAACCGAAGCCCTGCCCGAGGTCGAAGACGAGTGGGATCCGTTCGAAGAGGACTAACGCAAACCTTCTCCGAAATTCTCCCGCGCCCGCCACGGCCCATCGGCTGTCGCCGATATCCCTGAGCGGCCTTGGGCCCGGCAGCGCGGGCTTTGCCCGCGC
>NZ_JBQFWY010000018.1:0-52516 GCF_056540565.1 Ruegeria sp. AM9
TGATCTGGGGGATTGGTTCAAAGGCATCGCCTCAATCGACCGCATGCCGAAGATCGAGGATGCAGGGTGTCTTGCCTTCAATTCGATCAGTTCATTTGCCCGCTCTGACCCTGAGGTCAATGCCCGAATCGAACGCTACCTGACCGCGCTGGAAGGGCGGTTTGCGGCGATTCTAAGCCGGGCAAAGAAAGACGGGGCCATCCGTTCCGAGGTCGATCCACCTGAGGCCGCCCGGGTGCTGATCAGCCTTTTGCTGGGCCTGCATACGATCATGAAAGCCCGAACCTCGGACCAGTTCCCGCAGACCTATGCAGACGCAGCCGTCGGGCTGATCGACGGGTGGAGAAATCGGTAGGTGATAAAAAATGCAGGCGTGATTGGTTGATTTAAACTGATTTTAAAAGACCGATACCCGAACGAACATGATAACTGAGGCGCAGCAGTAGGCTTCATTTGATCTGACCACCGGCAGCGTGAGCATTACGTACCTGTAGCGAATGTCTGGATTCTGTGCTGCCATTGCAGCAATTCCAGTGGTCGCTTTGAGCAGCCATTTAGTATGCTACAGCGAAAGTCTGGCGCCATGGAAACCAGAGTACATTTGTCTATTCGTCGAGATTTTGTGCCGCCTGAGACGGCAATTCCGCATAGGATGCGTCATAGAAATATGTTAGCCAAAGTGACGACCCATCGAAGAAAATATCGGAAACCCCGCTCGAATGAGATCCGGCGCGCAGCGGTTGGATGGTTCCATCCGTTTCAACGCGCAAGAGCCTCGCATTCGGGTACTTCTCGTGACCCCGATAACCCCCGACAACGACTGTGCCGTTGACGATTTCAACGGATTCCAGGTTACCGAAACCGTTTGAAATGATGGCAGCAGTAGCCCCGTTGTCTGAATGCGGCACCCAATACAAGACGCTGTCCCATGCGTCGTCGTCGCCCCACGACACGGCATAAATTCCTGTCTCTGCGATTGCAAAGCGGGCAAGCCCGCCGATACGCAAATCGCCGAGGTAAGGTTGAATTTGTCCGGTTTGGGTTGCAACCGATAGGAACGCGCCGCGCCCAAAATCACTTACGAGAAGGGTGCTCTCGTCAAGAGCTTCGATGTCATAGAAAAAAACACCTTCGCCGTCGAGAGCCTGTCGCCAGTTTACTGTGCCATCCGAGGCGGTGGAGATAACCTCGTTGCCATCCACAATGACTATCTGGTCGCCAGAACGCACCATTCCTGTTGGATTGCGCAGGCCTTGCCCATCCGAGAGTTTGATTTCTTTGGTCGCGCCGTCGGGAGTGAGCTTGTAGAGCCCGCCATTAGGGACGTCTGAGCCGAACTCTTCATCTGGCCCACCTGGTCCAATCGATACGGCATAGATATCGCCCCCAATTGGCAAGACGGCTTCGGTGAAGGGCGGCAGCTCGTGTTCGGCGACGGCAGGGCAGGCTGCAACGCAGGCAACCAGTAGCGAAAGAACTTTCATCTCAAATAACTCTCCTGTGCAGCTGCGCTTCGATGTTGCCACCCTTTTCCCTGCGACCACTGCTCTGGGGCGGTCGTAACGAACCAAGCGGTCGGCATCAGATACCTCGGGTGAAGGCCAGAAAGTGCGGGGCCAGTGCCGTGACGGCGGCGTCAATGATCAGCGGGTCTTCGTAAAACTGAAGCTGGTTGGCACCGTCGATCCAGTGCAGCGTTTTCTGCTCTGACGCGATGTTTTCAAAAATGCGGCGCGGAATATCCTGACCGCTTGCGGCCCTGTCGCCATGGATCATCAATATAGGCTGGTTCAAATGAGGGGCTGTTTCGTCGATCCGCCAACCCCAAATGCCCGCTTCGCTCATCGCGGTGATGCGGTTTTCCCACCCACCTTTGAAAGTTAGCCAAGGAGCCCTGTTGTCCCAGGGCAGGTACCAGTCTGCGATCGCTGTTGCGGTCAAAAGGGCATCCTCGGAGCCGACGATTGGAATGTAGCTTGCTTCGCCCGTTCTTTCGAATTCGGCGGCTGCTTTGATCGCACGCTCCATACGCGCTTCTACTGCGGCATCACTGCCAAGGTACATTCTGGCGGTTTCCGCAGTCAGATAGTGACCCGCAACAACCCCGAGAGACGCCACACGATCGTCTGTCACCGCTGTTTCAATCGCCCAGTTGACGCCCTGGCAAATCCCGAGAAGATGAAGCCGGTTAGCGTCAATTCCGTCCTGTTCAGCGAGAAATCCGAGGGCCGCTTGGCAGTCTTCAACCTTGGCGTCGCCAGACTCATAGCGTCGAGGGGCGCCTGAGCTTTCTCCGTGATAGCGCGGATCGAATATCAGAACAGCCAGTCCGCGTGATGCCAAACGGGTTGCATATTGCACCGGTGACTGTTCCTTGACGAAAGCGACGGGCCCGATGATCACGACTGCCGGGTGAGGTCCTTCCGAAGCAGGTCTCAACAACTTTCCAACAAGGGTTTCCCCGGAGCTTTCGAAAGACACCGCCTGGACATTGTAAGCGCCAGGGGCCGATTGATCTACGTCACCGGATGCTTCTGCACTGCTGGGCCGGGCGGCGAAAGCACCGGTCATGGATGTTGCAATCGCAATTGAGTTGAACATGCGTCGTGTAATCACGGCTACTGCCCTTTCGTATGCAGTTTGATGGTCTCGATACCCAAACGATCTTGGAACGAGCGCCTGATCGGGGGCGTCCGGTTAGGCTTGGCTTGTCAGGTAGCTCGCGACCGGCATAATTGGGATGACGAAAACAGCATGATGGACATGCAAAAAATGAATGACAGTTTAACTTCTCTGGATGTGCGGACTCTACGGTTCCTGCAGCTCCTGCTTCGCACAAGCAGCGTGACACGCACGGCACTGCATCTGGGGGTCAGCCAGCCCGCCGCCAGTCGAATCCTCGCCCGGGTACGCGACCTGATAGGAGATCCAGTGCTGATACGAACGCAGTCTGGATACAAGTTAACGGATCATGCTCTGGGCCTGAATGAACCTGTCGATGCAGCACTGTCGGCGATAGCTGATGTCTTCAGGCCTTCCGCCTTTGACCCGGCACAATCCCACCATTGCTATCGCATCGCCTCGACAGATTACGGCGTTGCGGCTGTCTTGGGGCCAATGATGGAAGTCTTTGCCGTTACCGCACCAGCATTAAGGTTTGATGTCTCGCCACTGGTGCCGCAAAGCTTTAGCGACTTGGAAAAGGGAGCGATTGATCTGCTGCTATACGCGGATTTGGACACCAGGGACGATCTGCTCGCTCAGAAACTATTTGATGAGACCTACAAAGTTCTTTTCCGACCAGGCCATCCGCTTGAGGAACAGGCCGCATCAAGACTGGCCCTTACTCCGCAGGATGTGTCCCCTTTCCGGTTAATCGAATTCAGTTTTCCGGGCACGACGGGTTTGAAACCGGATACGATTATGCGGCAAGACGGAGATGGTTCGAATGCAGTGTTCCAGCAGCCCTACTTTACCACGCTGCCTTTCCTGGTAGGGCAGACGGATGCGGTTGCAGCTGTTCCCAAGCGGCTGGCAAAGCAAGTCCAGAAATTGACCTCTCTTTGTTCAGCTCCGTTTCAGCCGGGTTACGGTTTCCCCTATTACCTGATCCGCCACGAGCGTAGCCGCTTCAATCCAGCGGTCAATTGGTTGAGGGAACAAGCACAGGAGATCACCAAGTCCGACTGATCAGATATTCGAGCCGTGATGATGGTTTGAACCTGATAATTTCACAGGACATAAAGGCCATCCTCATCAACACCCGCATTTGGGTCCCATCAAATAGCACAATCCCACAATGGCTGATTTGTTTGGCTGAGCTACAACATCGACCGTTACTGTTACATCTCTGCTCAGAGCCGTGCTCCAGATCATCGTCTACTTTCCGGCTTTGCGATTGCAGCGAACGGCAGCTTTGGCGGGCCGCGCGCAGCGACGGAACGCCTCGACCAATGGCCGGTTGGCCCGAGTCGATGCGTTACCCGAAGCTGAAACCGGCGGCATCGTGCATTTCGGCGCCGTGCCTTTGCAAGCTGCCGGGTTCCAAGGCGCGTCAGCGGGAATGCCGCAACGAAAGGCGTTCTATCGGCCTTCATCCTTCGCGCTAGGCGATGGCTCGAACATTCCGCGTCGCCAGTTCTTGTTCGGGAAGCACTACGTTCGCAAATACGTTTCGGCGACCATTTCGCCGGGCGGTGTCGGCAAATCATCGTTCACGATGGCCGAAGCGCTGAGTATGCGCCTACGGTTTTTTCGCGGCACCCGAACGCAGGCGGCATTACAAAGGCCGCATTCCGAGAAGCGCAAGAGCGCCTGTTGTCGACCGGCGAAATCGCTGTTGAGACCTTCGGCAATGGCGCGCGCTTTGTTTACCGCTGACGAACGCGCAAAAGGTTACAGGCTGGATTTGGATATGTCGGGCCTTCTTCGGGCTGATCCTGCGCAGCGTTGGGCCGGTCACAAAATCGCCCTGGACTCACGGGTGCTGACGCCAGAAGAAGTTCGCAAAATCGAAGGTTTCGGCCCAACAGAAGGCAAAACAGACGTGGGCGACTCGACTGAACCATTGGTAGAGTGAGGTTCGCGTCGACTATTGGCTTGCGATTTAAGCGGGTTCGTTTTTGGTGATTTTTTGGTAGGTCGACGTTTAACGATGTCGACTTTTCCGTTTATTACCAATTACTTACGTGGTGTAAGTGGCGGACCGAGGAGGATTCGAACCCCCGACCCCTTGATTCGTAGTCAAGTACTCTATCCAGCTGAGCTATCGGTCCGCGTTGGTGAGGCGCTATGTAGACCCACCTCTGGGGACGTGCAAGCCGATTCTTCAAAAAAAATCTAAAAAGTCATGCCGCCCCGCGGCAGGCGGATTTCAAAGGTCGTTCCCTGCGGTCCGGTCTCGGACAGCACCAGATCGCCGCCATGCCCGCGCACCAGTTCCTGCGAGATCGCAAGCCCAAGCCCCGAGCCGCCCTTGCGCACCCCGCCCTGAAACGGCGTGAACAGGTTCTCACGCGCTTTTGGCGGCAGGCCCGGGCCGTTATCCCTGATTTCAACGCACCAGTCGTCTTCGTGTTCGCACCCGGCAATCGTGATCCTGCCCGGTTTGCCGGACGCCACCAGCGCCTGACGCGCGTTGCGCACGAGGTTCATCATGACGCGGAACATCTGCTCGGGGTCAGCGCGGGCAATCAGATCCTCGGGCACTTCGTTGACGATCTCGACGCAGGCATCAGCAACGGCCAGCCGTTCACTGGCCACCACATCTTCGGCCACGTCGTGCAGGGGCACCATTGTCAGGGTCGGAGCGGGCTCTTCCGCACGACCGAAAGCCAGCGTGCTTTCGCACAAGGACACCGCCCGGGTGATCGAGTTCACCAGCTTTGGCGCCATGCGCCGCACCAGCGGGTCATCGCTGGCCTCGATCCGGTCAGTGAACAGTTGTGCCGAGGTCAGGATGTTGCGCAGATCGTGGCTGACCTTGGCGACAGCGCCCCCCAGCTGTGCCAGACGCTCGCGTTGTTTTAGCGCCTGCGTCAGTTCGGTCTGCAGCTGTTGCAGAGCCTCTTCCGCCTCGCGCAGTTCGGTCACCTTGGAATTGGGAGAGATGATGCCCCGCGCATCCTCGGGGGCGCCCGCATAGCGCTGCATATAGCCCACCACGCCCTTGATGGGTTTCACCAGAACCACCCGAACCGCAAGAAACAGGAAAAACGCGGTGATGATCGAGATGACAAAGGACAGGCCCAGGATGCGCAACCCATAGTCGGTCATCGCCATGCGCAGGGGTTCGCTGTCCGTGGTGACCTCGATCAGCAGCCCCGCCCCTTTGACAGGCTCACCGATCACGCGAATGACCTCGTTTTCCGGCGTGAACAGGCGCGCTACGGCATCCCGGATCAATATCCACGGCCCGGCATCGCGCAGGTCGTAGGTTTTGGTGATCGCCTCGGGGATTGGAGAGGACAGCATCAACTGACGCACCTCGTCCCTGCGCAACACCACGTTGTAGACACCGGCATTGGCCAGCAGTTCGGCCTCAAGATCATCGGCCAGCATGTCATCGGCCAGCAGGGCCAGTGACGCGATCTGGGCGCGCTCAAGCCGGTTCAGCAGGAAATCCTCGCGAAACCGTGCAATCGAGGGAACAAAGATCAGAACCTCGGCCAACATCACGAAGACCGTCGTCAGGATCAGAAATCGGCCCGACAGCGAGTTCAATCTGCTCTCCCTTCCCGGTCAGGGCATCCAGTGCTGGACGAACCGGACCACGCGTTTAACCATTTGATTCTCAAACAGCCTTGGCGAGAAATAAGCACCCGCCACCCGTTTGTTAAGCTCTCCGATCGTCGGATAGGGCGAAACCATCGCAGCGACCTGCCCCATCTTCAGGTTATTGGCCAAGGCCAGCGACCACAAGTTGATCAGTTCGCCCGCCTGATGCCCTACGATTGTCGCCCCCACGGGACGGCCTTTTACGACCATGACCTTAATGAAGCCTTTCGTCTTGCGTTCCGAGATGGCGCGATCGTTGTGGTGATAGTCAAAGCGCGCAATCTCGAGTTTCTCGCCATGCTGGTCGCGCGCCTGCGCCTCGGTCAGGCCGACCTGCGCCAGTTCCGGGTCGGTATAGGTGGCCCAGGGGATATGCGCCGTTTTCGCCTTGGACGGCAGGCCGAACAGGGCGGAGCGGATGATGATCCCGGCGTGATATCCGGCCACATGGGTGAACTGCATCCCGCCTGCAACGTCGCCAATGGCATAGACCTTGCGGTTTGTGGTGCGTAGTGAGTCATCCACCTTGATCCCGGTGCGGGTCGGCTCGATCCCGGCAGCCTTCAGGTTCAGGCGGTCGGTATTTGCCTTGCGCCCGGCGGCCAGCAACAGGTGCGAGCCGGTATAGATGTCGCCATTTTCGGTCACGACCTCGACCAGGCCCTTATTGTTGCGAATCTGGGCGACCATCGCCTGTTCGTGGATCGCCACGCCTTCGGCACGCAGCGTGTCCAGCACGATTTCTGCCGCTTCGGGGTCGTCCTTGCCCAGCGCCTGCAGGCCCTCGATCACCGTCACCTCGCAGCCCAGGCGGACATGGGCCTGCGCCATCTCCATGCCGATGGGGCCGCCGCCGATGATCAGCAGATGCTCGGGCTTTTCGCGCAGATCAAAGAGGGTTTCGTTGGTGTAATACGGTACCTGATCCAGTCCGGGGATCGGCGGCACCAAGGGCGACGAGCCCGTCGCAATCACCACCCGCCGCGCGGTGATCAGGTGATCGCCCGCCTGCACCTGGGTCGGAGAGACAAAGCTACCATATTCGCGGATCACCTTGACGCCGAAGCCCTCGAACCGATCCTGACTGTCCATAGGTTCGATCTGGGCGATCACGTCATGCACATGATCCTTGGCGGCGGCATAATCCACTTGCGGCACCACATCAGCCACGCCCAGCGCGGCGGAATGGGCCTGCCTATAGGCCGCTTTGCCGCTGGCGATCAGCGCCTTGGAGGGCACGCAGCCGAAGTTCAGGCAATCGCCGCCCATCTTGTGCCCTTCAAGCAGGATGACATCGGCGCCCATCTGGCTGGCCCCGGCGGCCACGGACAAGCCGCCCGACCCGGCTCCGATCACCAGGATATCGGTTTTTAACTCTTGCATGAACTCAGCCGTCCTTTCGGCCACGCAGGGCTTTGATCACTATTGGCAATGCCGCCAGCACGCACAAGCCGATGATCGGGCCGATGACGAAAGGTTCCCACAGCAGCGAGACGTCAGGCGTTTCACCCCGGTCGAACACACCACCCAGCCCGACGCCGATCCACGTATAGACGATGCCACCGGGGATGATGCCCAGCGCCGTGGTGATCAGGAAATTGCGGAACTTCACACCCACCAGCGCAGGCACCAGATTGGCCACAAAGAAGGGCACGACCGGCACAAGGCGCAACAGGAACAGCACCGAGATTTCATTCTCGCGCAGCCCGTCTTTCAGCTTTTTGATCGCCCCTTCCGAGGATTCCAGCCGCGCCGTCAGGGATTCTCCCAACCCCCAGCGCGCTGCCAGAAAGATGGCCGAGGCGCCGATGGTGGCGGCAAAGACGTTAAAGACGGTGCCCGCAAACAGGCCGAACAAAAACCCTCCGGTCATCGAGGCTACGGCAGCACCCGGCAGCGAAAAGGCGACGATGACGATATATATCGCCACAAAAGCCGCTGCCATGGACCAGTAATTGGCATCCCGCCACGCCAGCAGCGCCTCGCGGTTGTCGCGCAGGGTCTCGAAGGTCAGGTAATCGCCCAGCGTGAAGAACCCCACCGCAGCCACGGCGAGAATCACCAGCAATGGAATATGGCGCGCAAGCCCGCTGCGCGGCGCCTGAGTTGTATCGCTCATGAGGCTGTCCGGTTTCGTTCGTTTCATTCTGCCCCCAACATGCGCCGCCAAAGGGCTGCACAACAGAGACCTCACGCGGCCTTGATGTTATTGGCAGTTAATGTGAGGGTTTCGGGCGTCAAAACAGCGATTTTGAAACCTTTTGCCCGCTGCGGTTACAGAATTGTTGCAAAAGGGGATAAAACCCCCACCTAGGGGTTTGACTTACCCCCCGCTTCCCAGTAGAGGACGGGCTTCGAACACTAGGGCCAGGCGAATCCGCGCCGCACCCCACCGCTATTGATTGGAGACGGAGCGATGAAACGCACCTATCAGCCTTCGAACCTGGTTCGCAAACGCCGCCACGGTTTCCGCGCGCGCATGGCCACCAAGGCCGGCCGCAAAATCCTGAACGCGCGCCGCGCACGTGGCCGCAAATCGCTGAGCGCGTAAACCGCTCACCGATCAGGTTATGAACATGACGCCGCCGGAGGCCCCTGAGGATGGTAGGAACCAGCCGAGGGTCAAGCCCCCGGCGGCGTCCGTTTGCGCGCCTGAAACTTTGACCGTGCTGAAGAAACGGTCGGATTTCCTGAAAGCCGCGCGCGCACGCCGGCAGGGCACCGCATCGATGATGGTGCAGGCCCGCAAACGCGCCCCGGACGAAGCGTCTGGGATTCGCGTCGGTTTCACCTGCTCCAAGAAGGTCGGCAACGCCGTGGCCCGCAACCGCGCCAAACGGCGTCTGCGTGAAGCGGCCCGTGCGGTGCTGCCTGTTCAAGGGCAGGACGGGTGGGATTACGTTCTAATCGGCCGCGCCGAGGTTACCGCCGCACGCCCATTCGAGGCGCTGTTGGATGACCTGCGCTATGCCCTACGCAAAGTGCACGGGCCGCGGAAGTGACCCTATTGGCGCATATCCTTGCCCTGCCCGTCCGGGCCTATCGGCTGGTCTTCAGCCCCTGGGTCGGGTTCAACTGCCGCTATCAGCCCACGTGCTCGGCTTATGCGCTGGAGGCGTTGGAAAAACACGATGCCGTCAAAGGGGCTTGGCTGGCAGCCCGGCGGATCGGGCGCTGTCACCCGTGGGGTGGTGATGGCTACGATCCGGTGCCCGAATGTAAATGCGACGATTCCGCGTGACCCCCGGTCAGACTTGACCCATCACATTCTGCGCTGAACACTTGGGCCCACACAGCCCGAGGTCCAGATGACATCCGACGCGCGCCAAACGCTGCCCACGCATGAAGTCTTTAATCAACCGTCCGCGCGCGGGGATTGCAACCTTTGTAGCGCGGACCCGGTGCTGCGCAACGCGGTTGGCTTCGCCGCAGGGCGCTCCGCGCCACTGGAGGAATATGGCACACATCTGGGACGCGCTGAAACTCGGAAATTGGGGCGAGAAGCGAACCGGCACCCGCCGGAACTGAAGCTGTTCGACTCGGGCGGTCGACGCTTGGACGAGGTTCGCTTTCACCCCGCCTACCATCAGATGATGCAGATCAGCCAATCCGCCGGATACGCTGCCCTGCCATGGGACGGGCAGCCGGGTGGCCATGTAACTCATGCCGCGATGAACTATATGGCCAGTCAAGTCGAACCCGGCCATTGCTGCCCACTGACCATGACCTACGCGGCCTTTCCGGTACTGGACGTCAATGCGGATATCGCCGCCATCTGGCAGCCTAAGCTGACGGCACGCATATACGACCCGTCGACAAGGCCGGTCGCCGAGAAAACCAGCGCCACCTTAGGCATGGCGATGACCGAGAAACAGGGCGGCTCGGACCTGCGCGCCAATACCACAACGGCCACCCGAGACGGCGATCACTGGCGGCTGCGCGGGCATAAATGGTTTTGCTCGGCTTCGATGTCGGATGGGTTTCTGACGCTGGCGCAGGCACCGGGCGGACTGACCTGTTTCCTTGTTCCTCGCTGGCTGGAAGGCGAGCGAAACGCCATCCACCTGATGCGGTTGAAGGACAAGTTGGGCAACAGGTCCAATGCCTCGGCCGAGATCGAGTACCACGACGCGCTGGCCTATCAGTTGGGCGACGAAGGCGCTGGTGTGCACACGATCATTGAAATGGTGCACCACACGCGGCTCGATACAGCTATGGCCCCGGCGGGCCTGATGCGCGCCGCTTTGTCCGAGGCCAATCACTGGGTCACCCATCGCAGCGCCTTTCAGCGCCGGTTGATCGACCAGCCCTTGATGCGTGCAGTTCTGGCCGATCTAGTATTGGACTGGGAAGGCGCGGTGACGCTGGGGATGCGCGTGTCGCAGGCGTTCGACGGGCAAACCGCTGAGGACAAGGCCTTTGCCCGGATCAGCGTCGCCCTGGCCAAATTCCTGAACAACAAACGCTGCCCCGTGGTTGTGGCCGAGGCGATGGAGGTGTTGGGCGGCATGGGCTATGTCGAGGACACCCCGCTGCCCCTGCTCTACCGCGAGGCCCCGCTGAACGGCATCTGGGAGGGGTCAGGCAACGTCATCTGCCTGGATATCCTGCGCACCCTTGCCCGTGAGCCGCTGGCCGCGGACGTGCTGCAGGCAGAACTGGCTGCCGCAACGGGCGTAGATCGCGCCTTTGACGCGGCCCTAAAGGAGCATCGCGACCGCTGGCCCAACCGGCCACCCGAGGCCGAGGCGCGCTGGTTTGCCGAACGCACAGCGCTGCTGCTCACTGCCTCGCAGCTTCTGCGCCATGCACCCGGCGCGGTTGCCGATGGGTTCATCGCCACGCGTCTTTCGGGCGACAGCGGGCGCATCCCCGGGTCGGTGGCCGGGCTGGACACGGACGCCCTGCTGGCCCGCCTAGGCTGACCCGTCCCCTTGCCCGGTTGCGTCAACTGCTGTAGGGGCTGCGCATGTTTGACGAAGCTGACGATATCCACCCGCTCTTTGCCGGCGCGCCCTCGACCACCGAGTTCAAGAAGCTGCGCAAACGCATCGTGCGCCAGACCCGCGAAGCCATTGAGCAGTACGGGATGGTGGACCCGTCGGCGCATGACAAGGACGGCAAACCGCCCCGCTGGCTGGTCTGCCTGTCGGGCGGCAAGGACAGCTATACCCTGCTGGCGGTGCTATATGAGCTGAAATGGCGCGGGCTTCTGCCTGTCGACCTGCTGGCTTGCAATCTGGATCAGGGCCAGCCCGGCTTTCCCGCCACCGTCCTGCCCGAATTCCTTGAACGGATGGGCGTGCCCCACCGGATCGAGTATCAGGACACCTATTCCGTCGTGATGGACAAGGTTCCGCAGGGCCGCACCTATTGCGCCCTGTGTTCGCGCCTGCGCCGGGGCAACCTGTACCGCATCGCGCGCGAAGAGGGATGTTCCGCCGTGGTGCTGGGCCATCACCGGGACGATATCCTCGAGACGTTCTTCATGAACCTGTTCCACGGCGGTCGTCTGGCGACAATGCCGCCGAAACTGGTGAACGAAGAAGGCGATCTGTTCGTCTTCCGCCCGCTGGCCCATGTGGCCGAGGCCGACTGCGAGAAATTCGCCACCTCGATGAGCTATCCCATCATCCCCTGCGACCTGTGCGGCAGTCAGGACGGGCTGCAGCGCCAGCAGGTGAAACAGATTCTGGACCAGTGGGAAAAGAACAGCCCCGGTCGGCGTCAGGTGATGTTCCGGGCCCTGACCAACGCGCGGCCCTCGCACCTGCTGGACCCGAAACTGTTCGATTTCCAGGGCCTCGCGCTAAACCCCGGCAAAAAAGACGAAAATTCGGGTGAAATTCCACAGTTGCGTTAACGTCTGACTCAGATTGGTTTTCTACGGTTGCCCAATACGTGCTATGCCTAAACGTAGAGGCCCAGAAAACCGATGTGGAAACGTCTCACAGTCGAACGCGTTCTCGATGTTCTTACTTCCGTTCTGAGCGGCCCAGCCGCCTTGGCCTTTGTCCCGGCGATCAGCCTGGCCGCGTTCTGGATTGGCGGAGAGCGGGCATTGGTGGTCACCGCCCTTTGTTTGCCGCTGGTATTCATAGGTGCTGCCGCCTTTGACGCCCGATCCGACCGGCAGCGCCAGCGGCGCAACCTGCCTGTTGGCATGATGGCAATCGACGCCTTCGCCACCGAACTGGAAGGTGTTTTCAAGACATTCACGCCCGGTGGGGCAGATTCGGCCTGCATCCTGGTTGCGCTGGATGATTACCCGAATTTTCTGGACCTTCACGGCAACGCCGCGGCCGACCATCTGTCCCAACAGTTCGGCCACCGCATCCTTTCGGCCATCCGCACGCAGGACATCGTGACCCGGCTGGACCAGAACAAGATCGCAATCGGCCTGCAGCCTTCAAGCCAGTTGGATCTTGAGGCCTGCATTCAGATGGCCGGGCGCATTCAGTCCGTTGTTGAGGAGCCCTTCACGCTCAACGGTACCGGGGTGTATGTGTCCTGCTCGATCGGGTTCAGCCAGTTGTCCAGCGCGGCAGATGGCCGGTACGAGGATTGGATCGACGCCGCCTCGGCCGCATTGGGCGAAGCGCAAAGGAACGGACCATCGACCATTCGCGCCTTTTCCAGCGAAACACAGCGCCGCTCGCGCATTCGCGCCAATCTGCGCAAAGAGTTCGAAGCAGCGCTGGACAATGGTGAAATCCGCCCGTGGTATCAACCTCAGGTTTCGACCGATACAGGGCGTGTTACGGGGTTCGAGGCGCTGGCCCGCTGGGAGCACCCACAGAAGGGAGTGCTGAGCCCACAGGTCTTCCTGCCCTTCGCCGAGCAGGCCGAATTGATGGAAAAGCTTGGTCAGGCGATGCGGCATCACGCCTTTGCCGCCATGCGCGACTGGGACCGCGCCGGGATCGTGGTACCCCGCATCGGCGTGAATTTCTCGTCCGATGAGCTGCGCGATCCGGCCCTGATCGACCGGCTGAAATGGGAGCTGGACCAGAATGACCTGACGCCCGACCGGCTTGCGGTCGAGATCCTGGAGACAGTATTTTCGCGCCGGCCCGATGATGTCATCACCCGCAACGTGACCAGCATGTCCAAACTGGGATGCTGCATTGATCTGGATGATTTCGGCACCGGGCATGCCTCGATTGCATCGATCAAGCGCTTCAATGTCTCGCGGATCAAAATCGACCGGTCCTTTGTTGCCAAGGCGGATCGCGACGCCAGTCAGCAGCAGCTGGTCAGTGCCATCCTGACCATGGCCGAACGCCTGAACGTCGAAACGCTGGCCGAAGGGGTCGAGACCCAGGGCGAACATGCCTTGATGGCGCAGTTGGGATGCGATCATGTTCAGGGGTTCGGGATTGGCAAGCCGATGCCCTTTGAAAAGACGCTGGACTGGGTTGCGGCACATCAGAACAAGGTCGACGGAATGCCGAAAATCGGGCGCAAGACCGGTCCGTAATCGCAGATTTACGCCACAGAAAGGCGATCCGTGACGAATTGACAGGCGATTCCACTTGACCTTTGGGCCTGCACTCTGTTGAACCCACCGGGTGTGTTTCACTGCTTAAGGTGGCTGTCCCCGATGGACGATCAGAACAAGAATCTCATCCTTGCAACCGTGCTCAGCTTTCTCGTGATCTTTGTTTGGTACCTGCTGGTCCCCCAGCCGGAACAAGCGCCAACACCGGATCAGGCCGAGATTACCGCCGTCGACGGCAATGAGGTTCAAACCCCAAGCGCCACAGGTACCGGCACCGTTGGTGAAGCGACAACCGCCGCCGAGGAAACCCTGCCCGAAGAACAGGCCCCGCGGGTCGAGATCGACACGCCGCGCCTGAAGGGCAACCTGTCGCTGTCGGGTGGCCGCATCGATGAGCTGTTCCTGAAGGACTACAAGGTCTCGATCGAAGAAGATGCGCCGATTGTTGAGCTGCTGTCGCCAGTTGGATCGGATTCGGCCTATTACGCCCTTTACGGCTGGGCTCCGGGCGCTGGTGTCGCTGGTGCAGACGTACCCGGCCCGAACACGCTCTGGACGGTAGAACAGGGTGAAAAGCTGGGTGTTGATACTCCGATCACCCTGAAATGGGATAACGGCAAGGGGCTGTCCTTCCGCCGTACGATCTCGGTGGACGAAAACTACATGTTCTCGGTCACGCAGTCGGTCGAGAACAACTCGCAATCCGAAGTTGGAATGGCGCCCTATGGCATTCTGGCACGCCACGGCATTGGCGAGGATGGCGACCTGCCCGACTTGAAGAATTTCTTCATCCTGCATGAAGGCGTGATCGGCATGGCCGACGGCACGCTGGCCGAGATCGATTACGGCGATGTCCGCGATTTCGATATCGATCCGAATGAACGCGCGCAGGCCGAGGTTTATCAGGTCAAGGAAGACGGCTGGATCGGCTTTACCGACCACTATTGGATGACCACGCTGATCCCCGAACCGGGAACCGCGTTCAAGGCCGCCGCGAAATATGACGCACGCCGCAAGATTTATCAGACCGAAACGGTTCTGCCGACGCTGACCGTTGCCCCCGGCGCAACGGAAGAGGTCACCACGCAACTGTTTGCCGGTGCCAAGGAATGGGAAACCATCCGTGAATATCAGAAGGAAGGCGTGCAAAAGTTCATCGACAGCATCGATTGGGGCTGGTTCTTCTTCCTGACCAAGCCGATCTTCTGGCTGCTGCATAACATCAACGCCCTGATCGGCAATATGGGTTGGTCGATCATCGGCCTGACGCTGATCATCAAGGCGATCCTGTTCCCGCTGGCGTTTAAATCCTACGTCTCGATGGCGAAGATGAAGGAGCTGCAGCCGCAGATGGAGGCCCTGAAAGAGGCCGCCGGCGACGACCGCCAAAAGATGCAGCAGGGCATGATGGAGCTGTACAAGAAGGAAAAGGTGAACCCCGCCGCGGGCTGTTTGCCGATCCTGATGCAGATTCCGATCTTCTTCTCGCTGTACAAGGTGATCTTCGTCACCATCGAACTGCGTCAGGCCCCCTGGTTTGGCCCGTTCCAGGACCTGAGCGCGCCGGACCCGACCTCGATCATGAACCTGTTCGGCCTGCTGCCCTTTGCCGGACCGCAGCCCGACAGCCTCATGGCGCTGATCTTCATCGGTATCCTGCCGCTGCTGCTGGGTATCTCGATGTGGCTGCAACAAAAGCTGAACCCGGCACCAACCGACGCGACACAGGCGATGATCTTTGCCTGGATGCCGTGGGTGTTCATGTTCATGCTGGGCAGCTTTGCCAGCGGGCTGGTGGTTTACTGGATCGCGAACAACACGATCACGTTCACCCAACAATACCTGATCATGCGCAGCCAAGGCTATAAGCCGGACGTATTCGGCAACATCAAGTCCGGCTTCAAGCGCACGCCGAAAACGGATGATAAATGACAGCAGAAGTAACCCAGCTTTGGCGGCATCCGATCAAAAGCCACGGTCGCGAAGCCGTCGAAACCGTAACCGTGAACCCCGGGCAGACCATGCCCGGGGATCGCGTTTGGGCGGTTGCGCATGAGGCATCCAAGGCGGACGGCTCGGAATGGGTCCCCTGCCCCAATTTCAGCCGGGGTGCAAAAGCGCCGCAGCTGATGGCAATCTCGGCATTGTCCAACGGCGAGACCCTGACGTTGTCCCATCCGGACCGCCCGGACCTGACCTTTGCCCCGGACAGCGAACAGCAGGCGTTTCTGGACTGGGTCAAGCCCCTGATGCCCGCAGACCGGGCCGCCTCGGCGCGTATCATCCGGGTTCCGGGGCGTGGCATGACCGACAGCGATTTCCCCTCGATCAGCCTTTGCAACATGGCGTCTCACCGCGCGGTTGGGCAAAAGCTGGGACAGGACCTGTCGATCCATCGCTGGCGCGGCAATGTCTGGTTCGATGGTATGCCGCTGTGGGAAGAATTCGAGTGGCTGGGCCAAGAGGTCCGGATCGGCGACGCCGTGTTCCGTGTCCGCGAACGGATCACCCGCTGTCTGGCCACAACGGCCAACCCTGAAACCGGCATACGTGATGCCGATACCCTGGGCACCCTGAAAACCTGGGGCCATCAGGATTTCGGTGTCTATGCCGAGGTCGTCAAAGGCGGCGCAATCTCGGTTGGCGACAAGGTAGAACTGCTATGAGCACCCTCCCCTTTCCTTTGGCTGAAGACCCGGATGAATTCGCGTCCGAGCGTGGTCGCAAGCTGTTCGCAGGCGAGTCCGAATTCGTCAAAGGCGTGGTTGCCATGAACGGTCTGCCCGCGCCCGACCGGTTGGAGGTCTGCTTTGCGGGTCGCTCGAACGTGGGCAAATCCAGCCTGATCAACGCACTGACCGGAACCAAGGGGCTGGCGCGCGCGTCGAATACGCCGGGTCGCACGCAGGAAATCAACTTTTTCACCCAGGGCCCCGAGCTCTATCTGGTCGACCTGCCCGGCTATGGCTATGCCAACGCGCCGGTGAAGGTGGTGGAAAAATGGCAGCGGCTGCTGAAACAGTATCTGAGCGGTCGTCAGACCCTGCGCAGGGCCTTTGTCCTGATAGACTCACGCCATGGGGTGAAACCGGTCGATGCCGAGATCATGAAGCTGCTGGACACCAGCGCCGTGACATTTCAATGCGTGATGACCAAGGCCGACAAGGTCAAGGCGAAGGATCGCGAAAAAGTGCTGGAACAGGTGCGCGGAGCGTTGTCGAAACACCCGGCGGCCTTTCCGGAAATCGTGCTGACCTCGTCTGAAAAGGGCGACGGCATTCCGACACTACGTTCGATCATCGCGCATCTGGAATAGCTTGCCTCTTGGCAGCACCGCGCAAAGGCCCTAACACGGAACGTCAAAGGGACCTAAGCCATGAAGACAAGAGATATGAACCGGGACTGGATCGCCACCGCCGCCACTTTGAACAGCGCCTTGCCCTATCTGCAGCGCTACGACGGCGCGATTGTCGTCATCAAACTGGGCGGTCACGCCATGGGCAGCGACGAGGCGATGGAGAGCTTTGCCCGCGACGTCGTGCTGATGCGTCAGGTCGGCGTGAACCCGGTGATCGTGCATGGCGGCGGTCCGATGATCAACGCAATGCTGGATCAGTTGGATATCCAGTCCGAATTCGTGAACGGCAAGCGGGTGACCGACAAAGCCACCGTTGAGGTGGTTGAGATGGTCCTGTCCGGCCTTGTGAACAAGCGCATCGTACAGGCGATCAATGGACAGGGCGGTACGGCCGTGGGCCTGTCGGGCAAGGATGCAAACCTGATGGTCTGTGATCAGGCCGATCCGGCGCTGGGATTTGTCGGTTCTCCGTCCAAAATGGACCCGAAAATTCTGCACGACCTGTTCGCGCATGATGTGATCCCTGTAATTGCCCCTCTGGGCGCAGGCAAGAACGGTGAGACGTTCAACATCAATGGAGATACGGCGGCGGGCGCCATCGCATCCGCGCTCAAGGCAGACCGGCTGCTGCTGTTGACCGATGTCTCGGGCGTCAAGAACGCCGCCGGAGAGGTCGTAACCGAGCTTAAAGCCGGTCAAATCCGTGAAATGACGATGGACGGCACGATTGCAGGCGGCATGATCCCCAAAACCGAAACTGCGCTGGACGCGCTGCACAGCGGTGTGCGGGCGGTTGTCATTCTGGACGGTCGCGCGCCCAATGCGGTGCTGCTGGAGCTGTTCACCGAGCACGGCGCCGGGTCACTGATCCGCCCCGATTGACCCAGCCCGCGGAGGTGAGATGACCGGACATCCCCCACCCTCCTCGTACGCGGCAGCAATCAGTTATGGCTGGGTAATGCGCGCGGCGTATCAAGCGGGTCTGATCGTCATGGGCGCGACTCATCCGCGAAAAAGCGGCGCCAAGGGTCTGGATGGGGGAACTCTGATCCTTTTGGGCGCGGGTTCAGCTTTCTGGCCTGTCTTGAAGGCATCCCCGGAGTGGTCGGAGCCTGACCCGGTGGACCGCTGGTCCAGCCGCGTCATTGGTCAGATGGCGCAGGATCTGGGCGCGCAGGCACATTTTCCGTTTGGCGGACCACCCTATGCGCCTTTCATCGACTGGGCGCTGAAATCCGGGCGCACCTTCAGCAGCCCGGTTGGCGCTTTGGTGCATGACACCGTGGGTATGATGATCTCGTTTCGTGGGGCGCTGCATTTCGCGCGGGAATTCGACATCCCCGAAGGCAGCAGCGCGTCGCCCTGCATGGATTGCCCCGCCCCATGTGCAACCTCCTGCCCGGTCCAGGCACTGAACACCCGAGACTTTTATGACGTAGCCGCCTGCCATGCACATCTTTCCACCCCAGAGGGGCAGACCTGCATGACCGGAGGCTGCCTCGCGCGGCTGTCCTGCCCGCTCAGCGCAGGTGCGGGGCGCGACCCGGAGCAATCCGCCCACCATATGAGAGCGTTTCACCCGTCATGACCCGCACCCTGATCCTGACCCGCCATGCGAAATCCAGTTGGAGCAACCTGGGCCTCAGCGATCACGACCGCCCCCTGAACAAGCGCGGACGCAAATCGGCCCCGGCCATTGCAAACTGGCTAAGCGAAAACGGCTGGCTGCCGGATGAGGTGCTGAGTTCAACTTCGACCCGCACACGCGAGACCTGGGATCGGATGGGGCTGCACGCGAACAAGGTCTGTTTCCACCGCACGCTCTATCACGTAGCCCCCGAGGACATGCTGATCGAGCTGTCGGGCGCCACGGAACCCACGGTGCTGATGCTGGGCCACAACCCTGGCATTGCCGCATTTGCCAATCGTATCGTCCGGCACGCCCCGGACCACGCGCGATTCCACGATTACCCGACCTGCGCCACGACCGTGATCCGGTTCGACATCGACGATTGGGCGCAGGTCCGCTGGCACAGCGGTAACGTGCAGGGATTTGTCATTCCGCGCGAGCTGCTGGAATGAAAAAAGGCGGGGCAAAACCCCGCCTTTTGATCTGTTTCGTTAGGCTTAATGGCCGAGAATTTGGCTCAGGAACAGCTTGGTCCGTTCGCTCTGCGGGTTGTTGAAGAACTCTTCCGGTTCGTTCTGCTCCACGATCTGACCAGCATCCATAAAGATCACCCGGTTGGCGACCTGACGGGCAAAGCCCATCTCGTGCGTCACACACAGCATGGTCATGCCTTCCTCGGCCAGCTCGATCATGGTGTCGAGCACCTCTTTGATCATCTCGGGGTCCAGCGCCGATGTCGGTTCATCGAACAACATGATCCGCGGCATCATGCACAAGCTTCGCGCAATCGCCACACGCTGCTGCTGACCACCCGAAAGCTGACCGGGATACTTCAGTGCCTGATCAGGAATCTTCACCTTTTCAAGGAAATGCATCGCGCGCTCTTCGGCCTCTTTCTTGGGCGTCTTGCGCACCCAGATCGGGGCCAGCGTACAGTTTTCCAGAATGGTCAGATGCGGGAACAGGTTGAAGTGCTGGAACACCATACCAACCTCGGACCGGATCTTGTCGATGTTTTTCAGGTCATTCGACAGCTCGGTCCCGTCCACCACGATCGTGCCCTGCTGGTGTTCTTCCAGCGCGTTCAGGCAGCGGATCAGGGTGGACTTGCCCGACCCCGACGGCCCCGCGATCACGATCCGCTCGCCCTGATTGACGGTCAGATTGATGTCGCGCAGCACGTGGAAGGACCCGTACCACTTGTTCATGTTGGTGATTTCGATGGCGACCTCGTCGCTCACCTGCATCTTGGAGCGGTCGATTTCGCGTTCAATTGCAAGTTCAGACATGTGTTGAACTCCTTAACGGTGGCCAGTCTGAAGCTTGCGCTCCAGATACATGGAATAACGGGACATAGAGAAGCAGACGACGAAGAACAGCGCCGCGATGAACGCGAACAGTTCCCAGTAGACGCCGTTCCAGGCGGTGTCGGCGCGGATGGCAGATGCCAGTCCGATCACGTCGAACAGCCCGATGATTGACACCAGTGTCGTATCCTTGAAGATCCCGATGAATGTGCTCACGATGCCCGGAATTGAGATTTTCAGGGCTTGCGGCATGATGATCAAGCGCTGTGCCTGCCAATAGTTCAGGCCCAGACTGTCGGCCCCTTCGTACTGGCCGCGCGGCAGGGCTGCCAGACCACCCCGGATCACCTCGGCCATATAGGCGGCCGAGAACAGGGTCATCATGATCATCACCCGCAGGATGATGTCAAAATTGGTGCCCGGCGGCATGAAGATGTTCAGCAGCAGCGAGGCCACGAACAGCAAGGTGATCAGCGGCACGCCGCGGATGAACTCGATAAAGCCCACGCACAGGTATTTGACGATCAGCAGATCGGATTGACGGCCCAGTGCCAGAACGATGCCGATGGGCAGCGACACACCAATGGCCACAACCCCCAGCAGGATCGCCAGCATGAACCCACCAAAGGCCCGGCTTTGCACGGGTTCGATGCCAAGAGGCACAATGCCCTGTATCCAACCGGCCAGATTAGTGGCGAACGGGAATATGCTCCCAATCGACGATTCATACCAAACCAGAAGCGTGACCCACCAAGCGGGAACCCCTCCGGCAAATAGCCCGAGGAACTTGCCAATGATGGTCAGAACCAAACCAAGAGGATCGAGGAACATGAACAGAAAGAACACGAGGCCCAAAAGGATACCCATCAGGCTACCAAGCTTTTCCGAAAGCATGTTGGCAATCCAGAACGAGGCCGCGATCGCCAACCCGACACAAACCGGTCCCCAAATGCTGCCACCCCACATCAGCCATGGCATCAGGAAGGGATAGATCGCTGTCAGGATCAGCAGCTTGGTCGGAACGCGGTCCGAGTAGAGCACCGGCGCCAGAGCCACCAGCAGCAGGAGCAGCGCCAGGATCGGACGCCAGTACAGATGGCTCGGGTAGAAGCCGAACAGCAGCTGCAGCCAGCGGTCGTTGATGACACCCCAACATGCATGACCGTGGGTTGAGCCCCACGTGGCCATCATGATCTCGCGGCATTCGTTCAGCGAGTTGGCGTTCCAGACGGATTCGAAGATCCACGGCAAAACACCAGCCAGCACGTACCAGATCGCATAAAGCGACACGAGCGTCAGGATCGAGTTCAGCCAGCTTGAGAACAGATTATGCCTGACCCAGCCCACGACACCGACCTCAGAGGCGGGCGGTGCCTTTTCGGGCAACATTTCCGTGCGGACAAATGAAACATCACTCATATTACCGCTCCACCAGTTTGACACGGTTGTTGTACCAGTTCATCACCGCCGAAACGCTCAGCGAGATGGCCAGATAGACCAGCATCAGCAGCAGAACACATTCCAGCTCGCGGCCGGTCTGGTTCATGGTGATGCCGCCCAGGGTCCCCGTGATGTCCATGTATCCAACCGCGATCGCCAGCGACGAGTTCTTGGTCAGGTTCAGATAGTTCGAGATCATCGGCGGGATAATCACCCGCAGCGCCTGCGGCAGGATCACCAGCCGCATGGTCCGGCCCGGACGCAGGCCCAGTGCGGATGCGGCCTCGGTCTGACCCTTGGAGATGGCCAGAATACCGGCGCGCACGATCTCGGCGATGAAGGCGGCGGTATACAGCGACAAGGCCAACCACAGCGCGATCAGCGAGTTCCGAAGGTGAGTACCGCCGCTGAAGTTAAAGCCCTTCAGCTCGGGGTAACCCAAGTGGAAGCCCAGCGCGCCCAGCAGGATCGCCGACGGCACAAAGAACAGACCCAGCTGGATATACCAGATGGTCGGACGGTCACCCGACTTTTCCTGCGTGGCGTTGGCCCAGGCCGTCACCTTGCGCATGGCAAAGATGCTGCCGCCGAACACGATCAGGAACGCGATCAGATCCAGCGAGACGTCAAAGCGCAGGCTCGACGTGCCGAACAGGTGGATGTCACCCAATCCGCGCGAGAACAGGAACTCGGGGATATAGACCCCGCGGTTGGTCACTGCGACGGATTCGAACAGTTTCATCGTCGCCTCGGGGTCTTCCCCCCGGAAGGCGCGTGGCGCGGGCAGGCCCTCGATCAGAATGGCCATGGCCAGAACGATCCACAGCAGCACCGGCACGTTGCGGAACATCTCGACATAGACGGTCATGATCCGGGCGACCAGCCAGTTGTTGGACAGGCGCAGAACACCGACCATGACGCCGACGATGGTTGCCGTGATACACCCCAGAACCGCCACAACCAGCGTGTTCAGCAGCCCGATAAAGGCCGCTCGCAAATGGCTGTCGCGCGAGTTGTATTCCAGCAGGCGCTGGTTGATGTCATAGCTGGCCGGTTCGCCGAAAAAGCCGAACTCGACCGTTTTACCCAGCGCTTCCAGGTTTTGAATGGTGTTGTTGATCAGCCAGGCTGCCAAAAGCATGAAACCGATCAAAGCGATGACCTGAATGGTCGCAGATCGATACCGCGTATCGTAAAGGAGCATGGACAGCCGGAAGTGCTCCTTCGGCGGGTCAGTGAGTGTCGTCATGACCTAAGTATTTCCCCGTGCATCCCGGTTCTCAGTGGCAGAGTTGGTCTCTGCTCAGAACGTTCCGGGCGTGTTTCTTATTGATTGAAAAAGGGCGCAGGTTGCCCTGCGCCCTTTTCCGTGGATTTTAGCGGAACGGCGGTGCGTACAGCAGGCCGCCATCGGTCCACTGTGCGTTCAGACCGCGTGCCAGACCGATCGGAGTTTCCTCACCGATGTTCTTGGCAAAGACCTCGCCATAGTTGCCGCCGGCCTTGATCGCGCGCTGTGCCCAGGTTGCGTCCAGACCCAGCATCTCACCCAGAGTGCCTTCGCTGCCCAGCAGGCGGTTCACTTCGGGGTTGTCGGTGCCAGCAGACATCTCGTCGATGTTTGCCGAGGTCACGCCCAGCTCTTCGGCTGCGATCAGTGCGTTCAGGGTCCAGCGTACAACATCACCCCACTCGTGGTCGCCGTGACGGACCAGCGGTCCCAGCGGCTCTTTCGAGATGATTTCGGGCAGGATCACGTGGTCGCCCGCGTTTTCAAAGGTGGCGCGGGTCGCCGCCAGGCCCGATGCGTCGGTGGTGTAGACGTCACAGGCACCAGCCAGATACTGCTGCTGCGCTTCGGCGTTGGTTTCGATCGGAACCGGCTCGTAGCTCATGTTGTTGATGCGGAAGAAATCCGCCAGGTTGAGCTCGGTGGTGGTGCCGGTCTGAATGCAGACGGTGGCGCCGTCCAGTTCCTTGGCCGAGCTGACGCCCAGAGCCTTGGGAACCATGAAACCCTGACCATCATAGTAGTTGATGCCGACGAATTCGAACTTCAGGTCGACGTCGCGGCTGAAGGTCCAGGTGGTGTTACGGGCCAGCATGTCGATCTCGCCCGAAGCCAGCGCGGTGAAACGGGTTTTACCGGTGGTCGGAATGAATTCAACAGCCATCGGATCATCCAGAACAGCGGCTGCAACTGCGCGGCATACAGCCACGTCAAAGCCCTGCCATACACCGTTGGCATCCGGGCTGGCAAAGCCGGGAACGCCGGTCGCCACGCCGCAGTTCAGCTTGCCGCGCGCCTTGACATCATCGGCAGTCCCCGCTGCCGCTGCACCAGCAGCCAGGCCGGCGATGGTTGCCACGCCCAAGATTACGGATTTTTTCATTTTTACCTCTTCCTGATTTTCCGCCCCGATCAAAGGACGGTTCTGTCCGGCACCTCTGGCACCAGAAAGGTTTCCCAAAGGTGTCTCCCCTTTAGTGGCCACGAGTTTGGGCGCATTCATAAACAAACGTCAAGGGTTCGATCAGGGAAAACGATGGGTCAATCCAGAGATGACTCGCCCACCATTCGAAAATCAGGCCCTGAGGGATCAAATCGAGAGGTCAAAGAACCGTTTGGCGTGCAAAAAGGCCGCTTTCTTGGTCTCGGCAACGGCGTGGGCCTCATCATCATGGCCCCATTGGTCGATCTGCCATTGCTCATCCAGCCTTGAAATCTGCCAGATTTCTTCCGCATCGCCCCGGTTTTGCGCCGCTGCAAATCCAAGGATGAGAGAGCCCGAAAGGCTGACCAGATCGTGAAAGGCTGCCAGTTGAAAGTCGTTCAGCCCATGCACACGCTGCCTGAGCGTTTTCAGCGCCGCCTCCGGCTGCGGTTGGTGTAGCACACCGGCCACAGGCAATAGCCGCGCCGACAGCGTTTCGGCGGCCCAATCCAGCACCGGGTCCCAGTGTTCGGCCTGACGCTGCTGCAACTCCTGCGGGTGAACCGCGCGGTAACACAGCAGGTCCGAATCGCCGTAATCGGCCAGCATGTCTGCAACCTCGGCGTGTTGATGGCAGACCTTGTCGATGGCGGCATTCGCCGACCGGGTGAACGGCATCACCGCCGGGTCGATCACCTTCTCCTGAGCGTCCCATTCCGCGGCAACTTCATCGGCCATGGCGCGGGTCGGCAAAACCAAAGCGGCCTTGGCCGGGGTTTTCACACGGCGGCCATCCAGCTCGACGGTATAGCCGCCCTCGGCTTCGACCACCGCGCTTTCGGTCCAAAATCGCTTGGGTTTCCAGTCGCTCATGATGTCAGGTCCAAATATCGTCCAGCGCGCGGGGCAACTGGTCAAAAGTTTCAATAATGCAGGTGGCGCCGTTCAAGGCGGATCGGTCATGATAGCCCCAGGTCACGCCGATGCCCGCCACCCCGGCGGCGCGGGCCATGTCCATGTCGAACCGAGTGTCACCGATCATTACCGTATGGGCCGCCTCTACCCCGGTTTCACTGCGCGCCGCGTCGATCATCGACGGGTGCGGCTTGGAGGGGTGGTGATCCGCCACCTGACGGGTCACAAAGTAACGCTCCAACCCGTGCGCTTCGATCAGCGCGTCCAGACCGCGCTGCGATTTCCCGGTGGCCACGCCCAGCAGAACCTCGGGCACCGCCTGCAGGGCTTCGATGGCGGCGCGCGCGCCCGGATACAGCGGAGAGCTTGCCGCACCCTGCTCCAGCCGTTGCGCGTGATAGGCTTCCTTGTACCCTTCGACCAAGCGATGCCGCACGCTGTCGGAATGCTGGGGCGCCAGCTGCGCCATGGCATTGGGCAGAGACAGCCCCACAATGGACAGGATCGCATCGCGGTCCGGCACCGGCAGGGATTGAGCGTCAAAGCAGGCGGTCATCGCCGAAACGATACTGCCCTGACTGTCGACCAGCGTGCCGTCCACATCGAACAGCACCAGACGCAGCGGTGCGCTCATTGCAGTTCCTCGAACGGGTCGTCTGCGGCCAGGTCCTCGGTCCAGCCAAAGGTGTCCCAGCTGTGCGTCATGTGATCCGGCAGCGGCGCGGTGACGGTGATGGTCTTGCGCGTCATCGGATGCTGGAACGTCGCCTGCCGGGCGTGCAGGTGCAGCTTTTTGCTGATGATCCCGCCCAGCTGCGCGCCCCAGCCATCACCCAGGTTTTCCTGTCCCGAACCGCCGTATTTGCCGTCACCAATGATCGGGTGCCCAATTGCCGCCATATGCGCCCGCAACTGGTGGGTGCGGCCGGTGATCGGCTCCATCGCCACCCAGGCGGCACGCCCGGCGACCCGATAGAGCGTCGCATAGAGCGTATGCGCCCGTTTCGCGCCGGGATTGTCGCTGATCTCGTTCACGTGGACGGGGATCATCTTTTCGCCCTCACCGTGCTTGCCGTGACCTGCGGCCTTAACGAGGCCGGTCTTGATCTCACCCAGATAGGGGGTCGGCACCCCGGCCACCAAAGCCCAGTATATTTTGCGCGTGTCACGATGCCGGAACGCCGCCGTCAGCCCCTTCGCGGCCTCACGTGTGCGGGCCAGCAACAGAACGCCCGAAGTATCCTTGTCCAGCCGGTGCACCAGGCGGGGGTTCTCGTCATAGCCAAAGCGCAATGCCTCGGACAGGCTGTCCACGTGGCGGGTCTGGCCGCTGCCGCCCTGCACCGGCAACCCGTGGGGCTTGTTCAAGGCCAGCACGTGGTCGTCGCGATAGATCACGCAGGATTGGATCATCTTGGTATCGGCATCCGAGATGCGCCGCTTGACCTCGGCGGGCTTGTGATCAGCATCGGGCAGGGGCGGCACGCGCACGACCTGCCCAACCTCAAGCCGGGTCGAAGCCTTCACCCGGCCGCCTTCGACGCGCAGTTCACCCTTGCGGCACATCTTTTCGATGCGGCCCTGACTGACATGCGGGAACAGACGGCGCAGCCACCGGTCGATCCGCTGGTCGCCATCCCCCTCTGCCACGGTGATCATTTGTACGCCGCTCATGCCGATATCCCCTTCACGCGGCGGTTCCGCGTGGATTGTGTGCCCTTAGGTGCCTTAGAAAACATGCGCGTCTGTGGCGTGCCGCACCGAAAGAGTCAAGCCAGCGCTAGCCCTTGTTCCGCTGCGCCCGCAGTTTGGCAAAGTAATCCAGCCGCTTTTTCAGCTCGCGTTCAAAGCCGCGCTCAACCGGCTGATACAGCGCAGGCCGCTCCATGCCTTCGGGGAAGTAGTTCTGGCCCGAGAACCCGTCCTCGGCGTCATGGTCATAGGCGTAGCCCGCGCCATAACCCTGGTCCTTCATCAGCGAGGTCGGGGCATTCAGGATATGCTTGGGCGGTGGCTCGCTACCGGATTGCTTGGCCAGCCGCATCGCCGCCTTGTAACCCACATAGGCGCCGTTCGATTTCGGAGCCAGCGCCAGATAGACCAGCGCCTGCGCCAGCGCCAGCTCGCCCTCGGGGCTGCCCAGCCGTTCATAGGTCTGCCACGATTGCAGGCAGATCGCCTGCGCCTGCGGATCGGCCAGACCGATATCCTCAACCGCCATGCGGGTGATGCGACGGGCCAGATAGCGCGGGTCCTCGCCCCCCGTCAGCATCCGCGCGAACCAGTAAAGCGCCGCATCCGGGTCCGACCCGCGCACCGATTTATGCAGGGCCGAGATCAAATTGTAATGCTCATCGCCAGATTTGTCGTATTTCGCCGCCCGGCGCATCAACCGCGTCGACAGCGCATCGGGGTCCAGCGGTTTATCAACCTTCCACGCCGCGATCTGTTCGATCAGGTTCAACAGCGCGCGGCCATCGCCATCGGCCATTTCCTGCAACGCCTCACGTGCAGGTCCGGTCAGGGGCAGCGCGCGATCCAGCTCTTTCTCGGCCCGTTGGGTCAGGCGTTCCAGATCAACAAGGCTGAGGCGTTCCAGCACCAGCACCTGCGCCCGGCTGAGCACAGCGGCGTTCAACTCGAAGGACGGATTCTCGGTCGTGGCCCCGACCAGCAGGATGGTGCCGTCTTCCATATGCGGCAGGAACCCGTCTTGCTGGGCTTTATTGAACCGGTGAATCTCGTCCACGAATAACAGCGTGCCCTGCCCATTCTGGCGACGGATTTTCGCAGCCTCGAACACCTTTTTCAGGTCAGGCACACCGGTGAAAATCGCGCTGATCTGAACAAAATGCAGATCGGTCTCCTGCGCCAGCAGCCGCGCGATGGTTGTCTTGCCGACACCCGGAGGCCCCCAGAACACCAGACTGGACAGGCTGCCCGAGGCCAGCATAACCCCCAGTGGCGCATCGGGGCCCAGCACCTGCTCTTGCCCGATCACTTCGGCCAGAGTCTGCGGGCGCAGCCGATCGGCCAGCGGGCGGTGCGCGGGTGGCGCGGGCTGGGCAGCCCCTGTATCGAACAGATCGCTCACGTCACAACCGGAACCGAAGCGAGATCGAACGGCCCCCTCTGAGAACATCCAGATTGATCCGGCGCCCCGGGTCGGTCAGCGCATCGACCACGTCGCCGGGAGTTTCAACCCGCGTGCCATTGATGCTGTTGACCACATCACCCGCACGTAGCCCGGATCGGCCACCATAGGGGCCGGCATCCATCACAACGACACCAGTCTGAGACAGCACAAGCCCCATCTTGGCGATCACCGCCGGGTTGACGCGCGAGACCGTCAGGCCCGGCATCACGGTCTGGTCATCCAGTGTGGTTTCCTCGGCCGCCGGGGTGCCGGGCGCTTTGATCAGCGCGATTTCCACCTCGGCGCGTTCTTCCCCGCGCAGCCGGGTTACCCTGGATGTGCCACCCACACCGGCAACCGCCATGCGGAACTTCATCTCGGCGGGTGAGTTCACCTCATCCCCGTCCACATGGGTCACCACGTCGCCCACACGCAATCCGGCCTTGGCCAAGGGGCTCAGGGGGTGCAGGTCGGAAATCACCACGCCCAGGGGGATCACCAGACCCAGAGACTCGGCGATATCCGCGCTCATGTGCTGGCCCGCCATTCCAGCCCAGGGGCTAATGAAACTGTCATTGCCGCCCTGCGCCTGCCGCAGGAATTCGGCCACCAGATTGGCGGGGATAGCAAAGCCGATGCCGTTCGAGCCGCCCGAGCGGGTCAGAATCGCGGTATTGATCCCGATCAGATCGCCATTCACATCAATCAGCGCTCCGCCAGAATTCCCGGGGTTGATCGCCGCATCCGTCTGAATGAAATAGCCCCGCGCATTGCCCGTGGCCGCCCCGGTCCGCGCCAGCCCCGAGATGATGCCCGACGACACTGTCTGCCCCACCCCGAACGGATTTCCGATGGCCAGCGCCAACTCACCTACCTCGACATGGTCCGAGTCGCGCATCTGCAGGTAGGGCAGGTCCTCGGCTTCTTTCAGCCGCAGGATGGCGATGTCACTTTCCTTGTCGCCCAGAACCACCTGCGCCGAAAACTCGCGCCGGTCCGTGGTCACGACCCGGATTTCGGTGGCCGTACCCACCACATGATAGTTCGATACCACGAAACCATCTTCCGACAGGATCACGCCCGACCCCAGAGAGTTCTGCACCCGCGGGCGGGGCTCACCGAACCCACGACCGAAGAAGTCCTGAAAGAACGGGTCCGAGAAAAACGGATTCGCCCGCCCCTGCCGCACGATCTTGGCATAGATGTTGACCACCGCCGGAGAGGCCTGCTTGACCACCGGCGCAAAGCCAATCGAAATCTCGGCCTGCGATTGCGGTACTTTCGTTTGGGCCATCACCGGCGCGGTCAAGAGTGCAAGCGGCAGACAAAGCAAAAGCGTGCGGAACATGAGACCCTCTTATACGTTCAAGGATTGATATGTCCGCAAGCCACACCGTTTGCAAGATCGCTATTCGTTTGCTGGCCGCCCATACCCGGGGCGCCCGGTTCGGCTCTGGGCGACGTCGAAATTCCAGACAATTGCCATATTGGTGATCAAGGCGCCAAGAAACGAGTAAAACAATTGCGCGGGGCTGAGCACAAAGGCCGAGGCGAGAAAGACCGTGGCGTCGACGGACAGCTGAAACCAACCCGCTTTGAATCCGGTTTTATGTTCCAGAATAATGCCAAGAATGGTCATCCCTCCGGCCGAGGCATTGTGGCGGAAGATGGCGATCAACCCCATCCCGCTGCAGGCTCCGCCCAGAACTGCAGCGACAAGCGGGTCCAGCCGCTCGAACAACACGATCTTTCCGAGAATTTGGGACAAAACCGAAATCCCGACCACAACGACAATTGTACGAATTGCAAAAACCGGCCCGCGTTTGACCCATGCCAAAACCAGAAACGGAATTCCGATCAGAAAAAACAGCGGACCGAACCCAAGCGGCAAGACATAGGACAGCAGCAGAGCGATTCCTGCGGTTTGCCCCGTCACCAGTCCGGCGGCTTTCAGAAATACGACGCTCAGGCTTGTCATGACGATGCCGAAGGCAAGGCCCTGAACATCAAAAACGGACATGCGGATGGTCAATGGGATCTCCGGGAGCTTCATTAGATCATTGCCGTCCCATACCTTGAACAGTCGGCAAAGAAAAACCCCCGCTCAACCGAGCGGGGGTCTATGAACAGGTATCCCTGATCAATTATTCTTCTGCAGCTTCTTCCGCAGCAACGCGGGCTTTGTCGGCCGCGCCTTTGGCGTCGACGTCACGATCAACGAATTCGATGATCGCCATCGGTGCCATGTCGCCATAGCGGAAGCCAGCTTTCAGGATGCGGACATAACCGCCCTGACGCTCAGCGTAGCGGGGACCCAGAACTTCGAACAGCTTTGCGACGTCTTTGTCTTCTTTCAGCTGTGCTGCGGCCTGACGGCGGGCGTGCAGGTCGCCGCGCTTGCCCAGAGTGACCAGCTTTTCGATGATCGGGCGCAGTTCTTTTGCCTTGGGCAGGGTCGTTTTGATTTGCTCATGCTCGATGAGCGAGCCAGCCATGTTCGCAAACAGCGCCTTGCGGTGCTCATGAGTACGGTTCAGGCGGCGGTAACCACGTGCGTGACGCATTTTTCAGTTCCTTCTTTCGCGTTTTGCTTTGTCTGGCCGGCGATGCGTGTCACCGGCTCTCCTTGGGGCGGAAGTGCCCATACGGTCCCCGGCAGCCCGGGCATTGGGGAAGACGCGCTTAGAACGCGTCTTCGAATTTCTTCGCCAGATCTTCGATGTTGTCGGGCGGCCAGTCCTCGACATCCATGCCAAGGTGCAGACCCATGCCGGACAGCACTTCTTTGATCTCGTTCAGCGACTTGCGGCCGAAGTTCGGGGTGCGCAGCATCTCGGCTTCGGTCTTCTGGATCAGGTCGCCGATGTAAACGATGTTGTCGTTCTTCAGGCAGTTTGCCGAACGGACCGACAGTTCCAGCTCGTCCACTTTCTTCAGCAGCAGCGGGTTGAACTCCAGACCATCGTCTTCGTCCTGGCGGCCAGCCGATTCCGGTTCGTCGAAGTTGACGAAGATCGACAGCTGGTCCTGCAGGATGCGCGCGGCAAAGGCCAGCGCGTCTTCCGGAGTGATCGAACCGTCTGTTTCGATCTTCAGGGTCAGCTTGTCATAGTCCAGAACCTGACCTTCACGGGTCGGCTGAACGTCATAGGCTACCTTTTTGACCGGCGAATAGATCGCGTCGATCGGGATCAGGCCGATGGGTGCGTCTTCCGGCTTGTTCTTCTCAGCCGAGACGTAACCCTTGCCGGTGTTGACGGTCAGTTCCATGAACAGGTCGGCGCCATCATCCAGGTGACAGATGACGTGATCGCGGTTCAGAACCTCGATTCCGGCGCTTTCGCTGATGTCACCAGCGGTAACAACTGCGGGGCCTTTGGCATTGATCGACAGACGCTTGGGGCCTTCGACTTCCATGCGCAGGGCAACCTGCTTGAGGTTCAGGATGATGTCGGTGACGTCTTCGCGGACACCTGCAACCGACGAGAACTCGTGCAGGACGTTGTCGATCTGGACGCTGGTGATGGCCGCACCTTGCAGCGAGCTCATCAGAACGCGGCGCAGAGCGTTGCCCAGGGTCAGACCAAAGCCACGTTCCAGCGGTTCGGCAACCAGGGTCGCCTGACGTGCGGGATCGTTGCCCGGCTTGCCTTCCAGCTGGGTCGGCTTGATCAATTCTGCCCAATTCTTATGGATCATGTAATCCCTCCATTCCTGTCCGCGCCCCATGACCAACAAGGTGCAGACGCCCGAGGTTCAAAATGACGTGCTGGGGCCGTGCGAAAACACAGCCCCAGCTCAATTCAAAATCGCTTAGACGCGGCGGCGCTTCGGCGGGCGGCAGCCATTGTGAGCGATCGGAGTCACGTCGCGGATCGACGTGATGTTGAAGCCCACAGCAGCCAGTGCGCGCAGAGCCGATTCACGACCCGAACCGGGGCCCTGAACTTCGACTTCCAGCGTCTTGACGCCATGTTCCTGCGCCTTCTTGCCTGCGTCTTCTGCAGCCATCTGAGCGGCGTAGGGGGTCGATTTCCGCGAACCCTTGAAGCCCATGGTACCGGCAGACGACCACGAGATGGCGTTGCCCTGTACGTCCGAGATCAGGATCTTGGTGTTGTTGAAGGTCGAGTTCACATGGGCGACGCCCGATGCGATGTTCTTACGCTCTTTGCGCTTAACGCGAGTCTTGTCACGTGCCATCAGTCAGACCCTCCCTTATTTCTTCTTACCAGCGATGGCCTTTGCGGGGCCTTTGCGGGTACGAGCATTGGTGTGGGTGCGCTGACCGCGAACCGGCAGGTTGCGACGGTGACGCAGACCGCGGTAGCAGCCCAGATCCATCAGGCGCTTGACGTTCATCTGAACTTCACGACGCAGGTCACCTTCGACGGTGAAGTTTTCGTCGATGAACTCGCGGATTTTCAGAACTTCGGCGTCGGACAGTTCGTTGACGCGACGGGTCGCTTCAATGCCCACGGCTTCGCAGATCGCTTTGGCCGAGGTGTTGCCGATACCGGTGATATATGTGAGGGCGATAGGTACCCGCTTTGCAGTCGGGATGTTTACGCCGGCAATACGTGCCACGTGTCACTTTCCTTTTCGTTGCGGTTCCGTAACTCCAGAACCTTTTTTCACAACGCTTAACCTTGGCAGTGCCGCCAGTGGGTTCAGCATTATTCGAGGTGGTCGGGGCAGTTGGGACGAATCCCGCCTGCGGTCTTGATTCCCCAAGGGGATGGGGGTCGATATGGGGTTTTGGTGGGGCCGTCAAGCCCCAACCTGAAGTCAGCCCAGAATCGCCTCGATCGAGGCGGTGACTTCCTTGATCTCGGCCAGGCCATTGACCGGGCGAAGATCGCCTTTGGCATAGTAATACCCAATCAGCGGCGAGGTCTTTTTGTAGTACTCCATCAAGCGCGTGCGCAGGCTGTCTTCGTTGTCATCCGCACGACGCTGGAAGTCATTTTCCTTGCCGCAATTGGTGCATTTGCCATCGGCCGGGATCGGCTTGGTGATGTCATTATAGACCTCACCGCAGCCACCACAGGTCGAACGCGCCGTGATCCGCTGAACCAGCGCTTCGTCGTCAACGCGCATCTCAATCACGGTATGCAGCGACTGACCCAGTTTGGTCAGCAGGGCCGCCAACGCATCGGCCTGCGCCAGCGTGCGCGGGAAGCCGTCAAAGATGAAGCCGGCGCCGGTTTCCGTGGTCAGCTTCTCTTCGATCAGGCCGATCACGATCTCATCGGTGACCAGCTTGCCCGCGTCCATGATCGCCGCAACCTTCTGGCCCATCTCGGTGCCCGAGGTCTTGGCCTCGCGCAGCATGTCGCCGGTGCTCAGCTGAACCATGCCCCGAGTTTCGACCAGGTGACGCGCCTGCGTCCCTTTACCGGCCCCCGGGGGCCCAAGAAGAATGATGTTCATCGACGAGCGGGTCCCTTCCTGCTGCGTTTCTTACCTTTGCCGCGTAGCTGGGACTTTTCGATCAGCCCTTCGTATTGATGCGCCAACAGGTGGCTCTGAACCTGTTGGATCGTATCCATGGTCACAGAGACGATAATCAGAACCGAAGTGCCGCCGAAATAGAACGGGATGGCAAACTGGTTCCGCAGAATCTCAGGCAGAAGACAAACCGCCGCCAGATAGGCCGAGCCCAGAACCAGCACGCGGTTGACCACGTATTCCAGATATTCGGCGGTTTTCTTGCCCGGACGGATCCCCGGCACAAAACCGTTCTGCTTTTTCAGGTTGTCCGCAACATCGTCCGGTTTGAACGACACGTTGAACGTGTAGAAATAGGCGAAGAACACGATCATGGCCGCGAAGAACAGCAGGTACAGCGGCTGTCCGGGACCAAAGTTGGCCAGCAGCCAGGACATGATCGGCCCGCTGGTGGCACCCGACGAGAAGGTCGAGATCGTCACCGGCAGCAACAGCAGCGAGCTCGCAAAGATCGCCGGAATCACGCCCGCCGGGTTCACTTTGACCGGCAGGTGGCTAGAGCCGCCCTCATAGATTTTCATACCGGCCTGACGGCGCGGGTATTGGATGTGAATCTTACGCAGCGCGCGTTCCATGAACACCACAAAGGTAATCACGGCGATCACCATCACGATCACACCGATGATCACGGCGGGGCTGATCGCGCCCGAGCGGCCAGAGGCGAAGAACTGCGCCAGCGCGGCCGGAACCTCGGCGATGATGCCGACGAAGATGATCAGGGAAATACCGTTGCCGATGCCGCGCGCGGTGATCTGCTCGCCCAGCCACATCAGGAACATGGTGCCACCGACCAGCGTGATCATGGTGGACATGCGGAAGAACATGCCCGGATCGGTCGCCAGATCGCCCGATTCCAGCGAAACGGCCAGACCATAGGCCTGAACGGTAGCCAGCGCCACGGTGCCGAAACGGGTGTATTGGTTGATCTTCTTGCGGCCCTGCTCGCCCTCTTTCTTGAGCTGTTCGAGCGCGGGAACCATCGAGGTCAGCAGTTGCACGATGATCGAGGCCGAAATATAGGGCATGATGCCGAGGGCAAAGATACCCATCCGCCCCAGCGCCCCGCCGGTGAACATCGAAACCATGCCGCCGATGCCCTGCCCCGCCTGCTCCATGAACTCGCGCAGCGCCTGCCCGTCGATCCCCGGCACCGGAATGAAGGTGCCCAGACGATAGACGATCAGCAAACCCAGCGTGAACAGGATGCGGTTGCGCAGATCGGTGGCTTTGCCCAAAGCAGCCCAGCTTGTGTTGGCTGCCATTTGTTCTGCTGCTGATACCATAAATCGGTCTCTCTTATGAAAACACCGCCCGGAACCGTTTTCCGGCTCGGGCGGCGTCTTGGAAAACTCTGAGGTCTATGTAAGCGGGTCTTGGCCCGCTCACAAGCGCTTACTCTGCCGCAGCGGCTTTTGTGACCGTCAGCGAACCGCCCGCTTTTTCGACTGCCTCAACGGCAGCTTTCGAAGCACCGGTTACTTCCAGGTTCACTTTGGCGCTGATTTCGCCTTTGGCCAGAACGCGGATACCGTCCAGCTTGCGACGGACCAGACCGGATGCAACCAGTGCGTCCTCGGTAATCGCAGCTTTGGCGTCCAGTTTGCCGGCGTCGACGAATTTCTGGATCAGGCCCAGGTTGATAACGGCGAATTCCTTGCGGTTCGGCTTGTTGAAGCCACGCTTGGGCAGACGCTGGTACAGCGGCATCTGGCCGCCTTCATAGCCGTTGATAGCCACACCCGAACGGGATTTCTGGCCTTTGATACCACGGCCACCCATTTTACCTTTGCCCGAGCCAGGACCACGACCAACGCGGGTGCGTTTCGGGTTGGCGCCGGGATTGTCGCGCAGTTCATTCAGTTTCATTTCGCTTCTCCTAAGCCGGATGTGACCCCCGAAGCGTGATGGGCCAAACACGGCATTTCTTGGTTTTGATTCTCATGGGCATAAACCCACCGGAGGCGTATAGGCCCGTTGCCCCCGCTTGGCAAGCCCGTGGATCGGCGCAGGATCAGCTGCCGGCCTGCGGTGCCTCGGCTTCATCCGCAACCTGTTTGGCAATAGGCGCGGCAAGCGGATCGATGCCGTGTTTTTCGACCAGCCGTCCGACCAAGCTGTCAGGATCGGGCTGGCCGTCATATTTGTCCCGCATGATCGCCCGCATCCGTCTGCCATAAAGATGGATGGAAACCGTGTCGTCCTTGAAGAAATGGTCGATTTTGGCCCCGGGCCGGGCCAACGCCCGCCGGCGCGTGTAGTTGAGTGGGTAGAACACATGCTCTGGCAACGCATATTTTATCTCGCCCGTTTGCTTCAACGCCCAGGTGAATGCGCTCGGCCCCCAAACGCCCCAAAGCGCTTCGGGCACGTTCACGGGCTCTCCGTTCTCCAGCGCCTCTTCCAGCGGCTTGCGACGCCGAGGGGGCAGCCAGGGCGGGATAATATACGGATCGTTGGTATATTCGATCAACTTGCCCAGCGTGTCGCTGTCCTGAGGCAGGGCGAGCACGCCGATGGCCACCTCTCCCTCGAGATAGCTGTAGTAATGTCCGCTTTCGGTTGTGAACGGCTTGAGGCAATAGGCATCCGTATCCGCCCAGATCAAGTCAGGCTCCTGCGCCAGCATCCGATACCGGAACTTGTCCGAATGCGGCGCGGGGCTTCCGGTTCTGCCATGGGTGATGAATTCGGAATCGGGCAGAACCTCGCGTGCATCGCGCTGCTCTACGCCGTCGGGGATACCTGTCACGGTTCCATAAGTGTACAGACGTACATGTTGCCCGGCATCCAGATAGGACTTGATGCATAACTGCTCGAGAAAGCTCAGCGGTCCATCGACCCACAGCATTCCGATCTGATATTCGCGCGCCATAAATACGTCTTTCCACACAGTTGTCGCGACTTCAAACAGCCGTCCAATCCGCATGTGACTCAATAGAGGCACCGTCGCAATGCTTGTTGCCCAAATATATGCTGCCTGTGGCGGGATAGACCCTGAAACCAAAAGAGGCGCCAATTGGCGCCTCGGGCTGACTGCGTCAGGGAATGCGCTTAGGCGCAGTAAACGTGATCATGCGCGATATCCTTGATATCGCAACGGCGTACGCCGATGTCGTTCAGCTCGCGGTCGGTCAGACCTTGCAGTTCCGAATAGGTCCGGTTGTACATCGCACGTAGGGCATAGGCCTGTTTCACCTTTGCGGCGAATTCTGCGACGCGTGCGATCAGGTTGATGCCGCCATGCGTGGTTGTTGCTGTGTAAGCCATATCTGAATTCCTTTTCTGATCGGGGCGCATTCCCCGATGACTTTGTTCTGTTCCTGTTTGGGACAGGGCTCAGATAGGCTGGGCACATTGCGCTAACAACCGAAGTTTCGGTCTAGCCGCTTTGCAAATAATGCATGGGTGTATTCTGCTGCACCAAACAGGCTGACGCTATTCGGGCATCTGCAAACTACTTCCGGATTTCTCCAACGTAGCGTTGCTTTTGCTGGTTCACCAAGACCAGTTTGCCGTTGTTCACAACGTACAGATCAAATCGGGGCTTGTCATAACCGATGCACCGCACCCCGTTGTAGTAGAACCTGTAGGAATTCGCGTCCCACGCTTGCCCGTTGGCCGCGTAAGAATAGGACCCGTTGGCAAAGTAGGTCTCAAATTCTTTCCCGGGATATACGACCTTGCGCCCGGAAAGTTTCTTTTCAAGCCAGGCCGCATTCACTTTCTGATCGCCATCGGAAAAATAGCTTTTCGAAAACTTCGGAGATTTGGCCGGGCATTCGGCATAGGTGGCCGTAGCAATTGCAGATACGCAAAGCGCAGCGAAAAACAGTTTCATACTCAACATCCATTCAAAAAAACACGATCAACGTGTACCCCGGCTTATTCAAATGGCAATAAAAAAACGCCCCCGAACGGATCGGAGGCGTCTCTTTGTTCGTTGGAAGTGCGCTTAGCCGCGCTCTTCGACGATCTCTACCAGATGCGGGATCTTGCGGATCATGCCGCGGACCGAAGGAGTATCCTCCAGCTCACGGGTCTTGTGCATCTTGTTCAGGCCCAGACCGATCAGGGTTGCGCGCTGTTCGGCGGGGCGGCGGATCGGGGAACCGATCTGCTTGACGACGATGGTTTTTGCCATTGCTCGCTCTCCTTACGCTTCGGCTTCAGCCGGTGCTTCGTCCCGCTTGGGCAGGATGTCGGCAACTTTTTTACCACGACGTGCGGCAACCGAACGCGGGCTCTGCTCTTTTTGCAGGCCGTTGATGGTGGCGCGGATCATGTTGTACGGGTTCTGCGAGCCCAGCGACTTGGACACAACGTCCTTGACGCCCAGCATTTCGAACACAGCACGCATCGGACCACCGGCGATGATACCGGTACCTTCAGGTGCGGTGCGCATAACCACTTTACCGGCGCCGTGACGGCCTTCGATGTCGTGGTGCAGGGTCCGACCTTCGCGCAGTTGCACGCGGATCATCTGACGCTTGGCTTGTTCGGTCGCCTTGCGGATGGCTTCAGGTACTTCTTTCGCTTTACCTTTGCCAAAGCCGACGCGGCCTTTCTGATCGCCGACAACCACCAGAGCGGCGAAGCCAAAGCGCTTACCACCTTTTACGGTTTTCGACACGCGGTTGATTGCGACCAGACGATCGGCAAATTCCGGTGTTTCTTCACGGTCGCGGCCACGGCCCCGACGGTTTTCACGTTCTGCCATTTGGCATCCCTTTTCTCATGTGGCGCATGGCGCCGTTTAGTTCAATCCAAGTGAGCCCCGACTGACGCCAGGGCTCCCGGATCATCGGGACAGCCGCAAAGCTGCCCGCAGGTCTTAGATCTTCAGACCACCTTCACGCGCGGCGTCGGCTACTGCCTTCACCTTGCCGTGGAACAGGAAGCCACCACGATCGAAATAGGCCTCTTCGACGCCTGCCTTCTTGGCACGCTCGGCGATGGCCGCGCCCACTTTGGTGGCCGCTTCGACGTTGTTCTTGCCAACAACACCCAGATCTTTTTCCAGGGTCGAGGCCGAGGCCAGGGTCACGCCACGAACGTCGTCGATCAGCTGAACGCTGATGTTCTTGTTCGAACGGTGAACCGACAGGCGTACACGGCCGGCGTTGACTTTGCGAAGTTTGTTCCGAACGCGCAGGCGGCGCTTCAGAAACAGGGTTCTTTTGCTGTTTGCCATTGTCTGCGTCCTTACTTCTTCTTGCCTTCCTTGCGGAAGATGAACTCGCCCTTGTAGCGGATGCCCTTGCCTTTGTACGGCTCGGGACGGCGCCATTCGCGGATTTTGGCCGCGACTTCGCCCACCTGCTGCTGGTCGATACCTTCCACAACGATCTCGGTCTGCTTCGGCGCGGTGATGGTGACACCCTCCGGAGCGGTGAAATCAACGTCGTGGCTGTAGCCCAGGTTCAGCTTCAGGGTGTTGCCCTGCATCTGCGCCCGGTAACCAACACCCTGGATCTCCAGCTCTTTTTTGAAGCCTTCGGTCACACCGGTTACCAGGTTGGCAACCATGGTGCGGCTCATGCCCCACTGCTGGCGGGCACGCTTGGACATCCCACGAGGGTTGATTTGCACGACGTTGTCTTCGACCGACAGCGTTACGTCATCGGTTGCGGTGAAGCTGCGGGTGCCTTTCGGACCTTTCACTTCGATGGTCTGACCCGACACAGAGGCGGAAACGCCGCTGGGCAGCTCGACCGGTTTTTTACCAATACGAGACATTGCAGACCTCCTTAGAAGACGGTGCAGAGCACTTCGCCGCCAACATTGTTGGAGCGAGCGTTTGCGTCCGACATCACACCTTTCGGAGTGCTGACAATCGACACGCCCAGACCCTGACGGACCTGCGGGATGTCATTGACGCCCATGTAGACGCGACGGCCAGGCTTCGAGACCCGCTTCAGTTCGCGAATGACAGGGGTGCCTTCGTAGTATTTCAGGCTGATTTCGATGGCCGGATGACCGTTTTCACCGGTCGTCGCTTCGTAGCCACGGATGTAACCTTCGTCCGCCAGCACGTCCAGAACCCAACCGCGCAGCTTGGAAGCCGGGGTGGAAACGGTGGACTTGCCGCGCATTTGCGCGTTGCGGATACGGGTGAGCATATCGCCGATAGGATCATTCATATCTATGTCTCCCTTACCAGCTCGATTTCACCATGCCGGGGATCTGACCAGCAGAACCCAGCTCGCGCAGCGCGATACGGCTGACCTTCAGCTTACGGTAGTAAGCATGGGGACGACCGGTCAGCTGACAGCGGTTGTGCAGACGGGTAGCCGAGCTGTTGCGCGGCAGTTTCGCCAGTTTCAGACGCGCTTTGAAACGCTCTTCCATCGGGCGGCTCTCGTCATTCGCGATTTCTTTCAGCTCGGCACGCTTTGCGGCATATTTGGCCACCAGGCGTTCGCGCTTCTTCTCGCGTTCGATCATTGCTTTTTTAGCCATGTCTCTATCCTTCCGGCGCTTACGCGTTGAACGGCATGTTGAACGCTTTCAACAGTGCCTTTGCTTCAGCGTCGGTTTTCGCTGTGGTGGCAATTACGATGTCCATGCCCCAGACCTCATCGACTTTGTCGAAGTCGATTTCCGGGAACACGATGTGCTCTTTCATGCCCATGGCAAAGTTGCCCTGACCATCGAAAGACGGCTTCACACCGCGGAAGTCACGAACGCGCGGCATCGCGATGGTGATCAGACGATCCAGGAATTCGTACATCCGGTCACCGCGCAGGGTCACTTTCGCGCCCAGCGGCATGTCTTCACGGACGCGGAAACCCGCGATCGACTTCTTCGCCTTGGTCGAAACGGCCTGTTGGCCAGCAATCGCGGTCAGATCCTCGACAGCAGCTTTCGCTTTCTTCGAGTCCTTGACGGCCTCAGCACCGCACCCGATGTTCAGAACGATTTTTTCCAGCTTGGGCAGCTGCATGTCGTTCTTGTAGCCGAACTCTTCTTTCAGAGCGGCACGGATGGTTTCAACGTACTGAGCTTTCAGACGCGGGGTGTAGGTTGCGGAATCAAGCATCGATCACGTCCCCTGTGGTCTTGGCGAAACGAACCTTCTTGTCGCCTTCCATGCGGAAGCCAACGCGGGTTGCTTTGCCGTTCTTGTCCAGCAGAGCCAGGTTCGACAGCTCGATCGGGTTTGCCTGAGGCAAACGGCCGCCTTGGCTGTTCTGGGTCTGGCGGGTGTGGCGGATGGCGATGTTGATGCCGTCGACAACAGCTTTGCCGGCTTTGGGGTCAACCGAGGTAATCGTTCCCTCTTTGCCCTTGTCCTTACCGGCCAGCACGACGACCTTGTCGCCTTTGCGGAGTTTAGCAGCCATGATTACAGCACCTCCGGAGCCAGCGAGATGATTTTCATGAAGTTCTTGCCACGCAGTTCACGAACAACGGGGCCAAAGATACGGGTACCTACGGGCTCGTTGTTGTTGTTCAGGATGACGGCGGCGTTGCGATCGAAACGGATCGCGGTGCCGTCTTCGCGACGGACTTCCTTGGCGGTGCGTACGACGACGGCCTTACGGACGTCCCCTTTCTTTACGCGGCCGCGCGGGATGGCTTCCTTCACCGAGACGACAATGATGTCGCCGACGGAGGCGTATTTACGCTTGGAACCACCCAGGACCTTGATGCACTGAACTCGGCGTGCGCCGGAGTTGTCAGCGACATCCAGATTGGTCTGCATCTGGATCATGTGGTTTCTCCCGACCTGTGGGGGCTGGTCTGATTAGATCCCCCAGGGTTTCGACAAATGGGAAAATCCCGGAAGCTTACGCTTCCAGAACTTCCCAACGTTTCGTCTTCGATTTCGGCGCGCATTCGATGATGCGTACAGAGTCGCCGACCTTGAAGGCGTTCTTTTCGTCGTGAGCCCGGTACTTCTTGGACTTACGAACGGTTTTGTGCAGCAGCGGGTGCTTGAAACGGCGTTCAACCGAAACAGTCACGGTTTGCTCGTTGGCGTCGCTGGTTACGATTCCGGACAGGATACGCTTGGGCATGGGATTACTCCTCCGATGCCGCAGCAGCGGCCTTTTCGTTCAGAATGGTTTTGACGCGGGCAGCATTGCGGCGGGCCGCTTTGATGCCGGCAGTGTTTTCCAGCTGACCGGTGGCCTGTTGAAAGCGCAGGTTAAAGCTTTCTTTCTTCAGGTTGGCCAGTTCCTCGCGGAGCTGGTCCGGGGTCTTGTCACGCAGTTCTTGGGCGTTCATCGCCTTTTCCTTTGCTCAAAACACCAGAAGGCCCCCTGACAGGGTCACCTTGGACCTGGTGGATGAATGATAGACATACGAATCGCCCGACAACGCCGGGAGACCGCAGGATGCCGCCGTATAAGGGTTTGGGGGGTGGGTGGCAAGAGGAAAGCTCTGGAAGAGTGCAGCCTGCCTGGTGTGATCTTTTTCTCTATCTTTGATGGGGGCTTCAGATTGGCGCAAAACAGTAGGCTTACTCGCTATTGGTTCGTATACCATCATAGCCCCTATCCCACACCAAAGCAGAATTATGCATTGTGAAAGAGCGCTTAAGAACAATCTTGAGCTCTGGAGAGTACAAGACTTTCTGAACTCTGTCTTCGGTTCCCGCCAGATGCTCGCGGACAAGAACCTCCCAAACTTTGTACTTGCAGCTTCCAACCCGCTCTATGCGATTTTTCTCGAACTCGACCGACACAGTGCCGATTTCAGGTTCGTTCCTACCATCCGTGACAGTAAAATCCGATTGCCACTTTTTTAGGCTCTCTAGGTCATCCAGAGGGGCGACAGGCTGCTCATATGCACGTTTGGAAGAAGTGAAGCTCATGAAGAGCTCACTAAACAACACAGGGTGAGCGTAGTGGTTAGCGAAACCTATGCGTCTGGTGTCCTGGGATTTCATCTCAACGACAATCCCCGTCTCAACAAGACTTTGCTCTCGCAACAGCCACGTTTCCCCATTCTTCAGCCAGATGCCACTAGAAACATCCCCTTGAGTGGGACAGTTTGCAAGTGCGGGCATGGCTGCTATCGCAAAGAACAGCGTAAATGCTTGCGTGACCTTGGCCGGAAATAGCGCGAACACGGTTTACTCCCACTTGTAGTTGAAGCTTACCGAAATCCGCTCTTCCTCGGCCATGTTCATCGGCACCTCGTGGCGTAGCCAGCTTTCCCACAGCAGGACGTCCCCTACCTGTGGTTTCATATAGATGAACGGCTGCAAATCCCGCCGCCCGCCTTTCAGCCGCGTCGGCGCGGCCATCATGCGGCCCGAGCGGGGGTCTTCCAGCTTCAACGCGCTCGCGCCTTCTGGCATCGCCACATAGGTTGTGCCCGAGATGACGCTGTGCGGGTGCAGGTGGCTGGAGTGCATGCCGCCTTCGGGCAGGATGTTGATCCACAGATCCTCAAGCTTCAATTCGCCCTCGCCCAGATCGAACTCCAGATCCTTGGCAAAGGCCGCGACGTGCTGATCCAGCGCAGTGACCAGATCCGCAAAGATCGGGAAGCGCCAGGGCAGATCGGTCAGCGAGGCATAGCTGGTATAGCCGGGATAGCCGTTCTCTTCGCACCATTCCTGCCCGGCCTCATCATCCTCGGCGATGACAAGGCAGGAATTTTCCAGTTCTTCCGCGTCGATCTTGGGGTCGAACTCGGACAAAGCTGCGCGATAAAGACGGGTAACGAAGAGTGATTCAATCTGTGCCATGGCGCCCTCTTAACGCAGCCTCATCGCGATTGCGATGGCTCTTTTGCGAGGCTCTGCCTCGCGCTCCGGGATATTTATAGACAGATGAAGACCGGATCCCCCGCTTCATCTGTCTATAAATATCTCGGGGGAGTCGCCGGAGGCGGCGGGGGCAGCGCCCCCAAACGAAAACCCCCGCCGGTTTCCCGACGGGGGTCAATCTTATCACGAACGGGGTTGCCCCCGGATCGCTTACCAGTCTTCGCGAACCACGACGCGGGTCTTGATCGGCAGCTTCATCGCAGCCAGGCGCAGGGCCTCGCGGGCGATGTCGTCATTGACGCCGTCGATCTCGAACATCACGCGGCCAGGCTTGACCTTGCAGGCCCAGCGGTCGACCGAACCTTTACCTTTACCCATACGAACTTCGATCGGCTTAGCCGTGACCGGAGTGTCGGGGAAGATGCGGATCCAGACACGACCCTGACGCTTCATGTGACGCGTCATGGCACGACGTGCAGCTTCGATCTGGCGTGCGGTTACACGCTCAGGCTCAAGAGCTTTCAGACCATAGGTGCCAAAGTTCAGATCAGAGCCGCCTTTGGCTTCACCCTTGATCCGGCCTTTGTGCATCTTGCGGAATTTAGTACGCTTTGGTTGAAGCATATCTTTCCCTCCTTAGCGACGACCGCCACCAGCACCACGAGGTGCAGGGCCGTCCTGGAGTTCCTGTGCTTTACGGTCACGTGCCTGCGGATCGTGCTCCATGATCTCACCTTTGAAGATCCAGACCTTGATCCCGATGATCCCGTAGGGGGTCATCGCTTCGGCATGTGCGTAATCGATGTCGGCACGCAGGGTGTGCAGAGGCACGCGGCCTTCGCGATACCACTCGGTCCGTGCGATTTCGGCGCCGCCCAGACGACCAGCGACGTTCACCCGGATACCCAGGGCGCCCATGCGCATGGCGTTCTGAACCGACCGCTTCATTGCGCGGCGGAACGAAACACGACGTTCCAGCTGCTGAGCGATGGACTCGGCAACCAGCTGCGCGTCAAGCTCGGGCTTGCGCACTTCGACGATGTTCAGGTGCAGTTCGCTGTCGGTCATACGAGCAAGCTTTTTGCGCAGAACTTCGATGTCTGCACCTTTCTTGCCGATGATGACACCGGGACGTGCAGTGTGGATCGTAACGCGGCACTTCTTGTGCGGACGTTCGATGATCACACGGGCAACACCGGCCTGCTTGCACTCTTTGTTGATGAACTCACGGATCTTGAGGTCTTCCAGCAGAAGATCACCGTAGTCCTTGGTGTCGGCGTACCAGCGGCTGTCCCAGGTGCGGTTGACCTGCAGGCGCATGCCGATCGGATTTACTTTATGACCCATTAGGCTTGCTCCTCAACTTGACGCACCTTGATGGTGATCTCCGAGAACGGCTTCATGATCTTGCCGAAACGGCCACGGGCACGCGGGCGACCGCGCTTCATGACCAGGTTCTTGCCAACCCAAGCTTCGGCGACGATCAGCTCGTCAACGTCCAGGTTGTGGTTGTTTTCGGCATTCGCGATTGCGGACTGCAGGCACTTCTTGACGTCCTGCGCGACACGCTTGTTCGAGAAAGTCAGGTCGGTCAGAGCCTTCTCGACTTTCTTGCCGCGGATCATTTGCGCAACCAGGTTCAGTTTCTGCGGGCTGGTGCGAAGCATGCGGGTTTTCGCCATTGCTTCGTTTTCAGCCACGCGGCGGGGGTTCTTTTCCTTGCCCATGACTTACTTCCGCTTCGCTTTTTTGTCTGCGGCGTGGCCATAATAGGTGCGGGTCGGCGAGTATTCACCGAACTTCTGACCGATCATGTCTTCCGAGACGTTTACGGGGATATGCTTCTGGCCGTTGTACACACCAAAGGTCAGACCCACGAACTGGGGCAGAATGGTGGAACGACGCGACCAGATTTTGATGACTTCGTTGCGGCCCGACTCGCGCGCTGCTTCGGCTTTTTTCAGCACGTAAGCATCGACGAAAGGACCCTTCCAAACAGAGCGAGACATGGATTAACGTCCCTTCTTCTTGGCGTGCCGCGAGCGGATGATCAGCTTCTGGGACGCTTTGTTCTTGTTGCGGGTACGCTTACCCTTGGTGTCCTTACCCCACGGAGTAACCGGTGTACGGCCACCCGAGGTACGACCTTCACCACCACCGTGCGGGTGATCGATCGGGTTCATTGCAACACCACGAACCGACGGACGAACGCCTTTGTGGCGCATACGACCGGCTTTACCGAGGTTCTGGTTCGAGTTGTCGGGGTTGGACACGGCACCAACGGTGGCCATGCATTCCTGACGAACCATGCGCAGCTCGCCCGAGCTCAGACGGATCTGAGCGTAGCCGCCATCGCGACCAACGAACTGAGCGTAAGTACCGGCCGCACGTGCGATCTGACCGCCTTTACCAGGCTTCATCTCGATGTTGTGGACGATGGTACCAATGGGCATGCCCGAGAACGGCATTGCGTTGCCCGGCTTGATGTCAGCTTTTGCCGACGCGATGACCTTGTCACCAACAGCCAGACGCTGCGGAGCCAGGATATATGCCTGCTCGCCGTCTTCGTATTTTACCAGTGCGATGAATGCGGTCCGGTTCGGGTCATATTCGATCCGCTCGACGGTTGCCGCGACATCAAATTTGTTCCGTTTGAAGTCAACGATCCGGTAGAGACGCTTTGCGCCACCGCCGCGGCGGCGTGAAGTGATCCGTCCGGTGTTGTTCCGGCCGCCCGATTTGGTCAAACCCTCAGTGAGAGACTTGACCGGACGTCCTTTCCAAAGCTCCGAACGGTCGATCAGCACCAGCCCGCGCTGGCCCGGCGTCGTCGGCTTGTACGACTTGAGTGCCATGCTTTCTGTCTTCCGTTTAGCAAGTGCAGGGAGTTTCCCCGCTATGTGATAGGCCCCCGTAGGTGCCAAGGGTATAGGGCCCCGAAGGTCCCCGGTTACAAATATCAGAGGCCCCGGAACGAATCCGGGGCCGCAAGATTGGGAGCGTGTAACAGGGTTGGGGGTGGGTGTCTATAGGGTGCGGCACATTCTCTTGGCGGGCACAGTCACTTGATACTGAAATCATGTTGGACCAAGGGCGCGAACGTGCGGCGTGCGCCTGACCAGTCAAAGTGAAAAAGCGGGTCCGGTATGCGCCAGTTTTCCCCATAACTCTGGGCCAGCAGGGCCGGCGGGTCCTGAGGCAGCATAATCTGCCCGTCATTCAACGCCCTGAGCGGAAAGATCGAACTGTCGGGCACGCCGTTGAAAGAGTATGGGTAGACATTGAAACGCCCGTTTTCAGTCCAGGCAGGAAATAGGTCTATATCAATCCCCAGGCCGTTTTTTAACTTGAATATCGGAGAGCTTCGGGTCGATGGCCTGACTTCCAGACAGCCACTTTCCAACAGGGCTTTTTGGTACATGGCCCATTTCTCGGGTATTTCTTCAAGCGTGGACTCACCCATGTGCACCGCAAAATCCACGTCATCGTCATGGTCGATCAACCGACCATCACGCACGTAGCCCAACAACGCACCGGCATACAGGAATATCGGTTTGCCAAGTTGGATGACGGGTGCCAACTCAGCTTCGAGCTTCTGGAAAATATCGTCGGCATTCATTTCACCGAAGGTTCTGTTATAGCCATGCGGCGTGATGAAATCGGGGTGAAGAGCCTGTTTGACACATTCGAAAAACGCTGCAAACCGCGCTTCCTGCCCTTTGCGCGCATAGCGCCTTTCCATCCGCTTGAGCCTGCCATGCGTTCGCGCGGCCCTTGATCGCCGGTGGCAACAAAGCAGAAGATCGATTTCTTCCCAATCGTCAAACAATGCCGGGTTGTTCAAGTCCCGAACAGGATCTTGCAATGCCTGCACAGCCAGACGGGTTTTGCGCGGACGCGGCAGGGCAGTCTGGGCCGTTGCATGTTCAAACACAACAGCACGAAGCGACGCCAGCTTTTTGATGATTTCTGTTTCGGTCATAGGTCTTTTTCATAGATTGCCCGGGCGACGATCGCATCCTCTGTCTTGTATTTTGCGAACCCTACCCCTTCGACACCGTATCGTTTGGCGAACTGAAACTGCTTCATTTTTTCGTCCAGCTCCGCCGCGCACAGATAGCGCCGGAAATGCGGCGGTGCTATTTTTGTTGTGTCGCGGTCCGCCAATGTCCGGTATTCGAACGCAACAATGTCACCCGGCTGGCACCCCTCATGCAGGGCATCGATCAAGGCATCTTCTTCGTCATCAGTGATCGCGTGCAAAAAGAAGCGCGCATAGACACAGACCACCTTCGCGCGTCGATTGGACAGCACCTGTTGAACCACCCCGTCCTTGAGGTTTGTTCTGGCAAATTCAAGACCATCCCCGCCCTGCGTCTTTGTGTGTTTTCTGGCTGACGCAACGGCGGCTTCTGATGCATCCAGTCCGGTCACAAGGAACCCGTGCCGCGAAAAGAAGAAACTGTCACGGGCGTTGCCGCACCCGATGTCAACTACATGCGCCTTCCGATCAATTTCATTGGCCACAAACGCGGCAAACTGTGATGGCAGCGACAATTCCCACGACTCGGCAGAATTCTCGTAGAACTGGTTCCAAAAATCGCGGCGACCGTCCGACCGGGCCTGCTGAGATGGTTTGGGGATCATTGGTATTTTTTCTTTCGCAAGACGGTTAAACGGCACTGAGGCGAAATCTGTCAGACCTCAAACTCAACTGCAATCGCTTCTTTGCGCATCAGTTTCGGGCACCTTTATGTGCAGCTGGTTAATTTTGGCCTTTGAATAAAAAAACCCCCGCTTTCGCGGGGGCCTTTATCTTGCGCCAAAGACGGGTTCGATCAGAGACCGGTGGACACGTCGATGGTGTTACCCTCTTCCAGGGTCACATATGCTTTTTTGACGTCTTTCCGACGGCCCAGCTGGCCGCGGAACCGCTTGACCTTGCCTTTGGTCACGGTGGTGTTCACCGCTTTGACCTTCACACCAAACAGTGCCTCAACGGCCTCTTTGATCTGCGGCTTGTTGCTGTCGATCGCCACTTCAAAGACAACCGCGCCGTTTTCGGACGCCATGGTCGACTTTTCGGTGATGATCGGCTTGCGGATCACGTCGTAGTGTTCTGCCTTCGCGCTCATTTCAGACGAGCCTCCAGTGCTTCGACAGCCGCTTTGGTGAGCACCAGGGTGTCACGCTTGAGGATGTCATAAACGTTTGCACCCATCGACGGCAGGATATCCAGACCTTCGATGTTGCGCGACGCCTTCAGGAAACCTTCGTTCACGGTCGCGCCGTCGATGACCAGAGCGCGTTTCCAGCCCAGGTTTGCAACCTGTTTGGCCAGAGCGGCGGTCTTGCCTTCGGCTTCGGCGTTCTCGATCACAACCAGTTCACCTGCCTTGGCTTTGGCCGACAGAGCGTGGCGCAGGCCAAGCTTGCGGAACTTCTTCGGCAGGTCGTGGCCGTGCGAACGAGGGGTCGGGCCCTTGTAGATACCACCCTTGCGGAAGATCGGTGCGTTACGGTCACCATGGCGTGCGCCACCGGTGCCCTTCTGGCGATAGATCTTCTTGGTCGAGTAGCTGGTTTCCGAGCGAGTCTTGACCTTGTGGGTGCCGGCCTGCGCGTTGTTGCGCTGCCAACGAACCACACGGTGCAGGATGTCCGCGCGCGGCTCCAGGCCGAACAGGTCCGCATCCAGCTCGATGTTGCCGGCTTTGCCGCCGTCCAGTTTGATTACATCAAGTTTCATGCTTCACCACCTTCCGCGGGAGCTTCTTCCGCAGGTGCTTCGGTTGCAGCCGATTTCACAGCAGCCGGGAAAGGCAGGCCTTCCGGTGCTTTCTTCTTGACGGCGTCCTTGACGGTGACCCAGCCCGATTTCGGTCCGGGAACGGCGCCTTTGATGAAGACCAGGTTCCGGTCGGCGTCGGTTTTGACGACTTCCAGGTTCTGGGTGGTTACACGGGCAGCACCCATGTGACCGGCCATCTTCTTGCCTTTGAACACCTTGCCCGGGTCCTGACACTGACCGGTCGAACCGTGCGAACGGTGGCTGATCGAAACACCATGCGAAGCGCGCAGACCACCGAAGTTGTGGCGCTTCATCGCACCGGCAAAGCCTTTACCGATCGAGGTACCCGAAACGTCAACTTTCTGACCTTCCAGGAAGTGTTCTGCCGAAATCTCGGCGCCCACATCAATCAGGCCATCTTCGGAGACGCGGAACTCGGCCAGCTTACGCTTGGGCTCGACCTTGGCAGCGGCGTAGTGACCGCGCATGGCCTTCGAGGTGCGTTTTGCCTTGGCAGCACCGGCGCCCAGCTGAACGGCGGTGTAGCCGTCTTTGTCAGCGGTACGCTGTGCAACGACCTGCAGGTTGTCCAGGTGAAGAACGGTCACAGGGATCTGCTTGCCGTCTTCCATGAACAGGCGGGTCATGCCAACTTTTTTTGCGATAATACCAGAGCGCATTCTCATACCCTCCGATTACGACTGCAGCTTGATCTCGACGTCCACACCAGCAGCGAGGTCGAGCTTCATCAGCGCGTCAACGGTCTGGGGGGTCGGATCAACGATGTCGAGCAGACGCTTGTGCGTGCGGATCTCGAACTGGTCGCGGGATTTTTTGTCAACGTGAGGGCCACGGAGAACCGTGAACTTCTCAATCTTGTTCGGCAGCGGGATGGGGCCGCGCACGTTCGCGCCGGTCCGCTTGGCAGTGTTGACGATCTCTTGCGTGCTGGCATCCAGAACGCGATAGTCAAATGCCTTCAGCCGAATACGGATGTTTTGGCTTTGCATATTAACAGCCTTTTATCAGGCGTTGAGGTTGAGAGGAGGACAGACGCGCATCGCCAACCCTCTTCGAACCCAAAAGGCGGGAATCACCCCGCCTTGATGTTCTTGTTGAGAACTCGCGCGTATTAGTGGGGTTGGTGGGGTTTGGCAAGGGACAAAATATTCCGGCGGTTCAGTTGGCGCCTGAATACGCAACTGCGGTTGCCACCAGAGCAACAAACAGAAAAACGAAAACCAAGAGGAATTTCTTTCCAAATCTGCCGATCCCATCCAGGCGCGTTTGTTTTACTTCGCCATGTTCCGAGACGTTAACGGCGATGTCATCCAAGGGGAGCGGCAAAAACGGAGATTCAATGACACGAGAGGGCCAAACAACGGCATTACCTTTGAAGAAAGAGCCATATATCGCTTTAATCTTCGGAAAATTGCGTTCCGCTCTGAGGTTTTCGTAGTCTCTTACCAGCATAACTATGTAGCTCACCGCGGCAGCACTGGCGGAAACGACTATGGTCTCGATGAATCCTTTTGGTGCGCCTAGCGCGCCCAAAAGAATGCTAAGCCCACCAATTGAAGCGATGACGGCAAGCTCTCCGGTATTTGCCTTACTGTGGTGAATCGTCAGCCAGAGCCGCGTTTCTTTATCGAGCGTCTCAAGCGTTCCGAGAACCTCGGGGGGAAGGTCCTTGTGATTGTCACCCATATGGAAAATGTCATTCAAAGCGCACTCATCGTCTGCGCCACAACCATCCGCAATTAGGACTGCATCCCGAAAGCTCGCCATTTTTTCCTGGATGTCAGGCTCATCCGGAACCAATTGCTCCAACTTTCGAAAGACGTGCCCGACCCGAACGAGCGCCGCCTCTCTTTCGTGAACCCGGTCAGCAAGTCGAAAAATTGTGAAACCGGCCAAAACGCTGAAAATGGTACCTAGTGACCCGACCGTTGTCGGATCAATTCTGACAAGTTCCGCATCCGGCTTCACCAGCATCGCAATGGCCGCCAGCATCGCCACTATCGATGCACCGAGTTGCGCGGTCGTGTGGACTTGGCGGCTGCTGACCAACAGGGCCGAGAGAATAATCAGGCACGCCCCTGCAAGGCCATAAAGAGTAAAATGCTCCTTGAAAAAAATGAACAGCAGAATCGTACTGAGAATTGGCGTCAAGAAGGACAACGCACTCATCGAGGGATGAGTGAACAGCCGGATCGCTCTGGTCCACGCCGTTTGACCAACAGGGATTACGAACATTCCAAGATACAAAGCAAACGGCGCAGCCTCTAGCAGCCCGCTTGTATCCGGTTTCCCGATCCAGGCCACTGCTGCAGCAGTCAGGATTGCAGGTAACGCCAATCCCCATAGATACAGCTCTCTGTTTCCGATGTTGTAAGGCTCTAACTGGTGGACGATCACAAAGTACAAACCTGCAAAGACAGCCGCAGCGAGCGCGACCAGATACCACGGATTGAAGACATCGAAGCCAAGGTCGTCGTTACCGCCAAACATCAATAAAACCACGCCGGCAAAGCCGATGAACATGAACCCGATTTTTTGGCGCGTAAGCGGGTACTGTTCCTTGAACATTAAGCCCGCGAAAATTGTGTAGAATACGGGCCACAAGTAATTGATGATATTGGCCTCAACACTCGGGGCATAAAAAAGCGCCGTGTAAAGACAGACATAGTACAGAGATACAAGGCAACCAAAGAGAAGAACCTTGAGTTTCGCGTCAAGCGGCAAGCTGACGAGTCTCTGCCAGGACGCGCGGCCTTGCGGTGCCAATTGGATGGATAACGACACCACCGCTCCGACAAGGATGATTGCCACAAATTCAAGTGAATTCACTGAAACTGATGCGCCAACGGCTACAGGTGCAGCTGTACTCCAGACTGCAACGGCCACCAAGGCCAGAAGAATCGATTTCATTGTGGTTCCGACACCAGCTGGCTGCTGACCTTATAGAGTGATTGCTAAACGCGCCCACTTTCTTCGCATTTTCTTTCAACCGCAAGCTGACACTTTGCAGGCAAGGATTGAAAACTTCGCCGCACGAAAAAGGGCGCCCCGAGGGGCGCCCTTCTTTACTCTTCACCGAGTTGCTCCCGGCGGATTTTCCGTCGGAAAACCGCCTGCCGCAACCAGGCGCGGCAAGCGCGCCTTACTCGATGATTTTCGACACAACGCCGGCGCCGACGGTGCGGCCGCCTTCGCGGATCGCGAAACGCAGACCGTTTTCCATCGCGATCGGCGCGATCAACTCAACGCCGAACGACACGTTGTCGCCGGGCATGACCATCTCGGTGCCTTCGGCCAGGGTCACGGTGCCGGTCACGTCAGTCGTACGGAAGTAGAACTGCGGACGGTAGTTCGCGAAGAACGGAGTGTGACGGCCGCCTTCTTCCTTGGTCAGGATGTAGGCTTCGGCTTCGAACTTGGTGTGCGGTGTAACCGAACCCGGCTTACACAGAACCTGGCCACGCTCAACGC
>NZ_JBQFWY010000019.1:0-22760 GCF_056540565.1 Ruegeria sp. AM9
TCCGCCACGTCGTCGCCACCGGCACCGCCTATCAGGAGATTCTGCACACCGCCAAGGAAGCGGGCAGCGACCTCATCGTCATCGGCGCCCATAAACCAGACCTCAAAGACTACCTCCTAGGCCCAAACGCAGCCCGCGTCGTAAGACACTCAACCGTCTCGGTCTACGTGGTCAGATAGATCAGGGTCTGGTGCAGCAGGAAACCACAAGAGCAGAACAAACCGATAAACCGTCAATCATCACCGGGAGGATTAACTGATGAGGACATTTTTGAGAACGAGTGCAGCGGTGGCCCTTGGGGTCATTGCGGGCACGGCCAGTGCGCAGGACCCCGCGCCAGAATATGGGTATGGCTGGGAGGACAAAGATTCGGTCACGGGCACCGAGTTCATGGTCTCTGCTGCCAACCCGATTGCCGCCAAGGCGGGCTATGATGTGCTGGCCGCGGGCGGTACCGCGGCAGATGCGATGATCGCCGTGCAGCTGATGCTGAACCTGGTCGAGCCGCAGTCGTCCGGCATAGGCGGTGGTGCGTTCCTGCTGTACTGGGACGCGGAATCCGAAACCCTGAACACCTTTGACGCGCGCGAAAAGGCTCCAGCCAAGGCGAAACCAGAGCGGTTCCTGAATGCCGAAGGCGAGAAGATCCCCTTTGCCGAGGCGATCTCGGGCGGGCAGGCTGTCGGTGTGCCCGGCATTCTGCGTCTGATGGAGGTGACCCATAACCTTTATGGCAAGAAAGACTGGGCCTCGCTGTTCCAGTCGACCATCGAACAGGCCGAGAACGGGTTTGAAGTTTCGCCGCGCATGGCGAACTCGATCCAGTCGACCATCGACCGCGAACGCTATCTGGACGTCTTCCCCGGCGCCAAGGAATATTTCTTCAACGAAGATGGCAGCCCGCTGGCTGAAGGCACCCTGCTGAAGAACCCAGATTTCGCCGAGACCCTGCGTATTCTGGCCGATCAAGGCGCGAATGCCTTCTATCACGGTCCGATTGCCGAAGATATCGTCGCTGCGGTGGATTCCACGTCGAAGGTGGAAAACAACATCACGCTGGAGGACATGGCCGCCTATCGCGTCAAGGTCCGTCCGGCCGTCTGCGCCGATTATCGCGGCTATGACGTCTGCGGCATGGGCCCGCCGACCTCGGGCGGTCTGACCGTCGGGCAGATTCTGGGTATCCTGAACAACTTTGATCTCAAGGGTACTGGCTGGAACGCCGAACTGGCGCATCTGTACGCCGAAGCCGCCAAGCTGGCCTATGCCGACCGTGCGCTTTATATGGCCGACAGCGACTTCGTCGACGTCCCGGTCAAAGGTCTGCTGGACAAGGACTACCTGAAACTGCGTTCGGAAATGATCGACCCGGCAGCGGCCAGTGAAAAGCGCTCGGCCGGTGAGCCGCCGCGCGATCACACCGCGCTGTTTGCGCCGTCGCAGAACCCCGATCGCCCCGGCACCAGCCATATCGTGATCCGCGACCAGTATGGCAACGCCCTGTCGATGACCACAACCATCGAGACCTTCTTTGGCAGCCGTGTCTTTGTGCGGGGCTTCCTGCTGAACAATGAGCTGACCGACTTTGACCGCGCGCCCAAGGATGGTGACCGCTGGGTGGCCAACAGGGTCGAGGGCGGCAAGCGTCCGCGCAGCTCGATGTCGCCGACCATCGTGATGAAGGATGGCGAGCCTTATCTGCTGATCGGCTCACCCGGTGGCAGCCGCATCATCAACTATGTGGCCAAGACCATCATCGCGGTCCTCGACTGGGACATGGACCCGCAGGACGCCATCGAAACGGGGCACTTCGTGCACCGCAATGGATCGAGCATGGAGGTGGAACAGGAAACCGCCGCTGCCGATTTCCTCGACGCGCTGGCCGCGAAGGGGCATGAGGTCAAGGCTGCCGACCTGAACTCGGGTCTGCATGCGATCCTGATCAAGGATGGTCAATTGATCGGTGCCGCCGACCCCCGCCGCGAAGGCGTGGCTCTGGGGCAGTAACCTCACAGAACCGGATCGCGGCGGCTCGGTTGGGCCGCCGCTTTCATTTCAGCAAATAGAATTAACACCACATTCCGGAGCCGTCCCAATGAACCGAGAACATCTGATCCTGCAACGCGCCATTGAAGACCGGCTTCTGGACAGCGAAAGCACTGTGCTGGGCTTCATGGATCTGGATGGTCTGGCCAAATCCATTGACGATCTGATCGCCGCGTTCCCTGATAATTTCCAGCACACCTTCGCGGTCAAGGCGAACTCACTGCGCCATGTGCTGATGAAAATCTCTCATTGCGGCATCGGGGCTGAGGTTGCCAGCCCCGGAGAGCTGACCATGGCGCAATCGGCCGGGTTCGACATTCGCAAGATCATCTTCGATTCCCCAGCCAAGACGATGGACGACCTGCGGCAGTGCCTGAAGCATTCTATCGCGTTCAATCTGGACAATGAACAGGAACTGGAGCGGGTGGCCACGCTGATCGAGGATTATCCCAATTCCGAGGCCATTATCGGCTTCCGGATCAACCCCCAGATCGGCTCGGGTGCGATTTCCTCGACCAGCACGGCGACCAATACCTCGAAATTCGGCTATCCCATCGGGGATGAGGGCAACCGCGAAAAGCTGATCGATTATTACCTGAAATATCCGTGGCTGACCTCGATCCACACTCATGCCGGATCGCAGGGCTGCCCGCTGGAACTGATGGCGCAGGGGATCGGCGAACTGGTCGCTGTGGCCGAAGAGATCAATGCGCGCAAGGGCGAACAGCAGATCACCCGGCTGGATATCGGGGGTGGGTTGCCGGTCAACTTTGCCTCGCCCGAGGTCAAGCCGACCTTTGCCGAGTATGCCGAGGTGCTGCGCCAGCACGTGCCGCTGCTGTTCACCGGGAAATACACGGTGAAAACCGAATTTGGCCGCGCGATTGCCGCCAAGAACGGGTTCATGGCGACCCGCGTGGAATACACCAAGAACGCCGGAGGGCGGCACATCGCAACCACCCATGCCGGCGCGCAGATCATGACGCGCACGGCGTTCCTGCCTGCCGCATGGCCCATTCGGGTCGAAGGTTTCACACCCGATGGAGAACTGAAAACCGAAGACAAAGTGCATACCGACGTGGCCGGACCCTGCTGTTTCGCCGCCGATCTGGTGGCCAAAGAGGTGCTGATCCCCCGTCTTGACCCCAATGATTATGTGGCGATCTATGACACCGGTGCGTACTATTTCAGCAACCATTTCGACTATAACAGCCTGCCCCGCATCGCTGTATATGGCGTCAGCAGCAAGTCCGACGGGTTGTCGATCGAACTGATCCGCAGGGCAGAGACGCTTAGCGAGGTGGTTTCGAATATGTCGTAGCGCGGCTGACGGTCCGTGTGCGCAAAGACCTTGGCGATCAATTCGGTTTATCTTTGATACATTGAAACAAAGGTGGCCGATCGCGTCAGGGAATCGGATTTCGCAGGTACCGTCAGTGTGAGAACGTGTATCGACATCAGGCGGACGATTCTGTTCAGGATCCGACCGCCAACAGAAATTGAATGGCGGCCAGCCGCCGCTGGGAGAGTGCAATGACAAAAACTGAAAACCCCGCTTTCGATCAATTGCTGGACGAAGTTCGCGCCATCGCTTCGGCGCGGTTGGACAAAACGGACTGCGACGATTTCCTGACCGCACTGGATTTGCTGTATGGCCGATCATCGTTCGAAGACCTGCAGGGCCGGACAGCGGAAGAGGTTTATGGCGCGTCCCTGGCGCTGTGGAAATTTGCGGCGCATAAACCATCGGGCGAGGCGCGCGTGCGGATGTACAACCCTCGCATGGCGGAACATGGGTGGGAATGCGCCCACACCGTTCTGGAAATCGTCAATGACGACATGCCGTTCCTTGTCGACTCGGTCACATCTTTCCTGGCCGGGCAGGGCTTATCGATCCACTCCCTGATCCACCCGCTCCTGCGGGTCAAACGGGCCTCCGACGGCACACGGGTCGGTGCGCCCGGCGCATCCGATGCCAAATGTATGGTCGAGTCGATGATTCAGGTTCAGATCGACCAGATCGGGGATCAGGCGCAGATTGATCGGCTTGAGGCCGAGGTCGCCCAGATCATGAAGGATGTGCGCGTTTCGGTCGAGGATTGGCAGCCCATCATGGAGCGTCTGGGCGCCGTGAACGAGATGCTAAAAGGCAATGCCCCCAAGAAATCCAAGGCAGTCACGGCTGAGGTTGTCGAATTCCTGGACTGGCTGGCGCAAAACCACTTCACCTTTCTGGGATACCGCGAATATGCGGCCGACGGAAAGACCGGCGCAATGCGTCAGGTCGGCAAGAGTGCGCTTGGCCTGATGCGCGATCCGGACTTTACCGTGCTGCGCGACCTGAATGGCGATTTCACCGACCGCTCGCCCGAGATGGATGCCTTTGCCAGCGACATCTCCCCGCTGATGATCATCAAGGCGAACCGCCGCTCGACCGTTCACCGCGCGACTCATTTTGATCTGATCGGGGTCAAGCAGTTCGACGGGAAAGGAAAACAGACCGGTGAGCATGTGTTCATCGGGCATTTTACCGCCGCTGCCTATAACCGCAGCCCCAAGTCGATTCCCCTGCTGCGGCAAAAGGTCGAACGCGTCATCGAACGCTCCGGCTTTACCCCGGACAGCCACGACGGCAAAGCCCTGACGCATGTGTTGGGGACCTACCCGCGTGACGAGCTGTTTCAGAGTTCTGATGACCAGATGTTCGAAAACGCCATCAACGCGCTGCACCTGACCATCCGTCCAAGATCGCGGCTGTTGCTGCGCCCGGACCGGTTCGGGCGGTTCGTGTCCTGCCTCGTCTACGTCCCGCGCGAGCGCTATAATACCGAGTTGCGGACCAAGATCGGCGACATTCTCGCAGAAGAGTTCGAAGGCCGTGTGGCCACATGGGAACCCGCCTTTGACGAGGTTCTGGCACGGGTGCATTACGTCATCGCGCTCAGCGGCAAGGTCGCCTCGAAGGAAGAGGCCGCCGCGCTCGAGGCGCGGATCATCGACGCGGTGCGCAGCTGGGGCGATCACCTTCATGACGCGCTGGTTGAACGCAAGGGCGAATCCAAAGGCAACAGGCTGCATGCGCTCTACAGCGATGGGTTTGCGGTGTCCTATCGGGACGAGTTTCAGGCCGTCTCGGCCGTGTCCGACATTGACAAGATGGAGCAGTTGACCGGTGAAACCGACCTGGTGCTGAAGTTCTACCGCAGGCTGGAAGACCCCGAGCACAGCGTGCGTTTCAAACTGTATAAGCGCGGGCCATCCGTGCCGCTGTCTGATTGTCTTCCGATCCTCGAAAACCTCGGGTTTCGCATTCTGGCCGAGCATCCGTTCCGGATTGACCGAGGTGACGAAACCATCTGGATTCACGACTTTCATATGCAGTCGTCGGACGGGCAGGGTATCGACGTCACTGCCGTCCGCAGCAATCTTGAGGAGGCCTTCTCGTCGCTCTGGGCCGGAAATGCTGATGACGATCCACTGAACCGGCTGGTGCTGGTTGCCGGTCTGTCGATCCGTGAAACTGCGCTGTTGCGGGCCTATGGCGGATACCTGCGTCAGGCACGGATTCCGTACTCGGTGCCCTATATGCAGGACGCCCTGATCGCCAATCCCGACATTGCGCGCAAGCTGGTGAACCTGTTTCAGGCCCTGTTTGATCCGGATGTTTCGGCCGATGCCGACGCGCGGGACAAGGCGACAGACGAGATCGCCGCAGATATCGAAAGCATGCTGGAGCAGGTCGCAAGCCTCGACTTCGACCAGATCCTGCGCCGGTTCCGTAACGCGATGCAGGCGACGCTGCGCACCAACTATTTCCAACCCGATGCTGATGGTCGCGACAAATCTTACATGTCGTTCAAGTTCGATTGTTCCAAACTGGACGAACTGCCGCTGCCGCGCCCGTGGCGCGAGATTTTTGTCTACTCGACCTCGGTCGAAGGGGTGCATTTGCGCTATGGCTCGGTGGCGCGCGGCGGATTGCGCTGGTCCGACCGCAAGGAAGATTACCGGACCGAGGTGCTGGGGCTGGTAAAGGCGCAGCAGGTCAAGAATGCGGTTATCGTGCCGGTCGGCTCGAAGGGCGGGTTCCTGCCCAAGACCCTGCCCGCCGGTGGCACCCGCGAAGAGGTGATGGCCGAGGCGGTGCGCTGTTACCGGATTTTCCTGTCCGGCATGCTGGACATCACCGACAATATTTCGGGTTCCGATATCATCCCGCCCAACGCCGTTGTGCGCCGCGATCCCGACGACCCCTATTTGGTTGTCGCCGCCGACAAGGGAACGGCGACGTTTTCAGACTATGCCAACGCGTTGGCCACGGAATACGGGTTCTGGCTGGGCGACGCCTTCGCCTCGGGCGGCTCGAACGGATATGACCACAAGGGCATGGGGATCACCGCCAAAGGCGGATGGGAGGCCGTGAAGCGCCATTTCCGCGAGTTGGATCACGACACCCAGACGCAGCCCTTTACGGTCATCGGCTGTGGGGACATGTCGGGGGATGTGTTCGGCAACGGGATGCTGTTGTCGGACCAGATCAAACTGGTCGCCGCTTTCGACCACCGCGACATTTTCATCGACCCGACCCCCGACCCGGCGATCAGCTTTGCCGAGCGCAAGCGGTTGTTCGAACTGCCGCGTTCGAGCTGGGAATCCTATGATTCCAAGCTGATCTCAAAAGGCGGCGGTGTATTCTCGCGGTCGTCCAAGTCTATCAAGCTGACGCCCGAGATCAGAAAGCTGACTGGGCTGGACGACAAAACTGTCACTCCGTTTGAACTGATCCGTGCCTTGCTGAAATCGCAGGCCGACCTGATGTGGTTCGGCGGGATCGGCACCTATATCAAAAGTGCCGCTGAATCCCACGCCGATACCGGCGATCGGGCCAACGACCAGATCCGGGTCAACGCCAACGAAGTACGGGTGCGGGTGATCGGCGAGGGCGCCAATCTTGGCGTTAGCCAAATGGGCCGTATTCAGCTGGCTCAGGGTGGCGTCAAGATCAACAACGACGCTGTCGACAACTCGGCCGGGGTGGATTGTTCGGACCATGAGGTCAATATCAAGATTGCCCTTGGTGCCGTCGTCGATGCAGGCGACATGACAGAAAAGCAGCGCAACACGCTGCTGGCCGAGATGACCGACGAGGTCAGCGAGCTGGTGCTGAAGACCAATTATCACCAGACCCTCGCAATCTCGCTGGATGAGGCCGCTGCCCCGGCGCTGCTCGACAACCATGTCCGGTTCATGGAGGGGCTGGAGGCCGAAGGCAAGCTGGACCGCGCGGTCGAGTATCTGCCCGATGAGGAAGAAATCGCCGAACGCCGCGCCGCCGGTCGGGGCCTGACCCGGCCAGAGATCGCCGTGCTTGTCGCCTATGCCAAGAACGACATCTTCTCGGATCTGGTGAAGTCGGATGTGCTTGACGACCCGTATATGGAACGGTTCCTGATCGAATATATGCCGACCCCACTGCGAACGGCACATCCTGAGGTTCTGCGCAACCACCGCCTGCGGCGCGAGATCATCGCGACCGTGGTCGTCAATATGCTGGTCAACGAAATCGGCCCGACTTTCTGCGCGCGCCTGCGCGAAGATACCGGCGCGACCGTGGGCGAAATCGTCAAGGCATTCATCATCGACCGCGAGATTTTCGGCCTTGCCGAAACCGCCGCCGAGGTCAACGCGCTGGACAACAAGCTTGCGGCAGATGTGCAGATCGAAATTCACCGCGCGCTGTCGGAAATGCTTGCCGCCCAGTGCCAGCGGCTGATCAAGAACAATGTCCGTTCGATTGGCGATGCAATTGCGGTCTATCAGCCGGGCATCGCCGAAATCGCGTCGGTGGCCGAAGCAACGGTCAGCGCGTTTTCGCTGGAACGCCTCAAGCAGCGGACGGATGAGTTGCTGAAAAAGGGCACTCCGGACGATCTGGCCTCGAAAGTTGCGACGCTTGAGCTGTTGGGCGGCGCGATGGACATCTTTGATGTCTCGGAACGCTTGCAGCTTGAGGTACGCGATGTGGCTGCCAGCTATTTCGCAACCGGGGCCCGGTTCAGCCTCGACTGGTTGCGGTCGCGTGCCAGAAGCGTTGCCGTTGGCGATCATTGGGAACGGGTCGCGCTTGCCCGTCTGATGTCGGATATCCGGGTGCATCAGTCCAACATTGCTGCCGCTGCGCTGGTGCTGTCCGGGGCGAATTCCGGCCAGGAAAGTGTTGCCCATTGGGTGGATCAGAACGGGGATTTGGTGCAACGCACGGACCGGCTGATTGCCGAACTGCGCTCAGGTGGCGCGCTGAGCGTGTCCAAGCTGGCGGTTGCGTCCTCGCATTTCGCGTTGCTGGCGACCTGAGTTCGGGTCTGCCCGAGACCAGACAAAAAAGGACCGGGCTTGTGCGAAGCCCGGTCCTTGGGTTGACGCCATTGGCCGAAGCCGGGCGTCGGGGGATCAGGAAATCTCGCCCATGCAGAGATATTTGATCTCGAGGAAGTCCTCGGTGCCATATTTCGAGCCTTCACGGCCCAGGCCGGACTGTTTGACGCCGCCAAAGGGCGCGACCTCGGTCGAGATCAGGCCCGTGTTGATGCCGACCATGCCCGACTCCAGCCCTTCGGCCACGCGCCAGACGCGCGCCAGATCACGGCTGTAGAAATACGAGGCCAGACCGAATTCACTGTCATTGGCCATGGCGACCACGTCGTCCTCGTCTTCGAACTTGAACAGGGGCGCGACGGGGCCGAAGGTTTCATCCTTTGCCACAACCATGTCGCTTGTCACCCCGGTCAGAACGGTGGGCTCGAAGAACGTGCCGCCCAGATCGGACCGCTTGCCGCCCAGTGTGACCTTGGCGCCTTTGGAAACCGCGTCCGAGATATGCTCCTCGACCTTGGCAACCGCTGCGTCGTTGATCAGCGGGCCGGTGGTCACACCGTCGCCGAAGCCGTCTCCGACGTTCAGCGCCTTGGTCTTCTCGGCCAGCTTGGCGGCGAATTCGTCATAAACGCCCGCCTGCACATAGATGCGGTTGGCACAAACGCAGGTCTGGCCGTTGTTGCGGAACTTGGCGATCATGGCGCCGTCCACGGCGGCATCTACATCAGCGTCGTCAAAGACGATGAACGGCGCGTTGCCGCCTAGTTCGAGGCTCATCTTCTTGATGGTGCCCGCTGCCTGACGCATCAGAATCTGGCCCACGCGGGTGGAGCCGGTGAAGGTGATCTTGGCAACCTTGTCATTGGTGCAAAGCTCATTGCCCACGCCGGAACTGTCAGTGCCGGGGATCACGTTGAACACACCCGCCGGGATGCCCGCACGTTCCCCCAGCACGGCCATCGCCAGCGCCGACAGCGGCGTCAGAGTTGCGGGCCGTGCCACAAAGGTACAGCCCACCGCCAGCGCGGGGCCGACTTTGCGCGCAATCATCGCGTTGGGGAAGTTCCATGGTGTGATCGAACCGACCACGCCCACCGGCTGTTTCAGCACCACGATGCGTTTGTCGCGCTGGTGGCCGGGGATGACGTCGCCGTAAATGCGCTTGGCCTCTTCCGAGAACCACTCGATGAAAGACGCACCGTACAGGATTTCCCCGCGCGCCTCGGCCCAGGGTTTGCCCATCTCGGCGGTCAGGATGGTGGCCAGATCGTCGGCGTTTTCCACCATCAGATCGAACCACTTGCGCAGGATCGCGCCGCGTTCCTTGCCGGTGTGTGCGGCCCAGTCTTTCTTGGCCGCGTAAGCCGCATCAATGGTCTGCGCGGTGCCCTCGATGCTGACATCGGTCACGTTGGCGATCAGATCGCCCGTGGCGGGGTTGTGGACCGGGAAGGTCGCTTCGCCTTCGACCCATGCGCCGTTGATATAGGCGCGGGTTTCCAGAAGGCTGGGATCTTTCAGCTCCAGCTTGGTCACTTTGGTATCCAGCATGTTCAGGCTCCTTTGGCAGCGTCGACCGAGGCTTCGAGGATATCCATCGCCTCGGCGAAGATCTCGTCCTGCACCGTCAGCGGCGCGAGGAAACGGATTACGTTCCCATATACGCCACAGGTCAGCAGGATCAATCCGCGCTTGAGCGCCTCGGCGCGCACGGCATTGGCCATCTCGGGGTTCGGGGCGCTGCCATCGGTGGTGTTGAACTCGGCGGCGATCATGAAGCCGGGGCCGCGGATGTCGACGATTTCGGGCGTGCGGGCGCGGATCGATTCCAGACGCTGTTTCAGACGCGAGCCCATCTCGTTGGCGCGGGCGCACAGGTCTTCTTCTTCGATCACATCCATCACCGCATGGGCCGCAGCGATGCCCAGAGGGTTGCCGCCATAGGTGCCACCCAGACCGCCGGGTTGTGCGGCGTCCATCAGGTCGGCGCGACCGGTGACAGCGGCCAGAGGCAGACCGCCCGCCAGACCTTTGGCCATGGTGGTGATGTCGGCGGCCACGTCATAGGCATCCATCGCAAACAGGTTGCCGGTGCGGGCGAAACCTGTCTGCACTTCGTCAGCAATCAGAACGATGCCATGTTCGTCACACAGCGCGCGCAACCCGCGCATCAGTTCGGCAGGGGCGGGGTAGAAGCCGCCTTCGCCTTGAACCGGCTCGATGATGATGGCGGCCACGCGGCCCGGGTCCAGATCGGCCTTGAACAGCTTGGTCAGCGCACCCAGCGAATCCTCGGTCGAGGTGCCGTGCAGTTCGACGGGGAAGGGCACGTGATAGGTGTCGGGCATCATCGCACCAAAGCCTGCTTTGTAAGGCTGCACCTTGCCGGTCAGGGACATGCCCATGAAGGTGCGGCCGTGGAAACCACCGCCAAAGGCGATCACGGCAGGGCGGCCGGTGGCCGCGCGGGCGATCTTGACGGCGTTCTCAACCGCTTCGGCACCGGTGGTCACAAAGACGGTCTTCTTTGTGAAATCGCCGGGCACCTTCTCGTTCAGGCGCTCGGCCAGACGGATGTAATTTTCATAGGGCAGAACCTGATGGCAGGTATGGGTGAAGTTCGCGGCCTGCGTCGTGACCGCCTCCATCACCTTAGGGTGGCAATGCCCGGTATTCACAACGGCGATGCCAGCGGCGAAATCGATATAGCGCTTGCCCTCGACGTCCCACACCTCGGAGTTCGCGGCGCGGTCCACATAGACCTGTGTCTGCATCCCCACGCCCTGCGCGATCGAGGTGTTGCGGCGTTCAGCAATCTGAGCATTCAGCATCTTGCGTCCTTTCGGGTTACCGGGCGTGCGCGCCCGCAAATCTGACCGCGTGACTGTAGTGCCCACAGCCCCGAACGAAAGCCTGTTTCTTGTGAATCATAACCCCTTGATTTACGGTCTCGGCACCCCTCAAGTGATGCGGATAGTGAACATGAAGAACGCCAATCAGGATGATCTGACCCTTGGATTGCGCTTGCGGACCCTGCGAGAACGCGCGGGCCTGTCGCAGCGGGCGCTGGCCAAGAAGTCGGATGTGCCGAACTCGACGATCTCGCTGATCGAGTCGGGTAAGATGAACCCTTCGGTCGGGGCGTTGCGGCGGATTTTGCAGGGCATTCCGATCAGCATGTCCGATTTCTTTTCCTTCGAGATCGAAAGCGAACAGACCGTGTTCTACGCCGCCGAGGACCTGACCGAGATCGGTAAGGGCGGGCTGTCGCTGCGGCAGGTGGGCTCGAACCTCTATGGCCGCGCGATGATGATCCTGCAGGAGACCTATGATCTGGGCGCGGACACGGGCCGCGTAATGTACGGGCACGAGGCCGAAGAGGGCGGCATCGTGATCTCGGGAAGGGTCGAGGTGACGGTGGGTGATCAGCGCAAAGTGCTGGGGCCGGGGGATGCCTATTACTTTGACAGTCGCACGCCGCACCGCTTCCGGCAGGTGGGCCCGGAAAAATGCCGCATCGTCAGCGCCTGTACCCCACCGACATTCTGACCTTCAGCGCGGAAATCCCAGCACTATGCATCATAGTGTTGCAATATCCACCAAGTTGATCCACAGTATGATTCATAGTGCGGGACTTTTCCCGCATATTCCAACGGGCGACCCCCGCCCTATTCGGAGATTTGAGCTATGAAAAAGAAGCCTGCCACCCTGCCCCGCGGCTATCGCACCTGCACCGCATCGCTTGCTGTCGCAGACGTTCCTGCAGCGCTGGCCTTTTATGAAAAAGCCTTTGATGCAACGATTCAGGCCTATGACGCGGAAGAGGCCCCCGGTTTTGCCGCCATCAAGATCGGCAACTCGATGCTGTTCGTGACCGCCGGCTGGGGCGCGCATGTTCCGACCGTTCCGGGCACTGTCATTCCGGTTGGCCATCACATGTATGTCGAAGACGCCGACGCGGCACTTGCGACCGCTCTGGACAATGGCGCGACCCTGATTGCAGACGCAAACGACACCTATTGGGGTGAGCGCTGCGCCACCGTTGCGGACCCGTTTGGCCATATCTGGACGCTGGCGACGCGGATCGAGAACCTGAAATCCGAGGATATCAGCGAACGCCGCAAGGCGCTGTTTCAGGCGATTCAGGATCAGGACGCTGAGGCCGTGGTTGAGGCCGCTGAGGCGGCTGAACAGACCGAGGCTGCGTGATCCCGTCAGAGGTTGATCAGAAGGCGGATCGTGGGGTACCGGAATGGGTGTGTTCTTTAACAGGCAAATCATGAACGACGCACCCTTTCCCACTTTCACGATCCGTCAGAACGATCTGGCCATTCTTGCCGCCGAAAACCGTATCGGAGATTATCCGGTCGCTGTGCGCACCGCGCGCGAGGTGGTCAGCGGCGGTTTTGCCAATCAGTCGGCGCATCCCAACACCTGGACGGTCTACTTTCTGGTCGATGGCCAGTGGGCGCTGGTCGAATCCACGCGCGGCCTGCGCCGGGAATGGTCCAGTCTGGACCGGTTGGAGAAATGGCTGCGCAGTTGTGGCTTCCGGTTCTTCTGGGTGCGCAACGATATCGACTTTGTGGAAACGCCCGGCGAAGACCTGGCCGAGGAATAGGCCGGATAACTCAACCGCCCGGTGACAGCGGGCTTGCGCGAACACGCGGTTTTATGTTCCGATGAAGAACGCCGGATCACCACGGCAGTCGCAATCGGCAAGAAAAAAGAGAAGAAACGAAAAATGACCCCCTTTGCGATAACCGGAATCCAGATGCATGTCGGCGCCATGCATTCGAATGTCGAGGCGATGCTGCACCGGATCGATGTGATGATGGCGCGGTTCCCCTGGACCCAGATGGCCCTGTTCAGCGAACTGGCGCCCTATGGACCGCTCGACCGGTTTGCCCAGCCTTTCCCCAATGACGACCTGTCGCGCTTTCAGGACGCGGCGCGGCGCTATGGCATCTGGCTGATCCCCGGCTCGATGTTCGAAAAGCACGAGGACGGGCGGATTTTCAATACGTCTGTGGTCATCAACCCGGATGGTGAGATCGTCTCGAAATACTCGAAGATGTTCCCGTTCAAGCCCTATGAGCAGAGTATCTCGTCGGGCACCGATTTCTGCATCTTTGATGTACCGGATGTGGGCCGGTTCGGCCTGTCGATCTGCTATGACATCTGGTTCCCCGAAACCACGCGGCACCTGACCAGTCAGGGGGTCGAGGTGCTGCTGCACCCGGTCCTGACCGGCACCACCGACCGCGAGGCCGAGCTGTCGATCGCCAAAGCCACCGCCGCGCAGTTCCAGTGTTACGTGTTCGATGTGAACGGGCTGGCCGCGGGCGGCGTAGGCCGTTCGCTGGTGGTCGATCCGTCCGCCACCGTGCTGCACCAGTCTGCCGGACAGGAAGATATCTTCCCCATCGAGATCGACCTCGATCAGGTCCGCCGCCAGCGCGAGGTCGGGCTGAAAGGTCTGGGTCAGGTCCTCAAAAGCTTCCGCGACCGCGAGGCGGATTTCCCCGTCTATGACCGTAACAGCGGTGCAGATGCCTATCTGCACACGCTTGGCCCGCTGCGCATTCCGCAGAAGGGCGACGTGGCAGGCGTTGCCGCATCCGACCCCAGAACGGCGCTGGGATACAGCGAAGACGCCGCGAAAAAGCCCGATAACCTCTATCTCTACAAAGGGCGCTCAGGGACAGACTGATACCAGCGCAGCATTTCGGTATCGGCAGAAAGGACATTGATTTCATGCACGGTTTATCCGACAGCGAAAAGCTCCACACCATCTCGGACTATTACAGCGCCTCGCAACTGAGGGCGGACAGATGGAGCGCGCTGCGGGAAACGGCGGAATCGCTGGATCAGGGTGGCCACGACAAAGACCGGGACCGCGCGCGGCAGCTGCTTCAGGCGCTGGCCCCGATCGAGATGTACTTCGCCTTTCCGGGCGGATCTGCTTTCGACTATTTGCGCCGGTTGCTGGATCACGGCAATTTCGCCGATTTCTCGACTGCCGTGCGCCGGGTGTCGCGGGCGCTGACTTCGGGGGCGTATCGCCGTCGCTCGATCCCGCTGATCGCGGATGAAACCGAAAGCGATGAGTTCGAGGACGAATCCGCCCAAAGCCTTGAGGCCCGCACCTTAGGCCGGCCCTATTTCGAGGTAATGATCGTCGACAACGTCAACGAACATCAGGAAAGGTTCCTGCAAACCAGCCTGCAACGGATGCGCCGCAGCGAAGATCCGTTCATCTACGAGACCGTCGTTGTCCCCAGTGTCGAGGACGCGCTGATCGGGGTACTGTTCAACCAGAATGTGCAGGCCGTCATCGTCCGTCCCGGCCTGAGCCTGAAATCCAGAAACGAAACCAACGTTCTGGGCCGTTATGTCAGCCTTTATGGCGAAGGGGCCGATCTGGATGCGCTGTCGCCTTCGGAATACGGCCCCGAAACCTGCCGCCGCATCGGCAAGCTGCGGCCCGAGTTGGATGCCTATCTGATCACCGACCGGTCCGCCGAGGATATCGCGGGGCTTGATCTGGGTCTGTGCCGACGGGTGTTCTATAATCAGGAAGACTTTCTGGAACTGCACCTGAACATCCTGCGCGGGGTGCAACGGCGCTACAAAACGCCGTTCTTCACCGCGCTGAAAGAATACTCCAAGCAGCCCACCGGCGTTTTCCACGCGATGCCGATCAGCCGCGGCAAGTCGATCAGCCGCAGCCACTGGATTCAGGACATGGGGGCATTTTACGGGTCGAACATCTTCATGGCCGAAACCTCGGCCACCTCGGGCGGGCTGGATTCGCTGCTGGAACCCAAAGGCCCGATCAAAGAGGCGCAAGAGGCCGCCGCCCGCGCCTTCGGCTCAAAACAGACCTTCTTTGCCACCAACGGCACCTCGACCTGCAACAAGATCGTGGTGCAGGCGCTGGTGCGCCCCGGAGACATCGTTCTGGTCGACCGCGACTGCCACAAATCGCACCACTACGGCATGGTTCTGGCAGGCGCGAGCGTTGTCTACATGGACAGCTATCCGCTGCATGACTACTCGATGTACGGCGCGGTGCCGATCCGCGAAATCAAGCATAAGCTGCTAAGCCTCAAGGCCGAGGGCAAGCTGGATCAGGTGCGTATGGTGCTGCTGACCAACTGCACCTTTGACGGCATCGTCTACAACGTCCAGCGGGTGATGCAGGAATGTCTGGCGATCAAGAAAGACCTTGTATTCCTGTGGGATGAGGCCTGGTTCGGCTATGCCCGTTTCGCCCCCAACACCCGCGTGCGCACCGCCATGCGCTCGGCCAACCTGCTGCGCGACAAGTTCCGCACCGCTGAGCACGCCGAGGCTTACGCCGCCCAGCAGGCCGAACTGGAAGGCGCGGATGACGAGACCCTGCTGAACACCCGCCTGATCGCACCGCCCGACGCGCGGGTGCGGGTCTATGCCACGCAATCGACGCACAAGACGCTGACTGCGTTGCGGCAGGGCTCGATGATCCACGTCAACGACCAGCAGTTCAAAGGCGCGGTCGAAGAGGCCTTTCACGAGGCCTACATGACCCACACTTCGACCTCGCCCAACTATCAGATCATCGCCTCGCTGGATGTGGGGCGTCGGCAGGTCGAGATCGAAGGGTATGAGTTCGTCCAACGGCAGGTCGAAAGCGCCATGGCGATCCGCCGGGCGGTGACGACCCATCCGCTGCTCAGGAAATACTTCCGGCTGGTCACCGCAGGCGACATGATCCCCGAGGAATACCGCGAAAGCGGCATGACCAGCTATTTCGATCCTGATCAGGGCTGGGCAGACGTCTGGGATTGCTGGGCCAAGGACGAATTCGTTCTGGATGCCACCCGCATCACCCTGCATGTGGGCGCGACAGGCTGGGACGGGGATACGTTCAAGACCAAGATCCTGATGGATAAATACGGCATCCAGATCAACAAGACCTCGCGCAATACCGTGCTGTTCATGACCAATATCGGCACCACGCGCAGTTCGGTCGCCTATCTGATCGAGGTGCTGGTCGAGATCGCCAAGGAACTGGACGATCTGATGGACGACGCGTCCAAGATGGAAAAGCGCGCCTTCGAAAAACGCGTCAAGAACCTCAGCGAACACGTCCCACCGCTGCCTGATTTCAGCCGCTTCCACGACGCGTTCCGCTGTGTTGACGGCACCGAGGCCGGTGATATCCGCACCGCGTTCTTCCTGTCTTATGACGAGGATAATTGCGATTACGTGGAGCCCGACAAGAACATGCTGGATCGGCTGGAAGCAGGCGAGGAAATGGTCTCGGCCACTTTTGTGATCCCATATCCGCCGGGCTTTCCCATTCTGGTGCCGGGGCAGGTGATCAGCCCTGAGATTCTGAAATTCATGCAAGAGCTCGACGTGTCGGAAATCCACGGTTTCCGCGCCGATCTGGGCCTGCGCATTTTCACTGAAGACGCTTTGAAATCAGTCAAGAAAACATAAGGGACTGGGAGGACCATATGCCAAAGAAGGTGCTGAAGAACATCTCGGAAATCCGCCGGTATTTCCACACCAACAAGGACCCGATCTATTTCGTGTCGGCGACCAATTTCAACCTGTTGGGGCTGGATGAATGGGTGATGAATTTCACCTATATCTGCTACATGGATTGCTTTGACGGGCGGCATCCGAACGTGTTCGTGCCTTCCGAGATGCCGCATGACGAATTCCAATCGATCGAGGACATCAACAACTATCTGCTGCAGCACAAAGAGGTCATCGACCTGATCAAGCGGCGCGGCGGCAAACCCAAGTTTGTGTTCCTGATGTTTGACGAGACGACCGAGAAGCTGGTCAAGGAACTGGGCGGTCAGCTGTGGTTCCCCAAAGCCAAGCTGCGCACCAAATGCGATAACAAGATCGAAACGGTCCGTATTGGCAACAAGGCGGGTGTGCCTTCGGTGCCCAACACTCTGAGTGTGGTCAAAAGCTATGATCACCTGCAGAAAATCTGCGACAAGGCCGGGCTGGGCCACGATCTGGTGCTGCAATCGGCCTTTGGCGACAGCGGCCACACCACGTTCTTCATCAAGTCCGAGGCGGATTTCAACAAGCACAAGGACGAGATCGTCGGCGAGGGCGAGATCAAGATCATGAAGCGGATCGATTGTCGCGGCGCGGCGATCGAGGCCTGTGCGACATCCGAAGGCACGATTGTGGGCCCGCTGATGACCGAGCTTGTGGGTTTCAAGGAACTCACCCCCTATCGCGGCGGTTGGTGTGGCAACGAAATCTTTTCGACCGCATTCCCACCCAAGGCCCGCGAGCAGGCGCGGCAATTGACGTTCCAGTTTGGCGAGGAACTCCGCAAATCCGGCTATCGCGGCTATTTCGAGCTCGACTTTCTGATCGACAAGAAGACCGGAGAGCTTTGGCTGGGTGAGTTGAACCCCCGTATCACCGGGGCCAGTTCGATGACCAACCACGCGGCTTTTGCCCATGCGGATGCGCCTTTGTTCCTGTTCCACTTGCTCGAATTCTCAAAGAAGCCCTTCCAACTGGATGTCGAAGAACTGAACGCCCGCTGGGCCGACCCGGACATGATCGACAGCTGGTCGCAGATGGTGATCAAGCACACCGATGACAGCGTCGACCGCATCACGCAGGCGCCGCAATCGGGCATCTACAGGATGCTGGAAGATGGCCGCGTGGTGTTCGACCGCTTCGACTATCACCGCCGCGCAGTGGGCGAGAACGAGGCGTTCTTCCTGCGCATTTCGAATGTCGGCGACTACCGCTATGAAGGGGCCGATCTGGGCATTCTGGTGACCCGAGGCCGGTCGATGACCAAGGGCTTCAAGCTGACCGAAACCTCGAAGAAATGGATACACGGCATCACTTCGGCCTACGCAGCAGAGCCGCTGCCTGCGGCGCAGCCGATGGAAGACCCCGCGTTCAAAATCATGTAGAAAGCCCCATGGCGCTTGTTTTTCGCTCATTTGACGAGGAACAGCCCGGTCCCAAGCTGGCCGGGCTGTTTGCCGAATACTGGCCCGCCTACCGCAAATGGTGGGCGAAAGAGGGGTATTCGGCGCGCCCCACCTACCGCGAATGTTTGCGCGCGTTGCAAAAGCACATGCCCGAGATTGTGCCGCTGTATGAACAGGTCGTCGAACTGGTCGGCGGCAGCGACAGTCAGGCGCGGTTTCTCAGCTTCTACTGCCCGCCGAAATATCTGTCGGGTTGCAGTCAGGCGATCTGGCGCGGCAAGGCGCCGTTTCTGGTGCGCAATTATGACTACCACCCGAAAACCTTCGACGCCGCTGTGCTGAAAACCCGCTGGGACGGGCGCGGTGTGATCGGGATGAGCGACGGCATTCTGGGCCTGCTCGACGGTATCAACGATGCGGGCCTCACGGTCTCCCTGACCTTCGGCGGACGGCGCGAGGTGGGCGACGGGTTCGGCGTACCTTTGATCCTGCGCTATGTGCTGCAGACCTGCGAGACCACCGCCCAGGCAGTTGATGCGCTCTGCCGCATCCCCTGCCACATGAGTTACAACGTCACCGTTCTGGACGCGAAATATAACCACAGTACGGTATATCTCGCCCCCGATCGGCATCCGCAAATCTCGGACGTGCCGGTGGCGACGAACCATCAGGGCCATGTGGAATGGTCCAAGCACGCGCGGTTCACAGCGACCGTCGAACGCGAACGCTTCCTGCTGAACCGCCTGAACCAACACCCCGAAAGCGAGAAACGGTTCATCGAAGCGTTCTTGCGCCCTCCATTGTATTCAACCGCTTTCAAATCGGGTTTCGGAACGCTTTACACAGCAGTTTACCGGCCAGCAAAAAAACAACTGGAATTATTGTGGCCAGGAGCAACCTGGGATCTTTCATTCAATAGTTTTGATGAAATTGAATACAGCATTCGTCTACCTGAGCAGGAACTTTCCTAGACACCTTGCAGGTGTCCTTAAGGCAGGATGCTGGTTCTATCCTTTTTTTGGGCACATCCCCAACTGTATCGGTGAGTCGGTCAAACGCATTGCCCCTAAGGTTGGAATCAGCAGAGTTTTTGAGCAGCTTGGCGACGAAATCAGCATCTCGCTGATCCCGCGCTTGGACGGGTCCAGGGATATGTCGATGGACAGCTCGCCGTTAATCGACTGCACGGATATCCACCGCGCCAGTAGTTGCGTGCAAAGCATTTGAGAATATCCGGGATCGACCCACGCACTGTTGCCGCAGTTGCGCTCAACCAAAGAGATTGTTGACCTATAGCCCATTCGGAACTCAATATGGTTGCGCGTCAGCTTCGCTGCGATCCGTAGTGAACTTGCGGGCGGCGGATAGGCCGGAGAACTACGGGGGGGGGGGGAGCATGACTGCCAACGTGGAGACCCTTTTTACCGAAAGCGACGGCCTCTCCATCGCCTATCAGGTTTGGGGCGATGGACCGCGCGATCTCGTGTTGGTCCCCGGCATGATCTCGCATCTGGAAGCGTCTATGGAGCATCCGGGCTATCTGCAGTGGATGACGACTCTCGGCTCGGTTGGAAGGCTGGTTACTTTCGATAAGCGCGGAAACGGTATGTCCGACCGCATTCAGGGAACACCAACCCTTGAAGAGCGCATGATGGATATTGAATCGGTGATGGATGCCACCGGCATGGCCTCAGCCACGATCATTGCTTTCTCCGAAGGTGCTTCACTTGCCTGTGTCTATGCCGCGATGCGCCCCGAGCGCGTTGAACGCCTGGCCCTTTGCGGCGGGTACGCTCAAGGCCGTTTAACTCGTGGCTATCTGACACCTGAAAGCCTTGAAATTGCATTGACCCAGTTTCGCGAAAACTGGGGGAAGCCCTACAAACCTCACCCATTTTCTGAATTCGGCCCAAGTCAGGACGATGCCGAGGCTCAGGAAGCCTGGGCGCATTTTCAACGGATGAGCGCGACTCCCATCACAGTTGCCAACCTGTTTGAATTGGCAGCGTGGATCGATATCCGGGAATTGCTGCCTTCTATTTCCCAATCCACATTGGTCATTCATCGCGAAACCGAAGAAGCGAACGGGGCAGATTGTGCCCGGGATTTTCTGCGTTTGATGCCCTCGACTGAATACAAAACCGTACCGGGCCACGAGCATGTGCCGTGGGAAGGTGATGTGGAAAGCTATGCGGCCGCGATCATTGAGTTCGTAACCGGCGCGGCCCCGGTGACGAACCAACCCACACGCACCCTTGCCACTGTCCTTTTCTCAGATCTGGTCGATTCCACCTCGCAACAAGCCCGGATCGGTGATGACAGTTGGCGCGACCTGATGAACCGCCACGACGATATCTGCGCAAACCAGATCTCCCGCCATGGCGGCCATCTTGTGAAATTCACCGGCGATGGTGTGCTGGCGACGTTCAACTCCCCGACCAGCGCGCTCGCCTGCGCTGGATCTGTGCGAGAAGCCTTGTCTGCAATTGACTTAAACGCACGCTTCGGCGCGCATACTGGTGAGATTGAAATTCGTGGCGACGATATCAGTGGTCTTGGCGTAGTCGTGGCCGCGCGCGTGATGGGCCAAGCCAAGGACGGACAAGTTCTGGCTTCCGATCTTACCCGCCAACTGATGCTTGGTGCACCGTTCCAGTTTCAAGACTGCGGTGAACACGAGTTGAAAGGCGTCCCAAACACTTGGCGACTGCACGCGGTCAGCCCCGCGAATTAAACAACTCGATGCACCGGCGCGGCCCTGCTTGTCTTTGCCGCGAGAAAAGGAGCATTCGCTTTGGGGCTCTTTCCGGGCTTCGGCGACTGTGCAGCATCCGATCAGTGTCCTCGCTGAGCCTGAGCACAGACGGCCCAGACCGGTCATTGAGCGTCGGCAACCAATGCTGCGATTGCAGCCGGCTATCTGGTAGAGCGAAGATGATTGCCGTTTGAAATGCATTGAGAGCGCACGAAAACGAAAGTGGGTTAGCCTGGTTAGGCACCGTTCTGCCGTTGGACCTGATGCAGCATCCTATTCAGCGAAGCATATTTGTTTGAATAACGGCAAACGTACTCGCCTGTCTATGAGGGTTTTGCGTTCGGCAGGTGCTGCAGATCAATGAAACCTATCAATCAGCCGCATCACGATTGGCGCGCCGAGGATGACAAGGACCATACGAAACACGTGGTGGGCGACCACGAAGGCTACATCTGCACCGACAATCAACGCCAGCACTGCCATCTCGGCCTGACCGCCCGGTGCGAAGGCCAGCAAGGCCTCGCGGCCGGGTGCGAGGTCAAAGATAATCGCGAACTCGACCAATCCGAAGGTCAATGCGATCAGGACCACGCAGAAACCCGCCCCGGCCACAAGGTCACGCTGAACTTCGGCGCGCGTCACGCCCGAGTATTTTGCACCCACGGTCAGACCGATGAAGAACTGCGCCAGCCAGATTGCCTCGGCAGGTGGGCGAAAATGCAGCAACCCGGTCAGGGCCGCAATCGCTGCCGCAATCATCGGACCCAGAATTGAGGCGCCAAATAGCCCGACCCGTTCCGCGATGCGCCAGCCCGCAATGGCGCAGAAAAGCATGATCAGCAATTCCTGCGGCGGGATCGACGCAGCGGGTGCACCGGGTGGGTTGCTGAGGTCGACATCCCAGATGATCTCAAGAATGAACGGCAGAGCCGTCACGATCAGCAGAACCCGGGTTGCGTGAATCAGGGACAAGGTCCGCACGTTGCCACCAGCCTCTTCACCGAAAACCAGCATGTCCTGAAGCCCGCCGGGCATCGCGGCATAATAAGCTGTCGGCATGTCATAGCCCCAGACCCGCCGGAAATAGGGTACCCCGATCACTCCGATCAAAATCACGCTGACCGGAATCATCGCCAATGTGGACCACATGGATGGGAAACTCGCCAGAACCGAGGGTGTCAGGGTTGCACCAACCGCAACCCCCAGAATGGTCCGCATGGTTTTGTTCACAACCGCGATCCCGCGCAGCCGCATCCCGAACGCTGCGGCTGTGAGACAGGCAAAGATGGGACCCAGCAACCAGGGCAATGGCAGATGCAGAACATGAAACCCGGCCACGCCAGCAAGGCCAACTACGAAGGTCAGAACGACGGTCATCGCTGGTGTTTCACGGGCGTTCTCATGACCTTTCTGCCTTTCAAAACCATGACTTCGGGAACGCGAGATCGGTTTCCCGCTTCATCCCCAACTGCCAGTTAACCTCTAACCTGCGGTGGAATGAATACTTGCAAGCCAGGTGATGTCATCGAAACAACGGTGTGAGGGCTGCAAGCGAACTCAGGTCTGCGATGCCTTGCGACTGGGCGTAGAGGTCACCGGCATTTTCA
>NZ_JBQFWY010000020.1:0-21820 GCF_056540565.1 Ruegeria sp. AM9
CGAAAACAACACTGGCCTCGATCGCGGTGCTGAACATGGACGATGCAGGCGATATCGCACCGGCAGCGGCAATGGGAATGATGATCTTCTACACCAACGCCGCAGCCCGCATCCTGCACCTCATCGCCTCAAAGGGGATCCTCAAAAAAACCCAAGCATGGAGAGCAAGATGACCGCTTAAGTGGATTGGACCCCTGCCGCGATTATGCGGCGGGGGTTTCTTTGGACTCCAATACCTGTCGTGCAAAGTCCATGAAGGCTCGGATGATCTTCACTTCTCGGCGCTGCGACAGGGCGACAAGGCTTTCGTCCATGTGCAGATGGATGTCCTTCAACCGGATTTGCCTGAGACGGTCATCATGGCTGTATTCCGCCTGCGAAACAAATCCGACACCGGCGCCCGAGGCCACCAGTTCCCGAACCGCTTCCCGCCCTTCGGCAACAATTGCGGGTTTGAGAACAACACCGCTTTTCTTGGCCTCTTCTTCCAGTTTCTGACGCGTTTTCGATCCTTGCTCTCTGAATATCAAAGGCAGGTCGGCCAGTTCCCTGAGTGACAGGGTCGATTTGGACGCCAATAAGACGCCGTGGGCTGCAAAGGCCACGATCTCGGTCGATCCAAGGTTCAGAACGCTCATATCCTTGCCGGGTGATAAACTGCCGACGACGCCAATTTCTGCGTTGTAGGATCTGAGCTCGTCAAGAATCTCCTCGGTATTGCCGGAGCGCATCGAGATTTGGGCTCCTGGGAATTTTTTTCGAAACGGACCGAGGAATCTGGTCAGGTGGTGCGCGGAATCGGCGATGATCCGCAACTCGCCATCGATCACCGCTTTGGTTTCGGACAGGTAATCTTCGATCTGATCCTCGATTTCGAAATACTGTTTCGTGAAGCGGAAAAGCTGTTCCCCTTCCGGGGTAAGGTGCACGCGTTTGCGTTCGCGCAAAAACAACAGCAGATCATGATCCTGTTCCAGCTTGCGGACCTGTTCGGATATGGCGGGTTGGGTCAGGAAAAGCGCCTCGGCCGCGCGCGAGAATCCGCCGTATTTGGCAACGTAGTGAAAGGCCTTTAACTGGCTGTGTCGCATTGCGGGCTCCCCCAAATTCCATGCATAAGCTGCACCTATTATTAGATTGATTTTTACAATTTCACATATGGAATTCGATCCTGCAATTGTATTTTCGAAACGCTGTTCAGGAGCCTTTGTAATGACCCAACCCAACACTGCTTTAGAGCCTCCAAAACTGGGCGAGGCATATCTGCTGACGCCGGGTCCACTGACCACTTCTTATGCGGTGAAACAAGCGATGCTGCGGGACTGGGGCAGCTGGGATGATGATTTCCGGGCGATGACGCGCGAGATGCGCAGCCGGTTGCTGGCGCTTCTGGGCGAAGGTGCCGAGGCGTTTGATTGCGTTCCGATGCAGGGCTCGGGCAGCTTTGCGGTTGAGGCGATGCTGGCCTCGTTCATTCCCAAGGATGGCAAGGCGCTGGTGCTGGCGAACGGGGCGTATGGGCAGCGCTCGGCGCAGACGCTGCAGTACCTGGGGCGCGATCATCTGGTGCTGGACAAGGGCGATTATCTGCCGCCGCGCGGATCGGAAGTGGCCGAGATTCTGGCCAATGACCCTGCGATCACCCATGTGGTTGCGATCCATTGCGAGACCTCCTCGGGCATTCTGAACCCGGTCGAAGAGATTTCCGAAGCCGTCTACGGGGCAGGGCGCAAATTGCTGATCGATTCGATGTCCGCCTTTGGCGCGATCGAGTTGAAGCCCTCGGAAATCCGGTACGAGGCGATGGTGTCCTCGGCCAACAAATGCATCGAGGGCGTGCCGGGCTTTGGCTTTATCATCGCCCGCAAGGATGAATTGGAAGCGGCCAAGGGCAACAGCCACTCGCTGTCGCTGGATGTGCATGCGCAATGGGCGCATATGGAAAAGACCGGCCAGTGGCGATTCACGCCGCCGACCCACGTGGTTGCGGCCTTCCTTGAAGCGCTCAAGGCGCATGAGGCCGAGGGCGGTGTTGCGGGACGCGGCGCACGCTATACCCGCAACCGCGATGTGATGGTTGCAGGCATGCGCGAGCTTGGCTTCGAGACGCTGCTGCAGAACCGCTGGCTGAGCCCGATCATCGTGACGTTTTTCTGCCCTGCGGACGAGAAGTTCGTGTTTGACCGCTTTTACGATCTGATGAAGGACAAGGGCTTTATCATCTATCCGGGCAAGCTGACGGTTGTGGACAGTTTCCGCGTCGGCTGCATCGGGCAGATGGATGAGCATGTGATGCGGCAGGTTGTGGCCGCCGCAAAAGACAGCCTGGCCGAGATGGGGGTCGCAAGCGCGGCACCTCCGGCCCTTGCACTGGAAGAACGCGCCAAACTGGCCGCATAAAAGATAGAGGATACCCCCAAATGACCATCCAAACCCCCGTGACCGCGAACGAACGCGTCTATCCTGCCCCCAAGGTTCCGGCAATCGCCATCTGCCTGGACGGCTGCGAGCCGGAATATCTGGAAGTGGCCATCGCCAAGGGCCTGATGCCGACGCTCAAGCGCATCCGCGAGACCGGCACCGACCGTCTGGCGCATTCGGTGATCCCGTCCTTCACCAACCCCAACAACCTGTCGATTGCCACCGGTCGTCCGCCGATCGTGCATGGCATCTGCGGCAACTTCCTCTATGACCCGGAAACCGGCGAAGAGGTGATGATGAACGATGTGCGCTTCCTGCGCGCGCCGACCATCTTCTCGCAATTCTACGAGGCGGGCTATCGCGTCGCCATGGTCACCGCCAAGGACAAGCTGCGGGCGTTGCTGGGTGCAGGCCTGAAGTTCGACGACGACCGCGCAGTTGCCTTCTCGGCTGAACGTTCGGGCGAAACCACCAAGGCCGAGCATGGCATCGACAATGCCAGCGCCTGGCTGGGCATGCCGGTTCCGGAAGTGTACTCTGCCGAGCTGTCGGAATTTGTCTTTGCCGCCGGTGTGAAGCTGCTGAAAGAGATGCGCCCGGACGTGATGTACCTGTCGACCACCGACTATGTGCAGCACAAGTTCGCCCCCGAAGAGCAGGGCGCGCTGGATTTCTACGCCATGTTCGACAAATACTTGGCACAGCTGGACGAGATGGGCGCGGCCATCGTCGTCACCGCCGACCACGGCATGAAGGCCAAGCACGAGCCGACCTCGAAAGAGCCGTCGGTGATCTACATGCAGGACGTGTTTGACGAGTGGCTGGGTGAGGGCAAGGCCCGTGTGATCCTGCCGATCACCGATCCTTACGTGGTCCACCACGGCGCGCTTGGCTCGTTCGCCACGGTTTACCTGCCCGAAGGCGCCGACCGCGATGAGGTCAAGGCCAAGGTTGCAGCCCTGCCCGAGATGCTGGAAGTGCTGACCAAGGAAGAGGCGGTTGCCAAATACGAGCTGCCCGCCGACCGCATCGGTGACCTGACCATGGTCTGCACCGGCGAGATGACCATCGGCACCTCTGAGGATCGTCATGATCTGGCCGCCCTGGGCGAGCCGCTGCGCAGCCATGGTGGGCTGACAGAGCAGGAAGTGCCCTTTATCGTCAACCGCGTGATCGATCTGGGCAACGCGCCCGATCTGCGCAACTTTGATGCGTTTTTCTACGCCACTACAGCTGCGGCGCAGTAAGCTATGAAAGATCAGGCGATGACTGAGATCAGAAACGAGGGGATGCGCATCGGCGGCGAGATCGTCTTTACCGACGACACGGTGCCGGTTCTCTATCCCTACACCAACGAAGTGATCGGCCATGTCCCCGCGGGCAAGGCCGAGCACGCCCGCAAGGCTTTTGAAATCGCAGCGGCCTACAAGCCCAAGCTGACCCGGTACGAGCGCAGCCAGATTCTGCAACGTGCCGGAGAGCTGATCGGCGAGCGCCGCGAATACCTGGCCAAATGGCTGGTGCTGGAGCTGGGCATCTGCCACCAGCACGCGATCTACGAGACCAAGCGCGCGCAGGATGTGTATCAATTCGCCGCCGCCGAGGCGCTGAAGGATGATGGCGAGATCTTTTCCTGCGATCTGACCCACAATGGCAAGGACCGCAAGATTTTCACCATGCGCGAACCGGTGGGCGCGATCAGCGCGATCACGCCCTTCAACCACCCGCTGAACATGGTCAGCCACAAGATCGCGCCGTCGATTGCGTCGAACAACTGCATGGTCTGCAAGCCGACCGAGCTGACGCCGCTGACGGCGCTGACCCTGGCGGATATCCTCTATGAGGCGGGCCTGCCGCCCGAGATGTTCCAGGTGGTCACCGGCTGGCCGCAGGACATCGGCGAAGAGATGATCGTCAATGAGAACATCGACATCATCACCTTCACCGGCGGTGTGCCGGTGGGCAAGATGATTGCGGCCAAGGCGGTCTATAAACGTCAGGCGCTGGAACTGGGCGGCAATGACCCGCTGATCGTTCTGAACGACCTTTCCGACGCCGATCTGGACAAGGCGGCCACCATTGCCGTGGCCGGTGCCACCGGCAACTCGGGCCAGCGCTGCACCGCGATCAAGCGCATTCTGGTGCAGAACAGCGTGGCCGACAAGTTTGTGCCGCTGGTGCTGGAGAAGGCCAAGAAGATCAAGTTCGGCGACCCGCAGGACCCCGAGACCGAATTGGGCTGCGTGATCCACGACAAGGCCGCGGAAATCTTCGAGAACCGCGTCTATCAGGCCGAGAAGGAAGGGGCCGAGATCCTCTATCACCCCGGCCGTCAGGGCGCGCTGCTGCCGCCCATCGTGGTCGACAAGGTCCCCCATGACAGCGAACTGGTGATGGAGGAAACCTTCGGCCCCATCATCCCCATCGTCCGCGTGCCGGACAATGACGAAGAGGTCATGGCGATCTCGAACTCCACCGAGTTCGGCCTCAGCTCGGGTGTCTGCACCAACGACCTGAACCGCGCCATCGCCTATGTCAACGGGCTGAACGTGGGCACCTGCAACATCTGGGAACAACCCGGATACCGCATCGAAATGTCCCCCTTCGGCGGCATCAAGGACTCGGGCAACGGCGTCAAGGAAGGCGTCATCGAAGCCATCAAATTCTTCACCAACGTCAAGACATATTCACTGCCGTGGCCAAGGTGAGGACATAAGAGAACCTAAATTCCTCCCCAACTCGCGGGGCTCCAAAACTGGGGCCTCGCGCTTTTGATTTCAGCAGACGCAAGCCAGAATCGAGGATCATATGTCCGTCAGCATTACCCACACCGAAGGCGAATCCAACACTTCGGATGCGCGCAAATCGTGGTTGAAGTCTTCGATTGGTCCACGGTCTGCGCCGTTGCTGAAACGGGATTCAGATGCGTTTCTGCATCAAAGCCTGTCCAGCCCCTGCGTCAGTACGATCGCCAAGGCCGATGGCATCTGGATCGAGGATATGGACGGCCGCCGCTACATGGATTTCCATGGCAACTCGGTCCATCATATCGGCTATGGCCACCCCCGGCTGGTCGAGGCGATCAAGGCCCAGCTGGATGATTTGCCCTTTGCACCGCGCCGCTTCACCAATGATCCGGCGGTGGAACTTGCTGAAAAGCTGGCAGAGATTGCACCCGGTGATCTGGGCAAGACACTTTTCACCACCGGCGGGTCCGACGCCAACGAAGTGGCGCTGAAAATTGCCCGCGCGGCGACGGGCCGGTTCAAGACCGTCAGTTTCTGGGATGCGTTTCACGGGGCCGGGTTCGGTGCGGCCTCGGTTGGCGGCGAGGCCACATTCCGCAGCCATATCGCCGGACCCTTGATGCCGGGGGCCGAGCATGTCGCGCCCTTCGCCTGCTATCGCTGCCCCTATAACCACGCAAGCCCCGAGACCTGCGGTCTGGCCTGTGCCAAAATGGTCGAGTATGCGCTGGAACGCGAGGGCGACGTGGCCGCCGTAATCGCGGAGCCCATGCGGGCGGTGCCTTATGTGCCCCCGGCGGGGTTCTGGAAATCGGTGCGCGAGGCCTGCAACCGGCACGGCGCGCTGCTGATCATGGATGAGATCCCTACCGGCCTGGGCAAGACCGGCAAGATGTTTGCCTTTGAGCATGATGAGATCGTGCCCGACATCGTGACCTTGGGCAAAGCTTTGGGCGGTGGCATCCTGCCTATCGCCGCCTGCGTTGCGCGTCGCGATCTGGACGTGTGCGGAGACTTCGCCATCGGGCATTACACCCACGAAAAGAACCCCGTGACCGCGCGCGCTGCGCTGACCACGATCCAGATCATCGAGGACGAAGGCCTTGTCGACCGATCCGCTGAGCTGGGTGCCCACGCCATGGGGCGACTGGAAAGCGAGCTGGCGCAGGTCGAAATCGTGGGGGATATCCGCGGGCGCGGCTTGATGTTCGGGGTTGAAATCGTCAAAAGCCGCAGCACGCGCGAGGCCGACAATGCATGTGCCGAGCGCATCTATTACGAGTGCCTGAATGGCGGGGTGAGCTTCAAGATCAGTCAGGGGTGCGTTCTGACGCTGTCTCCGCCGCTGACCATTTCGCGGGACGATCTGGATCGTGCGCTGGATATTGTCATAGCGGCGATCAGAGCTCAGATTTGACGCTTTCTATCGCGCTGATTGTTCTGACGGCGGCATTGCTTCATGCCAGCTGGAACGCGATTGTAAAAGGCGCACCCGACAAGGCCATCGTTCTGGGGCTGGTGTCGCTCGGCCATGCGGTGCCGGCACTGTTTGCATTGCCTTTCCTGGGCTTGCCGGTTTGGGCGGCGTTTCCCTTCATCGTCGGCTCGACTGTGATCCACTGGGGGTATTACTGGTTTCTGAACGCTGCGTACAAGCATGGGGACCTTTCGGTTGTATATCCGATCTCTCGTGGAATAACGCCAATCCTGGTCGCGCTCGGAGCTATTTACTTTGCACGAGAGTTCCTTTCCCCAGAGGCGTGGATCGGAATTATCTGCATCTCGTTAGGTATCGGGTTTCTGGCTCTTGCCGGGTTGGGTAAACACACCAATTGGATCGCAATCGCGGCGGCGTTCGGCACGGGCCTGATGATTGCGTCCTACTCAATTGTCGATGGAATAGGCATAAGGCTATCCGAGAACACGCTGGGGTACATTGCGTCACTGTTTGTTGCCGAAATATTTGTCGCCATCTTTATCTTTACGACACGCTGGCAACGAGCTGTGGCCTTGCCCAAACGCTATGTCTGGGCTGGTCTGGCTGGCGGCGTTATTTCCGGCCTTGCTTATGGGCTTGTACTTTATGCCAAAACGATTGCGCCTTTGGGTGTGGTGTCTGCGCTCCGCGAGAGTTCCGTTATCTTTGCCGCGCTAATCGGTGTTATGTGGTTTGGTGAAGGACCAAAATCCAACAGGCTTGCCGCGGCGATTGCCGTGGCGGTCGGGATCGTGATCCTAGCGATGGCACGGTGAAGGCTGCACAGAGCGCTGGTCAGTTAGCGCAGATATAGGTTTTGCCTGCTGCGTTCAGTCCACGCAGACGAGGTCAATTTCGTTCTTTGACAGCATCTCGGAAATTGCCGCATCCGGTTGGGCATCGGTGAACAGAACATCGATCTTACCAAGCGCATCCAACGTCACCGGCGCGCGCTTGCCCAGTTTTTCACCGTCGGCCACCACCACGCGGATCTGGGCGTTGTCTATGGCAAGGCGCGCCAGATTGGCCTCTTGCAAGTCGTGCAACATGAACCCCATTTCGGCATTGACCGCGCCGACCGAGAGGATCGCAAAGCGGACGTTCAGGCGTTTGACAAGCTCTTGCGCTTCGATCCCGAACGCTCCGCCATCATGCGGTCGCAGCTCACCCCCGGCCATGAACACTTTGTTGTTGTTCCGCGATGCCAGCGTATGCGCCACAAAGACCGAATTGGTCACAACAAACAGGTCTTGGTGATCCTTCAGGGCAGTGGCGACATAAGCGGTGGTCGAGCCGATATCGAGGAACAGGGAATCTCCGTCACTGATGATTTTGGCAACCGCGCGGGCCAGTTTGCCTTTCGAATCCGTCTGGGTGTCCAGCCGGGTTTTCAGCGTTGGTTCAAGAACCTCTTCCAGCAGATGAACGCCGCCATGAACCTTGCGCACAATCTCGCGCTCTTCAAGATTGCGGACGTTGCGCCGGATGGTCTCAAGTGTCACGCCCAACTGTTTGGCCAGCACGCTCACACGGCAAGAACCGCCAGCGTCGATTAGCTCTCGCAGGATCTCTTCTTCGCGCTGATTGGTTGTATTGAGGTTCATGTGCCAGTGCCTGTTTCACCGCATTGTAGGTGTATTCAAGGATATCACAATACCCATATAAAGCAACATTAGCTGCATTCTTAGCGGCTTAACTCGCCGGCATAGATATTTAATGTGGCTTTATGTGGTTTTGCTTGACACAAAACACCACACCGTGCTCATCTTTCTAAAAACAATAATGATTCACAAAACCTCGACAGGGAGAAGGTAATATGAACAACAAACAGAAACTCTTTGCGCTGACATTCGCCACCCTGGGTGCCGCGTCCTCGGCGCTGGCTGCAGAATCGTCCGATCCGATCAAGCTGACGCTGCATGACTGGTCGGGCCAGTTGATCAACACCAAGATCATGGGTTCGATCCTGCAAGAGGCCGGGTATAACGTCGAATATGTTCAGGCCGACTATATCGCGCAGTTTGCGGGCCTGAAGACCGGTGACTTGCACCTGGCGATGGAGATCTGGGAAACCACGGGCCGCGAGGCGCTGGATGAGGCGACGGCCTCGGGCAATGTGGTCAATGTCGGTGAAACCGGCCTTATGGCGATCGAAGAGTGGTGGTATCCGTCCTACATGAAAGAGCGCTGCCCGGGCCTGCCCAATTGGGAAGCTCTGAAGGATTGTGCCGAAGAATTTGCAACCGCCGAAACGTCGCCCAACGGGCGCTATGTGGGCGGCCCGGTGACCTGGGGTGGCTTTGACGAAGAGCGTGTCGAAGCGCTGGAGCTGGAGTTCGAGGTTGTCCATGCCGGCACCGACGCAGCCCTGTTTGCCGAGCTGGAATCGGCCTATCAGCGCGAAGACCCGATCATGCTGTGGGTCTATGTTCCGCACTGGGCGCCGGCAAAATATGACGGCGAGTTCGTGGAATTCCCGCCCTATTCGGCGGAATGCTACAATGATGCTTCGGTCGGTGTGAACCCGGACATGGCTTATGACTGCGGCAAGCCGCGCGGCCCGATCTGGAAAGCCGCCTGGTCCGGTCTGCAGGACAAATGGCCCGGTGCGTATGACATCATCGAAGCTTACAATATCAACAACGATGAAATGAGCGCCATGGTCGGTCGGGCCGATCTGGATGGCATTGAAATCGATACTGTTGTTGCGGATTGGATGGAAGCTAACAAGGACCGTTGGTCCGGCTGGATCTCCAAGTAATCTGCATATGGCCGGGGCGGTCTCCCGCTCTCAATCCCGCTCCGGCCCTTACACCCGCCTGACCGGACCTCGCTCATGACACCCAAGACCAAACTGTCCTGCCGTAATGTTTGGAAACTTTACGGCCCGAACGCTGACGCGCTGCTGCAGCAGAATTCCAACCCATCCGGCGACGATATCCGCGCTGCTGGCGTCATCGGCGCTGTGCGCAACGCCAATATCGACATCGCCGAGGGAGAGATATTTATCATCATGGGGCTGTCCGGGTCGGGCAAGTCCACTCTGGTCCGCTGCCTGTCGCGTCTGATCGAACCAACCGGCGGCGAGGTGCTGTTTGACGGCGTTGATCTGCTCAGCGCCAACGAGAAAGAGCTGATCGAGATCCGGCGCCACAAGATGGGCATGGTGTTCCAGCATTTTGCATTGCTGCCGCATCTGACCGTGTTGCAGAACGTCATGTTCCCGCTGACCATTCAGGCCACCCCGAAGGACGAGGCCACCGCCAAGGCGCGTGAAGTTGTGGAACTGGTCGGCCTCAAAGGGCGCGAGGATTATTACCCGCGCGAATTGTCCGGTGGTCAGCAACAGCGCGTCGGTATCGCGCGGTCGCTGGTGACCGAACCGGACCTGTGGTTCCTGGATGAACCGTTCTCGGCGCTGGACCCGCTGATCCGGCGCGAGATGCAGGACGAATTCCTGCGCTTGCAGGAGCGCCTGCACAAGACCATCGTTTTCATCACCCATGATTTCGAAGAGGCCGTGCGTCTGGCCGACCGGATTGCCATCATGAAAGATGGTGAGGTGATTCAGATCGCCACGCCGGAAGAGTTGGTGATGCACCCTGCCACAGACTATGTGGCCGAATTCACCCGCCATATTCCACGCTCGAAGGTGCTGACCGTTGGCGGCGTTATGAACGCAGGGGGAGCCGGCGAAGGGGAACCCATCGCGCAATCCGCCCGCGTCTCGGATGTGGCGGAACGGATCATCGCCTCGGACGTGCCCCTGCCGGTGGTGGACGAGAATGGCCAGAGCGTTGGCGCGATTGATCGCAAGGCCGTGGCGCATGTGCTGTTTGGTGAAGGGGATGCGGAATGACGCGCCTGAGCCGCAGCCAGTTCACCATTCTGGCGCTTGTGCTGGTCACAATCGTTCTGGGCTACTATGGCCGCGATCTGGGCAAGGCGCTGGATGCGCGCTGGCTGACCAAGTTCCCCTCGGCCTGGGTGATCCCGTTCAAGACCTATATCTCGTCGGCGATGACGTGGCTGATCGAGGATGCCGCCATTGGCCCGGTCGCGTTCACCGATGTGACCCGGACCATTGCCTGGCTGATCGAACAGCCCTATGATTTTGTGCTGGCGCTTCTGGCGGACGGCTTCGTCAAAGGGCAAGGCAACAACGCGCAGGTAATCCTGCCGGCGATCAGCTGGATCGTGGTAACCACCGCCGTGATTGCGCTGGGTCAGTATTGCCGCGACTGGGCACTGGCTGCGCTGGTGGGGGGCTGTTTCATCTATCTGGCCGTCTTTGGCCAATGGGACAGCGCGATGGTCACGCTGGCCTCGGTCCTGATTGCGGTGCCGATTGGTGCGGGCGGCGGGCTGTTGCTGGGCATTCTGGCCTATCGGCATCCCACGTTTGAAAAGGTGATTTCACCGGTTCTGGACCTGATGCAGACGATCCCGATCTTTGCCTATCTGGTACCGATCCTGTTCATGTTCGGCTTTGGTCCGATCTCGGCGTTGGTTGCAACGATCATCTATGCCACCCCGCCGATGGTGCGGATCACCACGATGGCGCTCAAGTCGGTGGATTCGGAAATTCTGGATTTCGGCCGCATGGCGGGCACAACGCAGCGGCAACTGATGTGGCGCGTTCTGGTGCCCTCGGCCAGCCACAGCCTGATGGTGGGCGTTAATCAGGTGATCATGCTGACCCTGAACATGGTGATCATCGCTTCGATGATCGGGGCCGGGGGTCTGGGCTTTGACGTGCTGGCCGCGCTGCGCCGTCTGGACATTGGCGCCGGGTTCGAAGCCGGTATCGCCATCGTCGTTCTTGCCATTGCCGTCGACCGGCTGAGCCAGGCCTTTGCCGAGCGTATGGGGCAGGTGCATCATGAGGTCCCCGGCAGCTGGGTCGCACGTCATCGCCGCACGGTTCTGGTGCTGATCCTGCTGGTCGTGACCTGGGTGCTGGGGCAGTTTTCCCCGCTGTTGCTGGAATATCCCGAAAGCCAGACGATCACCACCGGTGCCTTCTGGGACAACACCGTCAAATATCTGAACGTCAACTATTTCGACTTTTTCGAAGCGATCAAGGTCTTCTTCCTGACCTGGTTCATGATCCCGATTAAAACTGTGCTGCTGGGCATTCCGTGGCCCTGGGCCATCGCGATGCTGACCCTGCTGGGCTGGCACGCAGGTGGCTGGCGGCTGGCGCTGCTGTGCGGCGGTATGGCCTCGTTGATCCTGGTGTCGGGCCTGTGGTCCAAGGCGATGGTCACGGTCTATCTGTGTGGCGCATCGGTGATCCTCGCCACACTGATCGGGGTCCCGCTGGGTGTGCTGGCGGCGCTGAACAAACGCGCCGGGACGGCCATCAACCTGCTGATCGACACGCTGCAGACCCTGCCCAGCTTTGTCTATCTGATCCCGGTTGTGATGCTGTTCCGCGTGGGTGACTTCACCGCCCTGATCGCCATCGTCCTGTATGCGTTGGCCCCGGCGGTGCGCTATGCGGCGCATGGGGTGCGGTCGGTCAGCGAGGAACTGATTGAGGCCGGGCTGGTCTCGGGCTGTACCCGCACGCAGCTGTTGCGCCATATCCGCCTGCCGATGGCCCTGCCTGAAATTCTGCTGGGCATCAACCAGACCATCATGCTGGCGCTTTCGATGCTGGTGATCACCGCGCTGGTCGGCACCCGCGATCTGGGGCAGGAGGTCTATATCGCGCTGACCAAGGCGGATACGGGCCGCGGCCTTGTGGCTGGTCTGTCCATCGCCTTTATCGCCATCATTGCCGACCGGCTGATCAATGCCGGGGCGCGTCAGGCCCGCATTCGCTTTGGACTGGAGAGCTGACATGACCCAATCCGATCTACTCGCCCGCATTCAGGACCTGCCCATCTGGGACGGCGCGATCTCGGCACAGCCGCTGACCGGCGGCATCACCAATGTGAACTACAAGGTGACGGACGCCAAAGGCTCTTATGTGGTGCGTGTCGGCGATGACATCCCGTTGCATCAGGTAATGCGGTTCAACGAACTGGCCGCCAGCAAGGCCGCCCATGACGCGGGTCTGTCCCCGGGGGTGGTCCATGCGGCGGGCGACCTGACGGTGCTGGAGTTTATCGAAAGCCGGACGCTCAGCGAAGAGGACGTGCGCAATCCCGAAATGCTGCCGCGCGTTCTGCAATTGGTGAAAGACTGCCATACCGAGGTGCCCAAACATCTGCGCGGCCCGTCGCTGGTGTTCTGGGTGTTCCACGTCATCCGCGACTATGCCGCCACGCTCACGGAACGCGGCAGCGCGCATGAGGCGCTGATCCCCGATCTTGTCGGCGCAGGGGCCGAGCTGGAACGCGAGGCCGGGCCTTATGACATGGTCTTTGGCCATAACGATCTGCTTTGCGGTAACTTTCTGGATGATGGCGACCGGCTCTGGCTGATCGATTTCGACTATGCGGGTTTCAATTCCCCGCTGTTTGATCTGGGCGGGCTGGCTTCGAACAACGGTCTGTCGCCCCAACAGGAAGACTGGGTGCTGGAAACCTATTTCGAAACCCCCGTCACCGACGATCTGCGCCACCGCTATACGGCAATGAAATGCGCCTCGCTCCTGCGCGAAACAATGTGGAGCATGGTGTCCGAGATCACCTCGGAGATCGACTTTGATTATGCGGCCTACTCGGCCGAGAACCTCGCGCGGTTCCGCGCGGCCCTGACAGACTTTAAAAACACCTGAGGACAGATATGACCGACCTTCCCAAAACAGCCAAAGCCGTCATTATCGGAGGCGGCATCATCGGGTGCTCGACCGCCTATCACCTGGCCAAGCTGGGCTGGACCGATACGGTGCTGCTGGAACGCAAAAAGCTGACTTCGGGCACGACGTTCCATGCGGCGGGTCTGGTGGGCCAGCTGCGTTCGAACGCGAATATCACGCAGTTGCTGGGCTATTCCGTTGATCTGTATAACAAGATCGAGGAAGAAACCGGGCTTGGCACCGGCTGGAAGATGAATGGCGGTCTGCGCCTGGCCTGTAACCAGGAACGCTGGACCGAGGTCAAGCGGCAGGCCACCACCGCGCATTCTTTTGGTCTGGACATGCAGTTGCTGACGCCCTCCGAAGCGCAGGAGCTGTGGCCGCTGATGGATGTCTCGGACGTGGTCGGGGCTGCCTATCTGCCCACCGATGGTCAGGCGAACCCGTCGGACATCACACAGGCGCTGGCCAAGGGCGCGCGCATGGCCGGGGCGAAGATTTTCGAAGACACCAAAGTCACCGATATCGAGATCGAAGACGGCAAGATCCGCGCTGTGATCACGGAACATGGCCGGATCGAATGCGAAAAGGTGATCTGCTGTGCAGGCCAGTGGACGCGCACCTTTGCGGGCCGGTTCGGCGTCAACGTGCCGCTGGTTCCGATGGAGCATCAGTATATGGTGACCGAACCGTTCGATGTGCCTTCGAACCTGCCCACTCTACGCGACCCAGACCGGCTGACTTACTATAAGGAAGAGGTTGGCGGTCTCGTCATGGGCGGGTATGAGCCCAACCCGATCCCCTGGGCCACCAAAGGTATTCCGCAGGGCTTCCACTATACCTTGTTGGACAGCAATTTCGACCATTTCGAGCAGTTGATGGAGCTGGCGCTGGGGCGGGTTCCGGCGTTGGAAAATGCGGGCGTCAAGACCCTGACCAACGGGCCGGAAAGCTTCACCCCCGACGGCAATTTCATCATCGGTGAGGCGCCGGAGCTGAGCAACTTCTTCGTCGGCGCTGGCTTCAACGCCTTTGGTATCGCCGCCGGGGGCGGGGCAGGCATGGCGTTGGCCGAATGGGTCCACAATGGCGAGCCGCCGTTTGACCTGTGGTCTGCCGATATCCGCCGCTTTGGCCGCCCGCATTTCGATACCGACTGGGTGCGCACCCGCACGGTCGAGGCCTATGGCAAACACTACACCATGGCCTGGCCGCATGAGGAACATGACAGCGGCCGCCCCTGCCGCAAGTCGCCGCTTTATGACACGCTCAAGGATCAAGGCGCGTGCTTCGGCGAGAAACTGGGCTGGGAGCGTCCGAACTGGTACGCGGATGCGTCTCTGGGCGAGATCGCCAAGGATGTTTACAGCTTTGGCCGCCAGAACTGGTTTGCCGCCGTGGGCCGCGAACACAAGGCCGCGCGCGAGGCGGCAGTGCTGTATGACCAGACCTCCTTTGCCAAGTTTTCGCTGAAAGGACCCGATGCGCTGGCGGCGATGAGCTGGATTTGCGCCAATGATGTGAACAAGCCGGTGGGCGCGCTGGTCTATACCCAGATGCTGAACGACAAGGGCGGCATCGAATGTGACCTCACCGTTGGCCGCGTGGCGCATGATGAGTTCTACATCGTCACCGGTACCGGCTTCGCCACCCATGATTTCGACTGGATCAACCGGAACATTCCGGAAGGTATGAACTGTCAGCTGTTCGATATCACCTCATCCAACGCGGTTCTGTCGCTGATGGGCCCGAAGGCGCGAGATATCCTGGCGGCGGTGACACGCGATGACGTGTCGAATGACGGGTTCAAATTCGGCACGATCCGCACCATCGGCATCGCCGGTTGCCCGGTCAAAGCGCTGCGCGTGACCTATGTGGGTGAACTGGGCTGGGAACTGCACCTGCCGGTGGAATATGCCCAAACCGTCTATGATGCGCTCAAAGAGGCAGGCGAACCGCATGGGCTGGTCAATGCGGGCTATCGCTCGATTGAATCGCTGCGGCTTGAAAAGGGCTATCGCGCCTGGGGGTCGGATATCGGACCCGACCACACCCCGTTCGAAAGCGGGCTGGGCTGGGCCGTGAAGCTGCGCAAGAACATCGACTTCAAGGGCCGCGCCGCAGCCGAGAAGCAAAAGGCCGAGGGTGTCGCCAAGATGCTGGCCTGCTTTACCGTCGACCCGGATATCGTGCTGCAAGGGCGCGAAACTATTTATCGCGACGGCAAACGCGTGGGCTGGCTGACCTCGGGCGGTTATGGCTATACTGTGAACAAATCAATCGGTTATGGTTACATTCGCGATGCGGACGGGGTTGATGCCGATTACGTGACCTCTGGCAGTTATGAGCTTGAGGTCGCGACCGAGCGGGTGCCCTGTGACGTGACATTGCAGCCGCTCTACGACCCCAAGATGGAACGCATCAAGGCGTAAGGATCGATTGATGTTGAACATCAACATATTGGAAGACCACGCGAAGGCGGTTGCGAAAGTGGCCTCGGACGCGGCGATGCGGTATTTCCGCGGGCGGCTGGGGATCGAGTTCAAGCCCGACGAAAGCCCGGTCACACAGGCCGACAAACAGGTCGAAGCCGAGGTGCGCGCCTATCTGAAACAGCACTTCCCCGATCACGGTCTGTTCGGGGAGGAAGAAGGCAAGGATATGGGCGACGGGCGCCATATGTGGGTCATCGATCCCATTGATGGCACCCGGTCATTCCTGTCCGGGCACCCCCTGTTCGGCTTCCTTCTGGCGCATCTGAGCGAGGGCCAGGCCGAGTTGGGTGTTGTCGGGATGCCCGCTCTGGACGAGACCTTTTTGGGTGTCGTTGGCAAGGGGGCAACGCTAAACGACCAGCCGATCCACGTTTCGGACCAGACGCGGCTGGATCAGGCGATCCTGTTCGTGAATGAGGGCGACAAGATCTATCGAGACCACCCGGATGTGTTCAACCGCCTTATGCAGGCGGGGCAGACACGGCGATTTGCCTATGATTGCTATCCCCATGCCCTGTTGGCCGCCGGCCATGTGGACGCGGTGGTGGATTACGATCTGCAACCCTATGACTACCTCGCCCTGTCACCGCTGATCGAAGCGGCCGGAGGGGTGATGACAGACTGGGAGGGCAACGCCCTGACGCTCGAGTCGGACGGGGCTGTCATTTCGGCGGCGACGCCCGCGCTTCATGCCGAGTTGCTGGATGTGCTGCACGCAGGGCAGCTGGGCTAACGGGAGAGCACATGGAAACCAAGCCAGTTGAAATCATCAACCCCGGCGGTAAAGGGCGCGCCCTGCTGCTGTGCGAACATGCCAGCAACAGGATTCCGGCGGAGTATAACGGCCTCGGCCTGTCTGATGCCGACCGCGACAGCCATGCCGCCTGGGATCCCGGCGCACTCGCGTTGACGCGGACCCTGTCGCAGGCGTTGGATGCCACGGCTGTGACCGCGACCGTGTCGCGCCTTGTCTATGACTGCAACCGTCCGCCCGAAGCGGCCAGCGCCATGCCCGAAAAATCCGAGCTGATCGAGGTGCCGGGCAATGTTGGGCTGACGCAGTTGCAGCGCGACGAGCGCACGGATGCGGTCTACCGCCCGTTTTGCGCTGCCGTGGCCACTGAACTGGACAAACGCGGACCCGACACGGTGGTGGTGACGGTGCATTCCTTCACGCCGGTCTTCTATGGCCAGCCGCGCAGTGTCGAACTGGGCCTGCTGCATGACGACGATAGCCGTCTGGTCGATGCGATGCTCAGCCGCGCCGGGGGCATCCCGCACCGGCGCGTGGAACGAAACGAACCCTATGGGCCGGCGGATGGGGTGACCCATTCGTTGAAACTACATGCGCTCAGCCGCGGGCTGGCGAATGTGATGATCGAAGTGCGCAACGATCTGATGCGCACTGACACGCAGATTGCCGATATGGCGCGGGACATCCTGACGCTGCTGGAACCGGCTTTGAAAGACATCCCGATCAAGGAGAGTGCAACGTGACGGCACCTTTAACATTCGAACATCTTGCGACCCAGGTTACTGCCGGAGAGATCGACACCGTTTTGGTCTGCATGGTCGATATGCAGGGGCGGTTGATGGGCAAACGGTTCCATGCGGGTCATTTCGTGGCAGGCGCGTGGGAAGAGACCCATTGCTGCAACTACTTGCTGGCCACCGATCTTGAGATGGGCACGCCGGACGGCTATGCCTCGACCAGTTGGGAACGGGGCTATGGCGATTACGTGATGAAGCCGGACCTGAGCACGCTGCGCCCGGTGCCGTGGCTGGAAGGTACGGCAATGGTGATGTGCGATGTGCTGGATCACCATACGCATGAAGAAGTGCCCCATGCGCCGCGTTCGATCCTGAAGAAACAGGTCAACCGCCTGAAGGCGATGGGCTATGACGCCATGTGCGCCACCGAGCTGGAGTTCTTCCTGTTCGAGAAGAGCTTTGATGCGATCCGCAAGGAAGGGTTCCGCGATCTCGAGCCGATCTCGGGCTATAACGAGGATTATCACATCCTGCAGACCACCAAGGAAGAACATGTGATGCGCCCGATCCGCAACCATCTGTGGGATGCGGGCATTCCGGTTGAAAACACGAAAGGCGAGGCAGAGACCGGGCAGGAAGAGCTGAACATCAAATACGCGCCTGCGATGGAGACGGCCGAATATCACTCGATCGCCAAGAACGCGGTGAAAGAGATCGCCTGGCAGCACGGGCACGCGGCGACCTTCCTGCCGAAATGGCATCATGAGAAGGTCGGCAGTTCGTCTCATGTCCATCAGTCGCTTTGGGCAGATGGGCAGCCTGCGTTTTACGACAAAGGTGATGAGCTGGGCATGTCGGCGCTGATGAAAGCCTATATGGCCGGTCTGCTGAAATACGCTGCCGATTACACCTATTTCATGGCGCCTTATATCAACAGCTACAAACGCTTCATGAAAGGGACCTTTGCGCCGACGCGGATCATCTGGTCAGTGGATAACCGCACCGCAGGCTTCCGGCTGTGCGGTGACGGCACCAAGGCGGTGCGGGTTGAGTGCCGGATTCCGGGCTCGGACATGAACCCCTATCTGGCGATGGCAGGGATGCTGGCTGCAGGGATTGCAGGGATTGAAGAGGGGTTGGACTTGCAGCCTCCGACCACCGGCGATGTTTATCAGGGCGAGACCGGGATGATCCCGGGCAACCTGCGCGCTGCGCGGGATGCGCTGCATGGGTCAGCCATGCTGCGCGCGGCCATGGGGGATGATGTGGTGGATCACTATGCCCGTGCTGCTGAAGTGGAAATCGAAGAGTTCGAGCGCGTGGTGACCGATTGGGAAATTGCCCGCGGGTTCGAGCGGGCGTAGAGGGCAGGAGCGAGGGGCCAGCCCCTCGCGCTCCCCGGGATATTTAAGGACAGATGAAGCAGGGGATCCTGTTTCTTTCGGAAATGGAGTGACTATGGGGCAGATGTTGAAATGTGTCTCGCCGATTGATGGGTCGGTTTTTGCGGAACGTGCGGTTCTGTCGCGTGAGGCAGCGTTTGAGGCAGCGGCGCGGGCGCGGGCGGCGCAGACAGCTTGGGCGGCGCGGCCGTTGCAGGAGCGCATTGATCTTGTGATGGCGGGCGTGGCGGCCGTCGGTGCGATGAATGACGAGATCGTTCCCGAACTGGCGCATATGATGGGGCGTCCCGTTCGTTATGGTGGGGAGTTCGGCGGGTTCAACGAGCGCGCCAGCCATATGGCGCAGATTGCCGAGACGTCACTTGCCGATATCGAAGTCGGCGAGGATGAGACCTTCAAACGTTACATCAAGCGCATTCCGCATGGGGTGGTGTTTGTGGTGGCGCCCTGGAACTATCCGTATATGACGGCGATCAACACGGTAGCCCCGGCGCTGATTGCGGGGAATACCGTGATCCTGAAACACGCCACACAGACCCTGCTGGTGGGTGAGCGGATGGCGCAGGTGTTCCATTCTGCGGGGGTGCCGGAGGACGTGTTCCAGAACGTGTTCCTAAGCCATGATGTGACCAATGACTTGATCGCAGGCAATGCGTTCGACTTCGTGAACTTCACCGGTTCGGTCGGTGGCGGGCAGGCGATGGAGAAAGCAGCGGCAGGTACCTTTACTGGTGTCGGGACTGAGCTGGGCGGTAAGGACCCCGGCTATGTGATGGACGACGCTGATCTGGATGCCGCCGTGGATACTCTGATCGACGGGGCTATGTTCAACGCGGGCCAGTGCTGCTGCGGGATCGAGCGGATTTACGTGCATGAAAGCCTCTATGATGATTTCGTCGCCAAGGCGGTGGAGATCGTGAAAGGCTATAAGCTGGGCAATCCACTGGACGCTGAGACGACGATCGGTCCGATGGCCAGCGTGCGGTTCGCCGACGAGGTTCGGGCGCAGATTGCCGAGGCTGTCGCAGCCGGGGCCGCCGCCCATATCGATGCATTCCCCGAAGATGACGGTGGTGCCTACCTGACCCCACAAATCCTGACCAATGTCACCCACGATATGCGCGTGATGCGGGACGAAAGCTTTGGCCCGGTCGTGGGCATCATGAAAGTGTCCTCGGATGACGAGGCGATCGCGCTGATGAACGATAGTGAGTTCGGCCTGACCGCCAGCCTCTGGACCCGCGATCTGGATCGTGCGGCGCGGGTCGGCGACCAGGTCGAAACCGGCACCGTGTTCATGAACCGGGCCGACTATCTGGATCCGGGCCTGTGCTGGACCGGTTGCAAGAATACCGGGCGTGGGGGTGGCTTGTCCGTGATCGGCTATCACAATCTCACACGTCCCAAATCCTACCATCTGAAAAAGGTGACATCATGAGCCTTGTTGGAAACTGGTCCTACCCGACCGCAATCAAATTCGGCGCTGGCCGGATCACGGAACTGCCTGAGGCCTGCGCGACGGCCGGCATGAAGCGCCCTCTGCTGGTGACCGACAAGGGGCTGGCCGATCTACCGGTCACCTCGTCGACGCTGGATATCCTGGAAGCTGCAGGGATGGGTCGCGGATTGTTCAGCGACGTGGATCCGAACCCGAATGAAAAGAACCTCGATGCGGGTGTTGCGGCCTATAAGGCAGGCGGCCACGATGGGGTGATCGCGTTTGGTGGCGGCTCGGGTCTGGATCTGGGCAAGATGGTTGCCTTCATGGCCGGTCAGACGCGGCCTGTCTGGGATTTTGAGGATATCGGCGACTGGTGGACCCGAGCGGATGCCGATGCCATCGCTCCGATCGTTGCGGTGCCGACGACGGCGGGGACGGGGTCCGAGGTGGGCCGCGCCAGTGTCATCACCAATTCCGAGACGCACGCCAAGAAGATCATCTTCCATCCCAAGGTGCTGCCGACCGTGGTGATCTGCGATCCGGAACTGACCGTGGGGATGCCCAGGTTCATCACTGCGGGCACGGGGCTGGATGCCTTCGCGCACTGCGTCGAGGCGTTCTCGAGCCCGCATTACCACCCGATGAGCCAGGGTATCGCACTGGAGGGGATGCGTCTGGTGATGGAATACCTGCCACGCGCCTATGCCGACGGTTCCGATATCGAGGCCCGCGCCCAGATGATGAGCGCGGCGGCGATGGGCGCGACAGCCTTCCAGAAAGGCCTCGGTGCGATCCACGCTATGAGCCATCCGGTAGGCGCGGTGTTCAATACTCACCATGGCACCACCAACGCGGTCTGTATGCCTGCGGTGCTGGAGTTCAACGCGCCTGCCATCGCAGACCGTTTTCAATCCGCGGCCGCATATCTGAACGTCAATGGTGGCTTTGACGGCTTCAGCGCCTTTGTGCAGGAGTTCAACGACTCTCTGGGCATCCCACGCAAACTGTCCGATCTGGGCGTGACCGAGGCGTCGATCCCTGAACTGGTCCAGGGCGCGATCATTGACCCGTCCTGCGGTGGCAACCCGATCGAATTGACCGAAGCCAACCTGACCACCTTGTTCAAGGCCGCGCTGTAACGAGCTTGCCACTTGCAGAGCCGGGCACAGAAATCCGCATGAAAGTTTACCGTAACGAGAGGGGATATATGGACGAATAATATCTCGGCTTTGATTAGCAAATATTCTGATGCCAAAAGCGTCAGGATACACGATCTTACGCAATATCAGGCACTTGGAAGCCATATGGACTCGCGGCACGCCAATTCGGGTTCAGAAGCTGAAGTTCCGAATGTACGTGCGGATCATATTCCAGTCAGAGTTTGGTTCGCGGCGACTATTGCGCAAGTGAAATACAAAAATTCCGGTAACCAGCCAACCAAGGCGGCCATCTCATTTGTGATCGGCCTGTCTATAAAAAGAAATTGGCAAAATCCGGTATTTGCAACCCAACAGAGGAAATCATGGAACACACGACTTGTAAGTTTGCAGCAATAGTGGTGGGGGCGTTGCTTGCGTCGTCTGCTGCGGCCGAA
>NZ_JBQFWY010000021.1:0-21349 GCF_056540565.1 Ruegeria sp. AM9
GCCCGCACCGCGCGCGCAATGCAATAGGACATGGAGAACCGGGCTTCCATTTCGTTTTTGGGATGCGTGAACGGCATGTTCCGATAGTTCGTGCAAAACGCAACATTTGACACATTGGGCTCGATGCAGACCTGGGAGCTAGCGCAACCTGGGCTATTGCCCCATTTTTTGATCTGGTCAACGACCCATACCTATCGCTCATCCTCACCGTTTGCCCCCGAGAAATCGCTTTTGGGTATGCCTATATGTTGGAAGACTTGAGAGGACCCGTTAGGTCAAACGCGGATAACTATCTGGCATTTTAACCCGCCAAGGGATCGTGACTGGTCCAGATTCAGATGGGCACCGTAAGCTGCAAGCAAGTCGACCGCGATTGTCAGTCCCAGCCCGCTACCGCTGACGGATGTGTCAAGCCGTCCGCCAGATCGCAGGGCTTTGCGCACGGCCTCCTGCGGAATTCCTGGCCCGTCATCTTCGATGCAGATTTCGATACGGTCTTGTTTGAGTGCCGCTGTCAGACGCACCGACTGTCGGCACCACTTGATCGCGTTGTCCAGAAGGTTGCCCAGTATCTCTTCGATATCCTGTGTGTCCATCCGCACCCAGATGTCGGGGTTGTTTGTCACCTCCAACGTCTTGCCTTCGCGCTCAGCCATGAGGGAAAACAGCCGCGCAAGCCGATCGACCGATTTGGACAGATTGGTACGGGAATGGGTCAACTCAGCCGTGTTCATCGCCCGCATCCGGGCCAGCGAACGGCTGAGCTGTGCGTCGATCCGGTCCAGCGATTCCCGGGCTGTCCCCGTCTCAGCCCCCGTTTCCGAAAGATTCTGCAGTTCATTCCGCAGAATGGCAGCCGGGGTTTTCAGAGCGTGCGCAAGGTCGGCGGCCTGCCGCCGCGAACCGCTAACGATGTCACGGTTGCGCCGCAGTAACTGGTTCAGGTCTTCCACCAGCGGGGACACTTCTTCGGGGTAATCCGCAGGCCTGAGATCCTCATCCCTGTCCCAGCGATGCGCCACATCCGACCGCAGCTTGCGCAGCGGACCAAGAATGACGGACATCAGCAGCAAAGAACCCGCGACCCCGATCAAACCGACCAGCGCAAAGACAGGCAGCAGGCTTTGCTGTGCAGCCCGCCGTTCATTAAGCAGCTGAGCCCGGGATTCCGCGACACTGACGCCCCAGACCGTCCCGTCCTCGTAAGAGATTTCCTGGTAGACACTGCGCAGAGCCTCGTTTTCCGGGCCGCGGGTGTTCCAGAGAACAGTCGCCTCTGACGCACCCTTCGGTTCGGCGAGTGTCTCGTCAAACAGGGACGCCGACGTGAAAATCTCTCCGTCGCTGCTGCTGACTTGCCAATAACGTCCGGAATAGGGCGTGCCATATGCGGGGTCGAATATGAGATCGCGCAGCGCATCGGGGTTCTGAGTCGTGACACTCAGCCCGACCACTACCTGCGTGTGGCGGTCCCGTAGGGTGGTGTCGAATTGCTCGGATACCCGTGAATCGATGTAGGAAAACACGGCCAAAGTCCCCAAGCCAACGGACACGGCGCCTGATGCGATCCCGCCCAGCAATGCCCGTTGACGCAGGGATAACATCAGGCGGAATCGATCATGTAACCGCGCCCGCGGACCGTGGTGATCAGATCGGAACCCAGCTTTTTGCGCAGGCGGGTGACGAAGACGGCGATCGTGTTTGAATCCCTGTCCCCGTCATATTCATAAATATGCTCTGACAATTCGGTTCGAGAAATCATGCGCCCGGCATTATGGGCCAGGTAAGTCAGCACCGCGATTTCCTGGGCGGTCAGAATGACCGGAATGTCATCAACGGTGACCCGCCCGTTTCGGGTGTCGAGGATGACGTTCCCCATCTCGATCAGCGGGTTCAGCTGCCCGCTGTGACGCCGCAGGATGGCCCGCACACGCGCTGCCAGCTCGGGCATATGAAAAGGTTTGGTCATGTAGTCATCCGCACCGGCATCCAGGCCGTCGACGCGTTCGCTCCAGCCATCGCGGGCAGTCAGGATCAGCACCGGAGTTTTCACACCGGCACCACGCCAGTCGCGCAGGACGGATAGACCGTCGCGCTCGGGCAGGCCAATGTCCAGAATGATCATGTCGTAGGGTTCGGTTGAGCCCAGATGCAAGGCGTCGAGTCCGTTGTGGACCACATCCACAACCCGGCCTTCTGCATTCAGAAGTTTCTTAATCTGTTCGCACAGGCGCGGCTCATCTTCTGCCAGAAGGATTCTCATACTTAGAACTTATATGCGTGTGTGGCTGGCAGTTTAAACATTATCTTCTACCGCCGCCGTTGCCGCCGGAGTTCCCGCCACCGTTGCCGCCGCCATTGCCACCGGAGTTCCCGCCACCGTTGCCACCAGAGTTCCCGCCGCTATTGCCGCCGGAGTTCCCGCCGCCATTACCACCGGAGTTCCCACCGCCATTACCGTTGTTTGCCTTGCTGCTGGAATTCCCTTTGGACTTCGCATTGGCCGAATTTCCGGGACTGGACTTGGCCGCCTCAGAAATCTGGAGACCGACGCTGGATCGGTTGGGTACGACGACACCAGTCTTTGCATTGACGATCACGCTGATGATCTTACCGTTGGGCTTTTTGACCAGAATTCGGTAATAAACTTGGTCCGCCCTGAAAGCGCGCGCATCAACCGGGGTGCCGCCAAAGGCTTTTTCGACCCCTTTGATAACTTTTTTTAACCGAATGGCTCCACCCGAGGCAGTCGCCATGCGCAGCTCGGCCTGCTTCAGTTCACGTGCCGCCGCGTGCCCTTCAGTCGTTTGAAGAAGGGTGGCAAAGCAAGCTATGATCAACAGCTTTTTCATACCTAGTACTCTTTACCGGGCAAACGCGCCTCAATCTATCTGTTCCAACGTGAACGGGCGGTGAACAGCCAGTTACGCGTGGGTTAAATGCATATCGGTTCAAATGGGGTGTGGGGGTTGATTCCGACCCGCTTGGCCTGTTCGAACCTATGACAGACTGAGTTGCCCGGAAAAACGAAACCTGTAGTCGGTAGATGAGGGCCGTTATGAAAACCAAGACAATCAGCCTGATGAAGGCCACAGCCATTGCCATTGCCCTGTTAGGGTCAACCGCGATTGTTGGCGCCGTAGCTTTTCCTGATGTTGCCTACGCGAAAGAAGGCAAAGGGGGCGGCAAAGGCGGAGGAAACGGCGGCGGTAACGGCGGTGGCAACGGCGGCGGCGGCAATGACGGCGGCGGCAAAGGCAAGGGGGGCGGATCCGGTGCGTCGAAAGGCGACGGCCAGAAATCTGCGGGCAAAGCGGGTCGCAAAAGCGCCGATATCGGTGGCGGGCGAGCGAAGTCCTCCAAGGAAAAAGGATTTTCCCTGAAAGGGTTGTTCGGCGGCAAGAAGACACTGACCCTGAAAAAAGCTCCCAAAACAACAAGGGTGGCGCGCAAGGCTGAGAAAACCGCCCCTGTCACCAAATCCCTGCGTCCCGAGCCCCGGCCGAAGCGCGACAAGATCGCTGACCTTCTGGGCGTACATCCATCCGAACTGGGTGCGTTGAACGCAGCCAATGCAAGTGCGACCGCTCTGAACAATGCCGCACCCAATTCCCGCGTCGGTCGCATTGCACATTATCGCGACACCGTTCTGGCCGGAGAAGACCTGCGGGCCGCCCTTGAAGAAAAACAAGCCGTTTTGGATGGGATGACACCGCCCGATCGAACTGTCACCGAGATAGAAGAGGATCTCGAAGCTGCACTGTCGGATGTGCAGGATAAAAAGGATCGCGTGGCCGAGCTTGAAGAAGCCCTTGCAGAGGCCGGCGGGACCAACCCGGATATCGAAGCGCAATTGGACGATGCCAAGGCGGATTTGCAAGGCTCGATCGAAACCGCCGAAAGCCTGAGCGCCGAACAGCAAGCCGCGCAGGACTATGACGACGCCGTCGCGGAAGTCGATGAGCTGAACGAAGCCGTTGAAAACCAGCCCCAGAAAGAACGCGAAGCGCTTGAAGCTGCGGCTAACAAAACCGTAACCGATGAGGTCGAGGCAACGGTGAAATCGATGCTCGGACTTTGATCACCGGGGATTTCGCCACGCACTCGCGGAGATAAATAAGGCGACCGGGCCAGCCACGCATGATGGGGATCATGTGGCTGGCCCTTTTGCTTTGAACGGAGACAAGCGCCGGGATCACACAGCCCCCGGCTCCCTGCAGGCAAAAGAAAAGCCCGCTCCAAGGTGGAACGGGCTTTGACCTTAAGGTGTTTTCCCGGGCAGGACGAAGCCCGGGAAAACCAGGGCATCTGGGTAACCAGTCAGACGTCCCTTTTAGCCTCTTCAAGTCTTGTATTCTTGATGATGTCCAACAACGCATTCTCGATAGGTGGGAAGCGTCCACTGCTCGCATTCGCAGTATTCGGCGTCTCACGCTGCAGAGAGGTGCCATAGGAATGCATGGCTGCGGAAGCTCGGTTGGAAGAAACTTCAATGGCAGTTTTGATCATGCTGTTCCCCTTTTGTGGAATCAGGCCCTTTGTATTCGGCCAAAGGCTACATGGCCCAGTATGTGCCAATTAGGTTGAACATTTTGAGAATACATTGTTCACGTTCGGTTCACGATGTCGCTCGGGCGTGGGCAATGCGGTTAAGAAAAGCTCTGCAAAACTCTGGGCGCACCAAGTGAATGTTTCGGCCAGAGAAGGACCAGCCTCATAAGTACTTTGTGTCCGGCTTCTGCGCGTTTTGGCCAATCAAAGATTGCGCAGGATCATTCAGAATGACCCCAGAGTGGACCTCGGATGCAGCGCGACATCTGGTGAATTGCCACGGCCACCCGGACTGCGGGCGGCCCGTAACCGACCTTGAGCACTTCATTTAACGTTTTCGGTCGCAGCTCGCGTTTCGGAGGTCCGCCGCAGGTGCCCATTTTGAGGTTGGTGAACTCAAACATCTCGCAACAAACCTGCCCTTTGGACACGCGCCGGCCTATTCTCATCTCGGATCGGGCCAATATGCGATGTGCCATGGGCTTCGTGTCCGATACCTTCTTAGTTTACTATCGTGCCGCTGACGATCCAAACCATCAGTCTGAATCTTTTGATGTCACAGGAACCAGCAAAATAGCTACTCCTTCAACGTCAACCCAAAGGCACACACAAGCGGGCTGAAACAGCCTTTTTGTGGTTCCGCATATCAATTCAACTGCAAAATAGGCCGGAAAACTGAAAACAGTGATTTACCGACTTGCTGATTTCGCCAAATGGAGAGCGCAAAATGAACCAATCCGACGATCGCCATGCGTCAAAACCGGTAGGAACGAACCCGGCGCTGGACCGGATCGTCGATGCCATAAACACAATTCCAGAAGGCTATGCTTTCTACGATTCCGATGATCGATTGGTTTTAGCCAACGAGACATATCGAAAGATGCTGGCTGCAGGGGCATGAAGATCTGGTGAAACCTGGGATGACATTCGAACAAGTCGTTCGAAAGGCGCTGTCGCTCAATGTGATCGCAGATGCGATCGGACATGAAAAAGAATGGCTGGCGCAACGATTAAAACGCGACGACAACCCTGAAGGCACCCAGATGCAGAGTCGGACCTCCGGGGGCTGGATCAAAATCAGCGAGCGCACGACCGGCGATAACGGAACAGTCGCGATCTGCAGCGATGTCACTGAACTGAAGAAAGTCGAAGCATGCAACGCCGAACTTGCCCAGATCCCCCAGGAAAACCCCAATCCGGTCATGTGCATCACCGATCAAGGCAACCTAGTTTATTCCAATACGCAAGAATTCAACAGCAAGACATTCAAGTTGAACGATTTCGTTCGAGTTGGCTGAGCGCATATTTGGCTTCATCAGCGCGTCACCAATCCGCTGATCGTCGAATGGGACTCTTTGACATCTGACATCCATGGAACAACTCTACTCTGGGGGCTAATTCAAGGATCGAGAGCCAGCAGGCAAACATTCGCTCATAATTTGTAAGTCCCTTGTTTGTCAAATTTCTTTTACATAGCGTTTCTCATTAATTTACAACTTAAGCGAGATTTTTATGTTTGATGTTATTGTCATCGGTGGCGGTGTTGCAGGTTTAATGTCCGCCTATAAGTTCACACAAATCGGACTGTCCGTAGCCGTCATTGAAAAAAGTCCCACGCTTGCCTCGGGACCGTCAACCCGAAACGAAGGGTGGTTGCATCGCGGTTCGTACCATGCCGCATCGATAGCAGATCGAACAACAGCCATACAGGTGGCGCAGCGTTGCATTTACGGTCACGAGCAATTGTTAAGCTTCTGTCCTGAAGCTATCGAAGATAGAGACAAGCGGCCCTTGGCAATGGATTTACTTTCTTGCCATAGCAGACCCTGCAGCGAATGTGACTTACTTATCCATTTTTCGACGCACCAGCCTTGTCGTAGGATTCTTGCTGTCGGTTACTCTGATCGGAGAACGTAACGTCGGAAAAAAATCCATCGTAATTGCCCTGATTCTGGTCTCGACGATTACACTGGTTCTAGAAAATTGATCTTAACTGTTTAAGCCAATTATACAGCTCGAGTAGCGGGGAGGTGCACAATCCCTACAGGATTGGACGGCAGCCTTATCGGGATTCACACGCCAGTTCTCCGAGAATACGCATGCCGCTGAGATATCGCTATCCTTCGCCAGGACAGCACGCGCAGCGGCACAACAGACAAGCAGTCTGGCGTAATCTTCAACTGGCAGATTACTCTCCGCAGCCTCGGATAGAACATTCCCCAAGACGTATTCCGGAACACTGGTGATGGTCAAATTTGACAAGATATAACCCCTTCATTGATATCAATCTTCAGAAAGCAACCGGGCGTCGTGTGCCGCGCGCTATCACACGTTTCCAATCGAGCCCTTCGAAAAGGGCCTCAAACTGCGATTTGGTCATCGTCATCACCCCTTCACTGGCGCGGGGCCATTCAAAGCCCTTACCCTCGATCCGCTTGTAGACCAGCACAAGTCCAATCCCATCCCAGACAATGAGCTTCAGCCGGTCCGCACGTTTCGAACGAAAAACAAATATGGCGCCACTGAAGGGATCGAGGTCGAATTCATTCAGAACGATCGCGGCCAATCCATCCATGCCTTTGCGAAAATCAAAGGGCTTGATGGCGACGTAGAATTTGAAATTACCGGCCGGAGCAATCATGATTGGCTGTCCAATGTGAGCGCGATTTTGATCAAATCGTTCACAGGGTAATCGGCTGGAAAAGACAAGGTGTTTTCCCGACGTGTCAGAAGAATGCGATCGTCAGTTTCCAGTTCGCGGCTTGGCTGCGTCTCTTCGCCAATCAAAACTTCCGAAAAAATCCGTTCTTCGTTCCGCGCGACGCTTCCGACTCGTGAAGATTTCACGTCTGACCTCCATTTATAGACGAGGGATTGTGAGACGTTGCAGTCCTGCATGATGTCGCCAACGGTCAGTTCACCAAGATCAAGTTTGGTTTTGACAAACCGCTTGAAGCTGGGCGGCCAGCCACGGCGCCCGCCCGCATGCACTTCAATGGTGAAACCGTAGACTTCGAATGATTGTGGGAATTGCACCATGGCTGCCGTATCTCGTTTTGGCAATGTGCCATGGATGCAAATGGCTGATCAGGGGCTATTTAGGGGGTCAGATGCAACGCTTACGTTCAAGCTTGACTGGTCGCACATACTTTTATCGTCGCGTCGGTAAAAAGGAAGACCGCCAGACGTGAGCAATCAAATTGACATGAAACCCGTCCGAGGGGCTTCTCAGAATCAAAGGTTTAGTATTGTCTGGGTGCATCACTTTTTCAGAGAGGACTTTGCTATGCCGTTTGACCAGAATACTACTTTGAACTTTTTGTGGCTGGAGCTTACAAATACCTGCAATCTTGAGTGCACCCACTGTTATGCTGGTTCTTCGCCGACTGAAGTTGATAGTGCCCCCCTCTCATTTTCAGAATACGAAAAAATCCTGGACGATGCAGCGACTAATGGATGCAACGCAGTTCAGTTTATCGGCGGTGAACCTACGCTGAACCGCTTACTACCCGATCTCATTGAAACTGCTCGAACTAAGGGATTCAACTTCATTGAAGTATATACGAATCTAGTCCGCCTAACGAGCTCCCAAATAGAACATTACAAACAAAACGGCGTTCGCCTGGCTACTTCAGTGTACGGCAAGGACGCGCAAACTCATGATTTAGTTACGACCTACGCGGGCAGCTTTGAACGCACGATTGGCAACATTAAGAAGGCGATTGAAGCCGAGCTTGATGTGCGGGCTTCGGTGATCCGCATGGACTCGAATCAAGAATCTGCAAAAGATACCGTCGACTGGCTCAAGTCACTAGGCGTTGAGAGCGTCGGCTTGGATGATGCGAGGGCGTTTGGAAGAGCGCAGGCAAAAAAGCCTTGCGATATGGGAGAGCTTTGCGGTGAATGCGCTGGTGGTACTATTTGCGTTGACCCAAATGGTCAAGTTTCGCCCTGCATCATGTCTAAAACCTGGTCCATCGGCAATGTCAGACAAAAGTCGTTGGCAGATATCGCTGCCTCTCAAGCTCTCAAGAACATACGCGCTGAAATCAGACAGCGAGTAGAGACGCGGATGGGTGGTTGCCAACCATCGAACCGAAATCCTTGTGGACCCGATAGCGGCAACTGCAGTCCTTGCAGCCCTAACGGTCACTGTGGTCCGAATTCCTGCGCTCCAAAGTAGAGTTCATTCAATCGAGGACGGGCGCGCGGCAAGCGCCTGCCCGTACAGCGTTCCTAACTGTATCCTTGTTGCCACGATAGGCTTGAAAAGAAAGTTTTTTTGCGCCTGATTCAATGGCAGCCTCAAATGCAGCTTTCTTAAGTACTGGAGTAACCCATCCTTTCCGCAACATCTTTCGCACGATAAGCGCGAACAAAAAAATGCTACCAATATCATTTGAAGGAAGGAAAATTGCAGTCCCCAAAACAATCCTATTTCGGATCAAGACGATAGAAGTGTCCAAACAGTACCTGATATCACAAAGATCACCACCTCGTAGACGCTCTCTAAAAGTCTCGAAGGTGTCATCAAACAAGTCTGCGTGCAGGGGAAACACATCATGTTCAAAGTCGAGCGATAGCCGACGGATACAGAAGTCATCGGGCAGTTTATTCCGATCTCTCAACTTGCTGACGACACGGGCAGAGTCCTTGTGCAAGGAGCTTAAACTTGCTTCATACGCCTGATTCAAAAGAAGTTCTCCATATAGCAAACAACGCTAGGAAAGCACTCGATAGTCAGGGTTTCTTTAGTCTTCCGTGTATGGTGCATCCCGATCAAATTGCTTTCATAAAAGCTCGACTCACCGCAATACAGTGGCGTAGAACGCCCTTAAGCGAAACCAATAAGAGCCAATATTGGTTAGAAGCAGACTTACAAGACGAACAGAGAGTAAGACAAGCGCTCCTATCAACGTCGGTTTCTGAGGTGGTTGATTGCCTCGCAGGAACGCCAAAGCATTTAGCTTTTTGGTCAAATTGCTATAGCGAAGGCGAGTTCATTCCTCGCCATACAGACAATGACGGCGGACTGCAACTTTTGACAGGAATAGAGCTCACGCCGGGCTGCTTCGGGGGAGAGATCGTTTTTCATCATAATGGCACACATGCACTATTAATTAAGCCAGGTCACCAGGTTCTTTTCGATGCCTGCAGAACAGATCACGAAACTAGACCTCTTGTTAACCCGCTTGCCGAGTCTTGCCGTAGGGTTGTTTGTGTGACTAGGTTTTACTTTTAGGTCCAATTGCACGATCTGCAGCTGCGGTTCAGCTAACGGTGCGCGAGTAGAAAGAAGAGCATTGACAATGGGCATTTTCGTCGACGGGCATAACGATGTTTTTGTCAGCTATAGTCATGACGACAACACTTCCGCCAACAAAATCGTTGACTACTTTTGCATGCATCTTACCAAGCTCCTCAGGGTTGAGGCGAGGAGACGTGGTTATGATAGCAAAGTGACCGCGCGCATATTTCAAGATATCACTGGGCTTGCAAGGAATGGTGAAATTTCCAATGAACTTAGAAAAGAAGTTCTGCGCTCGGAGTTTTTGGTGATTTTTGTTGGGCAGTCATACCCAAATTCTTACTGGTGCGGTCAAGAACTCAAGGCCTTTTCAGAAAAATTCGGAAATGATAGAACTGCCGCAATCGAAAGAACATACGTGGCTGTAATTGAGCCAGAAGCCAAGATTCCAGGATGGAGTGATTTCTTAGAGTCGCCAGATCCGGCAATCACACGAGATTTTTTCGATCATACTACTGGCGAAACCCTGGAACACATTGTCGTATACGAGGGCAAAGGAGAACTTGGCCATCGCTTTCACAAGGAGGTGAAAGAAATCGCCAAGCACATGGTCGAAAGGGCTCAGAGCGGGCTATAGGAGCTCAAGATGGCACTACAAGCATATTTAGGTTACTCGACCGCTGATACAGTTACCGCGTCAGCTTTGAAAAAGTCGGTGGCTATTCTGAAAGCTAACATTGAATTTGTTGACCATACCAAAATCGCACCAGGGACGCCGGTCACGGAGGCGGTGGTTGAATTCATCGAAAGAGCAGACATAGTGTTCTTCCTAGTGAGCGAAAATTTTCATTCTTCTAAATGGTGCATGGAGGAATTGAATTTGGCCGACTCCCTTGGAAAGTTCATAGTACCGCTTTTGATCGGTGCTGGAAGGCTCCCTGAAAGATATGATCACCTCAACCCAGTTGTCTTGAGAAGGTCCGAAGAGTTTTCAGAGATGCTACGATCTGACATTCAAACCCTGCAAGAACTAGTGCTCTCTACGAAGGTTGTGCGCTCGTAATTATCTTTTCTTCAGGACGGGATCAGCTGCGCAGTTTGCATTTGGAATGCACACGTCATTTTCATTGGCGCGCAAACTAACTTTTGGAGTTCTCAATCAGAGAAAGTACGGTTCAGACAAGACCGTCAAAGCCGCTTGTCAATGGCCGCTCTGGCCAAGTTCGCTGCATCGCAACAAAATCGCTGCCGCACCTGCGAACGGACGCTGCGACAGCAAAGCAGGAAAAACGAATGACGACAATGTCCGCTTTGGATCATTTTGAACCTCTAATGCCGAACGGCCGGATTCATTCTAGTTCCCTCTGGTGCTCGACATCCGACCAGTGCTTATTGACTGGCAGTTTACGCGCCCGTCGCGCTACGTCATCGTACGTCACCGGAATGAAATCCCAAACACCAACTCCTACATTGATGGAATTTCGCGAGCCGCGCCAATTGTTGTGAACATGTCCAAACAATTGTAGAGCGTCACGTCTCGCGTGGTTCCACGTAATCATTGGGTAGTGGCACAGCGTGTTGCGCTCGTTCTTGGGCCCGTCAGCCACTTCTGCCAATAGTGATACCGAGGACCAATCCAATGACTGGGTAAGGTCGCTGTCATGATTGCCAACGATCAGGTGTTTTCGCGCTCCAGGCAGCTGGTTAAATATCTGTTTTAGGTACGCCGCGTCCTTAGCTGGCGCACCGAAAGCAAAATCTCCTATGATCCAGAGATCGTCCTCAGGCTTCACGACCTTCCACATGTTTTCTAAAATGACGCCGTCCATATGAGCGGAGGATTTGAATAGGCGGTCGCAGAACCGAATAACGTTCTCATGCCCAAAATGGGTGTCAGCCGTGTACCAATTCGTCATGTTTGCCGCTTCATTTCTTTTGTTGTTTCGTGCCCCAAAACGCGATCGTCTTAGACGGCGACTGGACGCCGCATACCTCTGGCGGTAGCACGCTTCCAGTCGAGCCCTTCAAACAAGGCTTCGAATTTCGATTTAGTCAGGGTAATCATACCGTCTTGGATACGCGGCCACTCGAAGCCTTTACCCTCAATACGCTTGTACGTCTTCACTAGACCGGTTCCATCCCAAACGATCAACTTCAACCGATCAGCCTGTTTCGAGCGGAAGATGAAGATGGCACCGCTGAAAGGGTCGAGCTCAAACTCATTCAATACGATGGCGGCCAGACCATTCATGCCCTTTCGAAAATCGACAGGCTTGGTGGCTACGTAGAATTTGAAATTGCCCGCCGGAGAGATCATTGGTCACGTTCGAACGCGCTGATCAACTGAGCGAGCTGATCGATTGGGAAATTCGACGGTAGCAGAACCTCGCAGCCTGCGCGCCTGAAAACAATCTGTGGCGTCGGAGAAGGTGCAACTGGCTCAGCACGCTCAACCTTGATTTCGGCAAACGCCGGAGCTGGCTGTTGAGTCTTCTTTGGTTTGTGCGGTGACTTTCGAGACCCACCTTTCCGCCAATTGTAGGCCGTCTTGTTCGATACCTGACAAGTCTTTTGCACCTCACCGATTGATAGCTCGCCGGATCTCATTCTCTGACCCATCGCGCGTTTGAACTTTGTTGGCCAAAGACGGCGGCCATCTTTCCCAACGGGAATTGAGTAACCGTAGGCGTGGAAGACGTTTTGTATTTTCTGGTCACTTGCGAGCTCACCCAAAGCTTGAGAATTCATGATGCCCGTATCCTTTTTGAGGCATCATAAACGGATCAAATTGGCTTATTCAGGTGCTATTTCGGGGGTCAAATGCAACGCTTACCTTCAGGGATCAACCTGATCTCCGATAGTAGGCTGCGAATGATGGATGTTGCTTCGGCCTGAGAAGAGGGATCGCGCAGCGCTGTAGTCAAATTGGCGACCTGTTCCCGATAGAGGTCGGACAGCCCTGGATGCAGTAAAACTGGCAGTTCATCTGACACCGAATCGATGGTGTCTTGGAGTTCGGATTTACGCGCCTCCAACGCGGTCAGTTTATCCTTCATGCTGGGGTGGAACATGCCATCGCTGATGGCGTTTATGAGATTGGCGATCTTACTCTCCACCTGCGCCAGATCACGTTCGGCTTTACCCCGCTCCTGTTGAATGGACCCGGCAAGGCGGTTGTATTCCTCTTGATAGGCTTTGGCGAATTCTGCAATCAGATCGGGGTGCAGCAACTGTTCCTTGAGGCCGGAGAGAACACAGTCCTCCAATTCCGAACGTTTGATCGTCAACCGGTTGTCGCAGGTGCCTTTGTTCCGTTGGGTGGAACACCCGTAGTAGTGTTTGCCGACTTGGATGACACCGCCGCCACAACACCCACAGGTCAGCATGCCGGAAAACAGATGCCGTGCCCGCTTGGTGCGGCCCAGCTTCCTGATGCCATCGCTGATTGTAAGCGTTGCATCTGACCCCCTAAATCACCCCTGCTCAGGTCTTTTGCCTCATGCGATACTGCCTAAAACGAGAGGCGGCAGATATGGGGCAATTTCCTCAGTCGTTCGAAGTCTACGGCTTCACTATCGAAGTGCATGCCGGCGGCCGCCGTGTCTGGCCGCCCAGCTTCAAGCGATTTATAAAAACCAAACTTGACCTGGGTGAACTGACTGTCGGTGACATAATGGAGGAGTGCAACGTTTCGCAATCCCTCGTCTACAAATGGAGGTCAGACGTGAAATCTTCACGGGTCAGAAGCACTGCACGGAACGAAGAACGGGTCTTTTCAGAAGTCCTGATTGCCGAAGAGACGCCTCCAAACAGCTATCCGGAGACCGATGATCGCATTCACCTGACGGGCCGGGAAAGCTCCATATCTTTTCCGGCCAACTATCCGGTGGACGATCTGGCCAAAATCATGCTCGCGATTGAGGGTCGCGTATGATTTCCCCAGCCGGCAACTTCAAATTCTACGTCGCCACCAGGCCGGTTGATTTTCGAAAGGGCATGGATGGCCTTGCTGCAATGGTCATGAATGAGTTCGATCTCGATCCATTCAGTGGCGCGATCTTCATCTTCCGCTCGAAACGCGCGGACCGGCTGAAGCTCATCGTTTGGGATGGGACCGGCCTTGTGCTGATCTACAAGCGGATCGAGGGTAAGGGATTTGAATGGCCCCGAGTGAGTGACGGAGTGATGACGATGACCAAATCGCAGTTCGAGGCCCTTTTCGAAGGGCTCGATTGGAAGCGCGTGATTGCGCGTGGAACCCGGCACCCGGTCGCGGTTTGACGCCGTTACCAACAAAGAGGTTACGTCTTGTCAGATTTCGTCATAACCAACATTTTTGACTTCGTCTTGCATCGCGCCGAAACTTCGGGGACTCACATTCAGTATGAAGCGCTTAAAGGATTTAGAGGGGCCATTTTTGCAGGAGTTTAAGAACGACGCGATTCGAGACTTGTGGAAGCAATCCCAGTTGATCGTTTGGCCGGACACATATTGTATGGTTGGATTCGACCCACAGGATCGAGCCAGTGCTTTACATTTGATTTCGCAAACCACACCCACCGAGCATTATGTGTCATTGATTTGCGATCAGCATGAAGTGGCGGTTATCTTGCCCGAAACGATCTGGAAGCAATGTGAGATATCTGCAGTTGGTCGCGATAGCTACGGGCCACTCGTCTGCCTAACTTTCGACGTGCCACTCGATATCGAAGTTGCGGGCTACCTTCAGCCCGCCGTTAATTGCTTGGCGAACGCTGGACTATCAATAGTTCCGCAATGTGCGCTGATCTACGATCATATTCTGGTAGGCGAAACAGACCGGGATGCAGCGATATCGGCTTTGACCGAACTTAGGCACCGCGCGTGCAGAATCTGAAAGGTTTGAGCACCTGAATCTCAGTTTATTGTTTGCACAATCTTAGTAAGACTGAGCGGTCCACTTTTGGAATAGCGCAAAAGCGGCCGTTGGCGCCGGGTGCAGCGAAATTCTCCGACGAGCCCTAAGCCGCCGTTGGTCACACTTCAGCCCTTTGCGCATGCAGTTAGTCGCGAACTGCAGAAACCGGACGTTGGATGTCCGAATACCGGGGGCGCATTTCAAACTAACCAGAGCCTTCGGCACACACAGCCCATGATCTCTGAAAAACTCTGAAGACTGGCACAAAGACACCAACTTGATCGCAACTGAACATAACCGCAGCGCGTCTACTCCTGCAGGAGAGCCTTAGCTATCGACAACGCCTCGCATGACGTAGAGGCTCGCGAAGCAAGTGTATTCCCCTGCCACGTATCTAAATAGCCAAATAACTTACCATAGGAGTTATCCATCACCACGTGGCGCTTGCCCATCATACTGCATAAAATATGGCCATGCAGCCGATCCGTTACGACTATCTGGCCCGCCCCAAGCAGTTCGACTCCTCGTTGCAAATTGGATCGGCTCCAACTCCAAAAAGCGCTATCAACGAAGCGCATTAGAAATGCTGATGAGTAAGGAGCAGACTCTGCAATCTTGGGGGCCGATTCAATTAGAATTTGCGACCTTTCTTCATGTGCCCAGTCTTCGACCTGTAGAATGCTTCCTTGTTCTTGCTGGCCAAACAAGTCCACTTTTCTTTCACGATCATCACGGGTCAAAGCCAGAATCGGGACTGAGGGCTTTCTTTTTGCAGCGAGAGGGCCCAGTGCATAAGCCAGATCAGGACAAAGCACTGAAGTGCAATCAAAGTTCCTCCGGGCAAATTCCAGACTGGCTGTGTCGCGCACCATCAAGGTGAAATCGGGATGTTCTGCAATAGCCGCCTGTGTTTCCCTGACGGCCTCTCCGCTTTCATCCGAGAAGTGTATAGACTGAGGCAACTGCACGATTTTGTAGTCGCGAAATAACCTGAGCGTATTTGCACGGTGGCCGCTATACCACTCCCACACGTCACCAAAATTGCCTCCGCCCAACAGAAAAATTGTCCCGTCTGGCATGAATTCCCGCAACCTCGTCGGATAAATCAATGTCCGTGAGACAAAACGCGACCTTCGCCCAAAGTGGCTCCTGAGCAGTTTGTTCGTACCAAGCCAAATTGCATTGTCACCCACGTTAGCATGCGCCGGGAAATCGAGTAGTGCCCAATTGGACGACAGTTCACCGCCTAGGACATCATCCAATACAGTTTCGATGCGATTCAGCGTGGATCTGAGGTGAAACTCTGTACTTTCGACCATAAACTTTTTCTTGCTCTTTATTATGTTCATGGCAGACGCACGCTTTCTGCATTCCAAATCCCAGTCCTCCACCGGATCACAAACCATCTGCGTGAATGGTCGCATTGTGAAAACGCTACGATCCGAAAACCTTAGTACCTCAGCGCAATGGCTACTTGCTTTCAGTGAAAGCATCCCATCGCGCGCGTAGTCGACTTGCAAAAGAAGGCGGGCGATTGTGGTTGGGACATTGCCTTTGCGTTTCGCCCTTTAGCGCCTGTTCAGGCGCCGGGAAGTTCAGCGCAACCGACGACAAGGGCTGTGGGACGTTGTTCATAAGATCTAGAGCATCGGACACTTTTGGCTGAAGGTCGAGCCATCTTTGTTCTTTATCCCGAGGGTCGATAATATTCCGGCATTTTGGTGATCCGCAGCCACACTCAAACTCTGCCCCGACATTGTATGTGGCATAGTCTGACGTGATCTGCTCGCCCGCATGGATATCCCTAATGGCGATTTCGCAGTCGTAGCCACGGACCAGACATGAGGTTGGGTCACAGCTATGGTTTTGATATCGGCCGTTGTCCCAATTCAATATGTAGAGACCCTGATCACTCCGGTAAGCGTATTTCAAAAAGTCGTGGTAGAGGACTTCTGGGAGGCTCTCGGTGCTTTGGGGTGTCAGCACGATGTCCAAGGCGTCTCGGCACCAAGTAATTGTACCTTTTGGGATATCGGCAGTTGCTACAATTCCCGAGCCAGTAGCGTCGTTGATTGCGACCAGCTTTGTATCGGGATGTATCACGTGGCTGCTCTCTTACGTTAGTTTGTGGCGTGCTCGGACAGCCGAACAAGACATTGGGTTTGTGTCGTTGTCAGGAGATAAGTTCTCGGACGGCAGACCGAAAATACCTTAACGATCGTGCGAGAGAACCATCTGATTTGTACATTGTCGGCATAAAGGGACTGACTTGTTCCTTGATATCCCGAACCCATGGTTCAGAGCAATTTCGCTCGTCCGCAAAATCAATCAAAGGCAGCAGGTCACCCATAGTTCCGTCGCTAATTTTTAGCCGGTTGATCATGTGACGCTCAAACTTGGTCTTAAAGCAAATGAGTTCGTCCTGACCAGCGGCCCTGAGAGCCAAACGGGTTTGAATGCACTTGTCGCATTCTCCACAGTTCTCCGAGCGAACCTTCCCTTCCCAACAAAACTGCGCCAGACTCAGCATTTCGCGCCATTCTTCGGCCAAGTAGGCAATTTTTTGGGGACGTGAATGTCCCGCACCGTCATGAATAATCTCGATTTCATCGCCCGATAAAAGATAGTCAGTTGCCGGGCTGGACCCCCAGGCATGCGGTACGAAACTAACGTAGTTATAGGGATCCGAGCTGGCGATTGCCCCCGCATAGTTGTCGTGTGCATATAGGTGCAATATCCCGGCAAGCGCGGCACCATGGCTATGCTCCCAATTGGACGGCAAACTATCACGGAGCGATGTTTTTACGACAAGCAACTCGACGCCAGCAGCATCGGTTATTTTCTCGATACGTGTGCGAAGAGCGTCAAAGTCTTTTTGATTGGACTGGGGTATGTCGAAACCGTGGACCAGAACGGCCGATCTTGGTGTTCCATCACTTGCAGAATTGATAGGGCTCTGAGGTCTTTGCAGCGTGAAAATCGAATCCACCCCGCCCGAAAACGTCTGGACCACACCACGGTTTTTTGTCTCTCGTGCGGTATCATCGGATCTGGCGATGCCCTGCGGCTCGATCTCCGCCATCTGATACCACGCTGGGTAGTGGCAATGCCAGGCTTCCTGAAAAGCAACGATATTGCGATAGAGTTTTTCGCTTATAACGCCGTCTACCTTCAGCCGCTTACAGTGCTGCATAGCGTGGAAAATAACTAGGCACAGCGGGCCATCTAACGTAAGTGGATTTGATCTGGGCGCGCTAAGTTCGGTATCCACGCGAATACTGCCGCCAATGTCACCATGCAGAATGATACTTTGTCGGCCTAAGGACGGCGCGTCTTCGACCTCCAATGTTAAAGTCGTCATTCCTATTCCAGATCAGGTTTGGCAGAGCTCGGAGGCTATCATGTGACTACATAGCATGATCGTTGCAGGCATTTCTATCTATGGGACGATTTGGAAAGTTCAGCTTGAATGTACTGTGGCAGCAAGTTCAAGCGCACGTATCTTTCCAGCATCTCTTCCGGGACCGTCAGCACATTGCCAATCGTCTGCCTGCAATTCTCGGACTGACATAGGCAGGCCATGCTCCAGTCCTCGGCGGCCACGTCGGAACTGACCGTAGTGGAATAGTCGAAGGTCACCTCTTCCCCTGCACGAATATCGCGAATGGCAATCAGTTCATTCTGCCCTCTTATCCCGGCGTTTGGAGAGCAGCTGTGGTTAATAGCCAAAGACTGGGCATCCAAATCAATGTACAGGTCTGTGTCAATTTGCAGGGGGTCGTCCGGAGACAGTTGACCGCTCAGAATCCGGCGATTGATCTCTGCGAAGTTTAGCATCTCACCGGACATGTGCCTAATGAAGTGGCCTTCTGGGATGTCAGACGTCGCAAACGATCCTCGCCGATCGATATTGGATTTTCCCACGGATAGCGATTGCGCATTTTCGGGTGGAAAGGTGCGAATTTCGCTGGCACCTTGTCGACGTCCGAATGTCCTGAGAATTGCATTTTTGAAGGAGTTCAACAATTCCACGCAGAGCCTCTTTAAGGTTTAGGATGTCGCAGAGGAAGTACCCCACAAGTATATTGGTAGCAACCGTGCCGGTCTTGATCCAGAGGATTGGGCGTGATGTTGAAAATGCGCTTTCTGCCCGTCGTTCCGCCTCGGTCGTGCGTCTGTTTGGGTATCTGATTGGGGTTCGGAGAGGGCGACGAAATCTTCTCATTGAAAGTTTACTAGTGAGAACCAACCGAACGTTGCAAAGTCCGCTTTCCTACGAAAGCTACCGTCAGTGATCCTGAGTAATGCAAGGGCAGCGAATGTCAGCTTGCCAAATCCAAGCGGATCCAAGAGGCCATAGCTGCGGCACTTTCCGTTAGTGTCGTCGAATTATGGCCTGAGTTCTTCCCAGATACTGACGGCACAGGAGGTCGGAAATGATCAACTAGCTTATTTAGAAGGGTTTGAAATAAGTGAGGCCCCGAGGATTTTCACGATCCTCAAGGGCCAAAAAACCGCTAGTCACGATCTCACTTAATTCATCCCATTCCAAATCCCAAGCAGTGCACCCAATTTGCAGGGTGCACACGGAAAAAATGTGCCCAAAGCACTGAAGGGGATGAAAGTGCAGGAAATTCAAACTTGGAGCTCGCAGCTCGCGAGCCATCCGGAGCTGTTCGTGTCAGCTCTGGCATTGGAAATCGCCGCGGCTGACCTTCGCCGTGATGCCGAATTCGAAAACAAGCTCGTTGAGCATGAAGCGACACTATCCACGGCCAGCGCCAAAGAGAAAGTTCTAAAAGCTGAAAACCGCAGATAAAAGGCAGCCAACACCAAGTTTAGAAGCATGCTGTTTGGACCTTCTAGCGAGAAGGATGACGGGACATCGGATGAGGACGACGATCCTGATAGTGCGAAGAATGATGTAGAATCCGAAGACAAGCCGCCAACGAAATCCAGTGGCGATGCGACCGAGCAAGCTAAGAAACCAAAGAAACCACGTGGAAAACGTGGGCGGCAAAAACTTGACGTGCCTGATTTTTTGCGTCGTGTTCCGAAGACTATCGAACCCGACGGCGGCTCCCTATGCGAATGCGGTGGTTCGATGCGCAAAATCGGCGAAGAGACTACCGAGCGCTTGGGATACAAACCCTCTGAAGTCTTCGTGATTGAAGAAAGCCGCCCAAAATATGTGTGCCGTTGTTGTGACAGGTTCCGCCAGGCGAAAGCTACACCACGTATATTTGAGTCATCAAAATATGACGATAGCCTCGTCTCTGGAATTCTTGTCGGCAAATTCGCGGATTTCTTACCGAACTACCGGCAGCAGCAGATATTTCTGAGAGCCGGTGTTCAATTCGCTGACTCGACGATGTCACGTTTGACGACTCGTGCAGTTGAAGCGCTTCAACCTGTGTATGACCTGCTGAAAGAAGATCTCCTGTCGAGCTCAAAACTCTTCATGGATGAAACACGAATACCGCAATTGTTGCCCGGAAACGGAAAGACAAAGACTTGCTGGGCTTGGGCGCTTTGCCGCGATGACCGTCGCTGGCTGGGCAATGAACGTCCAGGAGTCATTTTTGATTAGTCCGGCACTCAGGCGTTGTCTCCCCCTTGGATTCTCGAACTCAACTATTTAATATCACTTGATGTTTTGAAATTGGCCACGCAGACGTTGATACGGGGTGCAACAATCGTACGATCCCCGCCAGTTGTACCTTAAGGTACGAGGGAATTGCCCCGCGGGGATAAAAGGTCTGCTTTGAACTGCGCGCAGACAAAATTGAGTGTGGTAGCCCAGACATTTGACAATGACCGGTTGGGGCTCATCGAAACCCAAGAATTAACCTTCTTGCATTTACTCCTCTCGGTTTCCAATTTGAGAATAGACAAACTAGGAACGATGATGAGTGCTCGATTATCAACAGCCATTCGGATCGGTGACGCCGCAAGAGCGGTTTTGCGAAAGACGCAGAGCTTTCCAGACCAGCGTTTTGAAGAAAATAAAGACTGGGATGAGCGCGAACATTTCGGTGTAGAACCGATGCTGTTGGCACTATCGATGGAGTTGGCACTCAAAGCCTGGTTCGTTTTCGATCACGATGATCCGAAAGTTATTAAGTCGCATGATTTGACAAAGTTGTTTGACGGCTTGTTGCCCGAAAGCCAGCGGCGGCTTGATGACGAGTTCAAGCGAACTGTAAACTCGTGTCGCCCCAGCATTATTTACGCCGACTACGGTATTCGTGACATTCTTTCGCAGCATAAAGATGCATTTGTAGATTGGCGCTATCTCCACGAGGCAAAGAAAACGATGATGTTTGACCGGAGCGCTTTCGAGGCGACGGTCGAGATGGTGCTCCGCGAATTCAGAAAGAGATACCGCATTGAACCGGTGAAACCACTCTTTCATTATCCTGACTGATGCGTCTTCGGGCCGGTATCGTCGTGCCATGGTTGCAAAAGCGTTATGTTGGGGCAAGGGCAGCTTAGGGCTCATCGCGACTTTTCGGGGATTTGTGCGAGTAGTCACTGTTGCGCGCTCACCACAGGTTGAATTCGCACCGTTTGCTTCCACAGTGCTTCCAGTTGGGTTGGCGCAAAGCAAAAAGCCTCGCGAGTTGCGAGGCTAAGTGTTTGATATCCGACCG
>NZ_JBQFWY010000022.1:0-19577 GCF_056540565.1 Ruegeria sp. AM9
AATCGTCACGGCCTACTCCTGTCATGTTCCAGTGTGCGCTACCAGAAATGCTCTCGACCTGACAGGCAGGGGCGACGTTTGTGACAGAACCGTTAGGTATCGGACGTCGTGACAGCCGCAGCGGGAGGGAAACGGTTCGACTACTATGCCGGAGAATGCTCTGAGGCTTTTTTCAGAACATTGGCTGTTATTCGACCGACGTCATTTTGAGAGTGTTGCGAGGGCAGGGCGCAACACCACGCGACCGAGCTTGCCGAGAAGATGAAGCTACCGGACGGCAAATTGCGGATGGTTATCTCGGCACATCGATGCGCGTCGCGTCATAGAAAAAGTCGTCAGGGAAGTCTTCGGACCGCGCGGGCACCTGGCAATCATTCTTGGTCCCCAGACTGGTATTTGTCGCGTCTCCAAAGCCCATCAGTGAAATGCCAGCTCCCACAAGGTGGTATTCACCCTTCCCCTGAATTCTCAGGAACCCCGATGGCCTATTGTTGATCGAGAACACGCTCTCAGAGATTTCGCCGTCACAGGTCCGCCCCGCTTCCAATGGCGAGCGCCTGAGTTCCATCAGATCGTCTTTGAACCCAACAGCGGCGGCAAAGTCGTTCCCTCCGAGATAGACAAGATTTCCACCGTTGCGCAGGAATGTACGCAAACTCGTTTCTGCGTCGACAGACAAGTTTTCCGGATGGCTGCCCGAAAAAAACGGCAGAGTACCCATTCAGCCCATCCATCCCCAAACGATCCAGATCGTGGTCGGTGATAAGGTTGAAGGCAATATCGTTGCTGTGGCAAAATCGGAGCAGGTGCCGGTCGGCCGGCAAATTGTGCGGACTGCCGCAAAGCGGATAAGCATAATCTTCGCGAAGGGTCGCTTTTGGTTTCCTGTACCAGCAGATTGAAACGCCGCTATGGTCGGTATGATAGTCGTAAAGCGACCGCAGATTGTTGTCCTTCGCAAATTGATGCGCGCGGTCTTCGCAAACCCACTCGCAGCGATGCTCGGTAAGTTGCAGTCCAGGCCAGAAAGAGCAAGTTTGCTGACTGCTGTTGCACCCGTACGAAGAAGACGAACTGTTCGGCTTCTTCACCCTGTTGCACCTCGAAGGCGTGAACCCCTGCCGGGGCGGTCTTGGGGATGTCGGCAACATAGGATGCGGGCCATGTCAACGGCGCGACATCATCATCGGGAAAATACAGCGCGTCGTAATTCCTTGGTCAGGAACGAGTAGATTAGCATCATGAAGACAGGGGCGAGGGACAGGAAAAGAAGAACCACCCATGCTGGCATCAACAGCCAGATCCTGGCCTCTTTATATGTGTCGGTTGTTGCGCTGCCGCTGCTTGTTGCACCAGCTGCCATCAGTCCACCAGAAGCCGCGCGGACCCTGCCTCCATGTTGACGAACACGTCGTTGCCCGGTTCGAAAATCCGCTTGGTGCCGCGATCCGAATTCGATGTGCGGGCCATGAATTTGGGTCCGTCATTTAGATTGATCAGCGTGGTAATATCGGTGCCAATGAAGATGTTATCGACCACGGTGCCCTTGAGGCTTTCGCTCTCGGTCAGCGCTTCTTCCTGATCATGTGTCACGGAGATAAAGGTGATGCCTGTTTCCCGCTGAAGATGCTTCAGTTCCAGTTGCATCGTCTTGCGCAGCTTCAGGTCCAACGCCGAAAGAGGCTCATCCAGCAGAAGTACCTTGGGTTGTGGCGCCAGCGCACGGGCCAGCGCCACCCTTTGTTGCGGCCTGCCGGAGAGTTGCGAGGGTTAGCGCGCATCGGATTTGGATTGCCCCCGCATCTCAAGACCAAAACCCACATTGTCGAGAATGGTCATATGCGGGAACAGAGCATAGTTCTGGAACACAGTATTGACCGGCCGCTGATTGGGCAGCAGGTTTTCGATTTCGTGGCCATAGAGAAAGATGGCCCCTTCGGTCACATCCTCGACTCCGGCGATCATCCGCAGCAAGGTGGTCTTGCCGCATTCGGATGGGCCAAGCAGCGTGAAGAACTCGTTATCCGTGATCGACTATGAGATCTTCTTGAGCGCGGTAAAGTCGCCATAGCGCTTCACCGCATCTTTTACGTCGATTGCGTATTGTAGATGTTCCAATTCTGTCCCCTCCCCAAGATGATTGTTTCAGTTCTTGTTCAGAATCTGCGTGCGCAGGTCTGAAACGGCATTGGCATGCCCATCGAAACCCTCATATTTGGCGAAACGATAGGTGTGCGGCGCGGCCTCATTAAAGCCGGCGCGCGTCACGTGGCAGACGGTGCCGCTTTTCATGAAATCATGCACACCCAGCGGCGCATGAATTTTCGCCTGCGCGCTGGTAGGCAGAATGCAGTTGGGGCCCAGACAATAATTGGCCATTGACCCGGCCGCCCAATTGCCCATCAACACCTCTGAGGCATTGCGGATATGGCTGAGATGGTTGAACGGTTCGTCGGACAGTACCTGACAATGTTCCGGCGCGTAGTCATTCACAAAATCGTAGGCCTGTTGCAGGCTATCCGCCAGAACCACGCCGCCATTCTCGCCGGACAGGACAGCAGACGAGTGCTCGACCCACCGTTCACCCATCTTCGCCCAATAATCGGGCAGAGCTTTGATTGCGCCTTCGGCAACCTCTCTGGAGTTTGTGACGAGGAAGGCGGAACTGTCGGTTCCGTGTTCGGATTCGATCAGAAGATCCAGCGCCGCAAGGCGCGGATCAACAGTCTCATCTGCAAAAACAATCGTATCGCTGGGTCCGGCGGGCAGGCGGGATGTGATCTTGTCTGCCAGCAGACGTTTGGCCGCAACCAGCCAGGGGCTGCCGGGACCTTCGATTTTCAGGCATTTCGGAACGCTTTCGGTCCCGAAGGCCGCCGCGGCCACCGCCAAGGCACCGCCCGCCTTGTATACGCGCTCGACACCGGACAGACGGGCCGCAACCAGCGTCGCGGGATCAATCTTTCCGTCCGGGCCTGCCGGGGTCAGTACAATCGGATTGGACACACCGGCAACAACCGCCGGAATGGCCCCCATCAGCGTGACCGACGGGAATGAGCCCTTGCCACGGGGTGAATAGACCGCAGCACTGCAAATCGGGCTGTGACGCTCGCCCGCGAACACGCCCGGACGCACCTCTTTCATCCACATCTCGCCGGGCAGTTGCTCTTCGTGGTAACGGCGGATGTTGTCGGCTGCATATTCCAGAGTTTCGATCAACTCGCGATCGATCTGATCAAACGCGGCATCAATATCTGCTTTCGAGGCGCCAACCTCGGTAATGTCAAAATGCGCGTTGTCGAACTTGGCTGCGTATTCAACAAGTGCCGCGTCGCCCTTGGTACGCACGTCTGCGATCAGCGGCTTCACTTTCTCGAGGCAAAATCCCAGATCACTTTCCGGGCGCGTGAGCAGCGCATCACGTTGATCACCGGTCAGTTTCGAAAGCTCGTAGAATGCAACTCGGGTCACTCTTCTTCTCCGTAATATCTGTTTGGAACGGGCGTGCGGCCGGATCACCGGCCGCACCCGGTTCGGGTTGTCACAGGTAGACAGCAGCCACCCAGGCAAACAGGACCATGCCGAAGTTTGCGTGCGAGAAGGTCGGGATAACGCTATCCTTGATATGATCGTGCTGACCGTCGGCGTTCAGACCTGCCGTTGCACCCAGAGTGATGGTCGAAGCAGGCGAACCCGCATCCCCAAGCGCCGCCGAGGCACCGAGCATCGCGATGGTTCCGATTGGCGAGAAACCCAGCGCAAGGCCTAGCGGGATGTAGATCGGAGCCAGGATCGGAACCGAGGCAAACGAGTCGCCGAAGCCGATGGTGATGAACAAACCCACAATCAGCATGATCGCGGCGCCGAAGGCTTTGTTGTCGCCAATGAATTCCGCCGCGGATTCCACCAGGGGCTCGATCTCGCCCGTCGCCGTCAGAACGCCGGCAAAGCCCGAAGCGATGGTGATGATGACCGCAATCTGGGCCATCATGCGCAGGCCTTCGGTGAACACGTTATCCTGATCACGCCAGCGGAAAATCCCTGCCGAGCTGAGGATGACGAAGCCAACCATGGCCCCAATGAACAACGAGTCGAATTGCAACTGGCAGATCAGGGCAACCGCAAGGGCGAGGATCGTCGCGCCCAGCTGGACGAGGTTGATCTGGATAGGCTGATCTTCCGGCGCAGCGTCTGCCATCTGAATGGTCTCATACTCACGCGGTTTGCGATAGGTGATGAACACCGCAACCAGCATACCGGCCAGAATGCCCATCACCGGCAGGAACATTGCCTTGGGGGCCATGTCCGGGGTTGCGGTCAAACCCAGCGGACCGCCAACTTCGTTCACGTTTGCCAGCAGGATCTCTTCCAGATAGATCGCGCCAAAACCGGTGGGCAGCAGCAGATAACTTGCACTGATGCAGCAGGCCAGAACACAGGCCACACCGCGGCGGTCCATCTTCAGCTTGTTCATGACACCCAGAAGCGGCGGGATCAGAACCGGGATAAAGGCGATGTGCACCGGAACAAGGTTTTGCGACATGAACGATGCGGCGACGAAAATCAGCAACAAGGTCCATTTCACGCCCTTGCCGGTCGCGGCTTCATCCGTGCCCATCTTGCCCGAGATCTTTCTGGCCAGCAGTTCCAAAAGTCCGCTGCGCGCAAGGGCCACGGCAAAGGCACCGATCATGATATAGGTCATGCCGACCTGAGAGCCGACGAGCAGGTTGTCGTTCATCGCGCCGATTGTATCGGTCATCGAAAGACCGGCGTGCAATCCACCCAGAATAGCAGCCGAGACCAGCGCCACGGCGACCGGGATGCGCAGCAGACACAGTGCGATCATGACGACGATCGTCAGAACCACAGCATTGATGTGATACCCGGTTGCCAACGATCCAAAATAGATCAACCCAAATACAACCAGTGCCGGCAGTACCCTTTTCTTACGGAATTCGCCTTGCCCTTCGGCATATTCGGTAAATGAGGCCTCTGTCATCGCAACTCCTCCAACTGCGTTTGATCGTCGTGGCTGTCAGCGTTCTGAAGCTTTTTCAGACTTGTGTTGGTGCCGCCTATACCACCATTATGTGCAGTTCTACGTTAACATTCTGGGAAGGCGGTGGTATATAACCCTATGGGGGTATGCATGACAGATTATTGTATAGACAAATTAGCAAAATCCATCTCTTCCGCCGGAAAACCGGAATTTTTTGAGGATTTCGTAGAATACCTGAGAACGATTCTTCCGTTCGAAAATGTCATCGTGCTGGTCTTCAATGGTGAAGCGACCCCGACGGTGGTTCTGACCAAGACCGACGGCGCAGAGGTCTTTGCGCGGCTCAAGACCGTCTACCTTGCCGCGACTTATGTGCTGGATCCGGTCTATCAATTCCATAATCAGAAAGGAGACAGGGGTGTATATTGGCTTGAAGAGATGGCCCCGGATAATTTTCTGCGAAGCCGATACTACGAATGGTATTACGGGCGCATAGGAATCCTTGATGAAATCACCATTTTTCAACCGGTGAACGAAACCACAACGGTCACAATTTCGATGGGAACCAATGCCAGGTCAGGGCGCAGGTTTACGTCAAAAGAAGAAAAAAGCCTCAAGAAAATGGCGGCTGTAATTCACGCTTTGATCGATTGCGACTGGGAGTTTCGCAAACATGTCGAAGGGCCGGGAACGTCCGCCGGGCCATTGTTTGCCAATCTTCAGGCGCTATTGGATGATCGCCACGGCATTCAGCTCAGCGGTCGCCAAGCCCAGATCGCAATCATGATCCTTCAGGGGCATTCTTCGCCCTCAATCGCACGTGACCTTGGCATCAGCCCCCAGACGGTCAAGGTCTTCCGGCGGCAGCTTTACACCAAATGTGAGATCACCTCGCAATCAGAGCTGTTTGCGATGATGCTCCCGCTGTTGGGTGAAATCTCGGCCTTCACGAGTGAATAGCCGAGATCCTTTTCGTGTACTCAATAGTGTAATCGCCGTTGGGCCCGCAGGTGTCCTTAGTTGCCCAGGATGCCCGGCAGGCGCAGGCCATTTTCGCGCGCACAGTCTTTAGCGATGTCATAGCCCGCATCCGCGTGGCGCCAGACACCCGAGGCCGGATCGTTCCACAGGACGCGTTCAAGGCGCTTGGCGGCGTCATCGGTGCCATCGGCACAGATCACCACGCCCGAGTGCTGCGAGAAGCCCATGCCGACACCGCCGCCATGGTGCAGCGAGACCCAGGTCGCGCCCGAGGCGGTGTTGACCAGCGCGTTCAGCAGCGGCCAGTCGGATACGGCGTCCGAGCCATCCATCATCGCTTCGGTCTCGCGGTTGGGCGAGGCGACCGAGCCGCTGTCCAGATGGTCGCGACCGATCACGACAGGGGCTTTCAGTTCGCCGTTCTTGACCATCTCGTTAAACGCCAGCCCCAGACGGTGACGATCACCCAGACCAACCCAGCAAATCCGTGCGGGCAGGCCCTGGAATTCGATCCGTTCGCGCGCCATGTCCAGCCAGTTGTGCAGGTGCTTGTTGTCGGGCAGCAGTTCTTTGACCTTCTGGTCAGTCTTGTAGATGTCTTCGGGGTCGCCCGACAGGGCCGCCCAGCGGAACGGGCCGACGCCGCGGCAGAACAGCGGGCGGATATAGGCGGGAACGAAACCGGGGAAGGCAAACGCGTTTTCCAGACCTTCTTCCAGCGCCATCTGGCGGATGTTGTTGCCGTAATCGACGGTTGGCACACCATCATTGTGGAAGGCGACCATCGCCTCGACCTGCACCTTCATCGAAGCACGAGCGGCTTTCTCCACCTCTTTCGGGGCGGTTTCGGCCTTGGCGCGCCATTCGGCAACGGTCCAGCCCTGCGGCAGGTAGCCGTTGACCGGGTCGTGGGCCGAGGTCTGGTCGGTGACGATGTCGGGCTTGATGCCGCGCTTATAGATTTCAGGGAAGATGTCGGCAGCGTTGCCGATCAGCGCCACGGATTTCGCCTCGCCCGCCTTGGTCCAGCGATCGATCATCTCAAGCGCTTCGTCCAGCGAATGGGTCTTTTCGTCGACATAACGGGTGCGCAGGCGGAAATCGGCGGATTTCTCGTCACATTCCACCGCCAGACAGCAGGCCCCGGCCATCACACCGGCCAGAGGCTGGGCGCCGCCCATGCCGCCCAGGCCACCGGTCAGAATCCAGCGGCCTTTCAGGTCGCCGCCATAGTGCTGACGCCCGGCCTCCATGAAGGTCTCATAGGTGCCCTGAACGATCCCCTGCGACCCGATATAGATCCACGACCCGGCGGTCATCTGGCCGTACATGGCCAGGCCCTTTTTATCCAACTCGTTGAAGTGATCCCAGTTGGCCCAATGCGGCACCAGGTTCGAATTGGCGATCAGCACCCGCGGCGCGTCCTTGTGGGTCTTCACAATGGCAACTGGCTTGCCGGACTGCACCACCAGCGTTTCGTCCTCTTCCAGATCCTTCAGGCTGTCGACGATCAGGTCGAAGTCCTTCCAGGTCCGGGCGGCGCGACCGATGCCGCCATAGACAACCAGTTCATGCGGGTTCTCGGCCACATCCGGATGCAAGTTGTTCATCAGCATCCGCAGGGGCGCTTCGGTCAGCCAGCTTTTCGCGTTCAGTTCCGTGCCGGTCGGCGGATACACGTCGCGGGTGTTCTTGCGGGGGTCGCTCATTGTTCACTCCCTTGATTTAATATGGTGCCCGAGCGGGCAAGGTTGTCGAGCTTTTCAAGCATCTTCTGCAGATGCGGTCGGGCCGATGCGGCCCGGTTGTCATCCCATTTCCAAGGCGGGGTTTCGTGCATATAGGCCCGTTGCGCGGTTTCCATCTGGATGGCATGGATACCGGTTTCGGGTTGGCCATAGTGGCGCGTGGTCCATCCGCCTTTGAAGCGCCCGTTCAGCACCGCGCCCATGCCTGACGCCCGCGTAACGGCATCCACAGCCGCTTCGATTTCGGGGGCGCAGGTCGTGCCCAGATTGGTGCCGGTGTTCCAGATCGGCAATTCGCCTTCGAACAGGAACGGGATATTGGATCGGATCGAATGGCAGTCGAACAGGATCGCCACCCCGTGCTTTGACCGCACCCGTTCCAACTCTGCCCGCAGGGCATCGTGATAGGGTGCGTGATACGCGTCGCGACGGGCCAATATCTCGTCTTCTGACGGCTCTTGCCCTTCCTGCCAGATAGCCTGCCCATCGAAATCGGTCAGCGGCACCAGCGTCGTGGTGTTTTGTCCCGGATAGAGCGATACGCCGGACGGATCGCGGTTGGCGTCGATCACATAGCGATGCACATTGGATTTCACCACCGTCGCGCCGGGCAGCAACCCGTCATAGAGCCGGGTGATATGCCAATCCGTATCCGCCAGACCGGCCCCGTTCGCGTTCAGCCGCGCCGCAATGGCATCCGGGACATGGGTCCCGCCATGTGGCTGGCCCAGCACGATAGGGCAGTCGCCGCGTATGACGTCGAAGACCTGCATCATGCAAGCTCCGGCATTTCGGCGTTTACCACATCAAGCAGGGCACCCGACTCTACCAGTTCTTTGGCTGCCTTCAGATCGGGCGCCATATAGCGGTCTTCCTGTAAGCTGGAGACATCCTTGCGCAGGCGGGCAATCGCCTTTTGCAGCAGCGGGCTGGTTTGCAGCGGGGCGCGGAACTCGACACCGCGCGCTGAACACAGCAGTTCGACCCCGAGGATGCTGTTGAGGTTCTCGACCATGCGGGTCAGACGCCGCGCGCCATGGGCGGCCATGGAAACATGATCCTCCTGATTGGCCGAAGTGGGCGTGCTGTCGGTGACGCAGGGGTTGGCCAGATGCTTGTTCTCGCTCATCAGCGCAGCCGTCGTCACCTCGGCGATCATCAAGCCCGAGTTCAGACCCGGCGCAGGCGTCAGGAACGGCGGCAGGTCGAAGCTGAGCGTCGGATCGACCATCAATGCAATGCGCCGCTGGCTGATTGCGCCGATTTCCGACAGGGCCAGCGCAATCATATCAGCGGCAAAACCCACCGGTTCGGCGTGGAAGTTGCCGCCTGACACGATCAGATTTGAATCGGTCAGAACAAGCGGATTATCCGTCGCGGCATTTGCTTCGGTCAGCAATGTCTGTGCGGCCTGGCGCAGCACGTCCATCGCGGCACCGGTCACCTGCGGCTGACAGCGGATGCAATAGGGGTCCTGCACCCGCGAGTCGTCGTCCCGATGGCTTTCACGAATCTCGGATTGTGCCAGAATCGCGCGCATGGCGCTTGCCGCTTCGATCTGCCCACGATGTCCGCGCAGGGTATGAATTTCAGGCTGCAGCGGCGCGGTGGATCCCATGATGGCGTCTGTCGACAGGGCCGAGATCACCAGCGCGTTGCGCGCCGCGCGCCAGACTTCGAACAGACCGGCCAGCGCATATGCGGTCGAGAACTGTGTGCCGTTGATGAAGGCCAGACCTTCTTTCGGACCCAACTCGATCGGCTTCAGACCTGCCTTTGCCAGCGCCTCGGCACCGGGCAGAATCTCGCCTTCGTATTCGGCCTCACCTTCGCCGATCACAACTGCGGTCATGTGCGACAGGGGGGCCAGGTCACCAGACGCGCCAACCGATCCTTGCGCGGGCACAACGGGCGTGACGCCTTTTTCAAGCATGTCCTGCATCAGTTCGACCAGTTCCCAACGCACGCCAGATGCGCCCCGGCCAAAACTGAGTAGTTTCAACGACATCATAAGCCGGACGATCCGGCGGGGCGTTGCGTCACCCACGCCGCAGCAATGGCTCAGGATCAGGTTCCGTTGCAGGGTTGCAGTATCTGCGGCCTCGATCTTCAGGCTGGCCAGTTTGCCAAAGCCGGTATTCACGCCATAGACCGGCACGTCGCCGGCTGCCGCAGCTGCAATGCGGCCCGCGGCCTCTTCAACCGCCGGGCGGCAGGCCGCATCCAGCTTTGCCGAAGCCTCGTTCCAGTAGATGTTTTCAAGCTGCGGCAGTTTGGTCTGCCCAGGAACCAGAGTGAGAATAGTCACGCGTGTCCTCCAAAGATGCGTTTGTAGAGCGGGTTGAACCCGATGCGATAAGAAAGCTCGGCTGGACGTTCGATGTCCCAGATCGCCAAATCTGCCCGCTGGCCCGCTGCGATCACGCCGCGATCAGTCAGGCCCAGGGCGCGGGCGGCATTGCGCGTGACGCCCGTCAGCGTTTCCTCGGGCGTCAGGCGGAAAAGGGTGCAGCCCATATTCATGGTCAAAAGCAAAGAGGTCAGAGGTGAGGACCCGGGATTGCAATCGCTCGCAAGCGCCATCGCCACCCCGTGGGCGCGCAGCAGGTCAACCGGCGGCTGCTGAGTTTCCCGCAGCGTGTAGAATGCGCCGGGCAGGATGACTCCAGTGGTGCCCGCCTGCGCCATGGCAACAACGCCATCCTCATCCAGATATTCGATGTGATCGGCCGACAACGCTCCGTACGAAGCCGCCAGCTTGGCCCCGCCCAGATTGGACAACTGTTCCGCATGAAGCTTGACCGGCAGATCCAGTGCCCTGGCGACATCAAAGACCCGGGCAATCTGCGCAGGCTGAAAGGCGATGCCTTCACAGAACCCGTCAACGACATCAACCAGACCTTCTTCGTGGGCCGCGTGCAGCGTCGGGATGACCACCTCATCGATATAGGCGTCATCGCGGTCTTTGTATTCCGGCGGGGTGGCGTGGGCACCAAGATAGCTGGTGTGCACCGTCACGGGGCGGCGGTTGGCGATCTCGCGCGCAGCGCGCAGCATGTTCAACTCGGTGTCCCGTTCAAGCCCATAGCCGGACTTGATCTCGATGGTGGTCAAACCTTCGGCGATCAGCGCATCGACACGGGGCAGGGCGCCTTCGATCAACTGCTCGAGACTGGCCTGCCGCGTGGCGCGCACCGTCGAGTTGATGCCTCCGCCAGCCCGCGCGATTTCTTCGTAGCCAGCCCCGTTCAGGCGCATCTCGAATTCCTGGGCGCGATCGCCGCCAAAAACAACATGCGTGTGGCAGTCGATCAGACCAGGCGTCACCAGGCGTCCGCCCAAATCCTCGGAATCGAGGTGCGCGTAGTCCTGCGGAAGATCACTTGCAGACCCGACCCATTCGATCTGTGCGCCGGACAATACAATGGCCCCATCTTCGATCAGCCCATAGGGCGCCTGTTGGTTGGCGAGCGTTGCAATTTTTGCGTTACGGAGAACCGATTTCACAGCCATGAGATTTTTTCCGAAGTTGCATATGCTGATAGTTTGGTATAGTCGTTATTATTAAATGTCTACACAAAAGTTGAAGGCCAAAATGAAGATCTACGCTAACCAGGTGCTTTCAGGGCAAAATTGGCTGAAGAACTGCTGTGTTACTTCGGTTGATGGGCGCATAACCGGGATCGAAGAGGGGGCCTCGGCCGATCAGGCCGACTGTTCCGTCGATGTCCTGCTGCCGTCGCTTGCGAATCTGCATAGCCATACTTTCCAGCGGGCGATGGCGGGCATGACGGAGTTTCGCGCCGCCGGGAAAGAGAGTTTCTGGACCTGGCGCGAACTGATGTACCGCTTTCTGGATCACCTCACGCCCGCGCAGTTCGAGGCCATCGCCGCAATGGTTTTCATGGAGATGCAGGAGGCCGGATATGCTTCCGTGGGCGAGTTCCACTATGTCCACCATCAGCCCGGCGGTGAAACCTACGTCAATCTGTCAGAACTCAGCGATCGCGTCTTTGCTGCCGCGCAGCAGACCGGGATCGGCCTAACCCATCTGCCTGTTCTCTACACCTATGGCGGCGTGAACCAAGAGCCGTTGGCGGGCGGTCAGTTGCGGTTCTCCAACGATGTGGATCGGTTCCTGTCGCTGGTCGAGGCCTGCAAAGGAAACCTCTCCGCGCTTCCCGCCGACGCGCAGGTCGGCATAGCCCCCCATTCGCTGCGCGCCACATCGCCCGCTGATCTGGCGCGCGTGCTTCAGGCGACGCCGCAAGGGCCAGTTCACATCCATATCTCGGAACAGCTCAGGGAAGTTGCCGATGTCGAGGCCAAGCTGGGCCAACGTCCGGTGGCGTGGCTGCTGGACAATGTGGATGTCGATAACCGCTGGTGTCTGATCCATGCCACCCACATGACCGAGGCTGAAACCGTCGCCATGGCCAAAAGCGGCGCCGTTGCCGGTCTGTGTCCGATCACCGAAGCCAATCTGGGTGACGGACCGTTCAATGGCCCGGCTTATCTAACGCATAACGGGGCATTCGGGCTTGGATCGGATTCGAACGTCCGCATCTCGCTGACCGAGGAGCTGCGTACATTGGAGTATTCCCAGCGCCTGCGCGACATGGCCCGAAACGTTCTTGTCGTAGAAGAGGGGTCGGTCGGGCAAACCCTCTATACCGGCGCGGCACAAGGGGGCGCGCAGGCGGTTGGCCGGGACGCGGGAATCATCGAAGTCGGCAAACTGGCCGATCTTGTTGCCATCGACCGCACCCATCCCGCACTTTGCGCACTCAACGACGATCAGATCCTAGATGGGCTTTGTTTCGTGGCCTCGGATGATGTTGTTACTGATACCTGGTCCGCCGGACGTCACGTTGTTCAGAACGGCCGCCACCGCGAACACGATGCAATCGTCGCCCGCTATAAAACAGCGATCTCTGACCTGCTTGACTCCGTATGAGGATCAGTGGTGCGCCAGAGTAACAACGGCGCACCGTCCGTCCCCAGCCGATCTTAGCCTTGGAACGAGGCGCTCGCAGACGGCGGTATCCTGCGTCTCTAGCGCCACGGTGTCATCGCACATGATCTGACCCTCCAACACATGCACGATCGTGGTGCCGTCTGACGGGCCTGCAATATGCGGGATTTCCGAGGCGTCCAGAATTCGGACCTCGGCTGTGACCAGATCGGGATCGAAAATCAGATTGAAGTTTTCAATGGGCGTGCTGCGACACCGCCCAGTGATCTTTTCGCCGCTGGGGAACCTGACGGGGACAAAAGGGCGTGCCTCATACTCACGTTCAACGCCAAGCAAGCGCATCCCGTCGCCTCTGACCACGGTCAGGATACGCTCGAGCCCGTCAAAATTCGAGAACGGTCCGTCACCCGCGACCATGGCGAGACTCAGCCGCCATGCCAGCGCACCCTGAACAGAGTGGCTAGCGATTTCCCGCGTCGTGCCGCGTCCGTTCTTCCACGGTTTGAGGTCATAGTCGCGCCACCGGATAATCTGCATATCGGACTTCACTCTTGCCATTTTATGTATATATTTAACATGAATAAGTCCAATTTAAAGGTTGGGAAGCACCATGGCAGGACCTCAAGATAACATGAGCTTTCGGGACATCAAACAAGTGGTCCTGGAACGCATTCAAACCGGTGTCTGGAGTCCGGATTCCATACTTCCCAGCGAAACGGATCTGGCTTCCGAATTTTCAAGCACAAGAACCACTGTCAACAGAGCCTTACGCGAACTTGCCGAAGAGGGCTATCTGGAACGAAAGCGCAAGGCTGGCACGCGGGTTCTGAAATCGCCGATCAGAAAAGCGCAATTCTCGATCCCGCTGGTCCGCGATGAAATCACCGCAAGCGGGTCAGCTTACCGATACTCTCTGGTCGACAGGCAAGTTCAGACCGCACCGTCCTGGCTTGCCGCACGTCTGGACCTTAAGAGGGATCAGGACGTTCTGCATTTGCGCTGCATGCATTTCGCAGACAACGCACCGTTTCAGTTCGAGGTCAGGTGGATCGTCATAGACGTTGTTCCTGACGTTCTGAACGAAACGTTCGAACAGGCCGGACCCAATGACTGGCTGGTTCAACATGTCCCATTTACCAACCTCGAGCTCAGCTTCATCGCAACCAGAGCCGAGAGCGACGTCGCAGAATTTCTGGACGCAGCGACCGGAGATCCGATCTTTACCGCCGAACGGACAACATGGTTGCGCGGTGCGCCCGTCACATATGCGAAACTGCATTTCACCCCTGGGTATAGGATGACAACACACCTCTGAGCAGACGTTGGTATTTTGGCCGGGAAAACCGGCGGGTTTTTCAGGGCTCAACTTACTGAATCTTCAACGTAATTCTCCAATCAGGTGGCCGAAATGACATTCCCAAGCCTCTTTCAATTGCTAGGGAACGATACTGAATTCGTTCACATCGGATCCGATGGTCTGTCGACCCGCAGAATTGACGGTATCGAGTTTCTTGAAGTTGACGTGCACGCCGTTGAAGAGCTGACGCGACGGGCCTTTTCCGACGTTTCGCACCTTTTGCGCCCGGCACATCTGCAGCAGTTGAGTGAGATACTGAGGGACGACGAGGCCACGCTAAACGACAAGTTTGTTGCTTTGGAACTTCTCAAGAACGCGTCAATTGCAGCCGAGAAGGAATTTCCCAGTTGTCAGGACACCGGGACCGCTATCGTCAACGGCAAGAAGGGCGATCAGGTCCTGTTGAAGGGGGATTTATACCAAAGCCTCTGCCAGGGCATCAGCGACACTTGGCAAACGCAAAACCTGCGATTTTCGCAGATGGCTCCTCTGAATATGTATGACGAGCAGAACACAGGCACCAACCTTCCCGCACAGATCGATGTCGCTGCTGTTCCGGGGCAATGTCTGGAATTCCTGTTCATGGCCAAAGGTGGGGGCTCTGCCAACAAGACCTTTCTGTTTCAGGAGACACGGCGCCTGTTGGAGCGTGAACGATTGCTTGCGTTTCTGGATGAAAAGATCCGGACTTTGGGTACCACAGCCTGTCCGCCACACCACCTTGCCATCGTGATTGGCGGATTGAGTGCCGAGCAAACGTTGAAGACGGTCAAGCTTGCATCCGCCAAAGAACTGGATGATCTGCCCCGAACCGGGGATGAAACCGGGCGCGCATTTCGCGATGTTGACCTGGAACAAGATGTCCTGGCCCTTATCTTTTGGCCGTGTCTGATCGCCGCTGCTTTGATGTGCAGGCATCACTCGGAAAACGTGTGTTCCAGTAAAAATAAGCCTGTGCTTTGCGCGATACCCTGACCATGAATTCGACAGCCGAATTCTCAGGAATTCAGAAACCGGAGAACACCATGTCGAGAGCGCGGCGTATTTCGTAGTCGAATTCGGTCAGGTCCGCCACCGGAGGGCCCTTCAGCATCCCAGAGGGAATGGCGGCCATCTCTGCAGTGTGCAGAACATGGGGCACACCAGCGATTGCAAACTCGGGTTCAATCCGACCAATCGGAGAGGGTCCACGTGATTTTGGAAACAGCGGTGCGACAACGCGGCTTCCTGTGTCTATGAGATCAGTTTGAAGATCGAGAACGAGCCGATCTCTGGCAAGCAGATAAACCTGGAACTGGGCCATCAGTTGGTTCGGAGAGCTTGAATATCGGCAAGAGGCGTTCCGTTTTCCTCAATCCATTTTTGTCTTTCAGCAATGGCCTTGGCATTTTCCTTGGCCCAAAGCTCGGCCTCGGCTTTTGCAACAGCGTCAGCCAAGGCCGCATCACTGATGGCCGAGACATTGAGCCCGAGTTGGCGTGCTTTTTCCAGATTGCCAGACGTCAGTGTGACATTGGTACGTTGTTTCTCTTGTGCATTTCGGGGCATGAGGGGGCTCCTGTACCGTGTGTATATACTTACACACTCTTTATGCATGCAACAAGCGCCGAGGACGGCTTCGGTCGCCAAAGAGTCCCGGGAAATACCTTAATAGGGTGGCAGGAGCGAACACAGGCAGAAATACTGTGGTACTGGCTATTAAGGCTACCGATCCAATCGCCCAAATCTTGTGGCCATCCACCTCCACTGCGTCGGACGCTCGTTGGTCGGGCTGCGTCAAGCCAGGTCTTTTGGTTCAGTTCGAGGCATCTTGTGCGGCGCGTCTAAGGCTTTCTATCACGGTCACTGTTTTTGGATCCTTCGACAAACTCTTTAACAGGTGCGACAAGTCCTTTTCATCAACAAGCTCTGCTGCTTTGTTGGGCGAAAACCAGCGGCGTGTTCTTTCGTTCTTTTCCTTCCAGCGCCTTTTCAGTTTTTGAACGGCCATGGGATAAAGGGTGACGCGACAGGGAACGCTATCTTTTCCCTCATAGTGCTTATCATAGCAGTATTGGCCGATGGGATGTTTCGAAACAATACCAACCGCGCCTGCTTCCTCCAATGCCTCGATTTCCGCCGCACGCTGCTGCGTCTTGCCTTCCATCAACCACCCTTTTGGGGCAACCCAACGCCCTGTATCACGCGACGTGATCAACAGAACGCGAAGCTTGCCGGCCTTGTCCCACTGCATAGGAAGTGCCGCAATCTGGTATGCTATTTCAGTATCGTACATGGTGCCTCATTCTCGCTACGGAGTCCTGCCCAACTCCTGAACACGGTTTCCCCATGATCCCCTTTGCTGACTTGACCGGCGCAAAGAGTGCGCCGAACGGCGTAAAACAACAGGTACCTCTGGAGTTTTGCCTCAACTTCCAACGCCTGTTGTGAAGAATAATCCTCAAAAATGCGGAAAAATACAGACCAAAACAACATTAGTGTGGATTTTTGTGGGAATTGATGCGATTGCTACACCAACTAACCAAGTGTGGGAATATGTCAGAGCAGTATTCACTTTCTCCGCGCGAGTTGCAGGTCATGGAGGCTTTGCGACAGTTGGGCGGGTATGCTCGAAACATAGAAATGGCAGAAGTTCTGAGTGTTTCGGACGAGACGATCCGGCGCACGATCAAATCTCTGTCAAAGCTGGGAATAGTGGAACGCAACCACGGTGTTGTTCGTTTGTTGGATGCGCAGGCAGAGATCGGTTTTTTCCAACGTCTGGGTGAGTTCACAAAGGAAAAAAAGAAGATCGCGCAAACGGTTGCGACATTGGTGCAGGACGGGACGACACTGTTTCTGGATGTCGGAAGCACAACAGCTTTTGTCGCCGAAGCGCTGCGGGTCAAAAAGAACCTTACAGTCATTACCAACTCGACCAATGTGGCGCACAAGCTTCTGGAGCATAACGACAATCGCGTTTTCCTGCTGGGCGGCGAGGTGCGCAAAGATGAAATGGGTTCGTTTGGGTTCATTGCCGCGGAACAGGCAAGGCAGCACATTTACGACATGGTTATACTCAGCCCTGATGCTCTGGACCCGAAATTCGGGTTTTTGTACCAAAGCTTGGTCGAGGCGGAATTGGCTTCCGTTGTAGTCGAGCGCGCACGGCAAACCACGGTGGCGATGGTGCATCAGAAATTCGAAACGTCTGGATCGCACCAGAGTTTTGAGCCGCAAGTGGTCGATCAACTTGTCACAGACATCCTTCCCGGAAGAAAGCTGGCTGCCAAGCTTGCGCGTTGGCACATCAATACTCTGACGGTCTCTCAATGAGAAAGCGTTCTTAATATACACGTCCGGCTGCGACCGCTTTCCGCGATGATCGAGCCGAAACAAAGAGGCATGCTATGTAATGGCAATTCTGGTATTTCTGACGCAGCTGGCTGGTGCCACAATGCTCTTGCTGTTTGCGGTCCGTATGGTCCGTACCGGCATCGAGCGCAGCTATGGCGCCTCGTTTCAGCGGGTGCTGACCCGCAACAACAGTATGGTGGGCTCAAGCCTGACGGGCATGCTGTTAGCGGTGGTGCTGCAAAGTTCGGCCGCGGTTGCGCTGCTGGCTTCGGGCTTTGCCGCCGGAGGGTATCTGGCCTTTTCCGCAGGTCTGGCGATTGTGTTGGGCGGGGATCTGGGCTCGGCGCTGGTGATCCAGATCCTGTCGTTCCGGCTGGACTGGCTGGTGCCGCTGCTGCTGGCTGTCGGCGGCTGGCTGTTCGTCAAGACTGAACGCAAGAAGCCCCGTCAGATCGGGCGTATCCTGATGGGTGTTGCCTTTATCCTGATCTCTCTGCGCTTCCTGCGTGAGGCGATGGACCCGATCCGCGACAGCGCGTTCCTGCCCGCAATTGCAGACTATCTGGTGCGCGATTACGTGACCGCCTTTCTTGTCGGCGGGGCGCTGGCCTTTGTCATGCACAGCTCGGTCGCGGCGATCCTGATGTGTGTGACGCTGGTGCAGATCGGGGCGCTGCCGTTCTCGGCGGGCCTCTCGCTGGTTCTGGGTGCCAATCTGGGCAGCGCGCTGATCCCGGTCTGGCTGACCCGCGGTATGGAGGTGCGCGCCCGGCGCATACCCTTCGCCAATCTGGCGCTGCGCGGGGTCTGGGCGGTACTGTGCCTGTTTGCCGCCAATCTGGCCCTGCGCGCCGGGGTGATGAGCGGTGATTATCAGGGTCAGATGCTGGTCAACGCTCATCTCGCCTTCAATGCCTCTCTGCTGATCCTGTCGCTGCCCTTCTGCGGTATGCTTCAAGCCCCGTTCGAGCGCCTGTTCCCGGATGCCAAACCGGTGGCCGAGGCCGATCCGCTGGCCCGACCGGTCAGCGCGCTGGATCCTGCGATGGCGGACACTCCGGCGCTTGCGGTTTCGGCGTTGAAGCGAGAGCTTCTGCGGATGGCAGACCTTGTGCAGATGATGTTCAGCCCTCTGCTGGGCCTTTACCGGTCCGGGGATGATGAGCAGATCAAGGCGGTTCAGGCCATTGATCTGGACGTCAACCAGTGTCTGACTGATATCCGGGCCTTTGTTGCGGCGCTGCCGGCCGAAAAAATGGATTCCAAAAGCTCGGACGAGGCTCGCGACGTGCTGGAATATGCGGTTAGGCTTGAAACTGCGGGCGATGTCGTGGCCAAGCGGTTGACCGTGCTGGCGATTGAGCTTCGTGAGACCGGCAAGCAGTTCTCGCCCGAGGGCTGGTCCGAAGTGCAGGAGATGCACGAGAAAATTCTGGCCAATCTGAAGCTGGCGGCCAATGTGATCATTTCAGAAGATTTGGAAAGCGCCCGCCTGCTGAACCTGGAAAAGACCGAGATCAAACGTGCCGAACGTGACAGTCGCAAACGCCATTTCCGTCGCCTGCAAAACGGCATGATCGACAGTTTCGAAACCAGCGATGTTCATCTTGAAACCTTGCGCGCTCTGCGCGAATTCAACAGCCACATCGCCGCCATTTCCACTCCGATTCTGTATTCGAACGGGCAACTGCTGGAAACGCGATTGATCGAAGACCTGCCGCATCGCGAACGCGAAGCAGAGGCCTGATCGGGCCCGGCGTTTCGCCGGGTCGCCGACGGGCATATCATTCAGGATGAGGTGCGCGCCGTGCCTGCAATTCCGCCCCAACGGAGCGGAAGGCTTCGTGGTGTCAACCTGTTGCGGCAGGATTTTTTTCAATCAACCCGGGCATGCGGGATAGGCCGCCGCAAAGGGCGTTGTCGGAATCGCTTCAAATCACAGTATTTTCTACGAATTTGCGAAGGATAAGTTTTATTTATGATATAGTAGATATTATCGATTTTTCTTGGTTCAGCATTCTGTCAAATTACTGTCATCAAAAACCAATAACTGAAGCGCCGCACCAGAATGGCGTAATCGTCATAATCAACCCAACAGAGGAAATCATGGAACACACGACTTGTAAGTTTGCAGCAATAGTGGTGGGGGCGTTGCTTGCGTCGTCTGCTGCGGCCGAA
>NZ_JBQFWY010000023.1:0-12749 GCF_056540565.1 Ruegeria sp. AM9
CATGCTCGATCCATTGCGGTGCACGAAGTGCCCCGTTTCGATGGCGTCCTGCGGGTCCATGTCCCAGTCGAGGACCGCGATGATGGTCTTGAGGCGCGGGCTGCGCCCGCGCCTGCCTGGCCCAACGGGAGGAGGTGTTTCGCGAGAAACATCGACGACGAGCGGGAGGCCCCCGAACCCGCTAGGCGTCCAACGACCGGGCAATGAGTTCCTTCATGATCTCATTGGTGCCGCCATAAATCATCTGAACACGCGCATCCGCGTAGAGGCGGGCGATCGGGTATTCCATCATGAAACCGTAACCGCCAAACAGCTGAAGGCATTCGTGCATGACCTCGTTCTGCACTTCCGACCCCCAGTATTTCACCATCGAGGCGGTGGCGGCATCCAGCGTTCCCGACTCGAGCCGAGCAATGCAGTCATTGACGAAGCTGCGCAGGACCTCGGCCTTTGTCTTGCACTCAGCCAGTTTGAAACGGGTGTTCTGGAAATCCATCACCCGCTGACCAAACGCCTTGCGCTCCTGCGTGTATTTCACCGTCTCTGCGATGGCGAAATCTATCGCGCCCAGCGCCCCGATGCCGATGGTCAGACGCTCCCACGGCAGCTGTTTCATCATCTGATAAAAGCCCTGGCCCTCTTCCGCGCCCAGAAGATTGGTCATCGGCACCTTGACGTCTTCAAAGAACAGTTCGGCCGTGTCATTGGCCTTCATGCCCAGCTTCTTCAAGTTCCGCCCCTTGCGAAAACCCTCTGCACCCTCGGTTTCAACCGCGATCAGCGAAACCCCCTTGGACCCCTGCGCCTTGTCGGTTTTGCAGGCCACAAGGATCAGATCCGCCGACTGGCCATTGGTGATGAAAATCTTGGACCCATTCAGCCGATAGGAATTGCCGTCCTTGTCCGCGGTCGTCCGGATGGATTGCACATCCGAACCGGTTCCGGGCTCGGTCATGGCCAGCGCGGCAACCATCTCGCCCGAGGCCAGACGCGGCAGCCAGTTCCGCTTTTGATCCTCGCTGCCATAGGTGTTGATGTAGTGAACGACAATGGACTGGATCGCATAGCCCCAGCCGGAATCTCCGTGCGAGGCCTGCGCGTAAAGCGTCACCGCATCAAACCCGATGCCACCGCCGACACCGCCATAAGATTCGGGGATCGCACCTGCCATCAACCCCATTTCCCCGGCCTTGCGCCACATGTCACGATCGACGACCCCGTTCTCGTTCCAACGCTCGAGATTTGGCACCAGCTCATCCGCCATGAACCGATCCGCCATTTCGGCAAACATCTGATGCTCTTCGGTCACCCAACCGGCGGTGGTGGTAAAAAGCGGCATACGACGTCCTCCCCTTGCCTATGTCCTATCAGCCTAGCTTTGGAGGTTTCGCAATCCAATCCGCCCCGAGGCAGTGCAACGCAACGTCGTTTTGATGATCAGCCCGGCTCAGATCAGCGCGTTGTCCAGTAGAATCTGCGCGGCCGCCTTGGCATCCTGCGCCGGATCGCAGGATTTCAGAAATACCGCCGCGACAATCGCGCCTTCCTGCAACAATACAATCTGACAGGCCAGATGCTCCGGATTGCGCGCGCCCGCCTGACGGGCCAGATCCGCAAAATAGTCCAGCATGATCTGCTTGTGTTTCGCCGACTGTTTGTGGATCGGGTGATCGTCTTCCTGATATTCCGCCCCGGCTTTGATGAACATGCAGCCGCGATAGTCGTCTTCACTGAACCACTCGCCCAGCGCATCGAAACTGGCGATCATTTGCCCGGCCGGAGTATCCGACAACTCGCTAACACGGTGCAGGAAATCCCTGCGAAAGCTTTCATCCCGCAGCTGTAGGGCGGCAAGGATCAGATCCTCTTTGGTGCGGAAATGCTTATACATCGAGGTCTTGGACACACCCGTTTCAACCACCAGCTTGTCCATCCCGGTGGCATGAAAGCCGTCGCGGTAAAAAACCTGCAGGGCCTTGCGGACCAGCTCGTCTCGTTTGTTCGGGCGCATATGCGGGCTCCTGAGTGTACAGATCAGTAAATAATGGTCGATGACTGAAATCTCAACCTCCGAGAGAGCCCGGGCGAAATTTCAAAATAAGACTTGCAAAAGTTTACCGATCAGTACACATTGATCACAAGATGTACCGATCTGTAAACCTTGGAGCGATCAGATGAGACGCCATGCCAGCCTTTTCTCACCTCAGTACGTCCCCTTTCTATTGACCCTGGCGCTGATAGCAGCCGCCTTGACGTGAAGGGCCGCCCGGGCGATCGACCGGGACCGTGAAAGGACAAGCCATGCCACGCGCCTTTTCCGAACTGACCTTTACCCCCGCCGTCCGGGCACATCAGGAAAGGATGGGTTCGGCCGGGACCTACGCCAAGTTCATCGAAGGCGGCCCACAGCAGGGGCATCAGATCGGACCGGCCGAAAAGGCGTTCATCCAGGCGCGAGACGGGTTTTACCAATCCACCGTATCCGAGACCGGCTGGCCTTATGTTCAATACCGCGGCGGGCCGGCCGGGTTCCTGAGGGTGCTGGATCCGCAAACCATCGGATACGCCGATTTTTCCGGCAATAAACAGTATATCTCGCGCGGGAATCTGGACGGGAATGACCGCATCGCACTGATCCTGATGGATTATGCCAATCAGCGGCGCCTCAAGATACTGGGCCGGGTCGCCTTCACCGAAGGTGAGGCCGCAGCCGCCAGCCTGTATCCCGAAGGCGCCGACGCCCCCGCCGAACGCGCTGCCATTATCCGGGTCGAGGCGCTGGACTGGAACTGCCCGCGCCACATCACTCCGCGCTTTACCGAGACCGAACTGCGCCCGCATCTGAACGCGCTGGGGCAGCAACTGGCGCAGCTTCAGGCGGAAAACGAAAAACTGAAACAGCAACTGGCCCAACGGTCCTGATCCCCTGACCGGGCAGGTCACACCAGACACAAGGAGCACTCCATGCTGCGATCCGCGCTGAACATTGCCAGCCTTTGTCTGATTGGCGCGCTGCTGTTGGTGACGGCCCTGACGCTGGCCTTTTTTGCCTCGCCGCAATCTGTCCGCAGTTCTCCACCCGTGACGTACGATTCCCTGTTGCTGGATCAGCTATTGGACCGCTGACATACGCACAAAGAAATTGCGCAGAAATCTGCCGCGCCCCCTTGACCTTCCCGCCACTGGAACCCCCATCTGGAACGAGAAGTTCACTACAGGATGAGTCGGATGGCCACGCCGCAGACAATTCAGCTGAAAATCTCGGGCATGGGATGCGCGTCTTGCGTGGGGCGGGTGGAAACCGCGCTGCGCGACGTGCCGGGGGTGTCGGACGCCTCGGTCAATTTTGCAACCGAAACCGCGCAGGTTACCTATGACGGCCAGATCGGCGCGCTGACCGAAGCGTTGAACCGCGCCGGTTACCCGGCAACGACACGGGAAACGACGCTGAAGATCGGCGGCATGAACTGTGCCTCCTGCGTGCCCCGGATCGAGCGCGCCCTGACCGCCGACCCGGCCGTGGTCGAGGCGCAGGTCAATCTGGCCACGGAAAGCGCCACGATCACCTTTGTTGACGGCGCAACCGATCCGCAGGCGCTGGCAAAACTATCAGAGGAGGCCGGATATCCGGCCCGTGTGGCGGACAGTGCCGACACACCTACCGACCAGAAAAAAACCGAAGAAGCCCAGGCGCTGACCAAGTCGATGGTTTTTGCCGCCATTCTAGCACTGCCCGTGTTCGTCCTCGAGATGGGCGGCCACATGATCCCGGCCTTCCACCATTGGGTACACGCCGCTATCGGCATGCAGAACAGCCAGCTCATTCAGTTCGCACTAACAACGGTGCTGTTGTTGGGGCCGGGACGGGTGTTCTATGCGAAAGGCATCCCCTCGCTGCTGCGCGGCTCGCCGGACATGAACGCGCTTGTGGCTTTGGGCACAGGCGCGGCCTATCTGTTCTCGGTCACGGCAACCTTTGCGCCGCAGATCCTGCCGCAGGGCAGTGCCAATGTGTATTTCGAGGCCGCCTCGGTCATCGTGGTCCTGATCCTGCTGGGCCGGGTGATGGAGGCGCGCGCCAAGGGCCGCACAGGCGCCGCGATCCGCAAACTGGTGGGGCTGCAGCCGAAAACCGCACGGGTCGAGATGGACGGCACTTACGTCGACCGCCCGATTGCCGAGATCACGGTGGGGGACATCCTGCAAATCCGCCCCGGTGAGCGGGTTCCGGTGGATGGAGACGTGCTGGACGGAACCTCTTACATTGATGAAAGCATGATCACCGGCGAGCCCGTGCCTGTTGGCAAATCCCCCGCTGACCAAGTTGTAGGCGGCACGGTCAACGGCACCGGTGCGCTGCGCGTTCGTGCCACGCGGGTTGGGGCTGACACCGTTTTGGCGCAGGTCATCCGCATGGTCGAACAGGCGCAAGGGGCCAAGCTGCCGATTCAGGGGCTGGTCGACCGGATCACCGCCTGGTTTGTGCCGGCGGTCATTGCCGTGGCCCTGCTGACCATCGCGGTCTGGCTGATCTTTGGCCCTGCACCCGCCTTGCCGATGGCGTTGGTCACGGGTGTGTCAGTCCTGATCATCGCCTGCCCCTGCGCCATGGGTCTGGCGACGCCGACCTCGATCATGGTGGGCACCGGACGCGCGGCAGAGCTGGGCGTGCTGTTCCGCAAGGGAGACGCGTTGCAGCAATTGCAGCAGGCCAAGGTGATCGCGCTGGACAAGACCGGGACGCTGACATTGGGGCGGCCCGAATTGGAGAACGTGACCGCTGTCAACGGCTTTGACCGCGACACCGTTCTGCGTCTGGCCGCTGCGGTTGAGGCACAGTCCGAGCACCCGATTGCCACCGCAATCACCCGCGCCGGACCGCCGGATCTGCCCTCACCGTCAGAGTTCCAGTCCCTGACCGGGCTGGGCGTTCAGGCAACGGTCGAAGGGCGTGACGTGCTGATCGGCTCGCCCCGTCTGATGGCACAGCATAGCGTCGATCTGGCTGACCTGACCGCCGAGGCCGACCAGCGCGCCAGCGAAGGGGCCACGCCGCTGTTCGTCGCCATCGACGGCCAGGCTGCGGCGCTGCTGGCGGTCTCGGACCCGATCAAGCCCGGCACAAGGCAAGCGTTGCAGCGGCTGCACGCGATGGGCCTGACGCTGGCGATGGTGACCGGAGACAACGCCCGCACCGCGCAGGCTCTGGCCGACAGGCTGGGCATCGACCACGTCACGGCCGAGGTCCTGCCGGATGGCAAACTGGCCGCGATCACCGCGTTGCGCGAACGGTTCGGCACGCTGGCCTTTGTCGGGGATGGCATCAACGACGCCCCGGCGCTGGCGGCGGCGGATATCGGCGTGGCCATTGGCACCGGCACCGACGTGGCGATTGAAACGGCAGATGTGGTGTTGATGTCCGGCGACCTGCGTGGTGTGGCCAATGCGGTTGAGGTCAGCCGCCGCACCATGCGCAACATCCGCCAGAACCTCGGCTGGGCCTTTGGCTATAACATCCTGCTGATCCCGGTGGCCGCCGGGGCGCTGTACCCGTTCAGCGGGCATCTTCTGTCCCCGGCCCTTGCCGCCGGGGCGATGGCCTTGTCCAGCGTCTTTGTGGTGTCGAACGCGCTGCGCCTGCGCCGCGTGCGTGCCAGCCTGCCTGAGGCGCCACAAGGCAGCAAAACGCAGGAGGTTACGCCATGAATATCGGAGACGTCGCAACCCAGACCGGCCTGCCCGCCAAGACGATCCGGTATTACGAGGATATCGGCCTGATCAAACCGATGCGCGACGACAACGGCTATCGCCGGTTTCGCGCGCAGGACGTGCACAAGCTGAACTTTCTGGGCCGCGCCCGCGCCCTGGGCTTCACGATCGAGGATTGCCGTACCCTCATGGCTCTGTACGAGGATGAAACCCGTGCAAGCGCCGATGTCAAAAAGGTCGCGCGGGCCCATCTGGCGCAGATCGAGGCCAAGATTGCCGACCTCAACGCGATGCGCGACACGCTGGGTCATCTGGTCGATGCCTGCGCCGGGGATGACCGCCCCGATTGCCCGATCCTGCAGGATTTGGGCGGCAAGCCCTGACGCGGGGTTGCTCTTTGGGCGCAGCTTTGCTTTGTCTCTGCGCAACACTCCGGCCTGCTGCGTGAAACGGGGCCGGACAGCAGAGAGGATCACCAAATGGCAAAAGTTGCGTTTCTGGGCCTGGGCGTCATGGGCTATCCAATGGCAGGCCACCTGCAGGCGGCGGGTCATGAGGTGACCGTCTATAACCGCACCGCCGCAAAGGCCGAGGCCTGGGTGACCCAGCACGGTGGCGCCATGGCAACCACCCCGAAAGAGGCCGCACAGGGCGCGGAATTCGTGATGGCCTGCGTCGGCAATGATGACGACTTGCGGAACGTCTGCACCGGCGCGGACGGCGCGTTCCACGGAATGGCTGAGGACACGGCTTTCGTCGACCACACCACCGTTTCGGCCAAGGTAACGCGCGAACTTTATGCCGCCGGACAGGCCCAGGGCATCGCCTTTGTGGACGCGCCGATATCGGGCGGTCAGGCGGGGGCCGAGAATGGCGTGCTGTCGATCATGTGTGGTGGCGATCAGGCCACCTATGATGCGGCCGAGCCGATCATGCAGGTCTACTCGAAAATCTGCCGTCGGATCGGCGATAGCGGCGCGGGCCAGATGACCAAGATGTGCAACCAGATCGCCATTGCCGGCCTGGTTCAGGGTCTGAGCGAAGCACTGCATTTTGCCGAGAAGGCCGGGTTGGACGGGCGCTCGGTCGTTGAGGTGATCAGTCAGGGTGCGGCGGGCAGCTGGCAGATGGCAAACCGCTATGAGACCATGCTGGACGATCACTTCGATCACGGTTTTGCGGTGGACTGGATGCGTAAGGACTTGGGCATCTGCCTTGAGACGGCTAACGAGACCGGGGCGTCTCTGCCGGTGACTGCACTGGTCGATCAGTTCTACAAGGATGTGCAGAAGCTGGGTGGCAGCCGGTGGGACACTTCCTCGTTGATCAAGCGTTTGCGCGCTTTGGGATAACGGGTCAGGGGGGCTGTCTGCCCCCATCGCGCCACGGGCGCGATTCCCCCCGAGGATATTTTTGGACAGATGAAGGGGATCCCGGTGAAGAAGGGATTGGACATCGCATGAGCGACATGACGGATTTCTGGGCGGGTGCCCTGCGCAAGCAATGGGGGCTGGAGGCCAAGCTGTCGCGGCTGGATGGGGAGTATGATCTGAATTTCATGGTCCGGGCCACAAATGGTCAGGACTATGTGCTGAAGGTCATGCGCGCAGGTAGCGAGGCGGAATTCGTTGATCTGCAGGTGAAAGCGCTGGCGCATATGGCCAGCGCGGCACCGGGTCTGCCATTTCCTCAGGTGTTTCCGAATTTGGACGGAGAGCTGCTGCCTGAAATCGCGGACCCGCAGGGTCAGACGCGCTTGGTCTGGTTGTTGGAGTGTTTGCCGGGGCAATGCTATGCCAAGGCCGCACCGAAATCTGAGGAATTGATCCTGAAACTGGGGCGTGTTCTGGGGGCGACGGACAAGGCGCTGGAGCAGTTCGCCCATGATGGGCTGCATCGGGCGGATTTCAAATGGGATATGTTACAAGCCGGCTGGATCGCTGACTGCTTGGGCGTGATTGCCGACCCTGCGCAGCGGGCGCTTTTGGCCGACATTTGCGATGGATTCCGTACGATTTCCGAACGGCTTGAGGGGCTGCCCAAACAGGCAATCCACAATGATGCCAACGATTATAACATTCTGGTCGAAGGTGAGCTGGGGCAACGCCAAAGCGTCTCGGGCCTGATCGATCTGGGCGATATGTGCGCAGCCCCGCGTATTTGCGATCTGGCGATTGCAGGCGCTTACATTGTTCTGGACCACCCCAAACCCGAGCGCGCCTTGGCGGCGCTGGTACGCGGGTATCACGCGGCCAACCGGCTGCGCGCGGATGAGGTCGATCTGATCTGGCCGCTGCTGCGGATGCGACTGGCGGTGTCTGTCGTGAACTCGACCCTGATGGCGGCTGAAAATCCGGATGATCCCTATGTGACCATCAGTCAGGCCCCGGCCTGGCGGTTCCTTGAGAATACGGGCGTGAATGGTGGCCTGATGGCGGCCCGGCTGCGTGCCGCCTGCGGCCTGCCTGTCACGGATGGGGCCGAGCGCATCCACGCCTACCTGTCCGAGCATCGCGGTCAGTTTGCCCAGATGTTCGAGCAAGACCTGAGCGATATGCCTATGGGCTCACTGTCGGTTGAAAACTCGACCTGGCCGCAGAACCCGTTTCACATGCCGCTGGAAGAGGCCGCCCGCGTGGGTGAGGAATTCGGTGAGGGCCTATGGCTGGGCTATTACAACGAACCTCGCCTGATTTATGCCGAACCCGGGTTCCGCAAGGGGCCGTGGAAAGCCTCGGACCGGCGCACCGTGCATCTGGCGGTGGACGTGTTTGCGCCTGCAGGCACCGTACTGCATGCGCCTATGAGTGGACGGGTCGAGGCGGTCGAGAACCGGGAGACGCATCTGGACTATGGAGGTGTGGTGATCCTGCACCACGAAACGCCCGAGGGTGACCCGTTCTATACGCTCTACGGTCACCTCGACCCCGAGGTCTGTGACCGGCTGAAACCGGGTGATCCGGTGGCGCAGGGGGCTGCCTTTGCCCGATTGGGCGATGCCAGCCAGAACGGAGGCTGGGCGCCGCATGTGCATTTCCAACTGGCCCTGACCACGGACGGGATGCAAAACGACTGGCCAGGTGTCGGCGACCCGGATGAGTTGGAGCTGTGGCACGCCGTCTGCCCGAACCCGGCAGCGCTGCTGAACCTGCCCGACGACAAGGTATTCTACAGCCCGACCGACAAGCAGGCGATCCTGCAGGGGCGGCATGATCATTTCGGCGGCAATCTCAGCCTGACCTATGACGACCCGGTGATGCTGGTCCGTGGTTGGAAACACCACCTGTTCGATGAGTGGGGGCGCCCCTATCTGGACGCCTATAACAACGTCCCGCACGTGGGTCATGCGCATCCGCGTATTCAGGCCGTCGCAGCGGATCAGCTGAAGCGGATGAACTCGAACACCCGCTATCTGCACCCAGCACAGACAGCCTTTGCCGACAAAGTGCTGTCCAAACTGCCGGATCATTTCGAGGTCTGCTTCTTCGTCAATTCGGGCACCGAGGCCAACGAACTGGCCCTGCGGCTGGCCCGCGCCCATACCGGGGCCAAGGGCATCGTGACGCCGGATCATGGCTATCACGGCAATACCAACGCAGTCGTTGCGATCTCGGCCTACAAGTTCAACAAGCCGGGCGGGATCGGTCAGGCCGATTGGGTCGAACTGGTCGAGGTGGCTGACGACTATCGCGGGTCGTTCAAACGCGACGATCCGAAGCGCGCTCAGAAATACGCTGACTTGGTCGATCCGGCGATTGCTGCTCTGCAGGACAAGGGGCAAGGCGTGGCCGGCTTCATCGCTGAAACCTTCCCCTCGGTCGGCGGTCAGATCATTCCGCCCAAGGGCTACCTGCCCGCGGTATATGAGAAAATCCGCGCTGCGGGCGGTGTCTGCATCGCCGACGAAGTGCAGACCGGGCTGGGTCGTCTGGGTGAATATTACTTTGGCTTCGAACATCAGGGCGCGCTGCCCGACATCGTCGTCATGGGCAAACCCATCGGCAATGGCCACCCGCTGGGCGTGCTGGTGACAACCAGGGAAATCGCACGCAGCTTTGACAACGGGATCGAGTTCTTTTCGACCTTCGGCGGCTCGACCCTGTCCTGCCGGATCGGCAAAGAAGTATTGGACATCGTCGATGACGAGAGCCTGCAGGACAATGCCCGTGATATGGGTGCACGCCTGATGAATGGCCTGTGCCAAATCGAAGCTGATTTCGGTTGCGTTGGGGACGTGCGGGGCATGGGCCTGTTTCTGGGCGTCGAACTGATCAACCCCGACGGGTCCGAGGGCACCGAGATTTGCAAATACGTCAAGAACCGGATGCGCGATCACCGCATCCTGATCGGCAGCGAAGGGCCAAAGGACAATATCCTGAAAATCCGCCCGCCTCTGACTATCGAAGCCGAGGACGTGGATATGATCCTCTGGGCTATACGGGACGTGCTGGCCGAAGTCGGCGATTATGCCCCGGCCCCGACCTGCGACCACGATCATCACCACGCCGGGTGCGGGTGCTGCTGAAAAGAATAAACCCCGGCGCGAGGGCGGCCGAGGTTTTACGCTTGCCTGCTACTTAGTGCAGCACTGCCGCGGGGGTTTGATGCCCGGTTGTAGGCATTGGAACGGACACTGTCATGCGGCGCAATGTCAGTCCGAACTCTTCGGACAACGAGGCCAATGCGGGCGCAAAATCCGCCCGCACAATCAGCGCGGCCATCATCATCGCATCTTCGCGGTCCCCCTCCGAGGCCGCAGCGATCATCTGCGCGAAACAGTTCTCATCCGCGCCCAAACAGGAACACCCCAGCCCATGACGGATCAGGGGGCGACGCCCATGATGCGCGCATAACGAACACAACTGGTCCAGCGTCATCATCGCAGCGCGTCCGCTCGCAGTGCCCAGCGCAATTTCGAAGTCACTGGCAGCGTCCGAGCGACCCTGTGCACCATCGCCCCAGAGCCGCAGATACATCACGGCACCGGCCGCAACAGGGCTCAGGTCCGCAAGGCGGCCAACGGCCGCCCCGCCCCGAGGGGACTGCGCGCTCATTTGGTCAGGATCAGCTTGCCGGCGCGGGTGATGCGCAGGGTATACAATTGGTCGCCCAGCTCAATATGAGCAAGGTTGCCGCCCTTGGTCAGGTCTTCGGCCTTGTGCGCAGGCAGCATGGATACGGCGTAGGATTGGCCGGGGTTCGGGGTCTGCATATTCATCAGGACAACTCCAAGTGGTCTCAGGCGAAATGCCTTGATCTGTTCGCGTTTTTCTTGATCTGGCTGACCCGAAATGGGGTTGGCTGCTCATTTCACAGTTAATCTGATTAATTTAGTCAGGTATGTCAAGCCAGTTCTGACAGAATCTTCAAACCAATGTGATTGCGCCAAAAAATCAGGCGGGATAACCCTGTGCGGGACTTTAGACAGACGAGGTTTCCAATGAGCGCAACAATCATGTTCGATCTGGACGGAACTCTGGTGGACAGCCTTGCAGACATTGCCGCTGCCACCAACAGGATGTTGCAGGACAACGCCGTCACGCCCCTTCCGCAGGAGCAAATCCAACAATTCGTGGGCAACGGCCTGCCCAAGCTGGTCGAGCGCGTGATCCTGCATTGCGACCTGCCGATGGACCGTCACGCAGACCTGACTCGACAAACCCTGACGCATTACAATGCAGCAGCCAGTGACAAAACCGTCGTTTACCCAGGCGTGATTCAGGCGCTGGAGCAATTGCGCGATATGGGCTGCGTGTTGGGTGTCTGCACCAACAAACCCGAGGCCCCGGCGCGTCACGTGCTTGAAGCCATGAATCTGGCGCATCATTTCGATGCCGTTCTGGGTGGCGACAGCTTGCACACCCGCAAACCCGATCCAGCGCACCTTGAGGCCAATTTTGCGGCCGTCACCTCCGCTGGTCCGCGGCTGTTTGTGGGCGACAGCGAGGTCGACGCTGAAACGGCCCACCGTGCCCAAGTGCCGTTTCTGCTGTTCACCGAAGGCTATCGCAAATCACCGATTGCCGAGATTCCACACACCGCCAGCTATAGCGAGACGTCAAGGCTTCCGTCTCTAGTCACACAGGTACTTCAGTCGCTGGGGGAAACTGCCTGACAGTAAATTCAAGGGGATCGGAACGGTCCGCAGCCGTTTGCTGAGGGGCCGGCCGAGGGGGTATGTAGCCAGCCCCTCACAGGGGAAAAGTGGTATCGTTCGAAGTTATCCGATCAATGAGTTACAGTTAACGAATTGCTCCGTATCCCGGTATTGGGGGTTTCCCGTAGCTCATGGGAGACGCTTGAATTTACGGAATTTTTTTCTGCTTTTTTTCGCCTCGGGCCCTGTTTTGAGTCGTCATTCCTTACAGACGGCCCCCATGACAAGGAAATAGCGGGCCAAGCTCCACCCCGTCTGGACGTCTATATGGGCCGCCCCGACAAATCCCTGCCGCGCCGGTTCCGTCTTTTCCTGAGCACTGGGAACAGCTCGAAAACCGCATCCAGAATCAAGTGTTCGCTGGTCGGCAGACACGCAAACCCGGTTTCCAGATCTTCGCGCACGGTCCACAGCGGGCAGGTCTCGCGAGGAAACCAAAGACGCTCAAAAGCGAAGCCACCGTTTGCCGACATCGGCCAATTGCGTTGGCCGCACGCATCAAATCAATTCGCGCTGTCTCACAGCCGCATTCCAAAAGCTGCAGCTGTGAGACAGGCAAAGATGGGACCCAGCAACCAGGGCAATGGCAGATGCAGAACATGAAACCCGGCCACGGCCGCAAGGCCGACTGCGAAGGTCAGAACGACGGTCATCGCTGGTGTTTCACGGGCGTTCTCATGACCTTTCTGCCTTTCAAAACCATGGCTTCGGGAACGCGAGATCGGTTTCCCGCTCCATCTCCAATTGCCAGTTAACCTCTAACCTGCGTTGGAATGAATACTGGCAAGCCAAGTGATGTCATCGAAACAACGGTGTGAGGGCTGCAAGCGAACTCAGGTCTGCGATGCCTTGCGACTGGGCGTAGAGGTCACCGGCATTTTCA
>NZ_JBQFWY010000024.1:0-12589 GCF_056540565.1 Ruegeria sp. AM9
CGTCGCCGTCGCCATTCTGATCACTGATTGCTTTTGCGGTGATCTCGGCCAAATTAAGCACGGTACCGTCCGCGAACTCGATCAGTTCCATATCTTCCCAACCATTGTCGAAGTGGTCGATGATGGTGATCGTATCGCCATTGCTCAACGTGATGATCAGATCTTCACCGGAGTTTTGCGAGAAGGTTACGTCATCGGCATTCACATCGGTGAAGACAAGCCGGTCGTCCTCGCTCCGGGTGCTATAGTCTTTGATCGTGTCACTGCCATCGCCGAGACTGTAGATATAGACGTCCGCACCACTGCTACCCTTCAGAGTGTCATCGCCTTCGCCGCCCGAGATTAGGTCTCGACCGGAGCTACCAGTCACAACGTCATCTCCAGCACCGGCTTTGATGTGACCTGCACTGTTTGCCGTGATTGAATCGTTGCTCGTTGTACCGTCAAGGACTTGCAAGTTTCCTGTATTTTTCAATGCGGTGACGAAATCCGACGTTTCCTCCAAACCAGCCTTAGCTATGCCAATTTGTAGCAACAGGTGAAAATCTTCCGCGTCTGAGCTAAAATCAATTTGCAGCAGCATAATAGCGGCAACCGCATTGGCCGCAGTTATAGAACCACTTTCGATCTTATCTTGAAGGCCGGCGAGTATCTCCGACATTTCACCGTCAACAGCGCGGTTTTCAGGGGAGTACTCACTGACTAAACTCCCAAATGGATAAAGCGGATGCGACGTCACAATAGATGCGACCTCTTCTACACTGGCTCCATTTATTATTGCCGTTGATGTGGCCGATTGCGCTATGAAACGCCCGGCCAACATTTTAAGGAATTCTTCGTAGCTAACTTCCAAAGCAGGACCAGCGGCTTCGCCAGGATTTGAATGACCAAGTTGGCCAACATATTCTTTACCGTAGACCTTTTCAAGAAGCGCAAGGTGGCGCGCGTCAATATATTGACCACGACCTGTGGGATCTACATCACTGACACCAGCCCACTCCAAAACAAATGCTTCAAAGTCAGACTCGAAGCCGATCACATCACCAGCAGCGAGTTTTCCCAGAAGGCTATGCGCCATCACCCTTAAGTCTTCGTTCTCCGAATAGCTCACCAATGTTGCCGGTATGTTGCCATAACCAAACAGTAAAGGAAGGACAAATGCCTCTGGATGAAACACGAAACCCTCATCAAGAATGGGTTTCGAGTCAATGAGATCGTTTTGGAAGTGAATGTCTTCGATCAATTCTTGGCGACCATCAGAGAAGGTGACTTCACTTCGATGAGAAACGAGGTGTCCTTCATTCGTTTCTTCAACGGTGGTGGCTTCTACATTGATTGATGTGATCCCAGCTTCTGCCAATGTCTGCAATTCGCCTGCATCTGAGACACCATCTTGATTGAGATCGCTCCAAATAAGCAATTCGCTATATTGGGCATCGTTTGCGTCGATTTTTCCGTCATCGTTGCTGTCAAGCGTGGAGAGCTGCGCAAACCCATCACTGAACCCTGTTTGATTACCAAAAAGCTCCGAATTATCGTCGATTTGCCCGTTGCCATTTACGTCGAGCGCCAGTAAGCCGTCGTCAGGTGCAACCCAACCAGTTTTTTCAGCAAAACCATCCACGTTGAGGTCGAAGTATGCATCAGAGGTTTCGAGAGACGTAAGCTCGATGCCGTCGCCATCTAGATCAACAACCAGCGGTGAAAGCGGTGGATTCAGAAAGAAGTCGCTGATCCCCAAATCATCGGCAATTCCGGTGATTGTAGCCAGGATACTGGAGGCAATTTCGTCAACGGCTTTTCCCACGGCATCTGCAATATTCTGTGCCGTATCTTGAATGGAATCGGCCACCGCGGCGGCTGTTGATGCAATTTTATCTGCAATTGAGCTGATCGCATTTTTAGCCCAGGCGGCAGCTTCGCTGGCAGCACCACCAATAGCATCGAAGGCATCTGCCACCTGCTGCGCAGCGGCGTCAAAAAAATTGGGTAATGTGTTTTTGAAAAAATTATCTAAGGCATCGTAGGCATTTTCAATTGGATCAGCGAAGAAACGCAATGCGTCCGCGGCAAGTTTAGCGGCTCCTGATAAAGCGCTGAAATACGCTTCGACCGCGTAAACACCCATTGCTACGCCGGCTATACCTTTTGCCACGCCAGAACTGACAGTTTGCCCGGCAAGTTCTCCATAGGTTGTAACATGGCTAAATACAGCCGCTATTTCTCCGGCAGCGCCCGCCATAAGATTATCCGCGCGCTCAGCCTGAATTTGCCAATCGTTCGCATAGGCATCCAATTGATCTGCCCAACCGTGAATATCCGAACTTGAAACCATTTAATTCCCCTTTTCTTCTCGATTGATAAAGGCAAAGCCCAATATTTGCGTCATAAAGAATGGCACAATAAATTCTTGCTTATTTTCTTTCCCATCCGACATTGCCCAACCCAATAAGCATAGGAGGAAAATGACCGGTAACATGGAAATTACTTTCCTAACTGGGCAAATAAGAAGCAGCGTTATAGAGGCGATCACACCAAAGAAAGCGGAAATCAGAAGCGAGTTTCCATCAAATATTGTATTTGCTGATGCGTAGATGCTATTCTTAAATATTAGAGCAAATAGCATTAAGCCGGCATGTGCTGCTTGTTTAATCTTTTGAGCCATAATTAAGCCGCTAAAATTCCAAATCTTAATTTTGCCATGGGGCCTATTGCACTTGTATTTTGCGAACTTTATTCGAAAATAAGCTCGCCTGCTCAAGCCAGACGTTCACCTGCGAGTTTTCCCAGGCGAACTTCAATTCTTTATCACCAACACCCTACTCCACTATTCTTGTTGGCTAATCAGTCACCAAGGGTTTTGAGAGATAAGCCTGCTACCAGATACGTGATCTTGCTGGTTACTTTACTCTGGATACTTCGCGCTTAAGGAGAGAAGTGTCAATGATTTCTTTTTAAAATTGTGGAAGCCCGAAGGAGTTGTAAACTGAATGCACGCAACAGACACAAAACTTGAGAAGCGTCAGTTTGAAATCACACACGCTTGCGATTAATCAATCAAGTACTCAAGACCTTCGTCTTCGATGACCTCCAAGTCATCATCAGAAAACCCGAGATAGGGACGAGCCGGTATCATCACTTTCAGGCCACGCCCCGCCTTTCCACCGAATTGATGAATGGCTGCGTAGTCTTCGACCTCTTTTCCAGTTCCGAGTGTCAGAACGCCGCCGCTGACCTGATAGTTGATCGACCCGAACAAGTGCCCGCGCATTCGCAGGATGGCCATCGGCGCGTTGCCGTATCGCTTCTGTCGATGCTGTCTTTGTGATTCCGAAAGGGATGCCCAAGGCTTACCGTCGGGACCGCGCTCGTTCTTGAAACGCTGATTGATAACACCCCCGGCACCGGCAAATTCTTCACCGATGGACTTGAGGAAGGGTTCGGGGTTTTCCAACTTCGAAAGGCGCTCGCGCAGATCCGCGCGCAACGCCTCGTCGTTGAAGCTGAATTCCATACGTGCGCCGGTCATGTGATGTTCCGTGTCAAAGGTGGATCCTGTATTTCAGTATCTCTTGCCGATTGAGGTTCAATCTCGACGTTCTCATCTTCTCCCCATTCGAAGTCGAGCAGTATCCTCTCGGCCTGTTTGTTGATATAGCCTTGCCGAAGGAAGAGAATTCCAAGTCCGAAAAGCGGCAACAGAGCAAAACCCAATAGATAGTTCAAAGTGGTTGCACTCGAATCCCAGACTTCTTGGGAGTGATTGTAGTAGGCGCGCGCGTGAAACACGCCACGCGAAATGTACCCGACCACATCGACGTCATCGCCATCAGACAGTATCGGCACACTTGAAAGACTAACCGAGACGGGTTGGTTGCCGATATTGAAGATCGCTATATGGCTGGTGTTCGTGCTGTTTTCGGAACCGCTTATGTGAGTAGTAAACCTCAGCTGTTCAACAACGCCTGATATCTTCTCCAAATCGGACACAACTACACCTCTCAAGAACTTTTTGCACTTCGCAACAATACAACTGAGAGGTGCAACGTAAACCCCGGCCCCCCCCGACAACATCTAACAATCCCCCTTACCGATGGGTGTCGGGTTCGGCGATTTCATCGGTAGTTACCTATGGTTGAAATTTGGCCTGTTCGGCCTTACTTTGAAGGAGCGCGATGGCGGGGACAGTTGGAGATGTCACCCGACCCTGTCATTGGCTCGAGGCCGGGCACCAACCCCCGGCCTTTTTCTATTCCCTCCTGAAGATAAGTGCGCCGCGGCGGTTTTCTTAGATGTAGCTCTTGTCGGACTTGCCTATGCTGCCGCGTTTGCGCAGCGCAAAAAATGTCATCCCGTGCCAGGCTGTGTATTCCAGACAAACAAGTGTAGCTGCTGGTTTATGTGTGCCAGCGCAGGTAGCCGGGTACGAGATGCGTTCGTCCGCATTCAGTTCATTAAAATACCCATAATGCTGCGGTCACGCGCAAATGTCCGCTATGTGGGCTGCGACTGCAGTAACTTGAAGGTATGGGCCGTTCGATACACGTGAGAGCGGACGGAATGCGGTCCTTCGCTGCTCAGGTCACGAGTGACCACTCCTCGGGACATTCCTATCGTTCGTAATGACCGATCAAATATCTGCTTTGTAGTGCGCCAAAAACATAGCGATGCAATCGTCCAGTACGTCTTTCGGTGTCGGGTTCTCGCCGAGGAAAAACTCCGGCCAGAAGAAGAAATTTTTCACAAGCGCCAGGAGTTGGTTGGTTGCGAAGGCGGGATCGGCTTTTCGGATCACGCCTGCGTCCATGGCTTCGCCGATCAACCTCGTAATCGGGTAATCGTGGGTTTCTGTCTCTGTGAAAAACTTCCGGGACCGGTCGAGGTCGCGGATCAGCTCTGATAGGACCATGCGATTTAATCCGATAGCCGTCTCTTCGGTAATCATCGCGATGTACCGCCACAGAGCGTCCCGTAGCTGCTCAACGAAATCGCGACTTGGGTCATAGGCCACGGGCTGCATACGCCGGTTCTGCTCCAACATGATGTCGGAAATCGCTTCGAACAGGGCCTCCTTGCTCTCGAAGTGATTGTAGAGCGTGCGACTCGAAACCTGCGCTTTTTTGGCGATTGAGGTTGTCGTTGCCCCGAGAAACCCCTGTTCACGGAACTCATCGATAGCCGCATCTATGATATCTTTTCGTTTCTTTTCAGTGCGTTTCATGGCTTCAGCCTCAAAAGTAAAGGGATCTATTTACAATTGCCACCTCGCGCAATAAGTAAACACCATCCTGTACTTTGGCAAGGCATGATGCCAGCCACATGAGAAAGCGGAGCATGGCCATGATCAAACTGTCACGACGCAATGTCCCCCAAACAGCCTCCGTCGCTTCCTTGCTGTCCCTCACGGGCTGGGGAGCAAATGCAAAACAAACCACACAACCCTCTATCGAAGGACTTTCAGATATGGCCCTCACTGCTGGCAAAAACCAAGTAACTTTTAAATCCTTTGGCGTAGATTTGGCTGGCGATCTTTATCTTCCAGAAGGTTTTGATGCATCCAAGAAATACAAGGCTATCGTTGGCGCCAGCCCGTTCCCGCAGGTGAAAGACCAAATTCCGGCGACATACGGCCCGGAAATGGCCGATCGCGGTTTCATCTATCTGGGCTTCGACTATCTGGGCATGGGTGACTCCCCGGCGCTTCCCGGTGAGTTCACGAAGTCGCGTTACATGTTCCGGCTGATCGAAAACACTTGGGACGCGGTTTCCTATCTGGGCACCTTGCTGTTCGTCGAAGAAATCCATGGCCTGGGCGTTTGCCAAGGTGGTTCGATCATCGCAGCGGCCGCTGTGACCGACCACCGGATCAAGAAAATCGCTTTGGTGTCAGGCATGATGGCATCGGATGCGTTCCTGTGGATGGATCTAAACGGAGCGCACCAGATGATCGAGGGCGCAAACGCTTCGAAGCAGAAGATGTATGAAACCGGCAAACCGATCTATGTTGATACGTTCGGCCTGGATGACGATATTTCCCGCGAAGATTTCATCAAAGCGTCTCCGATTCCAACGATGGCTGAGCAAAGCTACGACTATTATGGCCGCACCGGGGCCAAAGGGCCGATTGCAGTTCCGAACTTCTCGAACATCCATATCGCCGATCAGGCGATGCAATCCTCGTTTGCGCTCGCTGAGCATTATGCTGATAAAATTGTGCAACCCACGCTGACCATCTACAGCAGCACGGCCTTCACAGCGATCTGTTCGACCGCATTCGTCGAGAAATTGACAAATGATCACAAAGAGATGGCTTTTGACGAATTCAACCACGTGGACTTCTACTATAAGCCTGAAGCAGTGAAAGCATCGACTGACGCCGTGGCTGAGTTCTTCAACGCATGAACTTTTTGGTGGAGATCGTAGCAATATGACCTCCACCTTCTCCGACAAGCAAGCAGACATTGGTACGATGCGCAGCATCTGTCACTCTGGGCTCGGTGCTGATGTTCGCGTAATTATCGCGAGCGAACGCTATGCGGACTATCTTGCCCCTCATTGCGAAAAAAAATGACGTCTGCTTTGAACTTCGCGCTACAGCAATCAACGGTTCCTATACCGCTTCCGCTGCGGTTACCACGGCAGGTATTGGCACCTTCCATTCGGGTCCTGAACCATGGTTTTCCAAAACTCGGGATACAACCGCCTTTCTAATCGCTGCCGCATTTTCCAACGGCTGAGGGCGCAATAAAGCGCCGCCCTGCGCCGTGCCCTCCAGAAAAGAATCATATGGTGCCCCGGGGTCATTAACCATCCACTCCGAAGCGACCACAATTTGATGAAATTCGGCGAACCCAGCCTTTTGAAGTACTGGAAAGGCATGTTCTGGATCAGCATAGTCATTGGCTCCGGGTCCTGATGGCAAGACTATTTCAGGGGCCCCGTATTGGCCGATTGCACCAAAAACATATCCAAGCGCCGTATCCACTTCCGGGCCACACCAAACCGAAAACGCCAACCGCCCTCCTGGACGAAGCACGCGACGGGCTTCTGCAAATACTTTCGGCGGATCCGGGACATGCGGTATTCCAAACCCAATCGTCACGATGTCGAATGTTCCATTGTCAAAGTCCAACGCCATTGCGTCTCCTTCAACGAATTGAACTTCTGGAACGGTCGACCTGGCCATCTCCAGCATAGAAGGCGAGAAGTCCAGCCCGATCACACTCGCACCAGATTTAATTAGACCTGCAGCTACATTCCCGTGACCACAGCACAGGTCGAGCGCTTTTGAACCTGAACCGGCTTCAACTGCCTTTACCAAGGTCGGCACAACCATATCTGCAGCTTTTGCAAAAACTTGCGCATAGGATTTCGCTACATTTGCTTTAGCCCACTCACGTTTCTCCAATGCAGCGAATGTGTCGGGCTTTTCAGATTCTCGCATCTCATTCCTCTGCAAATCTTGGATACAATGAACACGCCGAGATGACTGATCGTCAACGATTTCCTTGAAGCCGACATTCGCTGCATCTTGGGGCATTGGTCACAATGGGCTCGATCCAGACCTTCGCAACAAAGAGCGCCTACGGTGCCTCTGCAGATGAAAACTGTTCTTGGGTGCTGCTCCATCAATGTCGGTTTTCGTTGTGCAGCTTTGCCGGTGAGGCTGCGTCCAGCTCGACACTCAAACTGGCAGCTAAATCGAAAAACTGCCGTCGCACGGTCACGGCGTAGGGATTGGTCTTCTCAATCGCTTCGAACACTTCTGGCGCATCGTGCTGAACCATGGAAATCGCCTCCGACAGTAAGTCAAAGCTCTTCGTTGTCATGTGCGTTGGCAAAGGCCCCATCTTGTGTAGCACTTTGGCGATGAGGTGCGTGAGTCCTTGGACAACAGCCGCTTCTTTGTCATGATTGTCTGGTGTTGTCATGATGACAGTCAGTCCGAGAAACTTGCGTAAAAACGCCGCCATTCGCGCATATCGTTTTCCTCGAATGGGGCAAACCGCAATCTTTAATCCCTCAATTCCTTTCCCTGCACTCTGCGGACCGAACAAGGGGTGAGTGGCTACGATGTCTACGCAGTTCGGTAGCAGCCGCCGCATGATTTCTGACGGAATTATTTTGACCGAACCAACGTCAACAATCAGCGCGCCAGTTTTACAAGTAGCAGCAATCTCGCTGACGACCTGCTCAAAGGAGGACACTGGTGCCGCAATGAGGATCACATCAGCCTGCGACACTGTGTGCAACGATGAGAGAGTAACCCCGAGTTGCTCTGCTTCTTTGGCAAGGCCCGGCGATGGATCATACACTGTTACTTCGAAGTGCGCGCCAAGATGAAGGGCTGCAAGTTGTCCGAACGCACCAAACCCAACGATGCCCAGTGAGGTGTGTTGATTTCTGCTAGTGATGTTCAATTTCTCGACCTTTGAATTTGCCATCTGGCATAAGGTCGTTTGTACGTTGACCGCTGTCAGGGGCAGCGGAAAACCAATGATGAATGAACCGCAGCTATCGAAGCTGGGGATAATAGTCCTGAGATGGGAAGCACGAATTCATCATGGAATCGAACATAAAGCACCCGAGAGAGCAGAGTCAACGACTTGCCGCGTTGCGGCCATTGGCTGCGGCGCAGAAGTCTGGAAGTTGGGCTCGATACGGCCGTTCGCCGCGAAACGCATGAAGGTCTGAAAAGGGCCGTCTTCAACCCAACCGTTTCTTGAACCTCAGAGTGGCCGCCAACAACCCGAATGCCGCAAATCCGATCATCCAGAGGATCCCCCAGCGCAACTCGTATAGCGAAGCATCTCGCAGGACCACACCGCGGATCATGTCCATAAAGTGCGTCGCAGGCAGAATTTGAGCAATCATCTGGACCGGTTTAGGCATGCCGTCGAAGGGGAACATGAAGCCGGACATCAGGATAGATGGCAGCAGGACAAAAATGGTCATCTGCATCGACTGAAGTTGGTTCTGGGCGAGAGTGGAAATTACCAGCCCCAGGGACAGGCTGGCAACAATGAACAGCAGCGTTACCACCAGCAATACACCCAGCCCACCATTGATCGGGACATCGAACAGGATATGCCCGAGTCCTAGAATGATTGCGACCTGTATCAGACCCAGAAAGATGTAGGGGATGATCTTGCCGACCATCAGCTCGATCGACCGGATTGGGGTGTTGATCAGCATCTCCATATTCCCGCGCTCGCGTTCGCGGACGATGGCGGCCGAGGTGAACAGGATCATCGTCATGGTCAGGATGACCCCGACAAGACCTGGCACGATATTCACCGCCGACCGCTGTTCTGGGTTGAAGTAGAGCGTGACCTCAAACGTGGGCACTTGCCGGTTCGGAGGCTGTTTCAACAACTCGGTCAGGGGCATCGTCCGCAGGGATTTGATTGCGCTGGCAACCATCGTGTCCGAACCATCGACGATCCAATGGGCAACGGGCCGGCTGCTGGTCTGGTCCGTTGCGTTGGGCAGGCCCAACCCGACTGACGGGCTGCGGGCAAGGCGTTGGCTCACGTCCTGAGGGATGATCAATGCGGCGCGTACGCGGGATTCCGTAATTGCGCGTTCCGCCTCCTGCGGGGTGGTCAGTTCTTCGGTGACCGTCACAACCTGCGTAGCATGAACGATCTGCGCCAGCGTTCGGGACAGCTCGGTCCTGGACTGATCCACCAGCGCGACGGGCACATGACGCAGGTTAGTGTTGATCGCGTAGCCAAACAGCAGCAGCTGGATCAGTGGGATCATGATGACCATCGCGAAAGTCATCCTGTCCCGCCGCAGTTGCAGCAGCTCTTTCTTCAGCACAGCGGCGATGCGGCGTCGGGAGATCACTGTTCAGGCCCTCGTGTAGCGCTGACAAACACATCTTCCAGATTTGGCTTTTGTGGTGCCAAGGACAGGTTCGAGAACGCGCCAAGTTGGGTGCGTAGCATATCGACGGGCCGAGGCTCGGATTTGTCGACCAGCACGCGCAGCCGCGAGCCCACTTGTGCCGTTGACAGGATCTTGGGCTTGCCGTCCAACTCGTGTTTGACCTTTCGCAGGTCCGGTCCCTCGACTTCGACAACATCGGCCTGCAGATCGTCCATCAACTGGCGCGGAGACCCGTCCGCCTTTTTCACCCCGTGCTGCAGGATGGCCAGCCGGTGGCAGCGCTCTGCCTCGTCCATGAAATGAGTGGAAACGATCATTGTCGCTCCCTGATCGACCAGATCGAACAATTGCTCCCAGAACGTCCGGCGTGTTTCCGGATCAACGGCAGATGTAGGTTCATCCAGAAACAGAAGCTTTGGGCGATGCATGACGGTGGCGGCGAGGGCCAACTTTTGCCGCTGACCGCCGCTCATGCTTCCGCTTAACTGATGGACATTTGTCGTCAGGTCATATGTGTGCAGCAGCTCGTCGATCCGATCGTTGGCCGATTTCACAGGAATGCCGTAGATTTCCGCCGCGAAACGGAGGTTTTCCAGCACCGTCAGGTCGCGATAATATGAGAAAATCTGGGTCATGTACCCGATTTCATTCTTCAATGGTTCTGCGGCTTCGGGCATGGATCGACCCAAAACTGAAATCGACCCGCTATTGGGGGTCAGCAAGCCGGTCAGCATGCGCATGGTCGTGGTCTTGCCGCAACCATTGGGGCCGAGAAACCCGTAAATCTGGCCCGTTCTGATCTCAAGATCCAGATTGTTGACTGCGGTGTTTTCCCCGAACCGGCGGGTCAGGCCTTTTGTCGAGACGACAACGTCGCTCATGGCATGGGAACCTGCACGGGCACTCCGGCGGGCAGGTCCGGGGATGCGGTGGGCAGGTCAATCTCGGCCAGATAGACGAGCCGCGTACGGTCGTCCTTGTTCAACCCATAATAAGGCGTGAACGACGCATCGTCGCTGATCCAGCGGATCACGCCGTCCAGCGGATCGGCAAGCCCGTCAATGCGCACTTCCAGCGTATCGCCGGGTTTCAGATTGACGCGATGCGGTTCGGGCACATAGACGCGGGCATAAGGCGTCTGACCCGTGACCATCACGGCAACCGGGCTGCCGGATGTCACCCGCTCGCCCAAATTCCAGGGCAGGGAATCCAGTACGCCGTCGCGGGTAGCAACTACTGTCAGATCATCCAACAAGGTTTGTTCGGCAGCTACCGAGGCTTCTGCCGCTCGCACGTTGGCTTCGGCAACCGCAAGGTCTTCGGGACGGGTGCCGTTTTGCAGCTCTTTCAGAGACTCCTGAGCGCTGACCAACTCCGCCCGCGCCGAATCCCGCAAGGCCAGATCATTTGCAACTTGCGCTTCGGTCACTACCGAGTTTTCAACCAGTCTGGCATTTCTGTCATAAACGGCTTCGGCGTCAACCAGTCGCGCGACGGCGCCTGCGACCTTAGCTTCGGCAATCGCAATCTCTTCCTCGCGCGGTCCGACCTGCAGTTTCAAAAGCGTGGCCTGCGCCTTTTCCAGCTCAGCTTGCGCCAGAGCCAGCTTCGCGCTTTGCAGGGTGGGATCAAGCTGAACCAGCGTGTCGCCTGCCTTGACCACGGCGCCTTCGGCAATCGGTAAATCGACGACGATTTCGCCGGCCGTCGCGGTCAAAGCCACCCGGTCGCGGGCCAATACGCCCAACGCGACGCTGGTGTCGGACCCAGAGCACCGGTCCAGAAAGGCGGGCAGGACAGCCGCCAGAATCAAAGGTATGGGGATCGTCAGATTCAACAGGTTTTCCCTCCGGTGCTTGGCGTTTGAATGCGTTGGGCGATCGTCAAAGCATACAAACAGGAAATCTGATTTATGTGTAGGGTTCAGCCGTTAAACACGGCTGAACAGAGCTCAATTGGGCAGGCGTGCCAGCCAGTCCTCCAGCTTTTGTCCGATCAGGTGGGGGTTATCTTCCGGCAAGAAATGAATGCCTTTCCCGATATCTACGACCTCGAGGTTCCGGATAGTCCGACGACACCAGGCGACCTCTTTTGGTCCGATGGTGCCTCCGGGTGAGGCGTGAAACATCAGCATCGGGGTCTGGGTTTCACCCAGCCAGCGGCTGTAGCCACTGACGATGTCATGAACATCCGCTGGCGTACCGTCGATCGGAATCTCGCAGGGCCAGACCCGAACCGGCTTACGGCTGCGCGCCGTGGGGTAGGGCGCGCGGTAGTGCGCCATCTCTGCCGGGGTCAGGTCGCGCAGAATGGCGCTTGGCAGGATTTTCTCGACGAACATGTTCAGGCCCGAGATCATCACCCACCCCAGACCCGGTGTCCGCATCATCCGAAACCCGGTACGGAAGTCGGGCGGGAACCCGGCCCAGGTCATTGGACGGACAACGCCTTCCATGAATGCGATGCCGCGTATGGTTTCGGGATGCCGATGCGCATAGTGGAACCCCAAAGCCGAGCCCCAGTCATGGATGACAAGCGCCACGTTCTGCAGCCCCAGCGCCTGGATAAAGCCGTCCACAAAGGGAACGTGATCGACAAAGCGATACGGAATGTCGGGCTTGTCCGATTTCCCCATGCCGATCAGATCCAGGGCGATGGCGCGGCCCTGCCTGGCAGCATAGGGGATGATGTTGCG
>NZ_JBQFWY010000025.1:0-9522 GCF_056540565.1 Ruegeria sp. AM9
CCGCCCAGTTCGAACTGCGCAACAAAGACATCATCTTCATCGCAGAAAACCCCGTCACAAAATGGGGCAGAACAATCTCACAAATCACTCCTTCCCTCATAACAACACCCATAAACGCCGCCGCCAATTGATTTGACGGGCGGCCCCCTTTACGGTGTCCGAGGCCCTGCTTGCATAAGGAAATGAATGATGAAAATTGCGGTTGTCGGTATCGGCTATGTGGGCCTGTCCAACGCGGTGCTGCTGGCGCAAAACCATCACGTGGTGGCGCTGGACATCTCGCAACAGCGCGTGGGCCTGATCAACCAGCGCCAAAGCCCGATCCAGGATGCCGAGATCAGGGATTTCCTGTCCAACCGCGCGCTTGACCTGACCGCGACCACCGACGCCGAAGCCGCATATGCGGGGGCTGATTTTGTCATTGTGGCCACGCCCACCAATTACGATCCGCGCAGCAACTACTTTGACACAAGCTCGGTCGATGCGGTGGTCGAGCAGGTCACAACGGCGAACCCCGACGCCACCATCGTGATCAAGTCCACCATCCCGGTGGGGTACGTTACCGGGGCCCGTGCCCGGTTCGGCACCGACAACGTGATCTTCTCGCCGGAGTTCCTGCGTGAGGGGCGTGCGCTTTATGACAACCTGCACCCCAGCCGGATCATCGTTGGGGAACGGTCCGAGCGGGCAAAGGTCTTTGCCGATCTGCTGCTGGAAGGAGCGGTGGATAAGGATGTTCCGGTACTGTTCACCGATGCGGACGAGGCCGAGGCGATCAAGCTGTTCGCCAACACTTACCTTGCAATGCGGGTTGCCTTTTTCAACGAGTTGGACAGCTATTCCCTGGCTGGCGGCATGGACCCGCGCCAGATCATCGAAGGCGTCAGCCTCGACCCGCGCATCGGCGCGCATTACAACAACCCGTCTTTCGGTTATGGCGGCTATTGCCTGCCAAAGGATACAAAGCAGCTGCTGGCCAATTACAGCCACGTGCCGCAAAACCTGATCCGCGCCATCGTCGATGCCAACCGCACCCGCAAGGATTTCCTCAGCGACCGGATTCTGATGAAGGGGCCAAAGATCGTCGGCATCTACCGTCTGGTGATGAAAGAGGGCAGCGACAATTTCCGCCAAAGCTCGGTTCAGGGCATCATGAAACGGATCAAGGCCAAGGGCATTCAGGTCATTGTCTATGAGCCGACGCTGAGCGAGGATCACTTCTTCCACTCACCGGTGATCCGCGATTTGGAGGCGTTCAAGCAGCAGGCCGATCTGATCGTCGCAAACCGGTTATCGGATGAAATCCGCGAGGTCAGCGACAAGGTCTTTACCCGCGATCTGTTCGGCGCGGATTAAAACCGGACGCACACGCCGGCCAAAAGATAACCTGCCGCACAAATGGCGCACGGCAGGCTCCGGTTCTGTCTCAGGTCAGTACAAGGGCGTGAATACCCGATGCAGTCGTGCCAGTGGCATGAACGCGCGTCACGCCGACGGGCAGGATCGAGAAATCAGCCACCTGAACGGTGCGTGTTTCGCCTCGGACCGTGGTCATTGCCAGTGTGCCGCCCGTTTCGACGTACAGACCGATTGCCACCTCGGACAGGTCGGTGGTGTCAGAAGGGGTCACGGGGGCAACGTCGCGCGCAGGGCCGGACAGGCTGGAAACACGGTTTGTAAACGGGTTGGTCGTCATGAGTCGGGTCTCGTTCTCTGTGTCAATCAGCGGAACGCTAGCCAAAACCGCTTAACGACCTGAAAGCCCATCGTGCGTTGCGCCGCCTGATCGGCAAACCGACACAAAAAAGGCCCCCTGTTTGGAGGCCTTGATTTGCGCGCTGAAAGCTGAGTGGCCCTCAGCCATTTGGGCCCTGACCGCGGGCGTAGACGTCCTCGTAGCGGACGATGTCGTCCTCGCCGAGATAGGCGCCGGTCTGCACTTCGATCAGGACCATCGGGACTTTTCCGGGGTTCTCCATCCGGTGCACCGCGCCCAGCGGGATGTAGACCGACTGGTTCTCGGTCACCAGTTTCTGATGGTCGTCAATGGTCACGCGGGCGGTGCCCTCGACCACGATCCAGTGCTCGGACCGGTGGAAATGGCTCTGCAGGCTCAGCGCGGCGCCGGGGTGGACGTGGATGCGCTTGACCTGGAACCGGTCGCCGACCACAAGGCTTTCGAACCAGCCCCAGGGACGGTGATCCTTGGGGAAGGCCGTGGCCTGCGCGGCGCCTTTTTCCTTCAGCGCGGTGACCGCTTTCTTGACGTCCTGCGCCCGCGACGCATCCGCCACCAGAACCGCATCGTTCATCGCCACCGCGATGATGTTGTCCAGCCCGATCCCCACCAGTTCCAACTGGTCGCTGTCCGAGCGCAGCAGCGTGTTCTGACACGCGATCGCGGTGGCGCCGCCGCTGGTCACCACGCCATCCCCATCCGGGCCGCTTTCGCGCCAAACCGCGTCCCAGCCGCCCAGATCGGACCAGGCCGCGTCAAAGGGAACCACCGACAGGTTGTCCGCCTTTTCCATCACCGCGTAGTCGATCGAGATATCCTCGGCCTGCCCCCACGGGTCCGGGTTCAGGCGCAGAAAGCCCAGATCCGGCGTCGCGGTGTCAACCGCCGCTTCGACCGGTGCCATCAATTCAGGCGCATGGGCGCGGAAGGCGGCGATCATGTCCGACGCGCGGAACAGAAAAATGCCCGCGTTCCACTTGAAGGTGCCGGCCGCCAGCATCTCGGTCGCGCGGGCCATGTCGGGCTTTTCGACAAACTGTTTCAGCGGCACCGGCGAGCCGTCATTGGCCGACGCCGAGGCAAGTTCCAGATAGCCATAGGCGGTTTCCGGATGGGTCGGGGTGATGCCAAAGGTCACCAGCTGACCCTGCGCCACGGCTTCCATCCCACGGGCAACCGCCGCCTGAAAGGCCGCCACATCGGGAACCACGTGGTCGGACGGGGCAACCAGCAGCACCGCATCGGCGTCTTCGGCATGGGCGCGCAGCGCCGCAGCCAGCACCGCCGGCGCGGTGTTGCGCCCCTCGGGCTCGATCAGAATGGCACCGGGGTCGATTCCGATGGCCTGCAGCTGCTCGGCCACGATGAAGCGGAAATCCGAGTTGGTCAGCACCACCGGCGCCGCAAAGTTCAGACGATCCGTCGCCCCGGAAAGCCGCCGCGCAGAGGCCTGAAACAGGGTTTCCTCGCCTACCAGCGGCACGAATTGCTTGGGATAGCTTTTGCGCGACAACGGCCACAGCCGCGTTCCGGAACCACCGCAAAGAAGAACAGGTGTGATCAACATAAAAAATGCTCAATATCTGATTTGCTTCAACCGGTCCTAGTCAATGACCTTTAATGTGACAAGGTTTTGCACGGCCACGGTCGGAAAAAGGCCCCTTGTTGCCTGTATTATTCTCAGAGCGTCAGCGACGTGCCGTCAAAAACCTGGGCTCGGTTCCGTCCAGGCAGACCGCGCTCAGCACGCCCGTTGCAAAGGCACCGGTATCAATGGAAATGCGCCCCTGCCGCGCGCTGGCGATTCCGACGATTGTGTGCCCATGCACAACCCAGACACCATCGCGCCTGACCGTGGAGTGAAACGACGGGTGGCCCCAGACAAGGGTCTTGTCAGATTGCGCCTCGGGCGGGGTGTCAGGGTCGGCACCGGCATGAACGACAAGCACATTGCCCGACTTGTCCCAGGTTTTCAGTTCGGAAACCCACTGGCACAGCGCGTCGCCCATCGCCTGTTGCAGCCGATCGCGGCAATCCGTCAGCTCGTCACCGCCCATCTCGGATCGCGCCCCGCGGACGCCGAAGGAGGCCAACGTCTGCAAACCGCCATTACGCAGCCAGCGCGGGCCCTGCCCTTTGGGATCCTGCAGGAACTGCAACAGCATCTCTTCGTGGTTGCCCATCAGACAGGTCAGGTCCGGGCGGGCACTGATTAGGCGCAGGACCTCGGCGCTGTTCTCACCACGGTCGACATAGTCGCCGACCAGTATGATCCGATGATCCTGAGGTACATCGGACAGCAGTTTTTCCAGTTGAAAGATACAGCCATGCACATCACCGATCGCGCAAAGCGGACGGTCCGGGTTCGGTGGCAGGAAAGATCCACGCCTCTCGAACCGTTTGAAAAGCGATGTCAGCACGATGCGCTGGTCTCCTGACTGGTTGGCCGCGGCAAATCCCGGCGGGGTGATCCAGATTGATACCCCTGCGCTAAACTGTGGGCAAGCCCGGCCTCAGGCGGTTCGGCAGGCTGGCACACCCAAGCGTATAAGTTCGCGGCCCTTGACCTTGTGGACACCGTTGATGCGATTTCGCGCCGTGGTCATGAACCACGATTTCAACGGCTCCGGGTAGTAGTCGGCCATGACCTTGCTGAAATAGTCGAAATCCTCAGGCGCAAGCCTGCGACCACCGCGGGACGGACCATGGAATCCAAAGGTCGTATCTGGATCAACACAGGTTCCGGGCAGCCCCAGAAACATCGTGCATGTTGAATAGCAGACGCGCCCGCGTATTTCGACCTGGATGCCATTGCGTTCGAGGTTTTCCAGCTCGGCCAGGCGGTCATGCAAATACCCGCCGCGGTCGCTGCCCACGACAAAAGGCTGCTGTGCCTCGACGCGCGACGGCGCAGCCGCAGCAGATATCAACGCGGCAACCGCCAACAGGACCGTGAAATTCCGGACGGCACCACGGGCGGAGGGTTTTCCGGCACACAGCGGTGCCTTGGCAAAGCAGTCGAACAGGCTCGGCATAGTCGTATCTCCAGCTCCAGAGTTGGTCTGGATCAGGACTAGAGAGCTGCGATGCCTCAGCTGCGGGCTGCCTGTGGCGAAACTTGGCCTTAAATCAATGTTTTAATAGGGTTTTTACGTAAACTTTCCCTTTCCTGTGCGTGCGCAGGCTTGCCTGCACAAGGGTATTCACAGGATCAATTCAGTCTTTGGGTAATCATCGGGTCTTTTTTGGACGGCCTACACCGCGACCCGCGTAACTGCTCGTGCGCAAAGGCGCGCAGAGATCCAAACTCTTAATGCACTTGAATTGATGCGATCATGATAGCGCAATACGCGCCCTGATCCAAATTGGCCCAGACATGGATCAACGGACCGGCCCGAGACCCGGGGATTTCAGGGCCGTTCGCATAGCCGGTCGGGTGGGCTGTTCCAGACTAGCTGGATTTCATCCGGCGCTTGGTACGTCGTTGCAGCCGCCAAAGATCTCTCCAGTAGGACGCCTGCCAGGGCGCGCTCAGGGCGACTTTCCACCACTTGCGCTGCTCTTGAAACAACTTGTTTTCATAGTCTTTTTTCAAATAGCGTTTGGGCAGCGCAATATGGATATTGCGCGCAATATTTTGGGCATCGGCAGAACTGTCGAAAAAATCGGGCATCAGCGTTGCGCTGGTTTGCAGCGCCAGCAGCCGCTTCAAACTCACTTCGTGGGTCGAAGGGTGCACATAATCAATGACCGAGCTGACATGGTCACCGTCGATATCCGCCCAGACCTCGCCCAATTTGGCATTGGTGAAAACAACCGTGCTCTGCAGGGTTTCCCAATCGCTGTAGAAGCTGTTCCAGATCGCCGGACGCACGACGTCGCGCAACATGAACCCTTCGGCCAGAAACAACATCGCCCAAAAGCTTGGCCAGGCGATCAACAGATCCTGAACGTCCTGCTGTGACGCCGAAACCGGAGTGAACACCACGATATCCGCAATCTCGGTGATCAGGCTGACATTGTGTTCCGCTTCGCTCAGGCTGGCTGCGGGCAACCCCTTTGTGACGTGGACAATGCGCAGCCCGTCTGCGGTCTTTTGTGATGACGCAAGCTTGCCGAATGTTGTGTGGGTGACCTGAGCAACACCGTACGAGCTGTAGGCATCGCACCAGTCGGAGTGTTTCCGGTCGTCCAGAACGATGACTTCACTTACTTTTTGCTTGCACGCTGAAATGACGCTCTCAACGGCTAAGCTCCTTGTTTCACTGTCATTCATACAGATTTACACTCTGGCGGATTTATTACGTATGTATTTCGATTTGGACCCATGTCCGAACGTGTGGAACGAAATTAAAAATGCTGCCCCGACATCTCTAACTTCTGATTTTGCGACATTGAATGGGCGATTTCGGTGAACGAGCTCCAGTTGCTGCCAAGCAAGAGCGGCGCGCGGGACAGCAAGATGACGTCCGCCAGCGCATATTTGAGCTGCATTTCCGAGCGGTCGTATACCGCCCGTGGCAGGCTGGTCACGCGATCCTGGTATTTTGCGGTAAACGCACCATAGGATTCCGAGTTGTCCGAAGCCAGGAAAATCGTCGCCTTTGCTGACGACTCCAGCAATTCGTCGATGCGCTTGAAGAAAAAGCCATAATGGGACCTGCTTCGGGCCCGTCGGGCAATTTCGTCTTCCGACTTCGACCAATCACCGGGAACGTCCCCATGCGGGTCCGTGGCAGCACCGCCATTCATCCGGACATGGACCGCGATATCGTTCGGGCTTCTGACGGAATCAATCAGGTCCTGCACATCCGCGCTTGGTTTCAGATGGCGCAGAAAATCTCTTTCAAGCTCATCATAGGGCGCCCCGAAGGTGAACCTGTAGGCGGACTGGATGACAATGTCCCGGTTGGCGTGGACCAGCGAGGTAGAGTCAAAGGCTTCGCGGAACGCCTTGCTCATCAGATCGACTTCCAACACGTTTTCCGGGTTGCTGTCGCCGGCGTCCTCGACGGCACCTTCAAAATCGAACAATGACGCAAAACTGCAGTCACAATGCTCATCCGCAACCCAACGGACAATCAGGTCCCGGTCGTGAACTTTTGCAAAGGCCGCACCCGAAGCAATCGCGCGCAGACGATTGCCCAGACCATGCTGGGCATCGACGATGAGTTTCGGCTTGCGTTGGCTGTGCCCGATCGGGGCCGTAACTTCGTTGTCTTTCTCGATGGATTGCAGCGGTCCGCTACCGACAGCTGCGATCGCGTCTTTGAGGGAACGGGTCATCAGCGCATAATCCACGGCCTCCCGCGACGCGGTGATCTTAACGCCCTCGAAAACATCCTGTATCGCGCCAATTGCGGCCTCGGCTCGTTCCAATCGGGTCCCGATCAGGTTTGTATCAACGCCAAACGGGTGGCTCCGCCGCAACCGGGTAACGCCATCGGGCCCATCCAACAGCCGGAAACCGGTCATCGGGCAGCTGCTGTCCCAAGGTGCCGAAGACGAAGAAGCTTGCCGGTTCAGGGAAATCCAGAACTGCGGAAAAGCCTGCACCTCATCCCAGCCGGTGACCGGTTTGCTTTTGGGGCGGTCGATGCGTCTTATGTCGGAATGGTCGATATGGCGGATGGTGTCAGGATCGACATCCACCCGTTCAACACCGGAGCTGGTCAGGCGATCATACAGGTCATCGTCATCCCAGCCATAGGTCACGATCCGTTCGTTGAACCCGTTCACGTTCATCAGGTCCTCGCGCCCGGTAACGAAGAATCCGTTTACGTGGCTTTGACCCGCTTCCGCATGCCGCCAGTTTCCGGCGGTCAGCTTCCCCACACCCATGGCGTTGCGGCTGAAAAACTCGGCATCGAGGATGATGTCGCTGTCGACCTTGACGATCTTGTCTTTTGTCGTCGCCCGGAAACCCACATTGTAGGCATGAGACAAAATCCAGGACCCTTCATCCTCAACCCGAAGAATACGGATGCGCGGATCGCGAATTCCGGCCTTGTCCAGGGTAATCGCAACCGGGATCTCAGAACTCCAATCCACGATGACAATCTCATCGATCTCCTGGTGCACCAGCCATGTCGGAAGTGTCTGTACCAGATGGTCGTTTCTGGTCATGCAGCAAGTAACGAGCGAAAAGCCCGCCTCAAGCGCGGCATCCGGTTTAAATTCCTCTCCGGCCTCTTGGAAATTTGGCATGTCCTGCCAAATTTCGGGACGTTTCACTACTTCACCATATAGGGACGCCACAACCGAAGGGGATTTTGCATTGCGAACCGAGAGCTGCGTTCTGATCAGACTGCGAAACGCATCCCCAGCCCCTGCTGTGCTGGAATCGTCGTTCGAGGCAATTGCATCGCAGAGGTTTGCAACTATTTCCTTTGAAGATTGCATTTCTTTCCCAGTTCGAGAGCTTGATAAGTTGCGATACCCGACTGGCCTCAGTGCCGCTCGCGACTTACCATCCTAGATTGTATTCAAAAATAGCTTTGGCACCGAGTACCTGTTTGCTCGTGGGTGTCAATCACCAAAGATAGTAAGTTTTGAGGGTGGACCCAAGAATTCAAGGCCGATGAGCGGCGTTATGCCTGAATCGCATCTGAACGAGGCGCATGGCCTTTTGGTTTACTCGGAAGACTGGGCTTTTCCGCTCCGACCTTGGGGTTATGAGCCTGACGAGGTGAAGACGTTAAGCAATTGATCCGGGTGATCAATTGTAGTCTGAGCGGGCTGCTTTGAGATTTTCCGACCTGGAAGATTGGTTGCGGGGAGAGGATTTGAACCTACGACCTTCAGGTTATGAGATAGCTTATACCCGTCTGCACCAACTACGCCGGAAAACGCTGACTTACCCTATCTTATTGGAATCAATGTTTTATTATTGACGGCCGGCACGCCCCGTTCCTACCTCTTACGCCATGAACCGCTTCCAGTTGCTTCCACAATGCTTCCACGGGGCGATGACAGAGAAAGGACGAGGGATGCCCAAACTGACCAAACGCGTCGTAGAAGCCTTACCGGTTGAGGCGAAAGACTACTTCGTATGGGACAGCCAGATTGCCGGGTTTGGTGTCCGCGTGATGCCCTCCGGGGCCAAGACCTATCACGCACAGTATCGCAAAGGCGGAAGAACACGGCGCGTTTCCATCGGTCGACATGGCAAGATCACCGTCGACGAAGCGCGGAAGCTGGCAAAGGAAGTTATGGGCCAAGTAGCAAAGGGTGAGAACCCAGCCGAAGAGATTGCCCAGCATCGCCGCGCACCAACGGTCGCGGCCTTGTGTGAGCGGTTCTTCGACTGCCACGTTAAGGAGCGCTGTAAGTCGTCTACCCAAGGTGAGTATCGCAGGGCGATTGATTTGTTCATCATTCCGGCCATTGGCAGCTTCAAAGTGGTCGACGTGGAGCGAAAAGACATTGCTGAGTTACACCACAAGTTTCGGGACAAACCCTATCAAGCCAACCGGACGTTGGGCGTTTTGTCCAAGATGTTCAATCTGGCGGAAATCTGGGGTTGCCATAGTTGAACACCTCGCTGTTTACCGCACCGGGCGAAAGGTATGTTGCCCGCAAAGCACATCCCTTCTTCTGTCCCGCTTGCTTCCACAGTGCTTCCAGAGAGATTGGCACGCGGCTATATAGCCGCTTTTTCCGACCCTTAACGCGTTGCTTTCGTTGAGAAGTATTGGTTGCGGGAGTAGGATTTGAACCTACGACCTTCAGGTTATGAGCCTGACGAGCTACCGGGCTGCTCCATCCCGCGACACTTTATGTGA
>NZ_JBQFWY010000026.1:0-8334 GCF_056540565.1 Ruegeria sp. AM9
AATCGTCACGGCCTACTCCTGTCATGTTCCAGTGTGCGCTACCAGAAATGCTCTCGACCTGACAGGCAGGGGCGACGTTTGTGACAGAACCCTGACCGGGTACTCTCTGGACGGCTGGGAGTACTGGTTCTGATAAACCGCAGCCGCGGGATGGGTTCATGGGGCGCAGATGGTCCCTTGATATTCTCCGCAGAATGGTATACCGCCGCATACAAATGATTGCCGGGTTGGTCAGAACACCGCGAATCCGGCACATAGCGTCACCAATTGCAAACAGCCGGATCAGCCATGAGCCTTTATACAGACTACCTCAGCGAAATCGAAACCCGCAAGGAACAGGGGCTGCACCCCAAGCCCATCGATGATGGTGCACTTGTCAAAGAGATTGTCGGCCAGATCAAGGATACCGGCAACGCACACCGGGCGGAGTCGCTGAACTTTTTCATCTATAACACGCTGCCGGGCACAACCAGCGCCGCAGGTGAAAAGGCCAAGTTCCTGAAAGAGATCATTCTGGGCGAGGCCGCTGTCGAGGAAATCTCGGTTCCCTTCGCGTTCGAACTGCTGTCGCACATGAAAGGCGGCCCTTCGGTCGAGGTTCTGCTGGACCTGGCCCTGGGCGATGACGCTGCGATTGCGGGTCAGGCTGCCGACGTGCTGAAGTCGCAGGTTTTCCTGTATGACGCCGACACCGACCGGTTGAAGGCCGCGTTCGAGGCCGGCAATGCGGTGGCGAAGGACATTCTGGAAAGCTATGCCAAGGCCGAGTTCTTCACCAAGCTTCCTGATCTGGACGAAGAAGTAAAAGTCGTGACCTACATCGCCGGTGAAGGTGATATTTCGACAGACCTGATGTCGCCGGGCGCCGAGGCGCATTCGCGTTCTGACCGAGAGTTGCATGGCCAGTGTTTCAGCACTCCGGAAGCCCAGGCCGAGATTCGCGCATTGCGTGAAGCGCATCCTGATGCCCGCGTGATGATGATCTCGGAAAAAGGCACCATGGGCGTGGGGTCGTCGCGCATGTCAGGGATCAACAACGTGGCGCTGTGGACCGGCAAGCAGGCCAGCCCTTACGTGCCTTTCGTCAACATCGCGCCGGTCGTGGCAGGCACCAATGGTATCTCTCCGATCTTCCAGACCACCGTTGGCGTGACCGGTGGTATCGGCATCGACCTGAAGAACTGGGTCAAGAAGGTTGACGAAGACGGCAACGCGATCCTGAACAATGACGGCAACCCGATCCTGGAAGAGGCCTATTCGGTGGCAACCGGCACGGTTCTGAAGATCAACACCAAAGACCACAAGCTGCTGAGCGAAGATGGCGAAGAGCTGGCCGATGTGTCCGCGTCGTTCACGCCGCAGAAAGTGGAGTTCATGAAGGCGGGCGGGTCTTACGCCGTTGTCTTCGGCAAGAAGCTGCAGACATTTGCGGCCGAAACGCTGGGCGTCGAAGCTCCCTTGGTCTTTGCCCCGTCGAAGGAAATCAGCCACGAAGGCCAGGGCCTGACTGCGGTCGAGAAGATCTTTAACAAGAACGCGGTCGGCACCACGCCGGGCAAGACCTTGCACGCCGGTTCGGATGTGCGCGTCAAGGTAAATATCGTTGGCTCGCAGGATACCACCGGCCTGATGACCATGCAGGAACTTGAGGCGATGGCGGCAACGGTCGTGGCGCCCAGCGTTGATGGCGCCTATCAGTCGGGCTGCCACACCGCATCGGTCTGGGATACCAAGGCACAGGCCAACACGCCGCGCCTGATGAAGTTCATGAACGATTTCGGCCTTGTCACCGGTCGTGATCCGAAAGGCGTCTATCACGCGATGACCGACGTGATCCACAAGGTGCTGAACGATATCACCGTGGATGACTGGTCGGTCATCATCGGCGGCGACAGCCACACCCGCATGTCGAAAGGCGTGGCCTTCGGGGCTGACTCGGGCACCGTGGCACTGGCGCTGGCCACCGGCGAAGCCTCGATGCCGATCCCGGAATCGGTCAAGGTGACCTTCAAGGGCAACATGGCCGAGCACATGGACTTCCGCGATGTGGTGCACGCCACCCAGGCGCAGATGCTGGAACAGCATGGCGACAACGTGTTCCAGGGCCGCGTGATCGAGGTGCATATCGGCACGCTGCTGGCGGATCAGGCCTTTACCTTTACCGACTGGACCGCCGAGATGAAGGCCAAAGCCTCGGTCTGTATTTCGAACGACGACACGCTGATCGGTTCGCTGGAACTGGCCAAATCGCGCATCCAGATCATGATCGACAAGGGTATGGAGCATGAAAACGGCATGCTGCAAAAGCTGATCAACATCGCGGACGCCCGCATTGCCGAGATCAAGTCGGGTGAAAATCCGGCTCTGCGCCCCGATGACAACGCCAAATACTTCGCCGAAGTTGTCGTCGATCTGGATCAGATCGTCGAGCCGATGATCGCCGACCCGGACGTCAACAACGCCGATGTTTCCAAGCGCTACACCCACGACACGATCCGCCCGATCTCTTACTACAATGCAGAAAAGCAGGTGGATCTGGGCTTTGTCGGCTCGTGCATGGTGCACAAGGGCGACATCAAGATCGTCGCGCAGATGCTGAAGAACCTGGAAAAGGAAACCGGCAAGGTCGAATTCAAGGCGCCGCTGGTTGTAGCAGCCCCGACCTACAACATCATCGACGAGTTGAAGGCCGAGGGCGACTGGGAAGTGCTCGAGAAATACTCGGGCTTCGAGTTCGATGACCTGTTCCCGAAAACGCAGGCGCGCACCGAGTATGAGAACATTCTCTATCTCGAGCGTCCCGGCTGTAACCTCTGCATGGGCAACCAGGAGAAAGCCGCCAAGGGTGACACGGTTCTGGCCACCTCGACCCGCCTGTTCCAGGGCCGCGTCGTGGCAGATGCACCGGACAAGAAAGGCGAAAGCCTGCTGGCCTCGACCCCGGTTGTCGTGCTGTCGGCCATCCTGGGCCGAACGCCGAAGATCGAAGAGTACAAGGCGGCGGTCGAAGGCATCGACCTGACCAAGTTCGCCCCGCCCGTGGTGCCGGAAAACACCAAATCAGCGCATTTCTAAGACCAGTCAGGCCGGTTCATCACGAACCGGCCTGAACGTTTTCCGACAGCGGATTTCCTGATCCCGCCCGCTTGACCACGGTGATGTAAAAACACGAACCGGGCGGGTGAAATAGGTGAAACCCAACCAACAGGCGGGTTGTCTTTTGGTCGGTTCCCGCCTAGTCAGAGCCTCACCTCGGGGTGCGTGGCGCGACCACGCTGAGATGCCATTGGCGAACCCGTTGAACCTGAACCGGCTAGAACCGGCGGAGGGAAAGGTGACGGTTTCATCCATCCTTGCCCTCTCGCCGCAATGGAGGATGACATGAAACATCTGATGATTGCTGCGGGACTCCTGAGCGCAACCACGGCCATTGCGGCCGATAAACCTCAGCTGACCGTGTATACCTATGACAGTTTTGTCTCGGACTGGGGCCCCGGCCCACAGGTGAAAGAGGCGTTTGAGGCCGTCTGTGACTGCGAGCTGAACCTTGTCGGCGTCGAGGACGGCGCGGCGCTGTTGTCGCGCATCCGGCTTGAGGGTGAGAACTCGGACGCTGACGTTGTGCTGGGGCTGGATACCAACCTGATCAATGCGGCCAAGGAAACCGGCCTGTTTGCGCCCAGCTCGGTCAGCGCTGAATACACGCTGCCGATCGAGTGGACGGATGAGGTGTTCGCGCCCTATGACTGGGGCTATTTCGCCTTTGTCCATAACGCCGATGCTGCGGCGCCCGCGAATTTCCGTGAACTGGCCGAGGGTGACACCAAGATCATCATTCAGGACCCACGCTCCTCGACCCCCGGTCTGGGGCTGCTTTTGTGGGTGCAGGCGGCATATGGCGATGAGGCGGCAGATGTCTGGACCGGTCTGGCCGACAATATAGTGACCGTGACCAAGGGCTGGTCCGAGGCGTATGGCCTGTTTCTGGAAGGTGAGGCCGACATGGTTCTCAGCTACACTACATCGCCTGCCTATCACCTGATCGCCGAGGAAGACGCCAGCAAAGCGGCGGCTGCTTTTGACGAAGGTCACTATATGCAGGTCGAGGTCGCGGCAAAGCTGACCGGGACCGATCAGCCGGAGCTGGCGGATCAGTTCCTGAACTTCATGGTTTCGGACGCGTTCCAGCAGATCATTCCGACCACCAACTGGATGTATCCGGCGGTGACTCCGGCAGCAGGGCTGCCCGACGGATTCGACACGCTGATTCAGCCGGAAAAATCCCTGCTGTATTCTCCGGATGAGGCCGCCGCTGTGCGGGATCAGGCGCTTGCGGAATGGCTGAGCGCGCTCAGCCAGTAAGCCCCTGGCCGGGCGTTGGCGCGGCGGCTTTGGTGGCCGCGCTGATTCTGGGGACCCTTGCCGCTGTTGCCCTGCGAGCCGAGGCAGCGGGCGGCTTCGGCCCGGCGGATTGGGCTGCGCTGCGGTTCACACTTGTTCAGGCGGTATTGTCGGCCCTGTTCAGCGCGGCGCTGGCAGTGCCGGTGGCGCGGGCGCTGGCCCGGCGCCGGTTTCCGGGGCGGCGGGTGCTGATCGCGCTGTTGGGCGCGCCGTTTATTCTGCCGGTCATCGTGGCGATCCTCGGTCTGTTGCAGGTCTTTGGCCGCGCGGGTTGGATTTCGGATATTTTGGGAGTTTTCGGCCTGCCGCCGATGCGGATTTACGGGTTGCACGGCGTTGTGCTGGCGCATGTGTTCTTCAACCTGCCTTTGGCTACTCGGCTGATCTTGCAGGCGTGGCAGGAAATCCCCGCTGAACGCTTTCGTCTGGCCGCGCAGTTGGGCTGTGACGGCATGGCGATGTTCCGCCTGATCGAGCTGCCGATGCTGAGGCGCATCCTGCCCGGCGTGCTGGCGGTGATCTTTGCCATCTGTCTGACCAGTTTTGCCGTCGCCCTGACCTTGGGTGGGGGACCGCGGGCAACAATGATCGAACTCGCGATTTATCAGGCCTTTACCTATGATTTCGACCTTGGCCGGGCGGCATTGCTGTCGGCGTTGCAACTGGCCCTGACCGCAGCGGCTGCGCTGGCGGCCCTGAAGTTTTCGCGCGGCGACGGGTTCGGAGCAGGTCTGGACCGGGCCATCCGCCGCTGGGATGGCGGTGCGCCAATACTTGATGCGTTTTGGATTCTGGCCGCAGCGGCGTTTCTGCTGCTGCCTTTGGCGGCGGTGGTGATTTCGGGGCTCTCTGGGCTGTTCGAGATGCCTGCGCTGGTGTTCCGCGCCGCGCTGACCTCGGTATTGGTGGCGGCGGCCAGCACGGCGGTTCTATTGATGCTGGCCTTGCCCATGGCCACGGCCGTTGCGACCGGGCGGTACGGTATTGTTGAACTCAGCGGTATTCTGGGACTGGCGGCGTCGCCCTTGGTGATCGGCACCGGCCTGTTCATCCTGATCCGCCCGGTGGCCAATCCCACCGCACTGGCGTTGCCGGTCACGGCGCTGGTAAATGCGGTTATGGCGCTGCCGTTCGCCCTGCGTATTCTGGTGCCCGCCGCGCGGGACGTGGTCACCCGGCATGGGCGGCTGGCACTGTCACTGGATATGGACAAGAAGACGTTCCTCACCCGAATTCTGCTGCCCCGAATGCGCCCGCAAATCGGTTTTGCCGCAGGCCTTGCCGCCGCGTTGTCGATGGGCGATCTCGGTGTCATTGCGTTGTTCGCCGATCCGCAGATCGCGACCTTGCCGCTGCAGATTTACCGGTTGATGGGGGCTTACCAGATGCAGGCGGCGGCGGGGGCGGCGTTGTTGCTTTTGGTGCTGTCGATGGGGGCATTCTGGCTTTTGGATCGCGGAGGGCGATTACATGCTGAAACTTGACGGTTGCGTCATTGAAAACGGCGGTTTCGCCCTGGAGGCCGATTTTACAGTCGAGGCCGGGACCAGCGTTGCCATTGTCGGCCCCTCCGGCGCGGGCAAGTCGACGTTGCTTGAGGCAATCGCCGGGTTTCGCGGCCTCAAACAGGGGCAAATCCTGTGGCAGGGGCAGCGGATTTCCAACCTTGCCCCGGGAAGACGCCCGCTGGCGATGCTGTTTCAGGATGGCAACCTGTTCCCGCATCTGACGGTGGAACAGAACGTCGCCCTGGGCCTGCGCCCGAACGGGCGCCTGTCGGCAGAGGAGCAATCGCAGGTCAAATCCGCGCTGGCCCGAGTGGCGCTGCCCAGTCTTGAGGGGCGCAAACCGGCCGAGCTGTCCGGTGGCCAGCAAAGCCGGGTCGCGCTGGCCCGGGTTCTGGTGCAACGGCGCGACATGCTGCTGCTGGACGAACCCTTTGCGGCGCTGGGACCGGCGCTGAAAGCGGAGATGCTGGATCTTGTTGCAGGGTTGCTGGCCGAGACCGGAACAACCCTGCTGATGGTCAGCCATGACCCGCAGGATGCCCGCCGCATTGCCGAGCAGACCGTGCTGGTGGCCGACGGGCGCGCGCATCCACCCGCGGCGACCGCGCAGCTGTTCGACAACCCGCCGCCCAGCCTGCGGGCCTATCTGGGCTAGCCACTATTTTCGATTGTGGAAGATGAATCCGAGGAAGTTCAGCAGGACCTGAGCCGCCAAAATCTGTGTGCTTTCCGTCTGATCATAGGCCGGGGCGACCTCGACCAGGTCGATACCGACCACATCGCCGCGCTTGCTCAGCCCCTGAAGGATTTCCAGCACGTCATAATACAGGAACCCGCCATGGCTGGGCGTTCCGGTGCCCGGCGCGATCGAGGGGCAGAACGCGTCGATATCAATGGTGACATAATAGCGCGCGCCCTCGGGGATGCGCTCCAGAACACCGTCCGTACCCAGTTTGCGCACCTGCCGGACCGATAGGATGTCCGAGCCACGGGCGCGGGCGTCTTCATAGCCTTCTCTGGCGGTCGAGGACACGTTGCGGATGCCCAGCTGTGTCATCCCCGAGACGTAGTCCTTTTCGATCGCCCGCCGCATCGGGTTGCCGTGGCCTTCGGTGACGCCGTGGCGTTCATCGACAAAATCCAGATGCGCGTCGATCTGAACCACATGAATGGGGCCGTTCTTGTCGCAATCCTCGGCAAAGGCGCGGATACAGGGAATGTTGACCGAGTGATCGCCGCCGATGGTCACCGGCAGCGCACCGGCATCCAGTATTTTCTTCACGCCATATTCGATATTGGCGTGGCTTTCCTCGGTCTTGGTGTGGATGATATCGGCGTCGCCCAGATCGACAATTCGCACGTCGGCGCCCAGATAGGTGGCGTCGTCCTCGTGGTCATAGGCGCCAGCATGGCCAAAGCTGAACAGGGTCGAGGCCTCGCGCACCGCGCGCGGCCCGAACCGGGCGCCCGAGCGGAACTGACATCCAAAATCGAACGGTGCGCCAAGGATGGCGACATCGGCATCAATATTGTCCCAGTCCCCGACATAGGGCTTTTTGCCAAAGGTCGCGATGCCGACAAAGGGCAGGTTCAGACGACCCGATTCATAGCCATGACCCGACATGATTTCTCCGTTCTTTTTGCGTTACCGTTACAGGAACTGCGTGAATTCAGGTGATGCCGCCAGCTGTCCGGAGGCAGTTCGCAGGATGATAAGAAAAGTGCGGTGCACCGCAAGCCACCACCGACCAACAATGATGAAAAGCGGCGGTGATGAACGCCACATCTAAGGCTTGGCGTTTGCATGTGTCTTAGGCGCAATATCGCAGGCATACCGCATGTCAGCGAAAAAACTTCGCGGTGTTGTCCAGGCACTTGTCACATTAAAAGTCATTGACTAGGACCGGTTGAAGCAAATCAGATATTGAGCATTTTATGTTGATCACACCTGTTCTTCTTTGCGGTGGTTCCGGAACGCGCCTGTGGCCGTTGTCGCGCAAAAGCTATCCCAAGCAATTCGTGCCGCTGGTTGGTGAGGAAACCCTGTTTCAGGCCTCTGCGCGGCGGCTTTCCGGGGCGACGGACCGTCTGAACTTTGCGGCGCCGGTGGTGCTGACCAACTCGGATTTCCGCTTCATCGTGGCCGAGCAGTTGCAGGCCATCGGAATCGACCCCGGTGCCATTCTGATCGAGCCCGAGGGGCGCAACACCGCGCCCGCCGTGCTGGCTGCGGCGCTGCGCGCCCATGCCGAAGACGCCGATGCGGTGCTGCTGGTTGCCCCCTCCGACCACGTGGTTCCCGATGTGGCGGCCTTTCAGGCGGCGGTTGCCCGCGGGATGGAAGCCGTGGCGCAGGGTCAGCTGGTGACCTTTGGCATCACCCCGACCCATCCGGAAACCGCCTATGGCTATCTGGAACTTGCCT
>NZ_JBQFWY010000027.1:0-7347 GCF_056540565.1 Ruegeria sp. AM9
CCGCCCAGTTCGAACTGCGCAACAAAGACATCATCTTCATCGCAGAAAACCCCGTCACAAAATGGGGCAGAACAATCTCACAAATCACTCCATCCCTCATAACAACTCCCATAAACGCCGCCGCCAATTGATTTGATGGGCCAAGGGGAACACGGAACCGACATGACATTGCTCAGACGAATTCACGGCAACCAAAGGCTGATGCGCCTTGTGGGCGGAGGCAGCGTCGGCGTGCTGATCAAAGGTTCTGCCGCCGGGCTGTCTCTGGCGATGTTTGCCGCTCTGGCCTGGGTCACGGATACCGAAAGCTTTGGGGTCATCGGGTTCTGCTTTTCGCTGGCGACGCTGCTGGCTGTCGCCGGGTCCTTCGGTCAGCGCATGATGTCGCTGAAGGACGCGGCAATTGCACGGGACAGTGCGCAGGACACGAAACTGGCCCTGATCGGGCAATCCGGCACATTGATCGTCGCCCTTGGAACCTTGCTGTTCTCACTGTTGCTTTTGCCCGCCAGAGCCGTGGGCATCATCGATCTTGATCTGACGGTGTTTGCGGCGATGGCAGGGCTGGCCGTCACGCTGGCCCTGGCGGAAAACACGGTTCACTTCTTCCGCGGCTATCGTTCGATTGCCTTCGCTCTGATCCCGCGCGATATTTTGTGGCGGCTGTCGGTGATCGCTATGTGCGTGATTGCACTGATTGCATCCTTCACAGTCCCGGCCACGCCCGCCTTGTGGGTGTTGAGCCTGCCCCTGCTGGGCTTGATCTGTGCGCAGTTGCTCAGTGAACCCGCCCTGCGAGACCGGCCCGCTTTCGGTGATCTGGTATCGGAAAGCCGCCGACGCCTGCGCTTCGGGCTGCCGTTCTGGGGGACGTCCATGATCCAGACGGTCAGCGGACCGGTACTGGCCCCGGTCATTCTGGGTGTCATGATGTCACCCGATGCGGTTGGGCCGTTTTTTGCGGCCTTCCGCATTGCGCTGGTCCTGGATCTTTTCACCTTGGCCTCGGGCATGGTTGTTGCGCCGCTTGTGGCCAAGGGCCACGCCAACGGCCAGTACGAGGACATGCAGGCCTCGCTCCGGTATTCTGTCCTGCTGGTCAGCGCAGCGACCCTGATTTGTTTCCTGATCATCGTTTTCTTTGGCGAGAATATCCTGGCGCTGATGAACCCGGATTTCACCAGCGCGGCTCCGGCGCTGACGGTTCTTGGGCTGGGTTTTCTGATCGCCGTTCTATGTGGCCCCGTTCCCAACATCATGGAGCTGGCCGGGCTGGAAAACCTGCTGTTCAGACGTCTGATCTGGTTCAATCTGGCATGTCTGGTCGCGCTTGTTCCGGCAACCCAGCATTTCGGCATGATGGGCGCTGCGGTGTGTTCTGCCGGGTTGCGGGCCGCCGTTCACATCGCGTTGCTTTTCACGGTCAAAAGCCGCCTTGGAATTGATCCGTCCATATTTTCACTTTGGCGCAAAGCAAAATGAACAAACCCAACCTGTTTCTGATCGGCGCCCCGAAATGCGGCACCACCGCCATTGCCGAATACCTCTCGGAGCGAGAGGATGTGTATTTCTCAAAGCCCAAGGAACCCTTGTTCTGGTGCACTGATCTGGGTATCGAACCACATGCCCTGCGCGCCGCCACCATTGAGGAATACGAGGCACTGTTTGCACCGGCGGACCCCTCCAAACATGGCGTCATCGCCGAAGGGACGACATCGTATCTGAGGTCCGAAAAGGCGATCCGCGATTGCTGGGCCTATTCCCCCAAGGCAAAATTCATCGCCGTATTGCGCAATCCTGTCGATGTCGCTCATGCCTTTCACATGGAGCAGCTGTATACCGGGCTGGAAAAACAAAAGGATTTCGCAACAGCCTGGGCGGATCAGACCCGGCGCGAAGCGGAATGGGATGCGGCAAGCGACGGCCGCCCAGACAGTCTGCTCTATCGCCGCATCCCGTCCTTCGCCGACCAGATCGAGACGTTTTTCTCACTCATTCCTGAAGAGCAGCGCCTGATTATCATGTTTGACGATTTCCGGGACAACCCGCGCTCGGTCTGGCTTGAGATACTTGCATTCCTCGGGCTTGAGGATGACGGGCGGACGGATTTCTCGCCACGCAATTCAGCCCACGCGCAGCGGTTTCCCCGGCTGTCGCATTTCCTTCTGACCCCGCCGAAACCGATTGCACCGCTGGTCACATCCCTGCGCAAAACCCTGCTGGCCCGTGACAGCAAACTGGTCGCCACCCTGAAACGGTTTCTGAACGTCAAACGGCCTCGCGCGGACCTGAACCCGGACCTGCGCGCCGAAATGACCGAGGCCTTTCGCCCGGACGTTGAACGGCTCGAGCGCCTTCTGGATCGGGATCTGGCGGCATGGAAAAAGGCTGAGAAATGAAGGTCCTGTTTCTAACCGTGCGCGCTGATCTGGGTGGCGGCCCCGAACACCTGTATCAGCTTTTAAAGCACAAACCGGACAAGGTAGAGGCATTTGTCGCTTGCCCGAAGGACAAGCCCTATCATGATCGGTACTTTGGGTTGGTCGGCCAGAAGAATATCGTAGAACTGCCACACAGGTCCTTTTCGCTCCGGTCGCTTTTCGAAGTCGCAGCGTTCGTCAGACGCATGAATATCGACGTTCTGCACTCTCATGGAAAAGGGGCCGGGCTTTATGGACGCCTCTTGGGCCTCCTTACGGGACGTCCTGTCGTTCACACGTTTCATGGATTGCACGTCGGTGACTACTCTGCCCGGAAGAAATGGCTTTACCTCAGTCTGGAACGGGCATTGGGCTGGAAGACCAGAAAGGCCATTTGTGTTTCGCAAGGCGAGGCTTTGCTGGTTGAAAAAGCCGGGTTCATCGCTTCTGACAAACTCGTCACCATACCGAACGGGATAGAAATTCCAAACTCGATCTCACGCCCGTCCTGGGACGGCGAGACGCTGCGAATAATTGCCGTGAATCGCTATGATCATCAGAAAAATCCCGAGCTTCTGATCGATATCGCGAGTGCGCTGGACGGCAAAATCGACTTTCGTCTGGATGTCATCGGCACAGGTGACCGTATCGGGGAAATCCGCACCCGCGTGGAACACAACGACCTGAACGAGCGAGTGAGAATCGTTGGTGGCGTACCCAATCCGCGCGACTATTTTCGCGATGCCCATGTGTTTTTGTCGACATCGCGTTGGGAAGGTATGCCATTGGCCGTGCTCGAAGCCATGTCCGAAGGTTTGTGCGTTCTGGCCACTGAGGTTGTCGGCAACATTGACGTGATTGAACCGGGCAGGACTGGTTACCTGTTCAAAACCCAAGACGAAGCCATCCGCATTCTGAGCACGCTCACGCCCAATGACCTGGGCCGGATTTCTGACCTGGCCCGCCAGACTGCCGAAACTCGGTATTCCGCTTGCGTCATGGCGGAAAGAACCTATGAAACATTAGAATGTTGCTTGTGATTTCAAAACTAGAATTGTGGCTGAAGCAATACTGACCGCTGCTGTTGCAAGTACAAAAGATAATACGCGGAAATAAACAACCAAGCCATAGGCATCGAGTACCAAATAGTTCCCGTGTCAACTGTAAATCCGTGAAGCGCCTCAGAGATCACTAACGCAAAGAAAACTATTCCGTGTTTGGTTTTAAACGCCGCAATCAATGAAACAAAAATCAACCACAGCCAAAGAGCCACATTGACGATACCGGCAAAGAGGCCAAACTCAACAAAGATCGTCAGGTAAGAATTATCGCCCCAAATCCCATAAAGCTCATTTATGTTCTTGTAACCTACACCCGTGAACCAGTTTTCTTGGTAAATCTCCAATAGGATTACCCAATTCAAAAACCTACCCGTCTGAAGAAATACACTGTTTCCCGAGAGATTGAGAAAATCCAATCGCTGCAGTCTGTATGCAACGTCTTGCGGAAGAATGAGGCTGAATTCAGACAGCAAAAATGGAGCGATAAGGGCGCATAAAACTGCTGTTAACCCGATGAATGACCACACTCCGCGACTGAATAGAAACGGGAGCGCGACCCCATACGCCAAAAGCAAATGCAAGGTGGCCGCCCTGGAAGACGCTATCCATGTAGCGTAAAATGCAACCGCAAATATCAGCCCCGAAACGAGAAAGCGCCGCTTATCCCGGCTAAATGAAATTATTGTTAAACCACAAACACTTCCCCATACAGCAGTTAGATGCCCAAAGTCAGAACTGTTCCCCAGAACACCCCCTGCCCTGAGTTGCGGACCTGTGCCATCTCCGGTCCAAAGAGCTTGCTGGTCGCTTCTAATCTGAATGCCTAAATGGTACAGAAGTATTCCCAATATGATTGCAATTCCACCACCCCAAAAAAAGAGCTTGGTTAGCTTTATTAATTTCTCCTCGCTCATCGGTTGAGTGATTAATAACGCTGCTGGGAGCAAAATGAATATCATTCTAGCAAAAGCTAGATCCTTGATGGATATGCCGCTTATCATGCTCACAACAAGGAATGAAACTGATAGCGAAAATGCCAAAATCATAAAAAATAGTCCAAGCAAATTTTTTGTCAATAGAGATATTCTGGGCATCACTATCAGAAATAAAATTGGCGCTATCAGATCAAGAAGACCAACAGAAAACCCATCAGATAGGCGTATGGCAAGAAATGGGGAAGCCAAAACAAAAAAAGAGGTTATTCCGACTTTCATTTCTCGCCACAGGGTTTTTCTATACCTGGATTTGCTTACCTGAAAGGCCGTCAGCTCACCACCAGTTTTTTCACCATTGGCCTCGACAAATTTGGCCACCACCCATCACTCACGGCTTCCTGGGCAAACGTATCAACGCTGTCGTTGTCATAGGTGACGGTCACGTCATGCACTCCGGTCAGCCCGACAAGCCCGGGTTGATCCGCCGCGCGCGTAAGCGCGCCTCCATTGGTGGTGATGTTTGACGTGGCCGCGCTGCCATATTCCGTCTGGGCGCCCCAGATGTAGACGTCGATATCCTCATTCACGTCTTCATACAGCATGAAAATGCGGTTCTGGCTGTTGGGAAGCGTATCCGTATACGTGAACCGCTGCCATTGGGTCGAAACCGAAATGGGCTGAGAGGTTCCGTCCGAATGTCCAAAGCGCATCGTCAAAGGCACACTGGTGCGCAACCAGACGCTGACCGTCGAGACCCCGGCGGGGATGCTGTTCGGTACCAGAATCCCGCCACGCTTGCCTCCGGCTCCTCCGGTCGTGTCCGCGCAATTCCAGGTCATCGCGGTCAGGGTACCGTCAGGTGCGGGTTGTCCACCGCCAAAGCTCGGCTTGGACGCATACCCGACCCAGTAAGGCCGGGTAAAATCATGTGAATGGAGCAGAAGGTTCGTCGCCGCGGGTTCGAACAGTGCACCCAGAAACGCTCCGGTGCCGAAGGCGTGCTCGCGCCTCAGAACGTCCGCAGCCACGGTTTCCAGCGCGCCGGTTTCGGCCACTTGAACCGCCGGAGAGTTTCGGGCAAAGCTCAGCACGGAACTCAACCCGACAGAACGACCGTGCCGCTTATAGACCTGCTGCCCGAAGTCAAGCGACAGAGCAGGTGCCGACATCTTGCGGTATGGCTGCGAGGTGATGGAAATGTCCGAGGTCAGTTTCATGCCAACACCCTCGCATTGATGCCCGCTGCAGACACGGCATCGCCGTAATGGCCGGTCGCCGCGCCCTCAGGATTTGTGACACCAGAGGGGGCGACCGATGCACAGTCACGCGCGGAACCGGACAAGCGTGGTATCCGGGTTTTGAACGGATTCATCATGGATCAGATCTCGCTGTATTAGTCAGTCAGCGGGACCCTAGGAAAAACCCGTTAATGGCCTCCAAGCTGCGCGCACGTTGCGCGGCGCACCGGAAACGCGCTAGGCGTCAGCCAGGGTCCTGGCAATCAGCTGCGAGATCTTTTCCTTGAAAACCGTTGTATCGAACCCCTGAGCAAGCGCGCGAATGTCCTGCGGCGAGCCGACCAGCGACGCGTCGTTCTCGAACCGGTCGATTGCGGCATTCAGCGCTTCGACGCTCTGTTCATGAAACAGCAGCCCGCTGACTCCCTCGGTCACCGTATCCAGTGCGCCGCCACGACCATAAGCGATAACGGGCCGCCCGCTGGCCATGACTTCGACCGGGACAATTCCGAAATCCTCTTCACCGGGGAAAATCAGCGCCCGGCAGCTGGCAAACTGCTTTTTCAGTTCCGCGAAAGGCACCCGCCCCAGAAACGAGATGTTTGCGCCCGACTTCCGTTCAAGCGCCTCTTTCATCTCGCCATCCCCCACGGCAACAAGCTTGCGGCCCGAGCGGTTGAACGCATCTATGGCCAGGTCTGCCCGCTTGTAGGACACCATTTCCCCAGCCAGAAGATAGTGATCCCCGACCTGATCAGAGATCTGAAATTCCCCGGTTTCTACCGGAGGAAAAATAACTTCTGCATCGCGCCGGTAATACTTGTTGATGCGCTGGCGGATAAAGGATGAATTGGCAACAAACCTGTCGACACGTGCCGCCGTCGAAACGTCCCATATGCGCAGCTTGTGGGCCATGAACGGCATGGCAAGACGCGCGAGACGTCCAGCCTGAGCGCGATAGACATGGTAGTGATCCCAAATATACCGCATCGGGGAATGGCAATAGCTGATATGGGTCGCGTCGGGGCGTGGGATGATGCCTTTCGCAGGACCGGATTCACTTGAGAGGATCAGATCGAACTCCTGCATGTCCACGAGCTCAAGCGCCAGCGGCATGAACGGAAGGTATTTTTGATAGTGCTTTCTGGCCCCCGGCAAACGCCCGATGAACGTCTCCCGGACCTCGTGCTGCCGAACCTTCTCGCTGACCTTGCCGGGGTCGTAGACATGGGTGATGATGACGGCGTCCGGGTACAAATCCAGAAACGCCTCAAGCACCTTTTCACCACCGCGCATACCGACAAGCCAATAGTGAACGATTGCGACTTTCACCGCCCTCAGCCCTTTGCGCCCTGGCCGCGGGCGTAGACGTCCTCGTAGCGGACGATATCGTCCTCGCCGAGATAGGCGCCGGTCTGCACTTCGATCAGGACCATCGGGACCTTGCCGGGGTTCTCCATCCGGTGCACCGCGCCCAGCGGGATGTAGACCGACTGGTTCTCGGTCACCAGTTGCTGATGGTCGTCAATGGTCACGCGGGCGGTGCCCTCGACCACGATCCAATGCTCGGACCGGTGGAAATGGCTCTGCAGGCTCAGCGACGCGCCGGGGTGGACGTGGATGCGCTTGACCTGGAACCGGTCGCCGACCACAAGGCTTTCGAACCAGCCCCAGGGACGGTGATCCTTGGGGA
>NZ_JBQFWY010000028.1:0-6614 GCF_056540565.1 Ruegeria sp. AM9
CCGCCACTGTGGTCTTATTCCTGCGGAACGCTACCCCCGCCGATGGCCGCCCCATCCCCTTGCGAAATGACCGTTTCATTTCTGACATTGCGAGGCTGTAGGCATTGAACATCATCGCTATGACATTCATCGCTTGCGCCCCTGTTCTTCCACCGCTGCCGCAAAAATCGCCAACATGGCGCGGTCGTTCTTCTCCATCCTTTTGAGGTGATTCAGGATATCGCTCATCACCGCCAGATTCTCGCGGTGCGCGCTATCCAAGGCCCTCTTAATCTCATACTGATCTGCATTCATGGTCTTACCTCCGCCCAGAAAGTGCGCGGAGCGCCGCAGGCCGCAAGCACCCGTTAAGATTGTCTTAACCCCGCATTTCTTCCGGGTTGCCCGCATCAGCTAGGACAGACTACGCCTAACCCCCGACGAGTTGAAACAAACCGTCGAAGCGATCAGGGAGGAATACGGATTCAATCCGAATGATCCTGAAACGCTCACGATGCACGAGAAGGCCGACGCCGACGGAGTCACCCGCAAGCACTGGCACCTAGTCCGACCGGCGCAGGACAGCGACACAGGCCGCACGTACAAGCTCTATCGGAGCAAAGGCAAAGACGAGGCCATTTGCCGCCGCATGGAGCTGGAACTAGGCCACCGCCTTATGTCTGGCGCTCACAATGCATTTGCCGAAAAGCGCCTGCGCGAAATGAGCAAAGACGATCTGGCCGACAAGGTGGCCGAGCTGGACACCGCGAACCGCGCAGCCTTCAGCTCAGACCAGCATCAGCAGGCGAAGCGGAACGACTTCGATCTGCCAGCACTTCGCCAGAGCCTTAAAGAGATTGCCCAGCTTGATGACCGCGCCGAGCAGGCCGAGAAGCTGGCCGAGCTGATCGACCGCGAACACCTTGAGCTGAATGACGCCATCTTTGCAGGCCGTGGTCGCAGCAGGATCATGCTCGAACTGCCCGGCGATCAACCTGACCACAACGCAAACCGAACGCTCAAACTCAAAGCCGCCGAAGTCGCGGCATTCATCAACGAAACCAAGGAGGCACTAAATGCAATCAGATCCGACACCGACAGACGAGACGCCCTTGCGGGATCTACTGCTGACAATCATTGCAGACCAAAAGCTGATACGCGAAGGACAGAAGCAGATACACCACGACCACAAGGCGCTGATCAAACGCCAGAACGCCATTCTGGACGTATACAAGGCGATCAGCAGGAGCTGACACCCACATCAATATCTATCAAAAACTCCGACAACCAAGCTCTGGCCTCAGCGGCGGCCGAGCTGCGACCTCAAATCCAGAGACACAAGAGCAGCGCTATCCATGCCGGCGATCTCGACAGCATCGAGGTTGAACCGGCCCCCGACGCCAATGATCCGAATTTACTCAAAAAGCTCTCCGCCATGCTCGCCCGCGCCATGCGCAAATCAACTGACGCTGCAAAGCAAATGCTGGGCCCCAGCCAAGGTATGCCCGGCTAATTCCCTCGTGATACCTGATGTGATACACTCCACTGAAACGAGCAGTGAAAGTATCAGATACCATGTTATCACCAGCCAAGGCCGCGAAGCAGGCCGGGGTATCCCGGCGCACAATCATGGTTGCCATAGAATCCCATAAATTACAGGCATCTAGGAACAATCGGAACCACTGGCAGATTGATCCGGAACACCTCAAGAAGTGGATGGAAGGACGTGATACCACCCCCTCCCCTACCAGTGATACTTCCACTGATACTATCAGTGATATGGTATCATCTGAACCCGAATTACTTATCAAGATCAAGGGGCTAGAGGTGGAGCTTAAGGCAACGCATGAGCGGCTTGCAGAGGTCAAAGAAGACCGCGACCATTGGCGCGATCAGGCTCAGGAGCTGGCTCGAAAAAAGAGGTGGTGGCACTTTTAGGAGCCAAACCACAATACCAAGACTGTCAGGCAGATTACCAAGATAGCAATAACTCCGGGCCATCCAGTAGCCTCCCCCTGCACCTGATCCCAACGGATTTGAATTCGGATTTTGTTTGGTTCGTCGTCTTTCATTTAGCACCTCTGCTCTTAGGTTTTACCTGTTCAATTGTGGACGCTCAGAAGATTGGTTTCGTCCCGTTTTCGCAGAAACCTGCGGTTCACTGTGGTTAAAGTCTCACGAGCCAAGAAGCCGTCCAATGCACAGCACAAACGCACTTCTTTGCTCTGTAGAGGGAGGGCTACCGAAACGAAAAAAGCCCCGAGGTTTCCTAGGGGCTTCAGCTCACAGTGGCATGTGTATCTAGAGTATGATCCACGATAGATCAGGCACAAAAAAACCTACCGCAAACGGGTAGGCTCACTTCTCCGATAATATCTAGTTTGCACAATTTAGGACTCCTTTCAAGCAAGAGCACTCCCTTGGTAAGGGAGCGGTCCTGCTGACATCTTCGATATGAACGGAGCGACCTACAACCAGTTGATTAACAGTCAACTGCTCTACCAGCAGCATTCGCTTGGTCTCCATTTCATTGCGACCAGGCGAAGCCTTAGAACTCAATTCCATCCGGCGCGAAAACCGACCTGTTTCTGCCATTCTTCCAGAACCAAGGGTCATGTTTTTCCTGATATTCGGTTTCGAAAACCCTCAAATATCTTTCTGCTTGCTCAGATAGGGAACCTTCCAGTTCAGATTGCGTTATGCCTGTCCACGAATTCTCCGCCTTCGGCTCCGAAAAGTGGACAGTTAACGTATTGTTGTGAACCCTATAAGAAGACGGCTCCGCCGACTTCTGGCGCCTGATCACCAACGGCACGACATTCTCACCAGCCTTGAGCTGTTCAGCCATCCGACGCGCATCGTCGGGGGCCATGTCAGTGTTCCGTTCCCATGCGTCCAACGCCCTAGAGCGCGCCCACAGGTAATCAGAATAACGCCTCTGGCTATCTTCCCCCTTGGGCATGTGATTCAGCCCCATATGCACGATTATGGGCTCTTTGAAGGGTCCAAACATGGTGGTCGGCTGAGTAATCGTCAGAATGACGTTTTCCATCTCATCCGACCGCGCCGCGGCCTCGACCTCGGCCAGCTCGCCGCGATCCACTTCCCGCCCAAGCTTTTCAGACAGATCAGCAAGGCGTTCTTCCAAGGTTCGACGCTGCGCGACTTCCTTTTTCAGAAACACCAGCTCACCATCTGACCGCTGCACGATCTTCAGGCGACGTTGCTTGATGCTCGCCAGATAATCTTTGTAATCGCCATAGGCCACGATCACCTTGCCGCGATACCATTGATCGAAAAGCCATCTGGCCTCGCTGGCTTCCATGCCCGTGAGCTGTTCAGGCTTGGTGATGTACTTGATAACCTCATCCAGATTTTCCAATCGCCCGTTGTCCTCAACATGGAATTTCAGCCGCTTGCGCATCGAGCGCAGCCAGCCCGACCAATCCTTTTTTGACAGCTTGGGACTGTCATAAATCACATTCGCATGAAGGTGATACGTTCCCGTTTCAGGATCACGCGGACATTCCAGAGCTGCCAGATAAATCTTGATGCCGAACCGCTCACGCGCATACGCAGCCAGCTTTGAAATCCGACGCAACAGATCACGCCGCCGCTGCCTGATATCATCTTCATGCGCAAACGCTTCGATCCGGTCGCCTGCCGTCACCACTAGATACCGCAGGTATTCCCGCCGAGCTGCAAACTTCGCAAAGCTCATTTGTTGCTGGCGTCTATTCCGCTGGGCAATGTCAGGCAGGAAATTGATATTCCTGCGTTGCTTCTGGCGATACTCAAGCCCGGTGATTGCGCCCGTGAAATAGATATCGCTGCTATTCTGGCAATCGACTTCAACACCCGCCTGAATCAAGGTTTCCCGCAGCTCGTCCGATTGCTCAGCCAATAGAGACTTTCGCTGCTGGACCTTGCGCCAACCTGCAAGCGAAATCATCTCGCCCGTACTTTCGTCTATCAGCTCGCCCAGATCATACGGGTTACCAAAAGAGCCGCGTGGCATGTGATCCACATGCGGGACTGGCTTCCGTCCCTTTTCCCCTGGCTCTATGACCTCAAATTCAACGCTCTTTAATAGCACCCTTCACCTGCCCTATCGCGAGGCAAAACGGTGCCGTCATGGCTTGCGTATCGCAGCCACTAACCCTATAATTATAGGCAGAGGTTCGGTGCTTGCACCGAATTCGCCTTATCTTCGGGTTTCCGCAGTTTGATCGCCAAACCTAAACTGTGGACACCGAGCCTCACATGAACCCCGGCCTTCGCGCCGGGTTTTTTGTTGCTCAATTGGAAAACTAGCGATTCCAAACGCACGACACAAGCTTTTGTGCCTACTTCATTAAGAACCGCGAAACCTTCCAATGTTGACACTCTATTGAGGTGCCTTGTTTTTATAGCCATACGGTCAGAAACAACCCGCAAAAATGTGGCATTCAGGTCAATGAAAATGACCTACTAAAACCCCCAAAAGTGGGAATCCCTGCATCAGTTTTTACGATTAAATTTCGTTAACATATTGCCACACACCCTCGCACAAGATCGCTACCCCTTTGCTATATCGGGCTTTTCCTGACCTCCAAATTTCAAGTCCTAATTACTTACCTGTGCGCTTTCTGCATCAGGGGCTCAGGTCAACAAACCCCACTTTCTCAGCTTCACCTACGTCCAGCTTGGCCACTCTTGGTATTCTTACCTCAGCTCTCAAAAAAGGAGGGGCCGTTATGAAAAGGATTTTGACCGCTACAGTTCTGGCAATCGCAATCGCTAGCTCTGCCTCGACCGCTCAAGCCAACCCTATTCTCTGGGTGATCGAAATCATCTTCACCCCGACCTCCACAGCCGCCGATGATGATGGCCGCTATGACAACATTTGTAAGTGCTAAGGCCTGCGGCAACTAACAATCTTAACCAACGACAATCATATGGGTGGCCCGCTTCGGCGGGTCATTCGTTTTTTTAATTTCCATGAAAAACTATTATTCTTCATGCTTTTAAATCCCATTTTCCGCCAAACCCTTGCAGCCCTAATAGCGCGACACTAAGAGTCTCCATGGAAGCTGTGTCTCTGGCAGCTTCCCATGTGTCTAAGCGTCCCCGATGGAAGCTAAGCTGGACCCCCAGCGAACCTAAATCGGGGCTGTGATGTTGGTCTACACAATGGACGGCAATCCGGCGTGTAAATTTAAAGCCCGGCACGTGAAGAAGGAGGTTCCAGATGGAATTTCTTATCGTAGCCCTGATGGTGGCCCAGCTTGCTGTTGCCATCTTCTACGGCAACAACAAGCCCCCTAAGAGCTAAACCCTCTTAGACGGGAAGGGGGGAAGGGGTTTCTTCCCTCCGACTTCCCAAAAAATGAAGCCCCTCGTGCGGCAACACTAAGGGGCTTTTATTCTCTGTTCCTCAGTCGGTTCCGACTCAGGTTTTTCTTATCGCAATACGTAGCTATCACCTCTTATTACCCTTTTCAACCAAAACTGGAAACTTTCGCCCGCACCTGCGGGCGCTCTAAACCCCTTTTTAGCAACAGTTCTATCTACTTACCCCTCCGCCTACACGATCTGTTGAGGGGGCCGAGCCTTTCAGGCTACTGCCCCCGCGCGGGCTTACCCGCGCCCCCCATCTACCGGATGTTCGCCACATGGCAGGCGGGGAAGACGCTTTGCTTTCTTCCCCACCATTTCGAAACTGACTTGAGCAGGCCAGGCATCAAGCAGAATGGACGTATCCACCCGCAAGCGGGCGGACCCTCGTCAATTCTACTTGACCCCTGCCCAGCTCGTTTTGCTGAATTTCTGATTTCAGGCTGAAAACAAAAAGGGCCGGACACCCCTGCCCGACCCTATGACCTGCCCCCGCCATGCAGCACGGTTGCTAAATCTCAAATGTCGATCAGCTCGCAAAAATCAACCTGACCTGCCCCTGTCGCGGATGGAGCGACAGACCTTTGACCTCTTTCACGTTACTTTCATCAGCTCGCACATTTGCCCAGCATGATTAGAAAACTGAAAAAGGCCATTCGCCTCACCCGCCGACCTGAAACCCGCCCTGAGTTCCATGACGACGCCGCCGCCGTAGCCGCTGCGGCACGAGCTGGACGCATCCGGGCCGAGTTCATGACGCCTACCCAGATCGATCAGCTCAACCCGCTCGAGGAGGGCCCTAGAGCCTTCCTGACGGTCGATGACGCTGCCGTCCGCCTAACTCACCTGCGGTTCCGTTCGCCTGACTGGTGGCGCTCTATGACCCACCTGACCGGCTTGCGGCTGGCCTTGATCCTCGAAGAGATCGGCGACGAGATCGAGGGCGACGACCCCGACGATATTGGCGGGATCATCAACCGCGCCCTAGACCGATAATAAAAGTTTTCAGCCCGAAAACAGAAATTACTTTCTGTCGGTAGACTGCCGACGTTTATTATTTTCTGTGGTTAGACTAACAACAGAAATTACATCCGAGGCCCGCTGAAATACGCAATGTCCCGGCGCGCTCGATGCGCCATGGCGTAGGCCATCAGCAGACCACGGGCAGCCGCCACTGTGGTCTTATTCCTGCGGAACGCTACCCCCGCCGATGGCCGCCCCATCCCCTTGCGAAATGACCGTTTCATTTCTGACATTGC
>NZ_JBQFWY010000029.1:0-2500 GCF_056540565.1 Ruegeria sp. AM9
TTGGTTGCGGGAGTAGGATTTGAACCTACGACCTTCAGGTTATGAGCCTGACGAGCTACCGGGCTGCTCCATCCCGCGACACTTTATGTGACCTACCGCTTACGCTACTTGAGGTCTTTGTTGGCCTATTGCTTACGCTGATTGAGGCCGGGGTCGGTCATTCTGATATCGTATTAGAGAGATGTGGGCTTTTACTAGGTTTGGCGGTGACCTACTCTCCCGGGGCTTAAGCCCAAGTACCATTGGCGCGGCAGTGCTTAACTTCCGGGTTCGGGATGGGACCGGGTGTTTCACTTGCGCTATGACCACCAAACCGAGGAAAAGCCCTCGGTCGACTTTCTTGCTGTGCAAGAAAGCGACCATGCGGCAGGCAGCGTCTTTATCGCAGATAAAGGCGCGTTGCCGCACGGTTGTAGTTATCAACCAACATCGCGGCTTGGCGCTACGACGTTATCCATGGTCAAGGTCGGTGTATGCTTTGGTCTTGTCTTTCCATTACTGGATCAAATCAAGCCTATCGGGCGATTAGTACCGGTCAACTGAACGCATTACTGCGCTTACATCTCCGGCCTATTGACGTGGTGGTCTTCCACGGCCCTCAGGGAGACCTTGTTTTGAGGGGGGCTTCCCGCTTAGATGCCTTCAGCGGTTATCCTGTCCGATCATAGCTACCCAGCACTGCCGTTGGCACGACAACTGGTCCACCAGTGGATCGTTCACCCCGGTCCTCTCGTACTAGGGGCAACTCCTCTCAAGTCTCCTACACCCACGGCAGATAGGGACCGAACTGTCTCACGACGTTCTAAACCCAGCTCACGTACCTCTTTAAACGGCGAACAGCCGTACCCTTGGGACCTGCTCCAGCCCCAGGATGAGATGAGCCGACATCGAGGTGCCAAACACTGCCGTCGATATGGACTCTTGGGCAGTATCAGCCTGTTATCCCCGGCGTACCTTTTATCCGTTGAGCGATGGCCCTTCCACTCGGGACCACCGGATCACTATGGCCGTCTTTCGACTCTGCTCGACTTGTCAGTCTCGCAGTCAGGCTGGCTTCTGCCATTGCACTCAACGAGCGATTTCCGACCGCTCTGAGCCAACCTTCGCGCGCCTCCGTTACGCTTTAGGAGGCGACCGCCCCAGTCAAACTACCCGCCACGCAGGGTCCCGGATCCGGATAACGGACCGCGGTTAGACATCAAGAGTGCGAAGGGTGGTATCTCAAGGGAGGCTCCACAGGGACTTGCGTTCCTGCTTCAAAGCCTACCACCTATCCTGCACATCACAATCCTGATGCCAGTGCGAAGCTGTAGTAAAGGTGCACGGGGTCTTTCCGTCTAACCGCGGGAAGCCTGCATCTTGACAGGCAATTCAATTTCGCTGAGTCGATGTTGGAGACAGCGGGGAAGTCGTTACGCCATTCGTGCAGGTCGGAACTTACCCGACAAGGAATTTCGCTACCTTAGGACCGTTATAGTTACGGCCGCCGTTTACCTGGGCTTCAATTCAAGGCTCTCACCTCTCCTTTTAACCTTCAGGCACCGGGCAGGCGTCAGACCCTATACGTCGTCTTGCGACTTCGCAGAGCCCTGTGTTTTTAATAAACAGTCGCCACCCCCTGGTTTGTGCCCCCAGCCCCTAGTTGCCTAGGAACCGGGCCTCCTTCTCGCGAACTTACGGAGGTATTTTGCCGAGTTCCTTCAACATCGTTCTCTCAAGCGCCTTGGTATGCTCTACCAGTCCACCTGTGTCGGTTTAGGGTACGGTCTGATGGAGGGCTATTTCCAGGAACCACTCAGCAGCCCAATCAATCCGATAAGATTGAACTACACCTGTGATCCGTCACATCCTCCTGGCCTAGGAATATTAACCTAGTTCCCATCGCCTACGCCTTTCGGCCTCGGCTTAGGGGCCGGCTTACCCTGCTCAGATTAGCTTTAAGCAGGAACCCTTGGACTTTCGGCGAGAGTGTCTCTCACACTCTTTGTCGCTACTCATGTCATCATTCTCACTAGTGATCTCTCCACCGGATCCCTCACAGGCCGGCTTCATCGAAAGCCTCTCTCCTCCAATACGCCCGAAGACGTGAAGGAGGAATGAGACTATGTCACACTACGCTCTGCTACCATGCCTTACGGCATCCTAAGCTTCGGCTCATGGCTTGAGCCCCGTTACATCTTCGCCGCAGGACAACTTATTTAGACCAGTGAGCTGTTACGCTATCTTTAAAGGATGGCTGCTTCTAAGCCAACCTCCTGGTTGTTTTGGTCGTCCCACCTGCTTTCCCACTTAGCCATGAATTGGGGGCCTTAGCTGTAGGTCAGGGTTGTTTCCCTCTCCACTACGGACGTTAGCATCCGCAGTGTGTCTGCCATCTAGTACTCCCGGGTATTCGGAGTTTGGTTAGGATCAGTAAGCCTGTGGGGCCCCATTACCCATCCAGTGCTCTACCCCCCGGGGTATTCGGATGACGCTCTACCTAAATAGATTTCGCAGAGAA
>NZ_JBQFWY010000030.1:0-2975 GCF_056540565.1 Ruegeria sp. AM9
CGCGACGACCTCTATGAGCTGGAGCACGACCCCGACAATGCCTGGCGCAGCTTTGCCCGGGCTCAGATCTCGGACACGATCCCGCTGCTGCAGGGCGGCATCCTCAGCGATGCCTATCCGCATTTTTCCTACCGGTTCGGGCCTTATCTGAACTTTTCCTTCTTCGACCCCGACGACCCGCTGCGGTATGAGCTGGGGGCGGCACTGGGGCTGGATTATACGCTCTCGCCCGGGCTGACCCTGTCGACCGAGCTGCGCCAGCCGATCCTCAGCACGCTGGATGACAGCACCCGGGTCTCGGATTCGCCGCTGCCGCATGTGCGCTCGGACTGGGCGATCTATGCCCGCGACTCCAACCTGCGCGTCGAACACATGACCGCCGAGTATATGTGGCGGCCGGGCGCCAACCTCTATGCCCGCACCACGCTGGGCTATCTCGAGACCATGTTCGGCGGGCTGTCGGCCGAGCTGCTGTGGTACCCCACCAACAGCCGCCTGGCCCTGGGGGTCGAGGCCAATTACGTCGCCCAACGCGATTTCGACGTACTGTTCGGCTTTCAGGATTACTCGGTCGCCACCGGGCATGTGTCGGCCTATTACGATCTGCCCGGCGACTTTCACGCGCAGGTCGATGTCGGGCGCTACCTGGCCGGCGACTACGGCGCCACCTTTGCGCTGGACCGCGAGTTCACCAACGGCTTCAAGGTCGGCGCCTTCTTTACCCTGACCAATGTCAGCTCCGAGGAATTCGGCGAAGGCTCGTTCGACAAGGGCATCCGGATCGAGGTTCCGATCTCGTGGCTGACCGGGCGGCCGTCGCGCAACAAGATCGCCCAGACCATCCGCCCGGTGCTGCGCGACGGCGGCGCCCGGCTGAACGTGCGCAACCGGCTGTACGGCGTCACCCGCGAGGCCCGCGCCCAGGACCTGTCCCGCGGCTGGGGGAGGTTCTGGCGATGACAACCCTGCGCCGCCCTGCCCTGTTGGCCCTGCTGGCCCTGATGCTGATCTCCTGCGGCGAGGCGCAGGAGGATGCCGATCTGCTGAAAGGCGCGCTGTTTCCCGACGCGCCCCGGTTCCACCCGCGCGCCGAGGCGCTGGCCGCGCGCCGCCCGATCCCGCCCCGGCTCGAGGTCGGCTTTCCCAGCCGCGCTCTGGCCGGGGTCATGCTGCTGGAAACCGAACGCGCCGGGGTGCAGACCTGGCTGACCGCGGATGGCGCCACCATCACGCTGGAACAGGGGCTGCTGACCTCGGCCATCGGTTTTGGCGGCGGCCTGTCCGGGTCGGACCTGCGCCAGAGCGCGGCGCTGATCCTGGGCCGCGGTGCGGGTCAGGCCGAGCGCTTCCACAGCTTTCTCAACAGCGATGACGAGATCGAGCTGCACGCCTACAGATGCCGGATCACCCCGCTGGGCGCGGACATGGTCGTGCTGGGCGGCACCCCCGTCGCCACGCAAAAGCGGCAGGAAGACTGCTATGGGCTGGCCCAGCAGTTCACCAACATTTACTGGGTGCAGGACAGCACCGGCCGCATCGTCCAGTCCTCGCAATGGACCGGCGATTTCCTGGGCAACATGTTCATAAAGGTGGTGCCCGATGATAGGTAAGATTCTGAACAGCGGAGGACGCACCGTGCGCCACATCCCCCTTTTCCTCGGCGCGCTGGCCGTCACCGGCCTGATCGCCGGATGCTCGACCATCTACCGCAGCCCCTCGGTGACCGCAGGCGTGTCGGATGCCGGCAAGGTCCGCGTCGTGCCGGTGACGCCCGAGACCGTTCTGGTCGCCAACCGCTCGCCCTATGCGCCCAAAACCCTGCCCTCGGTGTTTGCGCTGTCGGCCGGATCGGGGTCTTCCACCAGCCTGCGCGGCACCGGCCCCCTGCCCGAGGCGCCCTCGACCCAGGACGGATCGCGCGCGCGCCTGGAACTGGACCCGCCGCCGCAGGTCAACCCCGGCCCCTACACCATCGGCATCGGCGACGTGCTGGTGCTGTCGACGCCGTCGACGCAAGGAACAGCCGGAGAGCTGTCGGGCCTGCTGGCCGCGCAGAACAGCCGCAACGGCTATACCGTGCAGGATGACGGCGCGATCAACATCCCCGATGTCGGCCGCGTGCGCCTGGTCGGCCTGACCGTGGACGAGGCCGAGGCGGTGCTGTTCCAGCGTCTGGTGGAAAACCAGATCGACCCCACCTTCAGCCTGGAAATTGCCGAGTTCAATTCCCGCCGCGTCTCGGTCGGCGGCGCCGTCGGCCAGCCCGGCGTGCAGCCGATCACCCTGACCCGGCTGACCCTGGGCGAGGCGCTCTCGGCCGCCGGTTCGGTCTCGGTCAGCGATATCGACAATTCCTCGGTCCGCATCTACCGCAACGGGCAGATGTATCAGATCCCGCTGGAACAGCTCTATGCGCGCACCGACCTGCAGAACCTCAACCTGATCGCCGACGACTCGGTCTTTGTCGATACCGACTACGATCTGGACCGCGCCGAGCGCTACTTTGCCCAGCAGATCGCCCTGCGCGAGACCGTGCTGGAAGGCCGCCAGACCGCGCTGCAGGAACTAAACGTGGCCGTCAACCTGCGCCGCGACGATCTGGAGGAACGCCGCAGCACCTTCGTGCAATCCATCGAGCTGGACGCGGTCGACCGCGATTACGTCTACCTCAGCGGCGAGGTCCGCACCCAGGGCCGCTATGCCCTGCCCTTCAACCACTCCGCCACCCTGGCTGACGCGCTCTACGACACCGGCGGCGGTGTGGCCAAGGAAACCGGCGACGCCTCCGAGGTCTACGTCCTGCGCGCCGCCCAGGACCCCCGAGAGTTCGGCGCCGTCACCGCATGGCACCTCGACACAAGAAACGCCGCACACCTGACGCTGGCCGCCCAGTTCGAACTGCGCAACAAAGACATCATCTTCATCGCAGAAAACCCCGTCACAAAATGGGGCAGAACAATCTCACAAATCACTCC
>NZ_JBQFWY010000031.1:0-2721 GCF_056540565.1 Ruegeria sp. AM9
AAACGCACGCCTTTGTACGACTTGCATGTTGAGTTGGGTGGCAAGATGGTTGATTTTGCGGGTTGGGAGATGCCTGTTCAGTATCCTTTGGGGATCATGGGAGAGCATAAGCAGTGCCGAGAGAAGGCGGCGGTGTTTGATGTGTCTCATATGGGTCAGGTGATCCTGCGGGGCGAGAATGTGGGTGAGAAGCTGGAAGCGCTTTGCCCGCAGGCCTATGCGACGCTGAAGGAAGGCAAGGCGCGGTACGGGTTTTTCACCAATCCGCAAGGCGGGATCATGGATGACCTGATCGTGTCGAACGCGGGGGATCACTACTTCGTCGTCGTGAACGCAGCGCTGCGGCATCAGGACATTCCGCATATGCAGGCCAATCTGGACGGCGTCGAAGTGACCGAGATCTTCGACCGTGCGCTGGTTGCGGTGCAAGGCCCCAAGGCCGAGGATGTGGTGGGCGACCTCTGCCCCGCCGCCCGTGACCTGACCTTCATGGAAACCACCGTGGCCGAGATCAACGGCGTCGAGTGCCGCATCTCGCGGCTGGGCTATACCGGCGAGGACGGGTATGAGATCTCGATCCCCGAGGACAAGGCCATCGAGATCACCCGCGCGTTTCTGGCGCATGAGGATTGCGAGCCAGCCGGCCTGGGCGCGCGCGACAGCCTGCGGCTGGAGGCAGGCCTGTGCCTCTATGGCAATGACATCGACCAGAGCACCTCGCCGATCGAGGCCTCTCTGGGCTGGGCGATCCAGAAGCGCCGCAAGGAAGAAGGCGGCTTTCCGGGCGCTGAGCGTGTCCAGAAAGAACTGGCCGAAGGCCCCGCGCGCAAGCTGGTGGGCATCAAGCCCGAAGGCCGCGCGCCCGCGCGTCAGGGTGTCGAGGTACAATGCCTTGAAGGCAACACCATCGGTCAGATCACCTCGGGCAGCTTTGGCCCCACGGTCGGCGGACCGGTGGCGATGGGCTACGTGAGCAAAGGCCATGGCGAGCCGGGCGAGAAGGTGAACCTGATCATCCGGGGCAAGGCGCAACCGGCCGAGATCGTGGCGCTGCCCTTCGTCACACAGAATTACAAGCGTTGAAGTCAGGAGAGAGACACAATGGCAACCTATTATTCCGAAGAGCATGAATGGCTGACCGTCGAAGGCGACACCGCCACGCTGGGCATCACTGCGCATGCCGCCGAGCAGCTGGGCGAGGTGGTCTTTGTCGAGCAGCAGGACGCGGGCGAGGAATTTGCCAAGGACGGTGAGATCGGCGTGATCGAATCCGTCAAGGCCGCGTCCGAGCTCTATGCCCCGGTCGATGGCGAGATTACCGAGGTCAACGAGACGCTGGCCGACAACCCCGGCGCGCTGAACGAAGACCCCGAGGGCGAGGCCTGGATCTACAAGATCAAGATCGCAGACGCGTCGCAGCTGGAAGATCTGATGGACGAGGCCGGCTACAAGGCCTTCATCGGCTGAGCCAGAACCGGAGCCCCGGCATTGGGGCTCCACCCGCTTCATCTTTTCCCAAATACTCCCGCCGGAGGCATCCGCCAGACCGGCTGGCCGAGACATTCCTTGAGGAGCGCAACACATGGCCTTCAAACTGACCGACTACGAAGCCTATGACTTCGCCAATCGCCGCCACATTGGCCCGTCACCGACCGAGATGCGCGACATGCTCAAGGTGATCGGCTTCAAGACGCTGGACGAACTGATCGACGCCACCGTTCCCCCTGCGATCCGCCAGAAGGACCCGCTGGACTGGGGTCCGGCGATGACCGAACGGGATGCGCTGTTTCACATGCGGCAGGTGGCGGGCAAGAACAAGGTTCTGACCTCGCTGATCGGTCAGGGCTATTACGGCACCACCACCCCGGCGCCGATCCTGCGCAACATCCTGGAAAACCCGGCCTGGTACACCGCCTATACGCCGTATCAGCCCGAGATCAGCCAGGGCCGACTTGAGGCGCTCTTGAACTTCCAGACCATGGTCAGCGATCTGACCGGGCTGGACGTGGCCAACGCCTCACTGCTGGACGAAGCCACCGCCGCCGCCGAAGCCATGGCGATGGCCAAGCGCGGCGGCCGGTCCAAGGCCAATAACGCGGCCTTCTTCGTCGACCGCAACTGCCACCCGCAGACCATCGCGGTGATCAAAACCCGGGCTGAGCCTCTGGGCATCGACGTGCAGGTGGGCGATCCCGACAGCCTCGACGCGGGCGCGGTGTTTGGCGCGATCTTCCAGTATCCCGGCACCCACGGCCACGTGCGCGACTACACCGCCGAGATTGCGGCGCTGCACGAACATAAAGCCATCGCCATCGTCGCCGCCGACATCCTGTCGCTGGCGCTGCTGAAGTCACCGGGCGAGATGGGCGCGGATATCGCCATCGGCTCGACCCAGCGCTTTGGCGTTCCGATGGGCTTTGGTGGCCCGCACGCCGCCTATATGGCGACCACCGACAAGCTGAAGCGCTCGATGCCCGGCCGGATCATCGGTGTCAGCATCGACAGCCGCGGCAACAAGGCGTACCGCCTGTCGCTGCAGACCCGCGAGCAACACATTCGCCGCGAGAAAGCCAATTCGAACGTCTGCACCGCGCAGGCGCTGCTGGCGGTGATTGCCTCGATGTATGCGGTCTATCACGGCCCCGACGGCATCAAGGCCATCGCGCAATCGGTGCACCGCAAGACCTCGCGCCTGGCCGCCGGTCTGGAAGAGGCGGGCTT
>NZ_JBQFWY010000032.1:0-2529 GCF_056540565.1 Ruegeria sp. AM9
CAACCCAACAGAGGAAATCATGGAACACACGACTTGTAAGTTTGCAGCAATAGTGGTGGGGGCGTTGCTTGCGTCGTCTGCTGCGGCCGAAACCGAGCTGACGGTTTATACGGCGGTTGAAGCCGAGGATCTGGCGCGTTACGCGGAACAGTTCAACGCGGTGCATCCGGATATTCAGATCAACTGGGTGCGGGATTCCACCGGCATCATCACCGCCAAGCTTCTGGCCGAGCGTGACAACCCGCAGGCTGACGTTGTCTGGGGTCTGGCGGCGACCTCGCTGCTGCTGCTGAAGTCGGAAGACATGCTGGAGCCCTACGCGCCGGTTGGTGTCGAGAAGCTGGATGCGAAATTCGTCGACAGCGGCGATGTGCCCAGCTGGGTTGGCATGGACGCCTGGGTGGCGTCGGTCTGCTATAACACGGTCGAGGCCGAAAAGGCCGGTCTGACGCCGCCGACCTCGTGGAAGGACCTGACCGACGCGCAGTATAAGGGCCACGTGATCATGCCGAACCCGAACTCTTCGGGCACCGGTTTCCTGGACGTGTCGAGCTGGCTGCAGCTGTTTGGTGAAGAGGGCGGCTGGGAATACATGGACGGCCTGCACGAGAACATCGCGCGCTACACCCATTCGGGGTCCAAGCCGTGCAAGCTGGCTGCGGCCGGCGAGATTCCGATCGGCATCTCGTTTGCCTTCCGTGGCGCCAAGTCCAAGGCGGCAGGTGCGCCTCTGGAAATCATCGTGCCGAGCGAAGGTGTTGGCTGGGACATGGAGGCCACCGCGATTGTAGCGGGCACCGACAAGCTGGAAGCCGCGCAGAAGCTGGTTGATTTCTCGGTCACCAAGGAAGCCAACGAGATGTACAACAGCGGGTACGCGGTTGTTGCGATGCCGGGCGTTGCCAAGCCGGTTGAGTACTTCCCCGAAGGCCTGCTGGACGCGATGATCGACAATGATTTCGAGTTTGCCGCCAACAACCGCGCCGCCATCCTGAAGGAATGGCAGTCGCGCTATGACGGCAAGTCCGAACCCAAAGAGTAAACCACTCGAGCCGGAGGGGCTTAATGCTCCTCCGGTTTTTTGGATAAACTCCCCTACATCTCATGTGAACGGCGCGGCGAATTTCTGGCCACTCTCTTGTCATGGCTGCTGCGCAAAGCTCAAGGACCCCTCCCAGTGCTTAAGAAAACCTCTCCCGGTGATCTCTATCTGAGTATCCAAGACCTCTGGAAAGCTTTTGGCGAATTTCTGGCCCTTCGGGATATCTCGCTGGACATCAACGAAGGTGAATTCATCTGCTTTCTGGGGCCTTCGGGCTGCGGCAAGACCACCCTGCTGCGCGCCATTGCGGGTCTGGACCTGCAAACCAAGGGCACGGTGATGCAGGATGGCAAGGATGTGTCGAACCTGCCCCCGTCCGAGCGCGACTTCGGCATCGTGTTCCAGTCTTATGCGCTGTTTCCGAACCTGACGATCGAAAAGAACATCGCCTTCGGGCTGGAAAACACCGGCCGCAGCAAATCCGAGATCGCGGTGCGCGTGGCCGAGTTGCTGAAACTTGTGGGCCTGCCGGATCAGGGCAGCAAATACCCGGCCCAGCTGTCGGGCGGCCAGCAACAGCGGATCGCGCTGGCGCGGGCGATTGCCACCAATCCCGGCCTGCTGCTGCTGGACGAGCCGCTGTCGGCGCTGGACGCCAAGGTGCGCGTGCATTTGCGTCATGAGATCAAGGAATTGCAGCGCAAGCTGGGCGTGACCACGGTGATGGTGACCCATGATCAGGAAGAGGCGTTGGCCATGGCCGACCGGATCGTGGTCATGAACCACGGGGTGATCGAACAGGTCGGCACCCCGACCGAGATCTATCGCCACCCGGCCAACCTGTTCGTGGCCGACTTCATCGGTGAGATGAACCAGCTGCCTGCGGTCGCGGGTGATGCTGAAAGTCTGGAGCTTGGCGGTTCGGTTCTGAAATGTGAACCCCATGATCATCAGAAGGGCAGCCGTATCGTTGCCGCCGTCCGCCCCGAGGATATCATCCCGCATGGCGAAGGGGCGCGGTCTCCGGGTGCGCCGGACATCATCACCACGCCGGAAAATGCCTTCGAAGTGCGCATCAACGAGATGGAATTCCTGGGCTCGTTCTGGCGCTGCCGCCTGTCGCATGAGATTTTTGGCGCCGAAGAGCTGATCGCCGATTTCTCGATCAACGCGGTGCGCCGTCTGGGCCTTGAAGAGGGCGGCAAGATGATGATCGAACTGCCCCGCAACCGCCTGATGGCCTTCACCCCGGCGGAGGAGGGCTGATGACCGATACCACCTCTCTGCCCGCTGGCCCGGTCATCAAGGGCAAGCTGAGCCGCGACGATCTCATCATGCGCGGCGGCATGATGGTCATCGCGCTTTATCTGGTCGTGACCCTGGCGTTTCCGCTTTGGGCGATGCTGTCCAAGTCGTTCTCGACCTACCGGATGGAGCTGTCGCAATACGAATTCCAGGTCAGCGACGACAACGGCGTGTTCAGCGGA
>NZ_JBQFWY010000033.1:0-2006 GCF_056540565.1 Ruegeria sp. AM9
CGACAAGCAGCTGCAATAGATATTGATGTTTACGAAATAGGATAAAGCTGTTCATCGACCCAGATGGCAACTGACAGCGATCCTCAACCGACTGGTGCAGGTTCGTCTGGGCATGCCGCCCATCGATGGTGACCTGCTCCCCTGAAAAGTCCTCGATTTGAGGTTAGCCTGTTCTCCAACTGAGGAGACAGACGATGAAGAGAAGCCGTTTCAGCGAAGAACAGATCATTGGGATTTTGAAAGAGCATCAGGCCGGGCTCGGTGCGAAAGAGCTGTGCCGCAAGCATGGGATCAGTGACGCGACCTTCTACAAGTGGCGATCCAAGTACGGCGGCATGGAGGTGTCCGATGCGCGGCGACTGAAGACGCTGGAATCTGAGAACGCCAAACTGAAGAAGATGCTGGCTGAGCAGATGATGGATGTGGCCACGCTGAAAGTGACCCAGCCCCCTGAAATCAGGCCATTGAGGTGTTAGTAATCCGTCCAAGCAAAGGATGGACTATGAAACGCAGATTTAGCGACGAACAGATCATTGGAATGATCAAGGAATACGAGGCAGGCGTGAAAGCTCAGGAGTTGTGCCGCAAATATGGGATCAGCGATGCCACGTTCTACAAATACAAAGCCAAGTTCGGCGGAATGAACGTGTCGGATGCGAAGAAGTTGCGTGCGCTGGAAGATGAGAACAATCGTCTGAAACGGATGTTGGCGGATGCCATGCTGGACAACGCGGCGCTCAAGGATCTCGCGACAAAAAACTACTGACGCCTGACGTGAAGCGACGGGCCGTGTCGGACGTGATGGATCGGCACGGCCTGTCTGAGCGTCGGGCGTGTGAGCTGGCCGACCTGCACAGGTCTGTCTTTCAATATCAGAAGCAGAACCAGGATGATGAAGCCCTGCGCAAGCGTCTGCGCGAACTGGCGAATGAGCGTCGCCGGTTCGGTTATCGGCGTTTGGGCATCCTGTTGGCGAGAGAGGGCTTTGAGGTGAACCACAAGAAGCTGTTCCGGCTCTATCGCGAGGAAGGGCTGGTGGTGCGTCGCAGGCGGTCACGCAAACGTGCCTTGGGCACGCGGCGGCCTATATTCGTCCCGGATCGGGCCAATCAACGGTGGTCGTTGGACTTTGTGTCTGACGCTTTCGAAGACGGCCAGCGGTTCCGAGTGTTGTGCATCGTGGATGATTGCACGCGAGAGGCATTGGCAACCGTCGTGGATCGTTCGTTGTCTGGCGCGCGGATGACGCGCGAACTGGATGAACTGATCCGCAGGCGCGGACAGCCGGATATGATTGTCAGCGACAATGGAACGGAAATGACATCTCATGCTGTTCTCAGGTGGTGCCAGGATACTGGTGTCGGCTGGCACTACATCGCACCCGGAAAGCCCATGCAGAATGCCTTTGTCGAGTCATTCAATGGCAGGCTGCGAGACGAATGCCTGAACGAACACATTTTCGGTAACCTCGCCGAGGCCCGAAAGATCATTGAAAACTGGAGGATCGATTACAACACGCAGCGACCACACACGTCACTTGGCGGGCTGGCTCCAGCCGTCTACGCCAATCTCAACCGCGCCACCCGGCCTGCTTCGCTTGAGCTACGCAACGGCTCCGCTCAGCAGGCCTTGACCGCAACCTAAACACGAGAAAGAAACAGGAACGGATTCTACATCCAAACGGCCCGGATCAAGGGGCTGGGTCAGGTGACATGCTCAGGAACATGCGACCATCGGTGGAGAAGAACGGATCGCCGTAGCGTGTGTCATGGGTTGCCACCACTTCAGTCTCGACGGTCTCGGCAATAGCAGGCGAGAGCGCAGCGGCCGACAACATCGAACCCAGAAGTAGCTGTCTAAGGAGGGAGTGTTTCATTTAAATAGCCTCACTCATGCGATGTGTGTGAGTTCGTGCAGCCAGAATTTTTCGATCATTCCGTCTGTGGCATCCATGTAGGCATTTAAGTGGTCAGCACCCATGTGCGCCTGCCAGAGCTCGGGGCTGT
>NZ_JBQFWY010000034.1:0-1939 GCF_056540565.1 Ruegeria sp. AM9
ATCGAAAATGGTGATCGCCGTGGTCGGTTCTCGATCATGACGCCGGAGGGAAACGTGTTGCGCCTGAGGGATGCGATCCACCCGGATGAGGTGACCACACCGGTTCGGCGTGTGTGTTACGCGGCGCAGCTTATTCTGTCCGGGGATATGGCACCGGACCAGGCGCGTCAGCAACTGTTGCGTCGGGTAGAAGAGTTAAGTCAGGTATTTACCGATGCGGACAGCCGCCGGGTCCTCGCCGAGGCGACTGACGCCTTGGTTGGGGAACAATACTATAAATGTCTGAAGTCGCTGAGATCGCTGCTGCCACGCGAAGAGCGGTTGATGGCCGATTCTGTGGAAAAACAACGTGTTGCGGACGCAGAAAGTGGTGTGCTGAACCGAGCGCGAGTGCCTTTCTGATCAGGCTTTACGTTGTCTTGGCCCCCTAAAACTGTGCCACAGTTGGCTTAGTTTTGGAGACGGGATTGATGGCGCGGAAACGGTATTCGGACGAAGATATTCTGCGGCTTTTGCGCGAGATTGAGCTGGGCCTGGCATCTGGTTCGGATGTCGCGACGGCGTGCAGAACGGCTGGTGTCAGTGATGCGACCTATTACACATGGCGCAAGCGGTTTGGTGGGATGGGACGATCTGAGATGGCCAATCTGAAGGCGCTGCAGAAAGAGAATGATCGGCTCAAGAAAATCGTGGCTGAGCTTGAACTGGACAAACTCATTCTCAAGGAGAGCCTTGATTATCTAAAGCCAAAGGCCTGACGGCAGACCAGCTTCGTCAGGCCGTGGTCCACACCCGACAAAAGCTGGCAACCTCTGAACGGCGCACCTGTCGCGTGATTGGATTGGCGCGGAGCACGCTGCAATACCGCGCAGCGCCAAAGGATGATGAGGCGTTACGTCTGGCGATGATCCGATTGGCCAAACGGTATGGGCGCTACGGCTACCGCAAGGTCGCCGAGCTGCTGCGTGTCGAAGGCTGGGCAGTCAATCATAAAAAGATCGAACGACTATGGCGCGAAGAAGGCTTGCAGCTCCCACAACGGCACAAGAAACGCAAACGGCTGTACCACAAGGACAGCTCGATCATCCGGCTCCGACCGCAACATCCCAATCACATCTGGAGCATTGACTTTGTCCACGACAAGCTGAGCAACGGACAGAGCTACAAGATGCTGACGGTGCTGGATGAGTATACCCGTGAGGCGCTCTGCGTAGCGGTCAAGCCGAAGATGAACAGCGCAGACGTGCTGGATGCGCTCTACCCACTCTTATTGCGGCACGGGAAGCCCGAACACATCCGTTCCGACAACGGCGCGGAGTTCATCGCAACGGCCCTGCAGACCTGGTTAAGAAAGGTGGGCATTAAGCCGATCCAAATCTACCCGGGATCACCTTGGGAGAATGGATACAACGAGCGCTTCAATGGCACTCTGCGCCGGGAAGTCCTCAACGCAGAATGGTTCCACACCACCAAACAGGCTCAGATCGTCATCAATACCTGGCTTAGACAGTACAATCGTGTCAGACCCCATCAGGCTCTAAACATGCGACCGCCCGTGCTCTGCCCCCTGAAAACTGGATCGTTCGGAGCTGGAGTTTTCCGCTAAATTTCCCTGGCTGGGAGAGGAGCGGAATCGCATGAAAGCATCGAAGTTCACGGAGGCGCAGAAGGCCTTCATCCTGAAGCAGGGCGAGCAAGGCACACCGGTCGCGGAGATCTGCCGAAAGGCTGGGATCAGCCAGGCGACATACTTCAATTGGAAGAAGAAGTACGGCGGCTTGTTGCCTGACGAGATGCGCCGGCTGAAGGCGCTGGAGGACGAGAACACCCGGCTGAAGAAGATCGTGGCGGACCTGACGCTGGATCGGGAGATGCTTCAGGATGTCATTCGGCGAAAGCTCTGAAGCCTGGCCGTTTGCGCGAGATTGTCACCGGGATG
>NZ_JBQFWY010000035.1:0-1552 GCF_056540565.1 Ruegeria sp. AM9
AAATTTTATACATGTGATCAAAGACAAACGTGTCGCCGGGTTTGAAAGTTTTCGCCAGCGCGGCAAATTCGTCAGAGATGTCCTGACCGGCTTTCCAGCCAAGATCAGATGAGTGGATGATTGCCATTCTGGTTCCCTATCTACTTCTGGGGCAGCGATCATGCGACGCAAAGGCGTCTCGCATGATCCGTGGTGGGGCCCATTGATGATCATGTGTGTGAGAATAAGATAATTCAGTCCTCTTGGAGTCGGGCGAAGGTTCTTGATGCCGTCCGATACGACTTCTAAACAGGAGAACTCGTTCCAAGATCGCGCAAACATTTACACGCGGTTCAGGCGTTGCTGTTGGCTCTGCAATTTCTGTCACGTCTATACCATTGTTTCGCGTACACGGACAAAATTGATTTTTTTTATTGGCTCAAGATGGGCGAAACTGAGACATTTAAATGTCACGGGAACACGCAGATACGCCTCGGGATCAGTGCTATTCTTCACCCAAGGTGCGTGGATTAGAATGCGGTAGGGGCTAGAGAAACCAGCGCCTGTTCACGTTACAAAATGGCGTCAATCAGGTAGATATTGCTGAATATGCTCATCGCATCGAGGTCAGCAGCAGCATCGTTCACTAAAACGATTTGATCCGTGGGACCTGTGTAATATTCGCCCACAAGGATAGCATAGGATTTAAAGCCAGAGTCCGCTCCATCCGTATCACTGTAGTCCTGGGTGCCCCGTTGCTGAGATCCGTCAAGTTGAAATAGCACCTTCTTCAGAGCACCTCCCTTACCACTTTCTTTGGCGAAGCCAATATCCTGGACCTCACCTTCTGCACCGCTCTTGCAATCAAATATCAAGATGGTGCCTTCAGTGATTTTGCCATCTAGGTCCGGAGACTTCCAAGCACTGTCCTCAAGCTTGACGGTGCTTTGGTCTTTGGAAACGGTCACAGCTTCGAGCACGCCGCCCGAGCCGTTTTCACCTTTACATACAACCGGTTCCGCGGCGCAGGTTTTCTCTGCGAACGGCTTGCCACCAAGGAAATTTTCGATCCCCTTGCCGCTAAACAGGGCACCGGGCTCATTATTTTCCACCTTAGATATTCCGTCTAATGTATACTCAACACTGCCTATCTCTGCCCCATTTCCCTTAAACATGGCATACTTGGTTAAGAGGCTGCCATCAGTGAGGTTGCTGTCAATGCTGGAACCCGACCCGATCTCAGAAATCGTTTCGTCGGTATCAGGGTACGCGACGAATATATCGAGCAGAATACCTGCGTTGGTGTCCTGTGGGCTCACCAGTTCTGGAGCTTCGACAACAGGGGCAGGTGCTACCGACGGCGTGTATGAGATAGGGTCCGGATCAACAGCGGGATCGGTAGGTGCTGTGGTACCGTCAGTTGGGTATGTAACGTCCGACCAATCTGGTCCAGCCATGTTCTTGTAATAGGAGTCACTCTGACTTGGCCGGGCGCTGCCTTTTGTGACGCCAGTGCCGTTTACATCTTCAGGGGCGTAAAAACCTGTGTTTGACGTCTTGGAAAGACTGACCT
>NZ_JBQFWY010000036.1:0-1314 GCF_056540565.1 Ruegeria sp. AM9
GTGTCGCGGAACGCGACCATCGCCTGAATGTCTTCGTGACCGAAATGGGTGAAGCTTTCATAGGTATTGAAACTTATGGCGATCAACCGTTGAAGGTCGGCATTATCGAAGGGCAGCCTGGCTATCACTCGACCGAACGTGTGGGCGGCTTCCTCGACGGTATCGAGGGCAACGAAAACTTCGACGTTGTGGTGTCGATTGACGGTAAATGGAACGTTGAAGGCGGCAACACAGCTGGCATGGATATCCTGCAGTCGAACCCCGATCTCGACATGATCTTTGCGGCGAACGACTACATGATCATCGGGGCATCTTTTGCGGCGAAAGCGCTTGGCCGCAGTGACATCGTCCTTTTGGGCAATGATGGCGACACGTCCGGCCTTGAAGAAATTGCGGCTGGCAACATCACGGCAACCGTCAACACCTCACCATTCTTGATGGGTAAGGCGGCCATGCACGCAACCATTGATGCGCTCAACGGGTCCTATCCCGGCGGCTGGATCGAAACGCCCACATCGATTGAAGACAAAGACGGTGCGATCAGCGTGCTGCAAGAGCCAGAAAAGCTCTTCCCGCAGCCGTCCAAAGAGTACTGAACTTTCTCCTCGCTTCCCGGTGGCGCGTGCGCGTGCTGCCGGGTCGCAAACCAACCGAATTTCACTTTTGTCGAGGCAATCGCGATGACACCCGCAACGCCCCTTTGGGAGTTTGTCGATATCACCAAGGCCTATCCTGGGGTTTTGGCGAATGACAAGGTCTGCATCCGGCTTATGCCCGGTTCCATTCATGGGCTGCTGGGTGAAAACGGCTGTGGTAAGTCGACTATGATCAAGACTCTGTCCGGCGTGCAGCAACCCGATAGCGGTCAAATCCTGCACAATGGCAAGCCGGTCACGATAAGCGACCCGCAGGCGGCACGTGAATTGGGCGTCGCAACAGTTTTTCAGGAATTCTCGATCGTGCCCACCTTGTCGGTTGGCGAAAACATCTTCCTTGGCAATATGCCTCGGTCCCGCTTTGGCGTGATCGACTGGGCCAAGGTCCACAACGAAGCCGCGCGCGTTTTGGCGGAAATGGATGTCGATGTTTCTCCCGAAACAATCACCGGCTCGCTATCGGTAGGCGAGCAACAACTGGTCGAGATCGCGAAAGCCGTCGCGATGGACGCTCGCATGATCATCCTGGATGAGCCGACGGCGGCATTGGGTGAAGATGAAATTGAACGCCTGCACCAGTTACTGCGCAATATGCGTGAACGCGGAACCGCTATTCTCTATGTGTCGCACAGGCTGGATGAGGTTGAACGGATCGTTG
>NZ_JBQFWY010000037.1:0-1367 GCF_056540565.1 Ruegeria sp. AM9
GTCAGCACCATCATCACCGTCACGCTGGCCTTCTGGTTCGCCTATGCGCTGAACCGCAGCTGCATGCGCTTCAAGGGTGTGTTCCGGCTGGTCGCCATGGCCCCGATCCTGGTGCCGTCGCTGCTGCCCGGTATCGCGCTGGTCTATCTGTTCGGCAATCAGGGGATGCTGAAAGAGCTGCTGTTCGGCGCCAGTATCTACGGGCCCATAGGGATCGTGATCGGCTCGGTCTTCTTCACCTTTCCCCATGCGTTCCTGATCATCTCGACGGCGCTGGCAATCTCGGACGCGCGTCTTTACGAGGCCGCCTCCAGCCTGCGCTCGACCCCGTGGCGCACCTTCTGGACGGTGACCATTCCGGGCGCGCGCTATGGCCTGATCTCGGCGGCGTTTGTGGTGTTCAACCTGGTGATCACCGATTTTGGCCTGCCCAAGGTGATCGGCGGTCAGTTCAACGTTCTGGCGGTGGACATCTACAAGCAGGTGATCGGCCAGCAGAACTTTGAGATGGGCGCGGTGGTGTCGGTTGTTCTGGTGGTTCCGGCGATCCTGGCCTTTGCCATCGACCGTCTGGTGCAGTCGAAACAGGTGGCGCTGCTGTCGGCACGCTCGGTGCCGTATCAGCCCAGCCCGAACCCGAAAACCGACCGTATCATGCTGATCTATTGCAGCCTGGTTGCGCTGTTCATCGTGGGTCTTCTGGCGGTCTGCCAGTTCGCCGCGCTGATCAAGTTCTGGCCCTATGACCTGAGCCTGAGCCTGAACAACTATCAGTTCGACAGGATGGATGGCGGCGGCTGGGGGTCCTATTTCAACTCGATCAAGATGGCGCTGCTGACCGCGGTGATCGGCACCTCGATCGTGTTCTTCGGGGCTTATCTGGTTGAAAAGTCGAACGGGTTCAAAACCGGCCGCGCATTGTTCCAGATGTTTGCCATGCTGCCCATGGCGATCCCCGGAATGGTGCTGGGCCTGGCCTATATCTTCTTCTTCAACAACCCCTCGAACCCGCTGAATGCGATCTACGGCACCATGGCCATTCTGGTGATCTGCTCGGTGACCCACTTCTATACCGTGTCGCACCTGACCGCGGTGACCGCGCTCAAGCAGATGGATACCGAGTTCGAATCGGTCTCGGCCTCGCTCAAGCAGCCGACCATGAAGCTGTTCGCGCGGGTGACGGTGCCGGTCTGCCTGCCGGCGGTGCTGGACATCTCGATCTACCTGTTCGTCAACGCGATGACGACGGTGTCGGCGGTGGTGTTCCTGTATTCGCCGAAAACAACACTGGCCTCGATCGCGGTGCTGAACATGGACGATGCAGGCGATATCGCACCGGCAGCGGCAATGGGAATGATGATCTTCTA
>NZ_JBQFWY010000038.1:0-1221 GCF_056540565.1 Ruegeria sp. AM9
TTGACCTTGGCTTCGACTTCGCCGTTGCCGTCCTCGCCATTGGCGGCCAGGCCATCGACCACTTCGATGATCCAGTCGGCGATCTGGCGGAATTCGGTCTCGCCGAAGCCGCGGGTGGTTCCGGCGGGCGAGCCCAGACGGATGCCCGACGTGATGGTCGGCTTTTCCGGATCAAACGGCACGCCGTTCTTGTTGCAGGTGATATGCGCCCGGCCCAGAGCCTTTTCGGTGGCGTTGCCCTTGACGCCTTTGGGGCGCAGATCGACCAGAACCACATGGGTGTCGGTGCCGTGAGTCACCGTGTCCAGACCGCCCTTGATCAGCTGATCCGACAGCGCCTGCGCGTTCACCACAACCTGCTTGATATAGTCCTTGAACGCCGGCTGCAGCGCCTCGCCGAAGGCCACGGCCTTACCGGCGATCACATGCATCAGCGGGCCGCCCTGAATGCCGGGGAAGATGGCCGAGTTCACTTTCTTGGCGATCGCCTCGTCATTGGTCAGGATCATGCCGCCGCGCGGACCGCGCAGGGTTTTGTGGGTGGTGGTGGTGGCCACATGGGCGTGCGGGAAGGGGCTGGGGTGCTCACCTGCCGCAACCAGACCGGCGAAATGCGCCATGTCCACGTGCAGGTAGGCGCCAACCATGTCCGCAATCTCGCGCATGCGGGCAAAGTCGATCTGGCGCGGGATGGCCGAACCACCGGCGATGATCAGCTTGGGCTGGTGCTCTTTCGCCAGCGCTTCGACCTGATCGTAATCCAGCATGTTGTCTTCTTTGCGCACACCGTACTGGACGGCCTTGAACCACTTGCCAGACTGGTTGGGCGCGGCGCCGTGGGTCAGGTGGCCGCCCGCATCCAGGCTCATGCCCAGAATGGTATCGCCGGGCTGGATCAGCGCCTGGAACACACCCTGGTTGGCCTGGCTGCCCGAGTTCGGCTGCACGTTGGCGAATTCACAGCCGAACAGCTGCTTGGCGCGGTCGATGGCCAGGTTCTCGGCGATGTCGACGAACTGGCAACCGCCATAGTAGCGGCGGCCGGGGTAGCCCTCGGCGTATTTGTTGGTCATCACCGAGCCCTGCGCCTCCATCACGGCGGCAGAGACGATGTTCTCGGACGCGATCAGCTCGATCTCGTCGCGCTGGCGGCCCAGCTCGGATGTGATCGAGCCAAAAAGCTCAGGATCACGGTCCGAAAGCGATTGGGTGAAAAAACCG
>NZ_JBQFWY010000039.1:0-1056 GCF_056540565.1 Ruegeria sp. AM9
CACCTGGGTCCGGCGGCGCGACAGGGTCCGGATCAACAGTGGTGCCATCAGTTGGGTATGTAACGTCCGACCAATCTGGTCCAGCCAGGTTCTTGTAATAGGAGTCACTTTGGCTTGGCCGGGCGCTGCCTTTTGTGACGCCAGTGCCGTTTACATCTTCAGGGGCGTAAAAACCTGTGTTTGACGTCTTGGAAAGACTGACCTTCCCCAAAAGCTTCACGCCGCTCCAGTGGACATCATAGCCGGATTTAACAAGGAAAACCCTGTCCGTGCTGCCGGAATCCGTGTTCTCGACTACGGAATTTTCCAGGCGAATATTTTGCGAAACCCATTTCGTGGCGTTGTTCTCGTTCAGAACCTGATTACTGGTTCGATCCAGTGTCGAGACGATGATTGAGGTAGTGCTCTGATCGATGAATTCCGAATTTTTGATCAGGATATTTTGGTTTGTAGGTCCGCCGAAGGCGAAATCGTCGCTGGAATCATAGATGTCCTTGATATCTATGCCTGACCAGTTCCGGACAAAATAGCTGTCTGTGACGACGGAGTCCCTAAATCCTCCGGTGGTGTCAATGCCGTCTCTGTTATTATTAAGAAAGACGGATTCCGAGATGGTTGCGTTCGATGTATGCCTCGCACCCGACGCCACAACGGTTTTAATGCCGTCCCCCAAAGAGTTTTGAAACAGGGAATTGTGCACAGTGGGGTTTTTAACGTCTCCCAAAAAGCGCACCTGCATAAAGCCGCCATCAAATTTGGTATCTTCGATAAGAAGATTGTCGGCTTCCCGAACGTCTATAAAAATTGTGACATTGCCTTCAAAAGAGCTGTTGAGAACGCTGACGCCGTCACCCTCCACAACGAACTTGCCTTGCGTTTGATGATAGTCGACGCCGGACTTGGGACTTAGGCCCTCGTATCCTGTATTCGGGGTTTTGCTGTGGGTGACCGTTAGATCAACGACAGTATTGGCCTCCCCCAGGAAAAACAGAGGCGACTGATTGGTCGCAGTATCAATAATATCTATTCCTGCCCCCGGTGCCCCCCCTGCAAGGG
>NZ_JBQFWY010000040.1:0-1055 GCF_056540565.1 Ruegeria sp. AM9
GGCCGTTGTGGTTCTGACGGCACTAGTCTTCGTGACGGTCAACTTGATCATCGATGTGATCTATCAGGTGATTGATCCCCGGATCGGAGAGCGCGATGCGTAGCGTTGCTTTTCTTGGTGTGAGCCTCCCCAACTGAACTGGTCCACCGTTATGTTTAGGAAACGGAGGACCACGAATGGCAAACAAGAGACCGAAGCCCGAAGAGATTGTCTCGAAGTTACGGCAGGTTGAAGTTCTGATGGGGCAAGGCATGTCCCGTCTTGATTCGATCAGGCAGATCGGCGTTGTTGAACAAACCTATTACCGCTGGCGCAAAAAGTACGGCGGAATGGGCATAGACCAGTTGAAGGAACTGAAACGGCTTCAGAAAGAGAACGAGCGACTGCGGCGCGCGGTTTCTGATCTGACGTTGGACAAACTGATCCTGACGGAAGCCACAAAGGGAAACTACTGAGCCCCGCTCGTCGTCGTGCTTGTATTAACCATGTACGCAACCAGTTGAACGTTTCCGAGAGACGCGCCTGTCGCGTGCTTGGACAACACCGGTCCACGCAACGGCGCGTCCCACAAGGTCGCCCAGACGAGGACCGACTGGTGGCCGACATGATCGAGCTGACCCGTCAATATGGCCGATATGGCTATCGCAGGATCGCAGCGCTGCTGAGGGAGGCTGGATGGTCTGTCAGCGACGGACGGATTGAACGGCTGTGGCGGCGAGAGGGGCTGAAAGTGCCAATAAAACAACCGAAGAAAGGGCGGCTCTGGCTGAATGACGGATCATGTGTCCGGCTTCGACCAGAGCATCGCAACCACGTGTGGTCCTATGACTTCGTCCATTGCCGAACCGATGATGGCAAAGCCTTCCGGGCGCTGAACATCCTTGATGAGTACAGTCGGGAATGTTTGGCTATCAGGGTCGAGCGGAAGCTGAACTCGACCGATGTAATCGACGTCCTGACAGACCTGTTCATACTTCGCGGCGCGCCGAGTTTCATACGTTCTGACAATGGACCGGAATTTGTCGCCCAGGCTGTCCGAGACTGGATCGCCGCCG
>NZ_JBQFWY010000041.1:0-1020 GCF_056540565.1 Ruegeria sp. AM9
TGATCGACGGCGCGCGCAACATGATCGGCATCGCGCTGGCCACCGCCACCGCGGGCGTGATCGTGGGCACCGTGACGCTGACCGGTGTGGGCCAGGTGATGGCCGATCTGGTCGAGTTCCTGTCGGGCGGCAACCTGATCGCCATGCTGGCGCTGGTCGGCCTGCTGAGCCTGATCCTGGGCATGGGCCTGCCGACCACGGCGAACTATATCGTCGTCAGCTCGCTGATGGCCGGTGTGGTCGTGGAACTGGGCGCGCAGGACGGTCTGATCGTGCCGCTGATCGCGGTGCATCTGTTTGTGTTCTACTTCGGCATCATGGCCGATGTGACGCCACCCGTGGGTTTGGCCAGCTTTGCCGCTGCCGCCGTGTCGGGAGGCGACGCGATCAAGACGGGCTTTACCGCCTTCTTCTACAGCTTGCGCACCGTGGCGCTGCCCTTTGTGTTCATCTTCAACACCGATCTGCTGCTCATTGATGTGGGCTGGGTGCAGGGCATTCTGGTGGCTGTGTCCGCGACCATCGCGATTCTGATCTTCACCGCTGGCACGATGGGCTGGTTCCTGACCCGCAACCGCATCTACGAAAGCGTGGCGCTGATCCTGATCGCCTTTGCGCTGTTCCGCCCGGACTTCTTCATGAACCGGATCGCGCCTCCGTTTGCGCAGATCGAACCGGCGCAGCTGGAGCAGGCGGTGGGCGAGGCTGCCCCGGGCAGTTCCCTGCGCATCGAGGTCGCAGGCCCGGACTTTGACACCGGCAACATGACCGAAACCACGGTGGTTCTGACCATCGGGGATGAGGCTGACGGCGCCGCCCGCATCGACGCCCTGGGCCTGATCCCGCTGGAGGAAGACGGTCTGGTGAAACTCGACGAGCCTCTGTTCGGCACACCGGTTGGGGATGAGCTGGACATGTTCGACTACTACGCCGACGAGCCCGTCCGCATCACCACCGTGCAGGCCCCCCAGAACCAGCCGCCCAAGGAACTGATGTTCATCCCGGCGCTGCTGCTCTTGG
>NZ_JBQFWY010000042.1:0-999 GCF_056540565.1 Ruegeria sp. AM9
CAGCGCGGCAAATTCGTCAGAGATGTCCTGACCGGCTTTCCAGCCAAGATCAGATGAGTGGATGATTGCCATTCTGGTTCCCTATCTACTTTTGGGGCAGCGATCATGCGACGCAAAGGCATCTCGCATGATCCGTGGGGGCCCATTGACGATCATGTGTGTGAGAACAAGATAATTCCTCTATATAAACCCTATTCTAATTAGGCCCATAGGTGCTGATCGACGACACAGTGTGTCGTCGTTTCATATTGTAGTGCCTCTTTCCTTTTTTGCCAAAATCTGCGCATTGCGAATGCTTGTAGAAAAAGTGGCCCAGGCGCAGCTCAATCGAGCAATCAACTTATATACGCTATGCTTGGGCCGAAACTGAATCCGGCCCAAGAAATTACGCAATGCCGCCGATCAGGCTGAGCGGCCTAATTCTTGTGTATTTCGAAACCGCGTTCAGAAGATAAAGTCTCCGCGATCCAAATCGGAAATGGAGGTATCCACCAGAACCATCGAGTTGCCCATGCCATCCTTGATCAGAACGTCGTCACCCGATTGGGTCATGTGGTTATTGACCAGATCCGAGTAGCTGGTGATCTTATCTGATCGCATGAAGGAAATCTGGTCATCGCCGCCAAAACCAAAATCCATCACTTGAGCAGTACCTGTGTTGAAGAAGAAATTGTCCGCGCCATCGCCGCCTGTGAGGGTATCAGACCCGCTGCCACCGTCCAGGTTGTCCTTGCCGCTGCCACCATAGAGCCTGTCGTTCCCGCCCCCACCGTAAAGCGTGTCATGGCTACCTTTGCCTTTCAGAACGTCGTTGCCGGTCCGCCCCACAATCGTTTCCGCAACGCCACTGCCAATCAGTTTGTCGTTTCCTGCGGTACCGTCCAGTGTGGCGGTGTTTTGGCCTTCGCCACCTGGGTCCGGCGGCGCGACAGGGTCCGGATCAACAGTGGTGCCATCAGTTGGGTATGTAACGTCCGACCAATCTGGTCCAGCCAGGTT
>NZ_JBQFWY010000043.1:0-876 GCF_056540565.1 Ruegeria sp. AM9
CCCAGCGTGGTGCCATAGAGATAGGATGTGGTCAGCTGGGTGCCGTTTTTGAACCGGTATTGGACGCCCACATTGATCGGCGATCTGACCCTGAGACTGTCTGCCACCGCTTCCTGCGTATACAGATCGGGGGAATACTCGGCCAGAAAGGTCAGCCGGTCGTCATACTGCCAGCTGACGCCGCCGAACAGGGCCGCGTCGCCGCGGAACCAGTTGCCGAAATCCAGCTGGCCGGTGGTGGAAATCCCGCCCGCGTCCGATACCGGCCGGGTGTCGAAGCGGTCGCCGAAGATGCCAAGCGGGTTGGAAAACGCGCCACGCCCGGCCATCCGCCCCCAGCCGATGCCGCCGGTCAGCTTGACCCGGTCGCGAAAGGTTTTTGTGGCCACGAAATACTCGGCGGCATAGATGCCGGTGCCGCCGAAATCGCGCAGCCCCATCACGATGGCCGGGCTGTGCCTGCTTTCCTCGCGCAGCCGGAAATGCAGGTCAAAGCTGCGGTCGTAGAGCGTCCTGTCGGGGCTGTTGAACCTGTCGATCACCGCATAGCGGAAACTGCCATGCACCCAGGGCAGCATCTGGAAGGTCATCGTGCCCCGGCCGCTGTTGCGCAGCCCGGCGGCGGTGAAGACCAGCGTGCCGTCCTCGAACATCTCGGCGGTCGGGATCTCGAGCAGGCCGGGCGTGCCATAGGTCGAGACCGACTGCGCCTGCGCCATGCCGGTCGCCGCCGCGCACACCAAGGCCATCAGGCCTTTCCGCCTTGCTGATACCGCTCGAATCTTCACGTCAGTTTATCGCTTTTTTACGGCGCCTGATTAGCGGGTTTTGCCGGTGGCGTCTTGTGGCAATTCGCGGATGCGGGCTTTCCCGGGT
>NZ_JBQFWY010000044.1:0-860 GCF_056540565.1 Ruegeria sp. AM9
ACGCTGACCGCAGCGATCACCAAGTATTTCGGTGACTTCAAAGCGTATGACCAAATCGACGGTGCGCCGGAAGAGAAAGCGCGCGGCATCACCATCTCGACCGCCCACGTGGAATACGAGACCGACAACCGCCACTACGCGCACGTTGACTGCCCCGGCCACGCCGACTACGTCAAGAACATGATCACCGGTGCGGCGCAGATGGACGGCGCGATCCTGGTTGTGAACGCAGCTGACGGCCCGATGCCCCAAACGCGTGAGCACATCCTGCTGGGCCGCCAGGTTGGCATCCCGAAGATGGTCGTGTTCCTGAACAAAGTTGACCAGGTTGACGACGAAGAGCTGTTGGAACTGGTTGAGATGGAAGTTCGCGAACTGCTGTCCAGCTACGAATACCCCGGCGACGATATTCCGATCGTTGCAGGTTCGGCTCTGGCCGCGATGGAAGGCAACAACCCGGAAATCGGGGAAGAGAAGATCAAGGAACTGATGGCGGCTGTTGATGAGTACATCGACACCCCTGAGCGTGCTGTTGACCAGCCGTTCCTGATGCCGATCGAAGACGTGTTCTCGATCTCGGGCCGTGGTACCGTTGTGACCGGTCGTGTCGAGCGTGGCGTGATCAACGTTGGCGACGAGATCGAAATCGTCGGCATTCGCGACACTTCGAAAACCACCTGCACCGGCGTTGAAATGTTCCGCAAGCTGCTGGACCGCGGTGAAGCGGGCGACAACATCGGCGCCCTGCTGCGTGGTGTTGACCGTGAAGGCGTTGAGCGTGGCCAGGTTCTGTGTAAGCCGGGTTCGGTTACACCGCACACCAAGTTCGAAGCCGAAGCCTACATCCTGACCAAGGAAGA
>NZ_JBQFWY010000045.1:0-854 GCF_056540565.1 Ruegeria sp. AM9
CTGATCTCGGGCTCGTCGATTGCCAATGTGGTGACCACCGGCACGTTTACCATTCCGCTGATGAAGCGGGTGGGCTTTTCCAGCGAACAGGCGGGCTCGGTCGAGGTGGCCAGTTCCGTGAACGGTCAGATCATGCCACCGGTGATGGGGGCTGCGGCCTTCCTGATGGTGGAATATGTGGGCATTTCTTATGTCGAGGTGATCACCCACGCCTTCCTGCCCGCCGCGATCTCTTACATCGCGCTGGTCTATATCGTGCATCTTGAGGCGGTGAAGCGAAACATGCCGACGCTGGGCAACCGCGTTGTCTCGATGGGTCGCACGATTGGCGGCATGGCGATCTTCTTCGTGGGTTTTGCCGGGCTGTGTTACGGCATCCAGTATCCGATCAAGGCGATCATTGCGCTGATCCCCGGAGCCTCGGGTCTGGTGCTGTCGGGCCTGATCGTGCTGGCCTATCTGTTCCTGCTGAAACTGGCCTCGGGCGTCGAGGATCTGGTCCCCGACGATCCCAACGCCAAAGAGGTCGAACTGCCGGTCATTGCCGACATCTACAAGGCCGGTCTGCATTACCTGCTGCCGATCATCGTGCTGGTCTACTTCCTGATGATCGAGCAGAAATCGCCCGGCCTGTCGGCCTTCTGGGCGACCTCGCTGCTGTTTGTGATCCTGCTGACGCAGAAGCCGATGAAGTCGATCTTCCGGGGTGAGAACAACACCGCCAACGCCTTCCGCGACGGTGTGGTTGACCTGTGGAACGGTCTGATCGACGGCGCGCGCAACATGATCGGCATCGCGCTGGCCACCGCCACCGCGGGCGTGATCGTGGGCACCGTGACGCTGACCGGTGTGGG
>NZ_JBQFWY010000046.1:0-847 GCF_056540565.1 Ruegeria sp. AM9
CTCCAATTTCAGAAGAGTAGGGGTTGGTACCTAGGGTCAGGATTCATAACCAATATATGACGAGAGCGGCGAGCGCGATGGCCGAGAGGAAGACCTTTGGGGATCGGTCATAGCGTGTTGCCACGCGCCGCCAATCCTTGAGCCTGCCGAACATGATCTCGATGCGGTTGCGCCGTTTGTATAGCCGCTTGTCGTATTTGACTGGAGCCTTGCGCTTCTTCCGGCCAGGGATGCAGGCGCGTATCCCTTTGTCTTTTAACGCATCCCTGAACCAGTCGGCGTCATAGCCGCGGTCTCCGAGTAGCCAGTCGACTTTTGGCAGACTGCTGAGTAACGCCCGTGCGCCGGTGTAATCGCTGACCTGCCCGGCAGTGACGAATAGATTAAGCGGCCGCCCCTGGCTGTCGCAGATGGCGTGCAGCTTCGTGTTCATGCCACCCTTGGTCCGACCAATCAGGCGTCCACGCCCCCCTTTTTCGCGGCCATGCTGGTCGCGGTGCGGTGGGCCTTTAGATACGTCGCGTCGATCATCACGGTCTTTTCCTCGCCATGTTCGGCGGCCAGGCCGACCATCATCCGCGCGAAGATGCCTTTCTCGCTCCATCGTTTCCACCGGCTGTACAGCGTCTTATGCGGTCCGTATTCCTTGGGAGCGTCGCGCCAGCGCAACCCGTTGCGATTGACGAAGATAATCCCGCTCAGCACTCTCTTGTCATCGACCCGTGGCTTGCCGTGCGACTTCGGGAAGAAAGGGGAAAGCCTGGCCATCTGCTCGTCGGTCAGCCAGTAAAGGTCGCTCATATCACCACTCCATTTTAGAAGCCGTGAATCACGCAGCGCGTTGAAA
>NZ_JBQFWY010000047.1:0-772 GCF_056540565.1 Ruegeria sp. AM9
TCTGGTGCTGTTCGACGTGGATGGCACTCTGGTTGACAGTCAGGGCAGCATCGTTGCCGCGTTGACGTCCAGTTTCGACGCGCTGTCCTTGCCGGTGCCGGATCGCTCGGCGATCCTGTCCATTGTTGGCCTGTCGCTGCCCAAGGCGATGGCGCAGCTTGCGCCGCAGCATTCGGATGCGGATCAGGTGCGGCTGGTCGAGGGGTATAAACAGGCGTACCACGCACATCGGCTGGAACAGGGTATGGCGGGATCGCCGCTCTATCCCGGTGCCCGCGAGGTGATTGAGGCGTTGCACGCCATCCCCGAAGTTCTGCTGGGCGTGGCCACCGGGAAGTCTCAGCGCGGATTGGATGCGTTGATCGAAGGGCACGGGCTGCAGGGTTATTTTGTCACGCGGCAGGTGGCGGATCATCACCCCTCGAAACCGCACCCGTCGATGATCGACACCGCGCGGGCCGAGACGGGGGTTGAGGCCGCCGATACCGTAATGATCGGCGACACCCGGTTTGACATGGACATGGCCACCGCTGCGGGCGTGCGCAGCGTTGGCGTCACCTGGGGTTATCACGCGCGCCCCGCGCTAGAGGCCGCGACAACCATCATTGAAACCTTTGACCAGTTGCCCAATGCGCTGGAACAAATCTGGACCTAAGACGATGAGCGACTGGAAACCCAAACGATTCTGGACCCAAAGCGCAGTGGTCGAGGCTGAAGGCGGCTTTACCGTCGAGTTGGATGGCCGCCGGGTGAAAACGCCTGCCAAGGCGGG
>NZ_JBQFWY010000048.1:0-770 GCF_056540565.1 Ruegeria sp. AM9
CCGGGTAACAGGGGCGGATACATCACGTCTTGAATTCCGGGCGGCGGGAACATCCGACCTGTTGGGCGGGGCCATCGACAACGTACGGGTTGTTGCGAATTCGCAAGCAACCGACGGTAACCTTCTGACCAATGGCAGCTTTGAACAAGGTAACTATGGCGATGCCAATTTCGGTCTTGGCCTGCCAGACGGCTGGACATCGTCCTTCGGCACACCCGAGTTCATTAAACTGGCAAACGCAGGGTACGGAGATGCCGCCGACGGCGACTATATCATCGAACTGGCCGGCGGTGCGGTCAATGGTGGCTTTGGTTCGGGCATTTACCAGGATGTCGACACCAATTCGGGCAGCACCTATCAGGTCTCACTGAATTTCCGGGGACGAGATGGTGCAAACGGGGCGGACAACGCAATCGAGGTCTGGTGGGACGGTGCTCAGGTCGGAGTGATCTCCGAGGCGCATTCGGATTGGCGGACTTATACGTTCGACGTGAACGGCGCGGCCGGGGATACGTCGCGGCTGGAACTGCGTGCAAATGACAGCACCCATCTGGGCGGGCTGATCGACGATGTGCGCGTCGTCGAGACCGGCGAGCTGAACGCAAACCTGACCGCTGGCCTGAGCAATCCGGGCGCGGGTGACAATCTGATCACCAATGGCAGTTTCGAATTCGGCAATTACGGCGATGCCAATTTCGGACTGTCTCTGCCCTATGGCTGGTCCTCGTCCTTTGGCACGCCTGAGTTCCTGAAAACCAGTACAATTGGTC
>NZ_JBQFWY010000049.1:0-683 GCF_056540565.1 Ruegeria sp. AM9
GGAATGGTCGCGGTGCGGTAGTAGGAATTGCCGTCGATCAGACCCTGGATCGCATCGCCGGTCACGTTCACCAGAACGGAATCACACGCGGTGGTCGCTTCCTGGATCGAACCCGAGGGGTGACCCACGGTATAGATCATCGCATCCAGCTGGTTGTCGCACAGCGCCGCCGACTGTTCCGCCGCCTTCAGTTCCGAGGCCAGTTCGAAATCGTCGATGGTCCAGCCCATCGCTTCCAGAACAACGTCCATGGTGCCGCGCTGACCGGAACCGGGGTTGCCGATGTTCACGCGCTTGCCCTTGAGGTCTTCAAAGCTGCTGATGCCGGCATCGGCACGAGCGACAACCGTGAACGGCTCGGGGTGCACCGAGAACACGGCGCGCAGGTTCTCGAACGGGCCGGCCTCTTCGAATTTCGAGGTGCCGTTATACGCATGGTACTGCCAGTCGGACTGCGCCACACCAAACTCCAGCTCGCCTTCGCGGATGGTGTTGATGTTGTAAACCGAACCGCCGGTCGACTCGACCGAGCAGCGCACGCCGTGCTCCTTCCGGCCCTTGTTGACCAGACGGCAGATCGCGCCACCGGTCGGATAATAAACACCCGTCACACCGCCGGTGCCAATGGTGATGAATTCCTCCGCATACGCCGCCGGAGCCATAAAGGCCGCAGTAACAACCGC
>NZ_JBQFWY010000050.1:0-680 GCF_056540565.1 Ruegeria sp. AM9
ATGCGCCTCGGCGTCCAGCGGACGGGTGTCGAGGATACATTCATGCGCCACGCGGCCCGACTCGGAGGTGTAGAGGATCGGGTAGGCCTCGCTCAGACGTGCGGCGATGTAGTTGGCGTTCAGGATCGCCACTTTCGTCGCCTGCGTCAGGCCCGCACCGCCCATCAGCAGCACATAGGCCCAGCTGACCGGCAGGATCGAGGGCGAGCCGAAGGGCGCCGCCGAGACCGGGCCCACGGCGGTGCCGTATTCCGGGTGGCCGGGCAGGTGTTCTTCCAGATGCGCCTTGACGCCGATCGGACCCATGCCGGGGCCGCCACCGCCATGCGGGATGCAGAAGGTCTTGTGCAGGTTCAGGTGGCTGACATCGCCGCCGATATCTCCCGGACGCGACAGGCCGACCATGGCGTTCATGTTGGCGCCGTCGATATAGACCTGACCGCCGTGATCATGGGTGATCTGGCAGACCTCCTGCACGGTGGTCTCGAACACGCCATGGGTCGAGGGGTAGGTGATCATGCAGCCGGCCAGATGATCGGAATGCTTCTCAGCCTTGGCGCGGAAGTCATTCAGGTCGATATTGCCGTTCTCATCCGATTGCACCGGCACAACCTGCCAGCCCACCATCTGCGCCGAGGCCGGGTTGGTCCCGTGCGCCGAGGTCGGGATCAGGCAGACAT
>NZ_JBQFWY010000051.1:0-680 GCF_056540565.1 Ruegeria sp. AM9
ATGTCTGCCTGATCCCGACCTCGGCGCACGGGACCAACCCGGCCTCGGCGCAGATGGTGGGCTGGCAGGTTGTGCCGGTGCAATCGGATGACAAGGGCAACATTGACCTGAATGACTTCCGCGCCAAGGCCGAGAAGCATTCGGATCATCTGGCCGCCTGCATGATCACCTACCCCTCGACCCATGGCGTGTTCGAGACCACCGTGCAGGAGGTCTGCCAGATCACCCATGACCACGGCGGTCAGGTCTATATCGACGGCGCCAACATGAACGCCATGGTCGGCCTGTCGCGCCCCGGTGACATCGGCGGCGACGTCAGCCACCTGAACCTGCACAAGACCTTCTGCATCCCGCATGGCGGCGGCGGTCCCGGCATGGGTCCGATCGGCGTCAAGGCGCATCTGGAAGAGCACCTGCCCGGCCACCCGGAATACGGCACCGCTGTGGGTCCGGTCTCGGCGGCGCCCTTCGGCTCGCCCTCGATCCTGCCGGTCAGCTGGGCCTATGTGCTGCTGATGGGCGGCGCGGGCCTGACGCAGGCGACGAAAGTGGCGATCCTGAACGCCAACTACATCGCCGCACGTCTGGCCGAGGCCTACCCGATCCTCTACACCTCCGAGTCGGGCCGCGTGGCGCATGAATGTATCCTCGACACCCGTCCGCTGGACGCCGAGGCGCAT
>NZ_JBQFWY010000052.1:0-678 GCF_056540565.1 Ruegeria sp. AM9
CTTGAGCATCCCGCGCAGTTGCGAAGCGATCGAAGGCACGCCGCGCGACACCATCGAGGTATCGCAGACCAAAGCCAAGTCGGCTTTCAATTCGGCGGCGTTCTCGCGCAGGAAAGGCACCAGAGAAGGTGAGCCGGACTCTTCTTCGCCTTCGAAGAAAAATGTGATGCGACAGGGCAAGGTACCGTGCACCGCTTTCCATGCACGGCAAGCTTCGACAAAGGTCATCAGTTGGCCCTTGTCGTCAGATGATCCGCGACCTCGGATGACAGGGCCGTTTTCTGTGTCTTCGATTGCGGGGTCAAACGGATCACGGTTCCACAGGTCTAACGGGTCCACTGGCTGCACATCATAATGCCCGTAAAAGAGAACATGAGGGGCGTCGCTGTCTTCTCCGATGTGACCAACGACCATCGGATGACCTGATGTTTCGCGCTTTTCGGCATGAATGCCGATTGTTTTCAGATCGGCGACCAACCAATCGGCGGCCTGGCTGACCTGAGCGTCAAACGCGGGATCCGTCGAGATGGAGGGGATGCGCAACAGCTCCATCAGGCGGTCGATTGAGGTTTGCAAATCGGCGTCGATACGGTTCAGAACTGCGTCAAGCGTCATGGAAGGCTCCTGCCAATGGGATTTATGGCCGAACCCTATCAGCGCGGATGGCGCCGTCCAGCC
>NZ_JBQFWY010000053.1:0-638 GCF_056540565.1 Ruegeria sp. AM9
CCCTTCCACTGGATCACTTCCGGCACCCAGTCGGACGAGCCAAAGAACACATAGGCCAGGAAAATCGTCGCAATGATCGCCATCGCGGGTCCGAGCGCGCGCCGCGCGGCCTCGAACAGCAGCAGCAGGCCCCCAAGGGCCACCCATTTGTCGACATCATCGGCCAGCAGGCCATTGTCGACCAGTTTCTCATAGAAAATATAGCCATACAGCGCGATGCCCGCGCCCACCACGCCCATGATCCAGTCCTGAATGGGGATGTAATCACGCGGGCTGGATTTCAGCGCCGGATAGGCCGCAAAGGCCAGAAAAATCGCAAAGGCCAGATGGATCTGGCGCGAGTTGTTCACCACGCTGCCCGGCAGAATGGCGTTCGACAAGGGCGAGGCCAGCACCACCTGAAACACCGACCACAGCACCGCCACGATGGCCAGAAAGACCCCCACATTCCCCGCCGGATTGCGTGCCCCCGCATCGGACGAGGCCACCAGATCCTGCAGTTCCTCTTCGGATAGCGGGCGGTTGGATTGTGTGTCGGAACTCATCAGGCGTCTCCCCGTCGCTCTGTCATCTTTCGGGCCGTGTTCGGCCTTCTTGTCACCCGTTCCTCCGGGTGTGCAAAAAGGGGCGCGCCCGTC
>NZ_JBQFWY010000054.1:0-578 GCF_056540565.1 Ruegeria sp. AM9
GGCCTGCGGCACAAGCGGGAACCAATACAAGAATGCGCCGATTGCCGGCAAGATGATGGCTGCTCTGATAGACTATGTCGAAGGTGGCGCTGATCATGACGCCCAACCGCTGCAGTTTACGTTGCCCTATATCAATCGCGTGATCGACGTGGGATTCTATTCCCGGAAGCGCCCGATCAACGAGGAAAGCAGTTTTTCAGTTTTGGGGTAGTTTGACGCGTAAAACGCTCTAACCTTTCTGGGGACTGCAACAAGGCAGGACCCCAGAATGACCGATACTCAGCCCCGAGTTTTGATTCTTGGAAGCGCGCCGTCTGCCGTTGCAGCGAAAGATTGGGAGCGTTCGCCATTTACGCACATAGTGGCGATCAACAACGCCTGGCGTATTCGTAATGATTGGGATGTACTGATCCACCCCGAGGACTTCCCGGTCGAGAACCGACCCGCCGCGACGCTTAGCAGTCAATCCATTGTTGGTGCCGCAGACTACGTACCTTTGCAAAATGACTATGGTGGGTTCGTCTACGCGGGCGGCACGATGGCCTTTACCGCAGGGTACTGGGCACTGGCTGCGCTGC
>NZ_JBQFWY010000055.1:0-576 GCF_056540565.1 Ruegeria sp. AM9
CACAACTTGTGGTAGGGTCGAGTCAGAAGCGCACAAGATGTGCGGTCTGGCTGGCCCTAGCCACTCCGTCACATTTGGAAGCGCACTATGAAACACCACTTTCTTGAGATTTCGCGCGACTGGTTGACGATGTTCCTAGCGGGCATCGGGATTACCGTCGCACCTCATGTATTCTTCGGCGGCTTGGTGATGGCCTTGGCCGTAGGCAGCTTGATTGGCCGGAAACGGCAACAGGAGGCCCATTTTTTAGGCATCCTCTTCACATCTGGCTTGGCCGCAATCATCGCGCTTATCGCCGCGCAGGTGTGGGATTTCTGGGGCTGGCCCCCGCAGTTGATAATGATCCTAGCCGCTGCCGTTAGCAGCTGGTTCGTCAACATCTTCGTCAAAGTCATGGACCACACGGAGGCGCAGAGCAGCCTTATCGCCGATCGGGTTCTTGACCGCTGGCTACCTCGCAAAAAGAGGGAGTTCGATTGATGAAACTTGCAGTTGTTGTCGGCCACAATGCCAAGAGACAGGGCGCGGTGCGCCCTGATACCGGGGAAACAGAGTTTGCTTGGAACTCACGGCTTG
>NZ_JBQFWY010000056.1:0-568 GCF_056540565.1 Ruegeria sp. AM9
CCCGCATCGGCCGCAACCCCAAAACCGGGGAAGAGGTTCCTATTCAGCCGCGTCGCGTGCTGACCTTTCGCCCGTCGCACCTGATGAAGGATCGCGTCGCCGCTGGGAACCGCAAGTAACATCAGGACAGCGACACCATGGGCAAGTCACCCGACGCCTTTCGCACGATCAGTGAAGTTGCGGACTGGCTGGGTGTTCAGGCCCATGTCCTGCGATTTTGGGAAAGCCGTTTCACACAGGTGAAACCGGTCAAACGCGCAGGTGGAAGGCGGTATTATCGCCCTAACGACATGCGCCTGCTTGGGGGTATCAAGAAGCTGCTGCACGAAGATGGGATCACCATCAAAGGCGTGCAGCGCATTCTGCGTGAGCAAGGCGTGGCTTATGTGGCTTCGCTGTCGCAGGGGCTTGATGAAACCGCCGAACCCGAAGCCAAGGCAAATGACGCGGTGGTGGTTCCATTTACTGCAAAACCAGAGCCCAGCCAGCAGATCACTCTGGACTTGGGAGATAGCGGCACGGCCCCCGCCCCCGCTGCCCCTAACGAAAGCCCCGTTGCAAAACCCGC
>NZ_JBQFWY010000057.1:0-552 GCF_056540565.1 Ruegeria sp. AM9
GTCCAACGTTAAGGCGCAGCATGGGCAGATCGTTTCGCTGGTCGTGGAACCCACGCCGCACGCCACCGAGGCGGATTTTGCCGACCTCGCCCAATCGGTTCTGTCTGCAGCCGAAGGGTTGGAGCGCGCGGGTCATCCGGTACCGGAAAACGGCCCACCAATCGGATGGCCGCCACCTGGTCTGAGCATTGATGCCCATGTCTCGCGCGCCGGAGGCAGCGTCTTTGGTCAAATGCTCAAACTGTTGGTACAGAATTTGCTGATCGCATTGCTGTTTCGGTCCGGCAAACGGCTGGGTAACTTTGAGCCGGACCACTATAAACGGATGGTCAGCCGGAATGCGGATTATCGAAAGTTCGACGACGGGCTTAAAATGACGCTGGATTGCGATCCTGCGACGTTGGCGCAAATTCAGATGATGCTGGAACAAGCGCGCGGGCGCGGCAAGGTGCGTTATGGCTTGCACGCACAGGACGAGGCGATGATGACCTGTTTTGTGCCTCCAGCTACCCGCGATGACCACGTGCATTTCGTTGATGGCGCGTCAGGTGG
>NZ_JBQFWY010000058.1:0-550 GCF_056540565.1 Ruegeria sp. AM9
TGGACGAGTTCTGGAACATCAGATGCGGTGATAATGGATTCGGGGCTTTGATCGCCGAGGTTGAGGACAGGGCTGGTCAGCCCGTCGATGCTATTTCGTTTGCCTGGAAGCTATTCGGCAGTTCAGGGAATATCAGCTTCGAAGATAAACCGGTGACCGAGGCGTTCTCGATGGCGGATCAGCCTTATCCGTACCATTCGGGTCGGGCGTATGGCCTGAAAACCCTGTTTCGAAACAATGGAAAATTCACGCGTTTTGGGCCGCACCGCCCAAAAGGGTTCGAAGACGAAGCGGCGGCCGACATTGCGTGGTCGGATGCTGGTGGCAAGCTGTTTCCGGCGGATAAGGTGGGGTGGCGAGCCTGGCGGGGGTTTGACCATTCGCTTGGGCGCTTGCACCATTATTCGGTTCGGTCTTTGGACGGGTTCCTGATCAAGCGTGATCGGGGAAGAACTAACCATATCCGCGTGGACCAAGGGCAATCCTATTGGACGGACATGAATGCCAATAAAGAGGTCGACCAATCAATCCTGCCTGCCGCTCGCAAGTC
>NZ_JBQFWY010000059.1:0-549 GCF_056540565.1 Ruegeria sp. AM9
CAAAGAAGCGCATCTTCAGGCCGTCCAGGTCTTCGGGGCTGTTGATCTCGGTTGCGAACCAGCCCGAGGTTTCCGGGGCAATGATTGCGCAGGGCATGACGTGTACATTGTAGCCCGCCTGGTCGTACATTTCCTGATACAACGCGCGACCGTTTCCGTAATACATCCAGGCCATGTATTCGCCGGCTTCGGGGCCAAACGGAACGGCCGAGAACAGCGGTGCGGCGGGGATTTTACCGGCCCAGTAACCGGCGGTGGTGTAACCTGAGTTGATCTTGCCGGTCGACACCGCATCCAGAATTTCAAATGGCGGAACCAGCTTGCCCGGCTCATAGACCTTCATCTTCAGCGTGCCGCCCGACATCAGCTGCAGCTGCTCGGCTACGCGCGGAATTGGCGAGCCCAGACCCGGCAGTTCGGTCGAGAAGGCGATAGGTGTTTTCAGCAGCAACTTGTCGGCGGCGAGTGCAGGTGCGGCGATCAAGCTGGCAGCGACTGCAAGGCTGGTCAGGGTCTTTTTCATAAATTCTCCTCCGGGATGTTTCGGAC
>NZ_JBQFWY010000060.1:0-542 GCF_056540565.1 Ruegeria sp. AM9
GTCGAAGTCGCGATCAGCGCGTCCGCATCGTCGCGCAATTCGCAATCGACGAACTTGGTCTTACGGCCGCCACCCGCCACCCGCCCCACAGCGCGCAACCGCCCCGAGGCCACTGCGGACACGTAGTTGATCGTCAGCGTCATGGTCAAAGCAGGCATCACCGAGTCGGGGTTTTCGGACAGGCTGGCCGTTAACCCGCCGGCCGTGTCCAGCATCGTTGCCGTTATGCCCCCATGAATGGTCCCGCTTGGGTTCCGGTGCAGATCGTCCATCTCCAACACACAAAAGGCCTGTTGGGTTTCGCGGTTGAACCCCACAGAATAGCCCAGCGTTTGCGCCAGTTTCAGCGGCCAGCGTTTCAATTCGGTATCTGTCATGACTAGCCCGCCCCGAACGCAATGAACCGCATCAGGTGATGATCCACGTCACCGAACTGATGGTCGATCATGGTCAGCCGACGCGCATAGTGAGACAGGGCATATTCATCGGTCATCCCGATCCCGCCATGCATCTGAATGCACTCCTCCGCGACCAGGGCTGCC
>NZ_JBQFWY010000061.1:0-534 GCF_056540565.1 Ruegeria sp. AM9
GCAGCAGCGGGATCGTGTCCGAGATCTGAGCCCGGGCAAAGCTGCGCCAGGCATTGTCGGGGTCGTGCTCCAGCTCATAGAGGTCGTCGCGACGGACCCGCACCGCGCTCAGCGGCACGCCGTTCGACATCAGCGCGATGTCGAACTGTTCGGTCTGCGGCGGTTCTTCGTTGGCCAGCACCCGGGCGGTGCGCCCCAGCGCCTGGGCGGCCTGGCCATAGCGGGTGTTCTCGACCCCGACCTGCACCGTGCCGCCGCTGTCCGACAGGTAGACCAGCCGCAGCCCTTCCTGCGCCAGCGCGGCCTGCATCCGGTCGCGGATGTCGCCGGGGGTGCGGGCGGTGGCGGCAATCTGGGCTTCGGGCTTCAGCGGCGGTGGGGCGGCGCCCTGCCCGCCGGGCGTCACTGCCTTGCGCGGGTCGATGAAATAGCTCAGCGTCAGCCCCAGCGTGGTGCCATAGAGATAGGATGTGGTCAGCTGGGTGCCGTTTTTGAACCGGTATTGGACGCCCACATTGATCGGCGATCTGACCC
>NZ_JBQFWY010000062.1:0-534 GCF_056540565.1 Ruegeria sp. AM9
GCAGCAGCGGGATCGTGTCCGAGATCTGAGCCCGGGCAAAGCTGCGCCAGGCATTGTCGGGGTCGTGCTCCAGCTCATAGAGGTCGTCGCGGTTGACCCGCACCGCACTCAGCGGCACGCCGTTCGACATCAGCGCGATGTCGAACTGTTCGGTCTGCGGCGGTTCTTCATTGGCCAGCACCCGGGCGGTGCGCCCCAGCGCCTGGGCGGCCTGGCCATAGCGGGTGTTCTCGACCCCGACCTGAACGGTGTCGCCGGTCCCGGACAGGTAGACCAGCCGCAGCCCTTCCTGCGCCAGCGCGGCCTGCATCCGGTCGCGGATGTCGCCGGGGGCGCGGGCGGTGGCGGCAATCTGGGCTTCGGGCTTCAGCGGCGGTGGGGCGGCGCCCTGCCCGCCGGGCGTCACCGCCTTGCGCGGGTCGATGAAATAGCTCAGCGTCAGTCCCAGCGTGGTGCCATAGAGATAGGATGTGGTCAGCTGGGTGCCGTTTTTGAACCGGTATTGGACGCCCACATTGATCGGCGATCTGACCC
>NZ_JBQFWY010000063.1:0-533 GCF_056540565.1 Ruegeria sp. AM9
TCCGAAACGTTGGCGGCACCGTAGACCGCGCACTGGGCTTTGCCCAGCGGTCTATTGGCCGCGCCAGAGGTCAAAAGCCTTGCGCATAACCGTGGGCAGGTCGCTGGGCCTGAATTGGTGTTTGTCCATGACTGTCAGACCGTTCGGATCGCAACCGTCTGGCAATTCGGTTGTCCAAATACGCAGGATCAGGTGAAAGTGGGTGAAGGTGTGTCTCACTTCACCGGGGATTTCGTGCCATCGCGCCGGGAACGGAGGGCTTTCCAGCGGTGTTTCGGACCAGTCCGAGCCGGGCCAGCCCAACATTCCGCCCAGCAGACCCTTATCGGGGCGGCGTTCCAACAGCAGGGCACCATCTCCGCGTTGGGCGATGTAGATGTGGCCCAGCCGGGTGGGTTTGGGCTTCTTGGGCGTTTTTTGCGGCAGTTCCACCTGCGTCCTCGCCTTCCGCGCCAGACAGGCCGCATGCAGGGGGCAAATGCCGCAGGTCGGAGATTTTGGAGTACAGATCGTTGCACCCAAATCCATGACAG
>NZ_JBQFWY010000064.1:0-527 GCF_056540565.1 Ruegeria sp. AM9
GGTTCTGTCACAAACGTCGCCCCTGCCTGTCAGGTCGAGAGCATTTCTGGTAGCGCACACTGGAACATGACAGGAGTAGGCCGTGACGATTTCATTTAAGGGCGCGCATTTTCCAAAGGATATGATCCTGTTCGCGGTTTTCTTTTACCTTCGTTACGGCGTTTCATACAGGAATCTGTGGAAACCCTGGCGGAACGAAGCGTTGAACTGGATCACGCGACGCTGAATCCTTAGGTAAGCAGATACGCTGGTCTCGTAGCTGATGCTTCGCGGCACAAAAGCGTCCTGCCGACCGTTCAAGGCGCGTGGATGAGACCCATGTGAAAGTGAAGGGTGAGTGGGTTTATCTCTATCGCGCCATCAACAAACACAGCAAGACCCTGGGCTTCATGCTATCCAAGCGCCGGAACAAAGCGGCCGCGACCAAGTTCTTCGCTCGTGCGCTTGAGGCGAACGGCTTGCCACGGAAGATTGTCATCGACAAAAGCAAGCCAACACCGCTGGCATCATAGCTCCAAACAAGATGC
>NZ_JBQFWY010000065.1:0-526 GCF_056540565.1 Ruegeria sp. AM9
GTGAACCTCGTGCGGTTCTGGCGGAATTTGGTGTCAGCCTGCCCGATGAGGTGCAGATCAAGGTTTGGGACAGCACGGCCGAGATCCGCTATCTGGTTCTGCCACGCCGCCTCGACAGGACCGAGGGGCTTTCCGCTGCGGAACTGGCTGATCGTGTCACCCGCAACGGCATGATCGGCACGGCTTTGGTTTAGGGGCAGGGTATGGACGGCATTCATGATATGGGCGGGATGCACGGGTTTGGACCGGTTCCCTGCGATCAGGATCGGGCCTTTGATCACGATTGGCAAAAGCGCGCTTTTGCCCTGACCGAGGCTTTGGCGTGGTCTGTGCCTTTCTGCGCCGATGAACACCGCGCGGCAATCGAACGGATTGCCCCCGCGGATTACCTGCGGCTGGATTACTTTGAAAAATGGACCGTGGCCGCGACTGCGCTGGTACAAGCTGCGGGTCTGGTTGACCCCCAGGAAGTCGCGTCGGGTCTGAAACGGTTCGATATCCCGCAGGGTGATCATCCGGCGGTCGG
>NZ_JBQFWY010000066.1:0-521 GCF_056540565.1 Ruegeria sp. AM9
CCAGCCGGAACACACCCTTGAAGCGCATGCAGCTGCGGTTCAGCGCATAGGCGAACCAGAAGGCCAGCGTGACGGTGATGATGGTGCTGACAACCGCAATCCACAGCGAGTTCTTGATTGAGTTGAACAGCGCCGGGGTCGAGAAATAGCTGATGAAGTTGTCAACACCGGTCGATTGCACCGGTCGCAACTGCACCCGGCGGAAGGTGTTGGAATCCAGCTCGACCCAATCGGTGCCTTTTTGCAGGTTCGATCCGATCAGGAACCGGCCATCGGGCACGGTGTTGCGAATCTGATACATCACCGGGCTGCGGAAACTGAAGTCGGGAAACAGCGGTGTCACCGACAACCGCCCGTCTGCCCCGGTCGAAAGCTCCTGGTCGGTATAGGCGCCGGTTTCAGCGTTCAACTGGGCGCCGTTCAGGATGGTTCCGCTGAACACGCCGTTGTCGTCGCTGACCTGGAATTCGTATTGCGACAGCTCCATCCGGTAGGTCGAGAACGACTTGGACAGCATCGCC
>NZ_JBQFWY010000067.1:0-521 GCF_056540565.1 Ruegeria sp. AM9
CCAGCCGGAACACACCCTTGAAGCGCATGCAGCTGCGGTTCAGCGCATAGGCGAACCAGAAGGCCAGCGTGACGGTGATGATGGTGCTGACGACCGCAATCCACAGCGAGTTCTTGATCGAGTTGAACAGCGCCGGGGTCGAGAAATAGCTGATGAAGTTGTCAACACCGGTCGATTGGACAGGCCGCAACTGCACCCGGCGGAAGGTGTTGGAATCCAGCTCGACCCAGTCCGTGCCTTTTTGCAGGTTCGATCCGATCAGGAACCGGCCATCGGGCACGGTGTTGCGGATCTGATACATCACCGGGCTGCGGAAACTGAAGTCGGGGAAGAACGGTGTCACCGACAACCGCCCGTCTGCCCCGGTCGAAAGCTCCTGATCGGTATAGGCGCCGGTTTCAGCGTTCAGCTGAGCGCCGTTCAGGATGGCTCCGCTGAACACGCCGTTGTCGTCGCTGACCTGGAATTCGTATTGCGACAGCTCCATCCGGTAGGTCGAGAACGACTTGGACAGCATCGCC
>NZ_JBQFWY010000068.1:0-517 GCF_056540565.1 Ruegeria sp. AM9
AGTTTGACCCATCGCGGTACAACGGCCTCGTGGAAGGCATTCTGGGCAAGCCGTCATGAACGCAGTTGAGATCGAACAGGCCATCACGGAACTTGCAGAACTCACCTTTGACGGGGCCGAGTTCCCCTTCGCCTTCCTAGAAGCCTTTGGCAACAAGGCCACCGCGATTAAGAAGCTCCGCAGCGGGGCCTCAAACAAGTCCGACATCGATGGGGTCCTGCAATCGGGCCATATCCACCTGAAGACCTGTGATGTGGGCCACGTGCCGCAAACGCTGACGGACCTCAAAGATAGCAAGGCCACCCAAACCAAACGCAACAAGGTGCGGTTCTTGCTGGCCACCGACGGTCAGACCTTCGAAGCAGAAGACCTGCTGACAGGGGATACCGTCTCCTGCACCTATGACGACTTCCCGAACCACTTCGTGTTCTTCTGGCCCCTTGCTGGCCTTAGCAAGACCAAACAACTCAGTGAATCCGAGTTTGATGTTCGGGCCACCCTGCGCCTGAATAAGCTC
>NZ_JBQFWY010000069.1:0-516 GCF_056540565.1 Ruegeria sp. AM9
ACTGATCGAATTGAAGGCAAGACACCCTGCATCCTCGATCTTCGGCATGCGGTCGATTGAGGCGATGCCTTTGAACCAATCCCCCAGATCATCCAGCGTGTAGGTATCTGCATCGGGAAAGTGCCGGGCCTCGGCATTGTCCAGGTAAGTGTCCAGGGTCTTTAGGAAAAACTTCTCTTTCCCGCCATAGGTGGTCTGCAGCGTAAAGCGGGTCAACCCTGTCTCCTGCTCCAGGTCCCGGGTGCTGGCCCCGTGATATCCCCGCCGCCAAAACAGGTCCAGCGCACCCGCCACAGCACTGTCGTGATCCGTCTTGCGTTTCCGTGCCACGGATTCCTCCTTGCCTTTTCTATCCATTTGGATAGTAATTGGTTCCTATCCAGATGGATAGCATTCCGGCTACGCGGCAGCAAACACCGCGTTGCCGCAAATTCCCAACCCGAAAGGGAGATAAAATGACCGCCATCGACCCGACACCCGGTGCATCAAAGCCCGTCACCCTGCGCGTGCTCTTCA
>NZ_JBQFWY010000070.1:0-510 GCF_056540565.1 Ruegeria sp. AM9
AATCGAGCTGGCCTTCAGCCGAATTTTCCCGTTCGCCAGTGCCAAAGCCGATGCGTCGATAGGATCGGTGGACCACCCTTTGTCGTTAACCGGACCTGTGCTTGTTCCGCCTGACGGGCCTGCCGGGGCCGTGTTATATTTCGACAGGTCCAAGTCACCAGCGTCCAGCCGCGCCGTGATTTGTGGAGGATCCGAGATCAGAATATCCGCCTCGCCGGTCACTCGGTTTTCGTCCAGTTGAGCAATCATATCGCGAACAGAAATGCGACCATCCTGCGTGTAAGTCATATGCCCCGATATGTCTGCCGCCGTCCCCAACCCCAGTGGTACGCCAACGCCAGCTTGACCGAAGGCTGCCAGCATCCGCTCGGTGTTTTGCGTTCTGACGTGGAAATTGCCGTCCATCTCACCAGCGAGGTTAACGCGGCCCTCAAATCGCACGTCTCCGCCAGGAGCAGTCAACGTCACGGTCAAAGGCGTCGCGACACCCGAAGCATAGGTGGGAAGGTC
>NZ_JBQFWY010000071.1:0-507 GCF_056540565.1 Ruegeria sp. AM9
CGCAAATTCCCAACCCGAAAGGGAGATAAAATGACCGCCATCGACCCGACACCCGGTGCATCAAAGCCCGTCACCCTGCGCGTGCTCTTCATTCTGAACGCGCTGAAAATCCTGTTGGCCTTTGGCTTCTTTGCCGCCTTCAAGTTCCACGGGTTGCAGGTCGGAGAGCTGGCCGGACCGCAAGCCGCCAACCTGATGCTCTATACGATGCTGGGGTACATGGTGACTTTTACCTGCATCATCGCCTCCATCCTCAAGCGCAGCATGATTGGCATCCGCGCCGCGATAGCCGTTGATTTTCTGGTCTCGATCCCGGCGACCGCGATCATCGGCTTTATCATCGCGATCATCAGCATGGGCCTGACCTTCACTGCCCCTGTCCGCGCGTATTTCGCGTATCGTGGTTAAGATGCGCATCCCGCCCCGCGCGGCATGACGAGGCGCTGGGTTTGATCGAAGAAACAGGCAACGCAGAAAGGACGGCTCCATGACCACCGAACCGGGGAT
>NZ_JBQFWY010000072.1:0-504 GCF_056540565.1 Ruegeria sp. AM9
TCTATCACGGCCCCGACGGCATCAAGGCCATCGCGCAATCGGTGCACCGCAAGACCTCGCGCCTGGCCGCCGGTCTGGAAGAGGCGGGCTTTGCCGTCGAACCCGAAGTGTTCTTCGACACCATCACCGTCGAGGTCGGCCATCTGCAGACCGTGGTGATGGAGGCCGCCGTGGCCCGTGGCGTCAACCTGCGCAAGGTGGGCGACAGCAAAGTGGGCATCAGCCTCGACGAACAGACCCGCCCCGAGACCATCGAGGCCGTCTGGGGCGCCTTCGGCATCGACCGCAAGGATGACAGCTCGAACAAGCAGTATCGCCTGCCGGACTATGCGCTGCGCGAAAGCGCCTATCTGACCCACCCGATCTTCCACCAGAACCGGGCCGAGGCCGAGATCACCCGCTATATGCGCCGCCTGGCCGACCGTGACCTGGCGCTGGACCGGGCGATGATCCCGCTGGGCTCGTGCACCATGAAGCTGAACGCCACGATCGAGATGATCCCGG
>NZ_JBQFWY010000073.1:0-504 GCF_056540565.1 Ruegeria sp. AM9
CCGGGATCATCTCGATCGTGGCGTTCAGCTTCATGGTGCACGAGCCCAGCGGGATCATCGCCCGGTCCAGCGCCAGGTCACGGTCGGCCAGACGGCGCATATAGCGGGTGATCTCAGCCTCGGCCCGGTTCTGGTGGAAGATCGGGTGGGTCAGATAGGCGCTTTCGCGCAGCGCATAATCCGGCAGGCGGTACTGCTTATTCGAGCTGTCATCCTTGCGGTCGATGCCAAAGGCGCCCCAGACGGCCTCGATGGTCTCAGGCCGGGTCTGTTCGTCGAGGCTGATGCCCACTTTGCTGTCGCCCACCTTGCGCAGGTTGACGCCACGTGCCACGGCGGCCTCCATCACCACGGTCTGCAGATGGCCGACCTCAACGGTGATGGTGTCGAAGAACACTTCGGGTTCGACCGAGAAGCCCGCCTCTTCCAGACCGGCGGCCAGGCGCGAGGTCTTGCGGTGCACCGATTGCGCGATGGCCTTGATGCCGTCGGGGCCGTGATAGA
>NZ_JBQFWY010000074.1:0-500 GCF_056540565.1 Ruegeria sp. AM9
ACTCGGCTGCGTCTTTGTATGCGTCCATTGGAGGGCATGTGCAGACGAGGTTTCTGTCTCCGTATGCGTTGTCGACGCGGTTGACGGGGGACCAGTATTTGTCGACGCCCATCGAGCCCGGCGGGAAGCAGGCTTGCTCGCGGGTGTAGGGGCGGTCCCAGTCGCCGACCAGATCGCGCACCGTGTGGGGGGCGTTTTTCAGCGGGTTGTTTTCCGCGTCGATCTTGCCGTCGATGATGTCCTGCGCTTCCGCCCGGATCGACAGCATGGCGTCGCAGAAGCGGTCCAGCTCGGCCTGCGGTTCGGACTCGGTGGGTTCCACCATCAGGGTGCCTGCGACCGGCCAGGACATGGTCGGGGCGTGGAAGCCGCTATCGACCAGGCGCTTGGCGATGTCGTCGACGGTGACATGCGCCTCGGCGTCCAGCGGACGGGTGTCGAGGATACATTCATGCGCCACGCGGCCCGACTCGGAGGTGTAGAGGATCGGGTAGGCCTCG